>NZ_JBFAOQ010000003.1:0-826571 GCF_040675285.1 Nonomuraea sp. NPDC049625 | reverse complement strand
TACTCTCCCCCCTCCGGCGCGCGCCCGGCCCCCCCCGCCCCGCCCCCCCCGACAACGTCACAGGGACGTCTGCTCGTCCGGGGCCGACCCGGACGGCAGGGCCTCGGGCCCGGAGGCGAGGGCGCCGCCGATCGCGCCGATGGTGTTGGTCAGCCGCACGCCCGAGCCGTCGCGCCGGCCGATCTCCTCCGGCAGCGGCACGGGCTTGCCCACCGCCGAGACTGCCTTGGCCGGCGCCGGACCGGCCCACGCCAGCAGCAGCTCGTCCTCACCCTTCAGGAACCGCTGTGCCCGGACCCCGCCCGTCGCCCGCCCCTTGGTCGGGAACTCGGCGTAGTCGGACAGCTTGCCGCCGCCCACCTGCGTGCCGGGCAGCGCGGTCGAGGAGCCCGCGATCGTGACCACGTGCGCGGGACGCTCGGGATCCACCACCCCGAACCAGATCACCCGCGCCCCGCCGTCGAGCCGGATGCCCGCCATGCCGCCCGCCGGGCGGCCCTGCGGGCGCACCTGCGAGGCCGGGTAGCGCAGGAGCTGGGCGTCGGAGGAGATGAACACCAGGTCGTGCGACTCCGACACCAGCTCGACCGCGCCCACCACGATGTCGCCGTCCTTCAGCGTGATCACTTCGAAGTCGTCGCGGTTGGCCGGATAGTCGGGAACCACCCGCTTGACCACGCCCTGCGCCGTGCCCAGGGCCAGGCCGGGGCCGTCGGGGTCGAGGGAGCCCAGGCCGACGACCTTCTCGTCGGGCTGCAGCGAGACGTATTCGGACACCGGGTGCCCGCCCGACAGGGACGGCGGGTTGGCCGTGGTCGGCAGGGTCGGCAGGTCGACGACCTGGATCCGGATCAGCCGGCCCAGCGACGTCACCACGCCCACCTCGCCGCGTACGGACGTCTTCACGACCGACACCAGCACGTCGTGCGCCGACCGTTCGCCCTCGCCGGACAGCGGCGTGGCGTCGGAGGTGCGGGCCAGCAGGCCGGTCGAGGACAGCAGCGCCAGGCACGGGTCGTCGGCCACCTGCAGGTCCACGACCGCGACCGGGGTGCGGGTGACGCCCGGCGCCTCCAGCAGGACGGTGCGGCGCGGCATGCCGTACTTCTTGGCCACGTCGGCGAGCTCGCCCGAGACCACCTGGCGCAGCTTGGCGTCGGAGGAGAGGATCTCGGTCAGCTTGGCGATCTCGTCGCTCAGCGTCTCCTTCTCCCGGTCCAGCTCCAGTTTGTCGAACCTGGTGAGCCGGCGCAGCGGCGTGTCCAGGATGTAGGAGGCCTGGATCTCGCTCAGGTCGAACACGTCCATCAGCCGCGTGCGGGCCTCGGCCGAGTCGTCGGAGGAGCGGATGACCTGGATGACCTCGTCGATGTTGAGCAGGGCGATGATGAGGCCGTCGACCAGGTGGAGGCGCTCCTCGCGCTTGCGCCGCCGGTACTCCGACCTGCGGCGCACCACCTCGAGCCGGTGGTCGACGTAGACCTGGAGCATCTCGCGCAGGCCGAGCGTGCGCGGCTCGCCGTCGACGAGGGCGACGTTGTTGATGCCGAACGTCTCCTCCATCGGCGTCAGCCGGTAGAGCTCCTCCAGGACGGCCTCGGGGATGAAGCCGTTCTTGATCTCGATGACCAGCCGGAGGCCCTTGTGGCGGTCGGTGAGGTCCTTGAGGTCGGCGATGCCCTGGAGCTTCTTGGCGTTCACCAGCTCCTTGATCTTGGTGACGACGCGCTCGGGGCCGACGTTGTAGGGGAGCTCGGTGACGACGATGCCCTTGCGGCGGGGCGTGATCTGCTCGACCGCGCACTTGGCCCGCATGCGGAACGTGCCACGCCCCGTCTCGTACGCGTCGCGCACGCCCTGCAGCCCGATGATCGAGCCGCCCGTCGGCAGGTCGGGACCCGGGACGAACGTCATCAGCTCGTCCAGCGTCGCGTCCGGCTTCTTGATCAGATGGCGGGCGGCGGCCACGACCTCGTTGAGGTTGTGCGGCGCCATGTTGGTGGCCATGCCGACCGCGATGCCGCTGGTGCCGTTGACCAGCAGGTTGGGGAACGCCGACGGCATGACGACCGGCTCGGTCTCCTGGCCGTCGTAGTTGGGCTTGAAGTCGACGGTGTCCTCGTCGAGGGAGTCGACCATGAGCATCGCCGCCGGGGCCAGCCTGGCCTCGGTGTATCGCATGGCGGCCGGCAGGTCGTCGGGCGAGCCGAAGTTGCCGTGGCCGTCGACGAGCGGCAGGCGCATGGAGAACGGCTGCGCCAGGCGCACCAGGGCGTCGTAGATGGCGCTGTCACCGTGGGGGTGCAGCTTGCCCATGACGTCGCCGACGACGCGCGACGACTTGACGTGGCCGCGATCCGGGCGCAGCCCCATCTCGCTCATCGAGTAGAGGATGCGACGCTGCACGGGCTTGAGGCCGTCGCGCGCGTCGGGCAGGGCGCGCTGGTAGATCACCGAGTAGGCGTACTCGAGATAGCTGGTGCGCATCTCGGAGGTGACGTCGATGTCGACGATCCGCTCCTCGAAGTCCTCGGGCGGGGGTGCAGTCGTGCGTCGGGCCATGTCGAACATTGTGCCGAAGGTATTCGGGTGCCCGCGACTCGTTGGCGTCACAAGTCGCGCCCGGCGTGTACGGAAGGCTCTCCCGGACGCCCCTTGACCAAGCAATTGCTTGGGTCGTACGTTCGGGCCGAGGGTTCCCACCTGTATCCGGAGGCGTCATGATCGAGTTCCATCCCGTGACCATGCATATCGGCGCCGAGGTCACCGGGGTCGATCTGCGCAAACCGCTGTCGCAGGAAGAGGTCGCCACCCTGCGGGCCGGCTGGCTCAGGCACCTCGTGCTGTTCTTCCGCGACCAGCACATCGACGACGAACAGCACCTGCAATTCGCCCTGAACTTCGGCACGCTCAACCACCCCGCCTTCAAGAAGGACTCCACCAGCCCCATCCACGTCCTCGACCAGACCTCACCGAAGGGCGAGGGCGGGGACGAGTGGCACAGCGACAACACCTTCGAGCCCACCCCGCCGATGGGCTCCCTGCTCCGCTGCGTCCAGCTGCCCAGCGTGGGCGGGGACACGTGCTGGGCGAACACGTACCTGGCGTACGAGACGCTCTCGCCGTCGCTGCAGCGGCTGTGCGACGAGCTGACCGCCGAGCACGACATCACGATGTCGATGAAGAAGGCGATCGCGAAGGGGCACCCGTTCGACCTGGCCGAGATCCAGGCCAAGTGGCCGCCGATGGTGCGCCCGGTGGTGCGCGTGCACCCGGAGACCGGCCGCAAGGCCCTGTTCGTCAACCGCGCCTCCACGACCCGCCTGGTGGGGCTGACGGACCGGGAGAACGAGGCGCTGCTGCCGCTCCTGATCGACCACATCCGGTCGCCGGAGTACCAGCTCCGGCTGCGGTGGCGGCCCGGCACGCTGGCGTTCTGGGACAACCGCCCGACCCAGCACTACGCGGTGGCCGACTACACCGAGCGCCGCCGCATGCACCGCGTCACCATCAACGCCTTCCCCGAGCACGCCGACAAATAGCGGGTGCGGGTAAGCCCCCTGAGGTCACAGTTCCACCGAATGCGGGGCGGGTATGGCGGCGACCGGCCCATTCCGTCGGAGAAAGCTGGTAACAAGGGGGGCATGAGTGAAGCCCCCGATGTCGCGATGCTGCGTGAAGAGGCCGAGGAGCGGTTGCGGGCCCTGGCCGGGGAGCACGCCGTGCTGCGCGAGGACCAGTGGGCCGCGATCGAGGCGCTGGTGCTGGATCGGCGGCGGGTGCTCGTCGTGCAGCGGACCGGCTGGGGCAAGTCGGCCGTCTACTTCGTGGCCACCGGGCTCCTGCGCGAGCTCGGCGAGGGCCCCACGGTCATCGTCTCGCCGCTGCTGGCGCTCATGCGCAACCAGATCGCCGCCGCCGAGCGGGCCGGCATCAGGGCCGTCACGATCAACTCCGCCAACCCCGAGGCGTGGGAGGAGATCTACGGCGAGGTGGCCGAGGGCTTGGTCGACGTGCTGCTGGTCAGCCCCGAGCGGCTCAACAACCCCGACTTCCGCGACAACGTCCTGCCCGAGCTGGCCGAGAGCGCCGGGCTCGTGGTGGTGGACGAGGCCCACTGCATCTCCGACTGGGGCCACGACTTCCGGCCGGACTACCGCAGGCTGGCCACGCTGTTCGAGGAGCTGCCGCCGGGCATCCCCGTCCTGGCCACCACCGCCACCGCCAACGCCCGCGTCACCCGTGACGTGGCCGAGCAGATGCGCCTGCCCGGCGACGACGGCGACGGCACGCTGGTGCTGCGCGGGGCGCTGGAGCGGGAGAGCCTGCATCTGAGCGTCGTGCGCCTGCCCACCGCCGAGCAGCGGCTGGCCTGGCTGGCGCAGACGCTGCGCGAGCTGCCCGGCTCCGGCATCGTCTACACCCTCACCGTCGCCGCCGCCCACGAGATCGCCGGATACCTGCGCGACCAGGGGTTCGAGGTGGCCGCCTACTCCGGGCAGACCGACCCGGCCGAGCGGCTGGCGGCCGAGGAGGCGCTGCTGACCAACAAGCTCAAGGCACTGGTGGCGACGAGCGCGCTGGGGATGGGGTTCGACAAGCCCGATCTGGGGTTCGTGGTGCACGTGGGGGCGCCGCAGTCGCCCGTCGCCTACTACCAGCAGGTCGGCCGGGCTGGGCGCGGGGTCGAGCGGGCCGAGGTGATCCTGCTGCCGGGCACCGAGGATCGGGATATCTGGTCATATTTCGCCTCGCTGGCGTTCCCGCCCGAGCCCGTCGTACGGACCACGCTCCAGACGCTCGAAGAGCGCGGCCTCATGTCCACCCCGGCGCTGGAGACGGCGGTCGACCTGAGCCGGAGCCGGCTGGAGATGATGCTCAAGGTGCTCGACGTGGACGGCGCGGTCCGGCGGGTCAAGGGCGGCTGGGAGGCCACCGGCGAGCCGTGGGCGTACGACGTCGAGCGCTACACCCGCATCGCCGCCGAGCGCAGGGCCGAGCAGGAGGCCATGCTGGGCTATCTGACGACGTCCGAGTGCCGGGAGCAGTTCCTCCGCAGGCACCTCGACGACGAGACCGCCACGCCGTGCGGCCGCTGCGACAACTGCACCGGGCGGCACCGCTCGCCGGAGATCGGCGCGCAGGCCGTCGAGGGCGCCCGCCAGCGGCTGAGCAGGCCCGGCGTCGAGATCGAGGCCCGCAGGCAGTGGCCCACCGGGCTGGCCGACCTGTCCGGGCGGATCAAGCCGGAGCTGGGTGCCGAGCCCGGCCGCGCGCTCGGGCGGCTGACCGACATCGGCTGGGGCAACCGGCTGCGGGAGCTGTTCCAGGGGGGCGACGGGCCGGTGTCCGACGACGTGTTCAAGGCCGTGGTGCAGGTGCTGGCGTCCTGGGAATGGCGCGAGCGGCCCGTGGCCGTGGTCAGCGTTCCGTCCGCGACCCGCCCCACGCTGGTGCGGAGCTTCGCCGAGCGGCTGGCGTCCGTGGGCCGGCTGTCCTATCTCGGCGAGCTGGGCTATCGGGCGGGAGCGCCCGGGCAGCAGTTCAACAGCGCGAAGCGGGTGCAGGCCGTCCGGGGGACGCTCGCCATGCCCAAGGAGCTGGGCGCCTCGATCGCGCAGTGCGGCGGGCCGGTGCTGCTGGTGGACGACCGCGTCGACACGGGGTGGACGATGACGCTGGCGGCGGCCCTGATCCGGCACGCGGGCGCTCCGGCGGTCCTCCCGCTCGCCCTGGCCGTCACCTCGTGATGCGCCTACTTGAGGCCCATGGTGAGCAGGTCGTAGTTGCCAAAGACGGGGCTGACGTGGACGTTGGCGGCGTTCTGGCCGCGTAGCAGCACCGGGCATACCCAGACGAGCGGCACGAGCACGGCTTCGTCGGCGAGCTTCTGCTCCACCTCGGTCCACAGGTCGGCACGCTTGCCCGCGTCGAGCTCGGCTCTGGCCCGGTCCATGAGATCGTCGATCGCCTTGACTCGGACGCTCACGTTGAACGAGTACGTGTCGGTGATCTGCCTGCTGTCGGCGATCAACGACAGGAACGACTCGGGGTCGGGCCAGTCAGGTGCCCAGGACTTGGGGATCAGGCCGATGCCCTGCCGCTTGAGGTTGGCGGGGTTGCCGCCGTATGTCTTGTGGAACTCCGCGGTGGAGACCTGCCGCAGCTTGACGTCGATGCCGATCCCGCCGAGGTCGTTCTCTACGACCTCGGCGATCTGCTTCTCGGCGCCCAGGTCCCGATAGACGTAGTTCACGGTGAACCCGGACGGTTTCCCGCACGCGGCCAGCGACTGCTTGGCGGCCTGCTGGTCACCCTCGGCCTTCAGGTTCGGATCGGACCAGCGACCGCCGGCGACCGTGGGCGGGACGAGCGACGTGGGCAGCCGGGACTGTGCCGGTCCGGCGCCGAACACGCGGGCGAGGTTCCTGAGGTTGAGTGCGCGGACCACCGCCCTGCGGCAGTCGATTTTGTCGAACGGCGCCACCTGCGGGTTGATCGCCAGCATGCGCACGGACGTGCCCACCGGGACGTCGGCCCGTTTCCTGAGCGCCGGGTCGGCGAGCACCGCGGCCTCGCTGCTCGCCGAGCTGGTCGTGAAGCCGAAATCGGCGGTGCCGGCCCGCAGCCGCTGCTCGGCGTCGGTGACCTGGTAGTCGATCTCGTACCGGTCGGGGAGCGGGTCGCGGTTGGGGTCCGTGGCGGCGGCCCACTGGTCGTTGCGGGTAAGGACGAGCTTCTTCTTGTCGGCGGACACGCTCTCGATCTTGTACGGGCCGGAGGCGAGGACGCTGTCCTGCGTGTCCTTGGCCTTCGGCACGGGGACGGTCTCAGGGAGCTGCACGACGTCGTCGAACGTCGCGTACGGCCGCTTCAGACGGAAGACGATCGTCCGCTCGTCGGGGGTCTGGATGGCCGAGTCGGTGTTCGCGCTCGATGACTTGGCGGGGCCCCGGTAGCCGGAGGGGAGGTCGAGCATGAGGTCGAAGTGGCTCGATCCCAGGGTGCGGGAGGGATCCATGCTCCGCAGGATCGCGTACTTGACGTCCTCGGAGGTGATCGGCGTGCCATCCTGATATTTCACGCCTTGTCGGAGTTTGTACGTCCAGGTTTTGCCGCCGTCACCCGGCACGCCGAGCGATTCGGCCAGGTCCGGCACGACCTGCGTCCCGGCGGCCCCCGGCACCGGCTTGAACATCGTCAGCGAACGCCCGTAGAGCCGGACCAGGTTCAGGGACTCCATCGTGTACATGTTCCCCGGATCGACGGACTCCAGCTCGTACGGCGAGACGACGCGCAGGGTCCCGCCCTTCCTGGCCGAAGGGTCCGCCACGGAGGTCACGGCCGCCCCGAAGGCCGCCACGGGCGAGGAGGACGTGGGAGTGGGGTCCGGCCGGCGGTCCTCGGGATGGGTCCGCGTCACGAGCCACACCGAGATCCCGGTCACGAGAGCGGTGGCCGCCGCCCCGATCGAGACCAGCGCCCTCCGCTGCCCGCGCCGCCGCGAGGGCTCGGTCGAGGCCCCCGGCACGGGCGGCCGTACGGGGCCGCTGACCGGATACTGCAGGGGTGCCCCCGGACGGGGGTTCCCCCCGTTCTTCTGAGGGGCGCTGATCGGCTGAGCTCCCGGAGGGGCGGGTGGCGGGGCGGTGCCGGCGCGGATGAGGTCCCGCATCAGCTGCTCGGCGGTGGGCCGTCGCCGGGGGTCCTTGGCCAGGCAGGCCCACAGCAGCGGCGCCATCTCCGGCGGCACGCCGTTCAGGTCGGCGTCGAGGTTGAGGATGCGGTGCATGACCACGGGCAGCGGCCCGAAGCCGAAGGCCCCGCGCCCCGTGGCGGCGAAGATCATGGTGCCCGCCCAGGCGAACACGTCGCTCGCCGGAGAGGCCTCTCCGAGGAACTGCTCGGGGGCCATGAACGCGGGCGTCCCCACGATGCCGGTGGTCAGGCTCTGGCTGATGTCGAGCGCCCGGGCGATGCCGAAGTCGATCACGCGGGGCCCGTCCGGCCCGAGCAGCACGTTGCTGGGCTTGAAGTCCCGGTGGACGACCCCGGACCCGTGGATGGCCACCAGGGCCGTGGCGGTGGTGATCGCCAGCCGCATGAGCGCCGGGCCCTGGACGGGGCCTTCCTTGGTGACCTGGTGCTGCAGGGAGGGCCCGTCGACGTACTCGCCGACGATGAAGGGCTGGTCGTTGACGGCTCCGACCTCGAGCACGCGTGCCGTGCAGAACTCGGCCACCCGCCGTGCCGCCTCGGCCTCTCGGCGGAAGCGGCGTACCGCCTGCTCGTCGTCGGCGAACCTGGCGTGCAGCAGCTTGATCGCGACCTGCTCGCCGGAAGGGGAGACGCCGAGGTAGACGCTGCCCTGACCGCCCTCGCCGAGAAAGCCGGTGACCTTGTACGAGCCCACCGACGTGGGGTCGCCCGGCCGTAACGGACGCACGCCGCGCATCCGGCTCCCTTATTTCGCGCTCATCCCGATTTTCTCCACCATAGCGGTGCAGGACCGCTCACAACGGAGCCCTGCGGGACTAGAACGGCGGGCGGGCGCCCAGGTGCGCGATGGCCTTCGCGGCCAGGCGGCAGCCGGCGGCCAGCGACTCGGTCGGCGGCTTGCCCGCCAGCCAGACGGGCAGGAAACCGGCGCTGAACGCGTCTCCGGCACCCGTGCCGTCCACGATCTTGTCGACCGGCTCGGCGGCCACGTGGACCGGGTCGGGGCGGCCGTTGGCGTACCACAGCGCGCCTTCGGAGTTCATCTTGATGACGACCTGCGGGAACCACGCCGTCAGCACCTTGGCGGCGGCCTCGGCGTCGTCGCGGCCGGTCAGCACCTTGGCCTGCTCGATGTTGGCGAACAGCAGCTTGACCCCGTTGGTCCACTCCAGGAACGACTCGGCGCCCGTACGCTCCAGAGGCGCGGACGAGGCGCAGTCGACCGAGATCGACATCCCGCCGCGCCTGGCCATGTCGAGCGCGGCCAGGCCCGCGTCGCGCGAGCCCTCGTTGATCAGCGTGTAGCCGGACAGGTGGAGGTGCGCGCCGCTGGAGAACAGGTCACGCGGCAGGTCCTCGGGCGACAGCGCGGCGTTGGCACCGGGGTCGGAGAGCATGGTGCGCTCACCCTTGTGCGTGACGAGCACCACGCAGGTGCCGGTGGGCCGCTCAGGGTCCATGACGAGCCGGGCGTCGACGCCGTAGCCCATCAACTCCATGTCACGGTTACGCCCCGTGATGTCGGCGCCCCTGCGGCCGATGAAGGCCACCTCGGCGCCCTCGACGGCGAGCCACGAGGCGATGTTGGCCCCCGAGCCGCCGCCGTGCATGGTCACGATCGCCGGGGTGTCACTCGCCCTGGCAAGCGCATAACGGGCGCGCGCGACCGCGTCGGTCATGAGATCGCCCACCACGACGACCCGCGTCATGATGTCACCACCTTGCTGCCTTCAGAACGAGCCTGGCCACGGCAAAACTAACAGCTTCCGGGGTGCCCGTGGGGCGGTCCCACGACACCGGGCTGCAGTCGATGCACAAGCGTTGCCCAACAGGGGCTCCGGTCTTGGCATATGAAATGCGGGTTTACGCTCGACACTGTGGAGGCACACTATCCGGCCCACTGGGAAGCCGACGTCGTTTTGGCCGACGGAGGCACGGCGCACGTCCGGCCGATCAAGCCCGCAGACGCCGACCGCCTCCGCTCTTTTTACTCGCGGTTGTCGGACGAGTCGATCTATTTCCGGTTCTTCGGGCCGAGGCCCCGGCTGTCCGACCGGGAAGTCGAGCGGTTCACCAACGTCGACTACGTCAACCGGGTCGCGCTGATCGCCACCATCGGCGCCGAGATGGTCGCCGTCATCCGCTACGACCGCACCGGCCCCGGCGAGGCCGAGATCGCCTTCCTCGTCGAGGACGCGCACCAGGGCAGGGGAGTGGCCTCCGTGCTCCTGGAGCACCTGGCGGCCACGGCCCGCGAGAACGGCATCGAACGCTTCGTCGCCGACGTCCTGCCCGCCAACATGCGCATGATGGGCCTGCTGCGCCAGGCCGGTTACACGGCCCAGAGCCAGTTCGAGGACGGCGTCGTACGCATGACGCTCGACCTCACCCCCACCGAGACCTCGACGGAGGTGACGCTCTCCCGCGAGCACCGCGCCGAGTCCCGGTCCATCGGCAGGCTGCTCGCCCCCGGCTCGGTCGCCGTCATCGGCGCCTCGCGCGAGCCCGGCGGGGTCGGCCAGACCGTCCTGCGCAACCTGCTGGCCGCCGACTTCACCGGCCCCGTCTATCCGGTGCACCGGGAGGTGCGGGCCGTGGCGGGCGTGCGGGCCTATCCGAGCGTGGGGGCCATCGACGGCGACGTCGACCTGGCCGTGGTGGCGGTGCCCGCCTCCGGCGTGATCGACGTGGTCAAGGAGTGCGCGGAAAAGGGCGTGCACGGGCTGGTCGTGGTCTCCTCCGGGTTCGGGGAGACGGGCCCGGAGGGCAAGGCCAGGCAGGACGAGCTGGCTCGCCTCGCGCGTTCGTACGGGCTGCGCGTCGTGGGCCCCAACTGCCTCGGCATCGCCAACACCGACCCCGCCGTCCAGCTCAACGCGACCCTCGCCGCCACCCTGCCGTGCCGGGGCAAGGTGGGGTTCTTCAGCCAGTCGGGCGCGCTCGGCACGGCGCTGCTCCAGCGGGTGGCACAGCGCGGCATGGGCATCTCGACGTTCGTCTCCGCGGGCAACCGGGCCGACGTGTCCGGCAACGACCTGCTGCAGTACTGGGAGGAAGACGACTCGACCGAGGTGATCCTGCTCTACCTGGAGTCGCTGGGCAATCCGCGCAAGTTCACCCGCCTGGCCAGGCGCATCGCCCGCAGCAAGCCGGTCGTGGTGGTCAAGAGCGGCGGCACCCCCTCCGGGCACTCGGCGGAGGAGCTGCGGCTGCCCGACTCGGCGATCAGCTCGCTGTTCGAGCAGGCGGGGCTGATCAGGGTCGACGACCTCATCCAGCTGTTCGACGTGGGCCAGCTGCTGGCCTACCAGCCGCTGCCCGCCGGGCCCCGGGTCGCGCTCGTGACCAACTCCGACGCGCTCGGCCTCCTGGCCGCCGACGCGTGCCTCGCCGCCGGCCTCGACCCCCGCTCGCCGGTCAACCTGGGCGCCGCCGCCGGGGCCTCGGAGTTCGGCGCGGCCCTCGCCGGCGAGCTGGCCTCGCCCGACGTGGACGCCGCCGTCGTGATCTACATGCCGCCCATCCCCGGCGACACGGACGCGGTGGCGGCCGAGCTGCTGCGGGTCTCGAAGGACTCCGGCAAGCCGGTGCTGGCGACGTTCCAGGGGCATCTGGGCATGCACGCGGCTCTGCGCGTCGAGACGGGCCCGCCGGGGTGCGGGACGGCTCCCGCGCGCGGCTCGATCCCCTCGTACGCGGCGCCCGAGGAGGCCGTGCGCGCGCTGGCCCATGTGGTCCGCTACGCGAAGTGGTTCGCCCACCCGGCGGTGCCGCCGCCGGAGCTCGACGGCATCGACACGGTCCGCGCCCAGGCCCTCGTCCGGACGGCCCTTACCACGACCGTTCCGGCACGGACCGGCGCGTCGGAAGAGGGGGCGTTCGCGCAGCCGGGCCCGCCGGTCGAGGTGGACGCCGCCGAGCTCCTGTCCTGCTACGGCCTCACCGTCTGGCCCGCCGAAGTGGTGCGCTCGCCGGACGAGGCGGTGCGGGCGGCCGAGCGGCTCGGGTGGCCGGTGGTGCTCAAGGTGGCCGACCCCGGCGCCTCGCGGCGCGCGGGCACCGTGCGTCTTGGCCTGACAGGGCCCGAGATGGTCCGCCACGCCTATGCCGAGTTCGCCGACCAGCTGGGCGAATGCGTGGAGTTGGCGGTCCAGCGCATGGCGCCGCAGCCGGCCGTCCCGACCGTCGTGGGCGTCGTCGAGGACCCCGCGTTCGGCCCCTTCGTCTCGTTCGGGCTCGGCGAGGTGACCGCGCGCCTCCTGCTCGACCAGGGCTTCCGCCTGGCGCCCCTGACCCGCGAGGACGCCGCCGCGCTCGTGCGCTCCGTCCGCGCGGCCCCGCTGCTCTTCGGCGAGTACGGCTACCCGCCCGTGGCCGTGGACGCCCTGGAAGACCTCCTGGTACGCGTCGGCCGCCTGGCCCACGACCTGCCGGAGGTGGCCAGGCTGGACCTGGACCAGGTGCTCGTCGGCGAGTCGGGGGTCATCGTCCTCGGCGCCCGCGCCACCCTCCGCACCCCGGCGGGCCCACGCCTCGACGGCGGCCCCCGGAGGCTGTCCTGATCAGCTCTCAGCGAAGGGCGGCCGACGGGAGTGAATGGGGTGAACCGAAGCACCCCCTGATGCCTGGATAAAAGACGTTATAGAGCGTTATATCCGGCGGATGAGCACACAGCCTCGCCCTGGCAGGATGGACCCATGAGGGAAACCCGAGTCTCAGCCGCGGGCCTGCGTGAAGCGATCGAGCGCAGCGGCTACTATCCCGACCTCGTCACCGATGCGGTCGAATCCGCGCTGGGCAAGGAGGCGGTGACCGCCTTCGTGGTCCATCACGAGGCCACGTTCGATCCCGCCATGGAGGTGCGCAGGCACGTCACGGTGCTGGTGCTCTCGGCGACGCGGCTGCTGGTCTGCCACACCGACGAGCATCCCGCGGTGGAGGGCGTCTCGACGTCCCACGCCTCCACGACCACGGAGGCCGTGCGCCTGACCCGTGTCCAGTCGGTCGCCGTCACGCGCGTGGTGCCCGACCCCGCCTCCTACGTCCCCGGCGTGCCTCCCACGGAGGTGACGCTCACGATCGGCTGGGGCGCCATCTCCCACGTGGACCTGGAGCCGGCCACCTGCGGCGACGAAAACTGCGAGGCCGACCACGGCTACACGGGCGCGATCACGGCCGACGACCTGTCCCTCCGGGTCAGCGAGGCGGCCGACGGCCCGGAAGCGGTCACCCACGTCCTCGCCTTCGCCAAGGCCCTCTCCGAGGCCACCGCCCGCGCTTCCTGAGCGGGAGATCCGCCAAGGCATAGGATGAACGACATGCTGGTGCCGGGGTACGGCGGCGGGTCACTCGCGGACCTGCCCGACGCGTTGCTGGCGGCGCTGGGCGTGCGCACACCCGAGCCGGACACGGCGAGTCCGCCCGCTGCGACGGGCGCCTCGGATCCGGCGAGTCTGCCCGGCCCGGCAGGCGGAGGGCCGCTCGTCCTGGAGTCGGCCGATCGCGTGTGCCTGTTCCTGGTCGACGGCCTGGGCGCCGAGTTGCTGAGGGCGCACGCCGACACCGCCCCGTTCCTGTCCGGCCTGGCGGGCCGGACGCTCACCGCCGGATTCCCGGCCACGACCGTCACCAGCCTCTGCTCCCTGGGCACCGGCCTGACCCCGGGCGAGCACGGCATGCTCGGCCTGACGCTGGCCGTCCCCGGCACCGGCCACCTGTTCAACTGCCTGCGGTGGACCCTCCCCGACGGCCTCACCATGGATCCCGAGCTCTGGCAGCCCGCCCCGACCGTCTACCAGCGCGCCACCCGGGCCGGGCTCGACGCCGTCTACGTCGCCCCCGCCGAGTTCGAGGGCACCGGCCTGACGCAGGCCGTCTACCGGGGCGTCCGTTACGTGGCCGCCGACACCGTGGACGACCGCGTGGCCCGCGTGCACGAGTCCATGCGCCAAGGGGCGGCGCATGTCACCGTCTATTACGGCGATCTGGACTCCGCCGGCCACATGACGGGCTGGGGCAGCGAGGAGTGGCTGCGGCAGCTCGCCGTCGTCGACGACATGGCCCAGCGGCTCGCGGAGGGCCTGCCTCCTGGATCCGCCCTCTACGTGACCGCCGACCACGGCATGGTCAACGCCACCGAGAAGATCGACGCCGAGAGCGTGCCCGAGCTCACGGAGGGCGTGGCGCTGCTCGGCGGCGAGGCCAGGGCCAGGCACGTCTACGCCGAGCCCGGAGCCGCGCGGGACGTGCTGGAGGCGTGGCGCGAGACCCTGCGCGGGAAGGCCTGGGTGGTCTCCAGGCGGGAGGCGGTGGAGTCGGGCTGGTTCGGCCCCCGGGTGCGGGACGCGTGGCTGGGGCGCATCGGCGACGTCGTGGCCGTGCCGTATGCCGACCTGGCGATCATCGCGCCTACCCATCACAGGATCGAGGCCCTGTTCACCGGCTACCACGGCTCGATGACGGCGGCCGAGCAGCACGTGCCGCTCCTGCAGGCCCGCACGTGACCTGGCCGGAGATACTGTGACGAGGTCCGGCGACGAATTCTCTGGGGGTACGCCTTGACCAGCCCGCTGATCACACCGGCCGAGCTCGCCGCGCTCGATGACGTGACGGTGCTCGACGTCCGCTGGCGGCTCGGCGGGCCGCCCGGGGTGGAGTTCTACCGCGAGGGGCACATCCCCGGCGCCGTCTACTGCGACCTCGACCAGGATCTCGCGGCCCCGCCCGGCGCGGGCGGGCGGCATCCGCTGCCCGAGGCGGGCGCGTTCCAGAGCGCGATGCGGCGGCTCGGCGTGTCGGACGGGCGCCCCGTGGTGGTCTACGACGACGCCGGATCCACGGTCGCGGCCAGGGCCTGGTGGGCGCTGCGCTACTTCGGCCACCAGGACGTCCGCGTCCTCGACGGCGGGCTGCCCGCGTGGACCGAGGCCGGGCTGCCCACCACGAAGGACTCACCCGACCTCGCGGCGTCCGGCGACTTCACCGCGCGGCCCGGCGGGATGCCGGCGCTGACGGCCGACGAGGCGGGGGCGCTGGCCACCCAGGGCGTGCTGCTCGACGCCCGAGCCGCCGAACGCTACCGGGGCGAGGCGGAGCCGATCGATCCCGTGGCCGGGCACGTTCCCGGGGCCGTCAACGCGCCCACGACGGAGAACGTCGGGCCCGACGGCCGCTTCCTCGCGCCCGCGGCCCTCCGGGACCGCTTCACCGGGCTCGGGGTCCGGGAGGGGGTTCAGGCGGGGGCCTACTGCGGCTCCGGCGTGACGGCCGCGCACGAGGTGCTGGCCCTGGAGGTGGCCGGCCTGCCCGCCGCCCTGTACGTCGGCTCCTGGTCCAACTGGGTGGCCGACCCCTCCCGGCCGGTCGCCACCGGCTGACCTCACCGCCAACGGCCGGCCTCCGGCTGCGGGGCCCCGCAGCCCTGGCCCTGCGTCGGTGTGAGGGCCGGGCTGATCAGCTCTGCGGCCCCGTACCGCTAATACAACGGATGGTCGCCCGCTCCGAAGCAGACGAAGCCGGTCTCGCCGGTCTTGGCGGCGGCGGAGGCCAGGGCCGCGTCCGGGGGCCGGCCCGCCACCAGCAGTTCGTGGAACATGCTCATGAGCGCCATGGCCCCCTCGTCCCGCACCGGCACCAGCCCGGCCACCACGCACGCGGACCCCTTGGCCAGGAACGTTCCGGGCAGGCCCAGCGGCGCCCCCTCCACCGGCGTGCGCGACATCCCCGAATTGCAGGCCGACAGCACCACCAGCCCCGGCGACCGCGGGATGTCCAGCAGGT
Organism: Nonomuraea sp. NPDC049625; assembly: GCF_040675285.1. Taxonomy (NCBI): domain Bacteria; kingdom Bacillati; phylum Actinomycetota; class Actinomycetes; order Streptosporangiales; family Streptosporangiaceae; genus Nonomuraea; species Nonomuraea sp. NPDC049625. The sequence continues at coordinate 811,073 of NZ_JBFAOQ010000003.1, read as the reverse complement.
CGTAGGCCATCAGCGAGCCGTCCTCCAGCGTGATCCCGGACACCAGCGGGCTGCGCGCGTGGAAGACCCCGTGCGCGGCCAGATGCAGGACGTCGGCCGCCGCCAGGGCCTCCAGCACCGGCCCGGTGCGCCCCGGCGCCTCGCGCCCGTCCGGGTGGCAGGCGAGCACGTTGCGCACCTCGGCGTGCGCGTGCGCCAGGGCGGGCCCGGCCGCCGCCACCACCGCCGGCGGGCCGCTCCGGCGGGCGCGGGCGAGCTCCCGGGCCCACACCCAGCCGGCCGCGCTGGCGACCACGTTGACCGGGCGTTCGCGCAGGCACGGCAGCGCCCCCCACGGCAGCGTGTGCAGGGCGTCCACCGGCACCACCACCAGCGGCCCGTCTCCCAGCTCGGCGAGGAGCGGGCGCAGCAGCAGCCCTTCGACCTCCAGGGCCGCCACCTCGACGCTCTCCAGGTCGCAGCGAGGATGCGGCGTCCCGGAGCACTGGCGGCGCAGCGCGTGACGGAGCCGGACGATCGCCTCCTTGACCTGCCGAGCGTCGCCCACCCGCCGCAGCGTCACGCGTTCCCCGTTGACGAGCACGGCCAGCAGCGCGTCCTCGTCCGCCACGAACTCCACCAGAGCCCCGCACCCCAGCTCCGCCCGCACCCGTTCGGGATCCACCAGCGAGCACGCGTGCGAGGGCGCGGCCACCGCCCGCCACCGCTCCGCGAACTCGAACACCTCCCCGGCGGACCCGCCCCGCACCGCCAGCCCCAGCCCGAACCCCGCCAGCCGCTCCCCGGCCCTGGCCGCGTGGGCGCGCAGCGAGGGATCGTCGAACGTCTCCACCCGCTCGCTCACCTCCGACAGCCCGACGCGGACCGCCCGGAAGGCCCCCGTGGCGTCCTCCTGCAGCGACGCCTCCAGAGCGAGCGCGTGCTGGCGCACCGGCACCGGGATCTCCGCCTCCCGCGCGGGCTCGGAGTCCAGCGGGGTCAGCCGGGTGCCGATCGGGGGGAACGGCTCCTCACGTTCGGCGTGCTCGGTGAGGAGGGCCAGCTGCGCCGAGGCCGTCGGGTGGTCGTCCACGGCCAGCGCCGCCTCGGCCGCCACCAGCCGCAGCGCGGCGGCGCCCGCCAGGTGCGCCAGGCCGTCCTCCAGCTCGTCCGCGCACGCGACCAGGTCGGCGACCAGGGCGGGCGTGACGGGTTCGAGCGTCAGCCGGGCCCGCAGGACGACCTCCCTGGCCAGCGGCAGCCATGACGTCCGGTCCTGCGCGGCCAGCTCGCCGGCCGCCTGCTCGGCCACCTCCAGCGCCCGGCGCGGGTCGCCGGTCAGCAGCTCCACCTGCGCCAGCTTCAGCCGGGCCTCGGCCAGCGCCACGCGCGCCCCCGACACCTCGAGATCGGGTACGGCCAGGCTCAGCATGGCCCTGGCCTCGCCCGGCAGATGGGCGGCCAGCAGGGCGCCGGCGAAGTCCGCCCGCATCGTGGCCAGCCGCTCGGGGAAGCCGAACAGGGTGTCCTCGGCCTCGCGGTAGAGCTTGAACGCTCCCGCGATGTCGCCCCGCCGTACCGCGAGGAAGGGCAGGTTCGCGGCGGACAGGCGAGCCAGGTGCCGCAGCCCCGAGTGCCGGGAGATCTCCAGGCAGGCGGTCAGGTCGCGCATGGCGGCGTCCCAGTCGCCGCGGTAGGAGTGGACGAGACCGCGGTTGAGCAGCCCGCCCGCCAGGAACCTGCGGTCGTCGATGGTGCCGGGAGCGGTCACGAGGGCCCGCAGCGCGCGGTCGCAGGCGGCGATGGCCTCCTGGTGGCGGCCGAGGCGGGCCAGGGCGACCGCGCGCTGGGTGTCGAGCTTGGCGCGGTCGAGCGGCGAGAGGTGGGCCCAGGCCAGGGCGGCCACCCGCAGGGCCTGGAGCGGGTGGCCGAGCTCGGTGCGTACGGTGACGAGGGAGAGCCGGGCCTGGGCGATGCGCTCCGGCGGGGCGCCCGGGGTGGCGATGGCCTCGCGGAGGTGGTGCTCGGCGCTGCGCAGGTCGCCGAGCTCGCGGGAGGCCAGCGCGATGGCCCTGTGCGCGACGGCCTCGGCGTCGGGGTCGCCGACGCGGCGGGCGGTGGAGAGCACGGTACGGCCGGCGCGAAGGGCGTGGTCGGGATCGACCAGGGAGCGCATGACAGCGGCCTCGGCCGCCACGACGAGTGGATCTCGGTCGTCTGGTCGCTCTGGTGTTGCGCTCATCGAAAGTTTCCAAGGAAACCCGGCCCTTTGGCTTCAGGGCCGGGAGGAATTGGATTCCTGCCAAGCAGAGCAAGCATCCGGCCGCCGGGTGGACCGCCAGCCTGGGTAACACCGAAAATTTTAACCGATCTTGCTTTAGAATGTGAGATGTGACACAGGCAGTGAAGCGGCCCTACAAATACCGCTTCTACCCGACCACCGAGCAGGCCGATGAGCTTGCCCGGACGTTCGGCTGTGTGCGCCTGGTCTACAACAAGGCGTTGGAGGAGCGGACCCGCGCCTATGCCCTGCACGGCCGTCGCGTTTCCTACGTGGAGTCGTCGGCGGCCTTGACGGCCTGGAAGAAGACGCCCGAGCTGGCGTTCCTGGCCGAGGTGTCCAGCGTTCCGCTCCAGCAGGCCCTCCGACACCTGCAAGCGGCATTTGCGAACTTCTTCACCAAACGGGCCAAGTATCCGACGTTCAAGTCCCGTAAGAAGTCGCGGGCCAGCGCCGAGTACACCCGTAGCGCGTTCCGCTGGCGCGATGGCCGGCTCTGGCTGGCCAAGATGGATGCGCCGCTGAACATCCGCTGGTCGCGCTCGCTGCCGCCGGGAGCGGAGCCGTCCACGGTGACCGTCTCGCGTGATGCGGCCGGGCGATGGTTCGTGTCGATCCTGATGGAGGAGAAGATCTCCCCGCTTCCGCCGGTCAAGGCGTCGGTGGGGGTGGACGTGGGCATCACAGCGCTGGTCACCTTGTCCAGCGGGGAGAAGATCGTCAATCCCAGGCACGAGCGGGTCGACCGGCGCAAGCTCGCCAAGGCCCAGCGTGAGCTCGCCCGCAAAGCGAAGGGCTCGAACAATCGCGCCAAAGCCCAGCTCAAGGTGGCCCGCGTGTATGCGCGGATCGCCGACCGGCGCCGGGATTTCCTGCACCAACTGTCCACCCGGCTTGTTCGCGATAACCAAGTGATCGCCGTGGAGGACCTCACCATCCGCAACATGGTCAAAAACCGCCGGTTGGCCCGCGTCATCTCGGACGCGAGCTGGCGGGAGTTGCGGTCGATGCTGGAGTACAAGGCCGCCTGGTACGGCCGCACGCTGGTGGCGGTGGACCGCTGGTTTCCCTCCTCCAAGCTGTGCTCGGCATGTGGCGCGCTGGCCGAGCGCCTGCCGCTGACCATCCGGGAATGGACGTGCGCCTGTGGCGTGGTCCACGACCGGGACATCAACGCTGCCAAGAACGTGCTCGCCGCCGGGCTGGCGGAGAGCTGAAACGCCTGTGGAGCTGATGTAAGACCTCAAGAGGAGTCCTCCTCGGCGGGCGATCGGTGGTGAAGCAGGAAGCCCAACCCGTGAGGGTTGGAATCCCCCTCGGTTACGAGGAGGAGGAAGTCAAATGGGGTGTCCATCTCCACAAAAAACAGCCGAGAGAGGCGACGCGGCTCTCTCGGCTGGTCGGCAAGGGGATCAGCGTCGCGTCGTCAGGGCCGGATGCGCACCCATCGCGTCTGAACGGGCTTGTGGCCGGGGCGGTGGCAGACCACGCTCAGCCAGCCCGGCGGCAGGCCGGTGGCGGCGAAGTCGCCGGAGCCGGCGATCCGCCGGGTGAGCGTCAGATGGGGAGTGCGCACATCGATGAGCGCGTCCTCCCCCGGGTACGGGAAGACGTGTCCCGCCACGTCGATGAGCCCGTCGCCGATCGTTATCTCCAGGTCGAAGGTGAGGCCCGCCACGACGAAGCGCACCAGATGGGAGCCTTCGTCATCGCGTACACCGCCGGCGGCGCCGCGGTCGGTGGGGCCGGCCGTCACCGCCCCGGGGACCCGGAGCCGGTAGGCGTCGCGCGCGGCGGCGGACACCTGGCCGGGGATCGGGTCGTTCCCGGAGGCCAACCGGAGGGCTGCCAGGAAATACTCGTCGTTGATCATTGCGCTGTCTCCTGTATTGAGATCAGAGTGCGCAGTTTTTCCAGGCACCGGGCCTTGGTCGGACCGATGCTGCCCACGGGCAGTCCGAGCCGTGACGCCATCTGCTGGTTGCCGAAGTCGACGGCGACCAGCTGGAGGAGTGAGCGGCAGGGCTCGTGCAGGTCGGAGACCGTCTTCCAGAGCAGGCGGCGGCCGTCGGCCTCCAGGACGGCGGACTCCGGGTCAGGGTCTTCGACGACCTCGAAGGAGGAGACCCCGGGACGATCTTTACGCAGCAGCAGGAGGGCTTCGCGGCGCACGGTCGTCACCAGCCAGGCCCCCACTCCGGCCGGATCCCTGATGCTCGGGAGGTGCTGCAGCAGGCGCAACCAGGAACCCTGGACCGCGTCCGCCGCGTCGGAGGGGCTCAGGCCGCACGCACGGGCCACCGCCCACATGCGCGGCCCGAACCTGGCCTCCAGCTCGTCCCAGGCCGTCCGGTCGCCCTCGGCCGCCGCTGCGAGCAGCTCCGCTGAATCGCGCATCGCGGCCTCCTTCCGTCCGGCACGAGTAGGCGATCATGCCTCCCCGTGATTGGCTGAGGACTGAGCGTAAACTCTACAGACTCGCCGGGATCAGAACTCCCAGATCCGGAATTTGCCGGGCCCGCTCAGATTCGAAGAGCCGTCTGGCGACCTCCCTGGCCGGCTCGCTCTTGGCCCCGTCCGCGACGGCCCCTGCCACCAGGGCGGTGGCGAACGACGTGCCGCTCCACGCCGCGTATCCCGCGAAGTCACCGCCGTCCAGGAAACTGCTGGTCAGCCAGTCGCCGCGGGCGCAGGCGTCCACCCAGATGCCGTAGCCGGAGTAGGGGGCGCGCTGCTCCTCCGCGGCGTCCACGGCGGCCACGCCCACCACGGAGGGCAGCGCCGCCGGCCAGAACGGCCGGTCGGACCCCGTGTTGCCGGCGCAGGCCACGGTCACCGTGCCGGGCAGCGCGGCGATGGCGTCTGACAGCAGCGGTGGCGGGCGGTCGTCGTAGGTGTGGCCGCCGAAGGAGAGGTTGAGCACCTGCGGAGGGCGCTCGCGCAGGCGGTGGAGGGCGCGGACGACGGTCGCCTCGTCGCCGATGCCGTCGCCGTCGAGCACCCGGTGCACGCTCAGCTCCGCGCCCGGGGCCCGCCGGGTCAGCAGGCCCGCGATGAACGTGCCGTGCCCCGCCTGCGCGCCCTCCGTCGCGTCGGCGCACTCGGGGGCGGTCTCGCCGTACCAGTCGCTGCCGGACCACCACGGGTGCTTGGCGATGCCGGTGTCGAGCAGCCCCACGACCACGCCCGAGCGGGACCGCCCCGGCTTGCGGGCGATGGGCGGAGTCGGAAAGGGTCTGGACGCGGGACCACCGAAGAACAGGGGCTGGCCGCGGAACACGTGGTTCGGCGACGCTCGCAGGCCCTGCTCGCGGAGTTCGGCGGTGATCTCGCAGGGGTCGGCGCCGGGCGACAGGTGGATCACGCAGACGCCGTCCGCCTCCGAGACCGCCTGGGTCCAGCGGGAGACGGCCGACAGCGCCGCGCGGTCGGTCAGCACCTGACCAGGCCGGATGAGCGACGCGCCGACAGATTGGATGTCCATGAGGCGGTATGTTTCCCCGCTGGTCCAACTGTCACATGCCACTCCCGCACCAAGTTGGTATGGCCCCCCTCTGGTGCCGGATAGCGACCGACGGTAGTCTCTCCCTAGTCACTTGTGATCATCCCGGGGCGAGGCCGTTGGGGAAGGCGCACCTCGTACCGAAACGGGAGGTCCGGTGTCTGCTCGTGGCGTCCTTTACGTCCACTCGGCTCAGCCCGCGCTGTGCCCTCATATCGAATGGGCAGTCGCGGGTGTCCTTGGCGTGCCCGTGGATCTGACGTGGACTCCGCAACCCGCCGCGCCCAACGTCGTGCGGGCCCAGGCGGAGTGGGATGGCCGCGCCGGCATCGCGGCGGCCATCGCCTCCTCGCTCATGGGCTGGCAGCGCCTCAGGTTCGAGATCACCGAGGACGCGTCACCGGGAGTGGACGGGTCCCGCCACGCCTACACGCCGACGCTCGGTGCCTTCACCGCGGTCATCGGCGCGGCCGGCGACATCATGATCCCCGAGGAACGGCTCCGGGCGGCGATGATGATGGCCGCGCAGGGGCGGTGCGTGCTGGAGGACGAGCTGGACAAGATGCTCGGCCGGCCCTGGGACGAGGAGCTGGAGCCGTTCCGGTACGCGGGCGACGGTGCGCCCGTCCGCTGGCTCCACGCCGCCGTCTGACCCTGCCCACGCCACGGGCGAACGTCACGCCCAAGAGGCCCCGCACCCACGCCGGTGCGGGGCCTCTTGGAAAGCACGGTGCGGGGCCTCTTGGGAAGCACGGTGCGGGGCCTCCTGGAAAGCACGCGATCGGCCCCGCACCCACGCCCGCGCGGGGGCCTCTTGGGAAGCACACGCGAACGGCCCCGCACCGATGCTCGGTGCGGGGCCGATCGTCAAAGAGCTACAGCGGGATGTTGCCGTGGGCGCCGCGGGCGGGCGTGGCCTGGGTGAGGAGCTTGGCGATGGCGCCGCGCGTCTCCGCGGGCTTGATCACCTCGTCGATGACCCCCAGCTCCCGGGCCCGGTCGAGCCCACCGGCCAGCTTCTCGTGCTCGGCGGCCAGCCGCTGCTCCAGCTCGGCCCGCTCCTCCTCCGGGGCGGCGGCCAGCTCGCGCCGCTTGAGGATGCGTACGGCCGCCACCGGCCCCATGACCGCCACCTCGGTGGTCGGCCAGGCGAACACCTTGGTGGCCCCCAGCGCGCGGGAGTTCATCGCGATGTACGCGCCCCCGTACGCCTTCCGCGTCACCAGCGTGACCCGCGGCACCGAGGCCTCGGCGAAGGCGTGCAGCAGCTTGGCTCCCCGCCGCACGACCCCGTCGTGCTCCTGCCCGACCCCGGGCAGGTAGCCGGGAACGTCCACGAGGACAACCAACGGCACTCCGAAAGCGTCACACATGCGTACGAAGCGGGCGGCTTTCTCGGCGGACGTGGCGTCGAGGCAGCCGCCGAGCCGCAGCGGGTTGTTGGCGATCACACCGACCGTCCGGCCACCGAGGCGGCCGAGCGATGTGACGATGTTCGGTGCCCACTTGGGGTGCAGCTCGATGCCAGGCTCGTCGAGCAGGCCGTTGACCAGCGGCTTGACGTCGTAGGCGCGCCTCGCCGAGTCGGGCAGCAGCGTGGAGAAGTCCACTTCCTCGATTTCTCCCGTGCGCACCCGGCCCTGGTGGCCGAGGAGCGTGGCGAGCTGGCGCGCCTTGACGTACGCGTCGGTCTCGGTCTTGGTGACGACGTGCACGACGCCGCTGCGCTTGCTGTGCGGCTCCGGGCCGCCCAGCGCCGCGGAGTCGACGTTCTCGCCGGTGACGCTGCGGACCACGTCGGGGCCCGTGACGAAGATGCGGCCGGACTCGGCCAGGATGACGATGTCGGTCAGCGCGGGACCGTACGCGGCGCCGCCGGCGGCGGGGCCGACGACCACGGAGATCTGCGGCACCACGCCGGACGCCTTGGTCATGGCGGCGAAGACCCGCCCGACGGCGTGCAGCGACTCGACGCCTTCGGCGAGTCGCGCACCGCCGGAGTGCCAGATCCCGATGACCGGCACCCGTTCACGGACGGCCACGTCGTAGGCGTGCACGATGTGCTCGCAGCCCTCGCTGCCCATCGCGCCGCCCTGGAAGCGGGCGTCACTGCAGAAGGCGACGACGGGAACACCCTCGACGCGGCCCATGGCGGCCAGCACGCCGCTCTTGTCTTCGGAGCTGATCAGCCGCAGCGAGCCCTCGTCGAGCAGCGCGGTCAGGCGGACGGCTGGATCGCGGGGGTCGGCAGGCTCCTGTTCGGTGCCGTCGGTCGCTATCCCGTTGTCCAGCACGGTCATTTATGCCCCCTTAAACACGACGGCCACGTTGTGGCCCCCGAATCCGAACGAGTTGTTGACCGCGGCGATGTCTCCGTCGGGCAGGGGGCGGTTCTTCCCGTAGACCAGGTCGACCTCGACGCCGTCGTCGAGGTCGTCGAGGTTGATGGTCGCGGGGACGATCCGCTCCTGCAGAGCCTTGATGGTGAAGACGGACTCGATGCCGCCGGCCCCGCCGAGCAGGTGACCGGTCATCGACTTGGTCGAGGTCACGAGCGGGTGGGTGCCGATGGCCTTGGCCACGGCCTGCACCTCGCCGACGTCGCCGGCAGGGGTGGAGGTGGCATGTGCGTTGACGTGCTTGATGTCGAGGCCGGTCAGGCCGGCGTCGTTGAGTGCCTGGGTCATCGCCATGATGATGCCCCGGCCCTCGGGCTCGGGCTGCGTGATGTGGTGGGCGTCGGCGGAGTAGCCGACCCCGGCGCAGTAGGCGTAGATTTTCGCGCCGCGCGCCTTCGCGTGCTCCTCGGACTCCAGCACCACGATGCCGGCGCCCTCACCGAGCACGAACCCGTCGCGGTCGCGGTCCCACGGCCTGGACGCGCCCTGCGGGTCGTCGTTGCGGGTGGACATGGCCCGCGCGGCGGCGAAGGCCGCCATGTTGAGCCCGTGGATGGCGGCCTCGGTGCCGCCCGCCACGACCACGTCGGCGCGGCCCACCCTGATCATGTCCATCGCGTGGCCGATCGCCTCGGCGCCGGACGCGCACGCCGACACGGTGGCGTGCACCCCCGCCTGGGCGCCCAGGTCGAGGCCGATCCAGGCGGCCGGGCCGTTGGGCATGAGCATCGGCACGGTGAACGGCGACAGCCGGTTCCAGCCGCGCTCACGCCAGGTGTCGTACGCGCTCAGCGTGGTGCTGATGCCGCCGATGCCGCTGGAGACCACGACGCCCAGCCGCTCCGGCGCGACCTCGGGGGCGCCGGCGTCCTGCCAGGCCTCCCGGGCGGCGACCATCGCGAACTGCTCGCTGCGGTCGAGCCTGCGGGCCTCCGGCCGCGGCAGCACCTCGGTGGGGTCGACCGCGGCCGTCCCCGCGAACTTCACGGGGACGGAGTCGATCCAGTCCGTGGTGAGGGTCTCGACACCCGACTGACCGGCGAGGAGCGCCGTCCAGGTCGAGGTGACGTCTCCACCGACGGGCGTCGTCGCGCCAAGCCCGGTGACGACGACACGTACCCGGTTCGCACTCACGTTTCGCGCTCCTTGCTAGTCAGAATGATGACTTCTCAGCCCTGGATGAAGTTGAGGACGTCCTTGACCGTCTTCAGGTTCTTGAGCTGGTCGTCGGGGATCTCGACGCCGAACTCGTCCTGGGCGGCCACGGCGATCTCGACCATGGACAGGGAGTCGATGTCGAGGTCGTCGACGAAGCTCTTCTCCGGGGTCACGTCCGAGGCCGGGATGCCGGTGATCTCGTTGATGATCTTGCCGAGGCCGTCAAGAATGTCCTGCTCGGTGGCAGCCATGTCGCTGGTTCTCCTTTTGATTTCTGGGTTCTGCACGGCTGTGCCGTACAAGCTCTGGATGGTAGTGCGAGGGGAGGCTAAGGGATCTCGATGACCTGCCCGGCGTAGGTCAGCCCCGCGCCGAAGCCGAGCAGCAGCGCGAGACCGCCGGAGCGGACCTCGCCGCGCTCCAGCATGCGCGAGAGCGCCAGCGGGATCGAGGCGGCCGAGGTGTTGCCGGCGTTGACGATGTCGCGGGCGATCACGGCGTTGTCGGCGCCCAGCTTACGGGCGATGGCCTCGATGATGCGCAGGTTGGCCTGGTGGGGCACGAACGCCGTCAGCTCCGACGGGTCCACGCCCGCGCGCTCGCAGGCCTCGAGCGCCACCGGGTGGAGCGCGGTGGTCGCCCAGCGGAACACCGTCTGGCCCTCCTGGCGGAGGAAGTTCTGGCGGTCCTGGATGGCGATCGCCTCGGACTTGTCGCCGGAGCTGCCCCACACCACGGGGCCGATGCCGGGGGTCTCGGAGGGACCCACCACCGCGGCGCCCGCGCCGTCGGCGAAGATCACGGCGGTGGACCTGTCGGTCCAGTCGATCCACTGCGACAGCTTCTCCGCGCCGATGACCAGCACGTGGCGGGCCGAGCCCGCGCGTACGGCGGCGCTCGCGGTGCCGAGGGCGTAGCAGAACCCGGCGCAGGCGGCGTTGACGTCGAACGCGCCGGGCGCCTTGATGCCGAGCCGGTGGGCCACGACGGCGGAGGCGTTGGGGATCTGGGTCTCGAGCGTGCAGGTGGCCACGATGACCAGGTCGACCTCTTCGGGCGACAGGCCGCTCGCGGCCAGCGCCTTGCCGCCGGCGATGGTGGCCATGTCCTCGAGGGACTCGCTGTCGGGAGCGACGCGGCGCTCCTTGATGCCGACCCTGGACTGGATCCACTCGTCGTTGGTGTCGATGTTCTTGGCCAGGTCGTCGTTGGTGACGACGTTGGCCGGCTGGTAGTGGCCGAGGGCCAGGATCCTGCCGCCAGGGGCGACGTCGGGAATCTTCACTTGGTCAGCTCCCTGGCCGCGTCGAGGTCGTCGGGGGTCTTCAGCGCCACCGTCTGCACACCGGACAGGCCGCGCTTGGCCAGGCCGGTGAGCGTGCCGCCGGGCAGCAGCTCGATCATCTTCGTGACGCCGAGCCCGGCCATGGTCTCCATGCAGGCGCCCCACCTGACGGGGCTGCTGATCTGCCTGACCAGCCGCTCCACGAACTCGGCGCCGGAGGCGACCGCCTGGCCGTCGGAGTTGGACAGGAGCGTGACGGTGGGGTCGGCGGGGGCCACGTTGGCGGCGGCCTCGCGCAGGCTCTCCACGGCGGGGGCCATGTGGCGGGTGTGGAAGGCGCCCGCGACCTTCAGCGCGATGAGGCGGGCACGGGTCGGCGGGTCGTCCTTGAGCGCGGCCAGCTGCTCCAGCGTGCCGCCCGCGACGATCTGGCCGGCGCCGTTGATGTTGGCGGGGGTCAGGCCGTGCTTCTCGAGGGCGGCCAGCACGTCGTCCTCGACGCCGCCGAGCACGGCGGTCATGCCGGTCTCGGTGACCGCGGCGGCCTTGGCCATGGCCTGGGCGCGCTCGCGGATCAGGGTGAGCGCCTGCTCGGGGGTGAGCACCCCGGCCAGCGCGGCGGCGGCGAACTCGCCCACGCTGTGGCCCGCGAGCACGTCCGGCGTCGCGCCGAGCACCTCGGCGGAGGCCAGCGCGGCGGCCACGAGGAGCGGCTGGGCGACGGCGGTGTCACGGATCTCGTCGGCGTCGGCGGTGGTCCCGTAGGCGATCAGATCGAGCCCGACGACCTCCGACCAGGCGCCGAGTCTGTCGGCCACACCGGGGAGCTCGAGCCAGGGAGAAAGGAAGCCTGGCGTTTGGGCACCTTGGCCCGGAGCGACGAGTACAAGCACAAAACCCACCTTGCCCTGTAGAACTCCGACACGCGGATAATGATCCGCACGAACTTCGTCCGGGGGGTTTTGTAGGAAGCCTACAGTGGGGATTTCGGCGACATTACGTTAGGGCGCGCCACATTTCGGCGCTCTCCGCCAACCGGCCGAGAATCAGGCCGACCTGGAGCGTGAAGGCGGACCTGCCCTCCGTGGGCTGGTAGCCGGTCAGCTCCGTGATCTTCTTCAGGCGGTAGCGGACGGTGTTGGGGTGGACGAACAGCAGCCGCGCCGTCGCCTCCAGCGAGGTGCCCTGCTCCAGGTACGTGGCGAGGGTGTCGAGCAGGGGCGTGCCGGCGAGCGGCAGGTAGACGTTCTCGATGAGCTGCTGCCTGGCGTCGTCGTCGCCGTCGAGCGCCCGCTCGGCCAGCAGGTCCTCGGCGTGCACCGGACGGGGCGCGTCGGGCCAGCCGGAGGACGCCTTCAGCCCGGCCAGCGCCGCCCTGGCGGACCTGGCCGCGGCGTGCAGGTCGGGGACCTCGGGGCCGATGACGATGGGGCCCATCCCGAAGCGGTGCACGACCTGCTTGGCCGCGTCGTTGACGCTGTCGGCGCCGCCCACGATGACGATCAGCCGGTCGGCCTGCACGCCGGCCAGCAGGTCCATGCCGATGCGGCGGCCCTTCTCCCGCAGCCCGTCGATGACCGCGCGGGGGTCGTCGACGGGGGCGTGGCCGGCGATGACGACCACGGGGGAGGAGGTCCAGCCGAGCGCGGCCGCCCAGGAGTGCAGGCCGTCGTCGACCTCGCCGCGGACGAGGGCGTCCACGATGAGGGCCTCGAGCCGGGCATCCCACGAGCCCCTGGCCTCGGCCTCGCGGGCGTAGACGTGGGCGGCGGCGAAGGCGACGTCGCGGGTGTAGCGGAGCATGGCCTGCTGGAGCTGGTCCTCGCCGCTCGGCGCGGCCAGCTCGTGGGCCTGCGCCTCGACCACCTCGACCACGACTCTGACGATGTCGACGGTCTGCTGCAGCGAGATGGACCGCTTGAGCTCGCGCGGAGCCGTGCCGAAGAACTCGATGCTGGGGGTGGGGCGGTCCTCGCCGGCGATCGAGAACCACTCGACGAACGCCGCGATGCCGGCCTGGGCCACGAGCCCCACCCACGACCGGTCCTCCGCGCTGAGCGCGCGGAACCACGGCAGCTGCTCCTCCATGCGAGCCATCGCCGCCGTGCCGAGCGAGCCCATGGCCCGCTCGAGCCTGCGTGTGGTGTCCTCCCGGGTCCGGTCTGTCACGCCTTCTAGAGTGCCAGCTCCGTCCGGATGACCGCGACGGCCGTTCTCCCGGGGCCCGGCGACCGGCGTCGGATGACCGCGACGGTCGTTCTCCTGGGGCCCGGCGGCCGGCGTCAGATGACCGCGACGGCCGTGATGAGGCCGATCGCGACGTGCGTGACCGCGAGCAGCCGCGCGCCCGGCTGCAGCTCGGGCTCCTTCACGAGGTCGCGTACGGAGATGCCGACGATCCGGTCGAACAGCAGCATCGCCACGGTCTGCACCACGATGCCGACCAGGCCGAACACCGCCGTGCCCGCCAGCCCCTCGGCCAGCCGGCCGCCGGAGGACCAGATGGAGGCGGCCACGATCAGGCCGACGGCGGCCAGGGCGGAGGTGGCGAGCAGGGTGGCGTTCGGGTTGCGCTGGGTGCGGATGATCTCGCTCAGCTTGCCGGGGGTGGCCCAGTCGATCACGTAGAAGCCGACGATCATCAGGATCACGCCGACGGCGGCGTACGCGGCGATGGCGCCCGAGCCGCGGGCGAGGGTCTCGAGAAGAGTCACGTTGATTCCTATCGGGGGATGCGGTGGGGAGTCAGGCGATGCGGTGGGGGACGAACGAGGAGGTGTCATCGGTGATCAGGCCGGTCGTCTCCCTGATACCCAGCCCGGCGGCCTCGTCGGCGACCACCCAGGCGCCGAGCACCGGCCGCTGCCCCTCGAACTGGGGCAGCGCCTCGAAGCCCTGGAAGACGTACCCCTCCTGGCCGTAGACGCCCGGCGTCTCCTGGGTGCCCTCGGGGGTGACGATGCGCATGGAGGCGCCCTCCCTGCCCAGCAGCGGCTTGGCGATGTAGGAGGTCAGGTCGCGCGGGCCGTCGAGGTAGGCGGGCAGCAGGTTGGGGTGGCCGGGGTTGAGCTCCCACAGGATCGCCAGCAGCGCCTTGTTGGACAGCAGCGTCTTCCACAGCGGCTCGATCCAGGTGGAGTGCCGTACGGCGTGCCGCCCGAAGTCGTCGGCCAGCATCCACTCCCACGGGTAGAGCTTGAACGCCGAGCGGATCACGCGGTTCTCGACGTCCACGAAGCGGCGGTTGAGGGAGTCCCAGCCGATGTCCTCCATGGCGACGGCGACGGTCTGCAGGCCCGCCTGCTCGGCGGTCTCCTGCAGGTAGGCCACGGTCATGGCCTCCTCGCCCGTCTCGTCCATGTTCGTGAACGCGAAGTGGGTGGGCCCGGGCGGCAGCCGCATCTCGCGCCAGCGCTCGATGAGCCGCTCGTGCACGGAGTTCCACTGGTCGGCGCCCGGGTGGACGTCCTGCAGCCAGAACCACTGCACGACCGACGACTCCACGAGCGAGGTCGGCGTGTCCGCGTTGTACTCCAGCAGCCTCGCCGGGCCGGTGCCGTCGTAGCGCAGGTCGAAGCGGGCGTACAGGTGGGCGTCGCGGCGCTCCCATGAGCGCGCCACCTCGTCCCACGCCCACTCGGGGATCGCGAAGTCGGCGAAGCGCCGGGCCGAGACCACGTGCTCGACGGCGCGCAGGCACATCTCGTGGAGCTCCTCGACCTGCTCCTCCAGCGCCTCGACCTCGTCCATGGAGAACACGTAATGGATGGACTCGTCCCAGTACGGTCTGCTCAGCCCCGACGGGTGCGCCGCCCGGTGGTAGGCCAGGCCCTGGCCCTCGATCGTCTTCTCCCAGCCGTCCCTGGGAGTGCCATGCTCACGACGCACCGGTCAGCTCCCGCCGCCCCAGTGGTTGCCGAAGCCGCCCCGTTGGATCTCTTTCCCGTTGCGGGTGGAGATGTTCACGTCAGAGGGCCGGTACGTGGTGCCGCCGCGCACCTTGTTGCCCGACCTGGTGCCCCCGTAGTACCACATGTACGCCCCGCGCGAACCGCCGTAGTAGTGGTACGAGCCGTTGTCGTCATCGTCGCAGTAGTCGTCGTCGACGACCTCGTACGTGCCGTCGTCCAGCTGGATGACGCAGTCCGCGGTGACGTCGTCGTCATCCTGGGTGGCCGCGCAGTACCCGACCAGCATGATGGACAGAACACCGAGAATGGTCAGCGGGATGGCCTTGGACGCCTTGCGCGCGGGCGGTGGCGGCGTGGGATGGGTTTGCGGAGGTTGTGCCATCAAGATCCTGCTTTCATGGGCCGCTCAGCCTATCGGCGGCCCTCGTCCCCGTTCAATCCTGTAGTCGTGGCCCCGAGATATGTTCGCTCACATGGAACCGGTTGAGGCCCTGCGCGAGATCGCCTTCCTGCTGGAGCGCGCCGGAGAGCCCACGTACCGCGTACGTGCCTTCCGTCGCGCCGCCCAGGTCGTCACCGACCTGCCCAGGGACGAGCTCGTGCGGCTGGCCCGCACCGGCGGTCTCGGCGACCTGCCCGGCATCGGGAAGGTCACCGCCCTTGTGGTCAACGAAAGCCTCGATGGGCAGGTTCCTACATATTTGCGGCGGTTGCGGGCGACCGACGGCGTGCAGCTCGACGAGGAGACGCAGGCGCTGCGCGGCGCGTTGAAAGGCGACCTGCACAGCCACTCCGACTGGTCGGACGGCGGCTCGCCGATCGAGGAGATGGCCGAGGCGGCCCGCGGGCTCGGCCACGACTACCTGGCGCTGACCGACCACTCGCCCCGCCTGACCGTGGCCAAGGGCCTCTCGGCCGAGCGCCTGGAACGCCAGCTCGACGTGGTGGCCGAGCTGAACGAGCGGCTGGCCCCGTTCCGGATCCTGACCGGCATCGAGGTGGACATCAACACGGACGGCTCCCTCGACCAGTCACCCGACCTGCTGGAGCGGCTGGACGTGGTGGTGGCCAGCGTGCACTCCAAGCTGCGCATGGACGGCGACGAGATGACCCGCCGCATGGTAACCGCCATCGCCAACCCCCTGGTGGACGTGCTCGGCCACTGCACGGGGCGGGTGGTGAAGGCCGGCGGCAGGCGCGGCGAGCGCCGCCCGGAGTCGTCGTTCGACGCCGAGCTGGTCTTCGAGGCCTGCCGGCAGTTCGGGGTCGCGGTGGAGGTCAACTCCCGGCCGGACCGGCTGGATCCACCCAAGAGGTTGATGCGGCTGGCGTACGAGATGGGGTGCGTGTTCGCGATCGACTCCGACGCGCACGCGCCCGGGCAGCTCGACTGGCAGCACCACGGCTGCGAACGGGCCGCGCGGTGCGGCATCGAGGCCGACCGCGTCGTCAACACCTGGCCGCTGGAGCGGCTGCTCGGCTGGACGGCCGCCTGAGCGTCACCTGCCTATTTGCCGACCCCGTCGGCGAGGCCCCTGACGATGTAGCGCTGGCCGAGGAAGAACAGCAGGACCACGGGGAGCGCCGCGATCACCATCCCGGCGAAGACGACCGGGTACTCGGTGCCGTGCTTGCTCATCAGGCTGGTCAGGCCCACGGGGAGGGTCTGCACGCCGGTGCCGCTGGTGAAGATCATCGCGAAGAGGTACTCGTTCCAGGTGAAGAGGATGTGCAGCAGCACCGTCGAGGTCAGGATCGGCTTGCACATCGGCAGGATGATCCGCCAGAACGCCGTCCACCGGCCCGCGCCGTCCATCTCGGCCGCCTCGTCCACCTCGCGGGGCAGGTCGATCATGTACGCCCGGATGAGGAAGGTCGTGAACGGGACGCGGAAGGCGGTGTAGAGGATGAGCAGCGCCCAGAACGTGTTGTACAGCCCCATCGCCTGGAACATCTTCACCAGCGGCACGAGCGCCACGGTGGGGGCGAGCATGAGCCCGCCGAGTATCGCCGCCGTGAGCGTCCGGTTGAGCGGGACGTTCACGCGGGTGAGGCCGTAGGCGGCCCACGCGCTGACGAACACCGTGGCGACCGTCGAGGTCAGCGTGACCAGCACGCTGGTGGTCAGGTAGTCGCTGACGCCGCGGTTCCACGCCTTCTGGTAGTTCTCGAAGCTCCAGTGCAGGGGCAGCGCGAACGGGTCGCCGAACAGCTCGGCGTTGGTCTTGAACCCGTTGAGGGTCATCCACAGCAGCGGATAGACCACGACGACCGCGAGGGCCAGCAGGAAGGCCCACATGAAGACGCGGGCGATCACCGCGAGGAAGCTCAGGCGCGTCACCATTCCACCCTTCTCCTGCGGGTGACCCACAGCTGCGCCACCGCGATGCCGAGCGTGATCACGAACAGGACGGTCGCGACCGCGGCGGCGTAGCCGAAGTTGTTGCGGACGAACCCGCTGCGGTACAGCCAGGTGCCCAGCACCTGCGTCGAGTTGTTCGGCCCGCCGGCGGTCATCACCATGACCTCGTTGAACACCTGGAACGCGCCCGAGATGGTGACGATCGCCATGAGCCCGGTCATCTCGCGCACGAGCGGCACCGTCACGTGGACGAACCGGCGGATCGGGCCGACGCCGTCGATGGCGGCGGCGCCGTAGATCTCCGAGGGGATGCGCTGGATCGCGACCGCGAACAGCAGCGTGGAGTAGCCGAAGCCCTGCCACTGGCTCATCGCGATGATCGCCGACATGGCCGTGCTCTCCTGGCCCAGCCATGCCTGGGCGAACCGGCCCAGGCCGACGGCCTTGAGCGCGTGGTTGAGCGGGCCCAGGTTCGGCTCGTACACGAAGTAGAACAGCAGCCCCGCGACGGTCAGCGAGATCGCCGAGGGGATGAAGTAGACCGCGCGCAGGCCGCGCCGCCAGCGCTCGCTGCCGATGCTCTCGATGAGCGCGGCGAGCAGGAGCGCGCCGAACACCTGGAACACGATGGAGACCACCGCGTACAGCGCGTTGTTGCCCAGCGACGACCAGAACACCGGGTCGTCGACGAGCTTGGCGTAGTTGTCGAGCCCGACGTATTCCTGGCTGCCGCTGTAGATGTCCCACTTGAGCGTGCTGAACTGCAGGTTCTGCACGAGCGGCAGGTAGACGAACACTCCGACCAGCACGAGGGCGGGCAGGACCCATACGAGCCTGAGCGTGGCGCGCACGTGCGGACTCCCTACTTGGCTTCGGCCGAGGCCCGGCGCACGCTTTCGAGCACCTGCTCGGCGGTCTTGCCACCGCTGACGATCGCCTCGCCGCCGGCCAGCCACGCGTCCGCCACCTCGGGCACGGTGACCATGTCGAGCCAGATGGCCAGCTTCGGCGCCTTGTTGACCAGCTGGACGCCCTCGTAGACGGCCTTGCTGGAGGTCTCCGGCGTGACCGCGCCGACGACCGTGCTGGGCTGCCCGTACGGCGGCGCGGACAGCGTCCTGGCGTTCTGCGCGCTCGTGGCGAACTTCATGAAGTCGACGGCCAGCGCCACCCTGGGGGACCTGGCGTTGACCAGGTAGCCCTCGGGCGAGCCCTCCAGCACCGCCGGGTCGCCGGGGTGGTCGCCCGGGACCGGGAGCTGGAAGATGCCGAAGTCCGCGGGCTTGAGCTCGCCCGACGTCGCGTTGTCGAACTCCAGGATCTCCTGGTAGTACATGGCGGCCTTGCCGTTGGCGAAGGCCTCCTGCGCCGAGGAGTAGAGCACGCCGTTCGTGCCGCTCTTCGTGTCGGTGCACTGGTCGACCAGCGTCTTGAACTGGTTGAGCGCGGTGACGTAGCCCGGATTGTCCAGCTTGGCGGTGGCCGGGACGAAGTCGGCCTGGAGCACGGCGTCCGGCACGTTGTAGGCGAACAGCTGCTGCAGGTAGTGCAGGGCGGGCCAGCCGTCCTTGTTGCCGAAGGCGACGGGCTCGTACCCGGCCTTGCGCAGCGGGCCGCAGGCGGCGACGAGGTCCTCGAACGTCTTCGGCACCTCGACCCCGGCCTTGGCGAAGGCGCTCTTGCTGTAGCCCATGAACTTGCCGTTGCCGTACAGCGGGATCCCGTAGTTCTTGCCGTCGCGGGCGAAGGCGGCCAGCGAGCCGGGGCTGAACGTCCTGCCCCACTCCGTGTCCGGGCCGATCACCTTGGTGAGGTCGGCGGCGCGTCCGCCGCGGATGTAGTTGTCCGCCCAGTTGCCGGTCCAGGTGAAGTAGACGTCGGGCAGCGCGTCCGAGGCCGTGAGCGTCTTGAGCTTGTCCTTGACGCTCTGGTCGGTCTCCTGGATCAGCTCGATCTTCACCTGCGGGTGCTTCTTCCGGTACTCGGCCGCGAGGTTCTCGAGGTAGGGGCCTGTCGGGTCGCCGGCGAACTTGGTGAGGATGCTCAGCGTGCCGGAGAACTCCGGCGTGGCGGCGGCGTCGGCCGCCGGGGCCTGCTCGGGCTGGCCGCCTGAGCAGGCGGCCAGCGTGAGTGTCCCGAGGAGTGCCGCGAACGTCGGCAGTGCGCGAGGGCGCATGGGCATCCTTTCTCTTTCAGGAACGCCTTTGGTGTTGGCCGACCTTACAGCGCGTCTGATACCGGTACCAGACCTAGTCGCCAAGATCTTTTCTGATCACCCTGAAGTGGCTGGTTGTTTGACGAATCAAGCGCTTCTATGTCAACGTGACTGCCGCGTGATACCGGTATCAGATCGGTCGCACGACATTTCCCCGGAAAGGATGCGAAGATGCTCGGGTTCAACGAGCCGGAATTTCTCTCCCAGGTGGCGAGCGCGGTGGGCCTGCGCCCACGGATCGAGGAGCTGGTCGACCGGCTCGTGGACGAGGGGTTCAAGCACGTGCTCCTCGTCGGCGCCGGCGGCACCTACGCCCAGATGTGGCCGTACGAGCACCTGGCCCGGCGCAGCTCGACGCTCGACGTGCGCGCCGCGATCGCCGCCGAGCTGATCGTCTCCGGTGACGCCCGCCTGGGCGAGGACACCGTGGCGATCTTCACCTCGGTCTCCGGCACCACCGACGACACCGTCCGCGCGATCGAGTACTGCAGGTCCAGGGGAGCCTTCACGGTCTCCTTCACCGGCCACCCCGACTCGCCCGTGGCCACGAAGGTGGACGCGGCGCTCGTCTCGCAGCCCAAGACCTGGCCCTTCGACATGCAGCTGCTGCTGTTCATGACCCGGCTGCTCGCGCGCCGGGGCGAGTTCGACGGGTACGAGAGGTTCGCCGCCGAGTTCGAGGGCGTCCCGGGGATCCTCGTCGAGGTCGCCAGGCAGGCCGAGCCGGTGGCCGCCGCGTTCGCCGAGGCCCACAAGGACAGCGGCTACCACTTCCTCGTCGGCGGCGGGAACCTCTGGGGGTTCACGTACCTCTACTCCATGTGCATCCTCGAGGAGATGCAGTGGCTGCGCACGACCAGGGTGCACAGCGCGGAGTTCTTCCACGGCTCGCTCGAGCTGCTCGAAGAGGACACCAGCGTGATCATCTTCCAGGGCGAGGACGAGACGCGGCCGCTCACCGACCGCGCCGAGGCGTTCGCCCGGCGCGTCTCCAAGGACGTCACCGTCTTCGACACCCGCGACTACCCGCTCACCGGGATCAGTCCCGAGTTCCGCGGCCTGCTCGCGCCGCTCGTGCTCGACACCGTGCTGAGCCGCGTCAGCAAGCACCTGGAACGGGTCCGGGACCACTCCCTCGACCTGCGCCGCTACTACCGGGTCATGGACTACTGAGGCCCGCATGCGAGTGCTCGGCTTCGGCGACAACATCGTCGACCGGTTCATCGACCGCGGCGTCGACTACCCCGGCGGCAACAGCGTCAACGTCGCCGTCTACGCCCGCCGCCTCGGCCTCGAGTCGGCCTACCTGGGCGTCTTCGGCGACGACTCGCTCGGCGGCTTCCTGCGGGAGTCGATCGCCGCGGAGGGGGTCTCGATCGACGCCTGCGTCGTTCGGGAGGGCGAGAGCGGCGTCTCGCACCTGCGGGTCGACGACGGCGACCGCGTCTTCCTCGGCTGGAACGGCGGCGGCGTCACCGTACGCGAGCCACTCGTGCTCGACGACGGCCTGCTCGGCTACGCAGGCGGCTTCGACCTCGTGCATTCGAGCGTCTACTCCCGCAGCGAGCCCGAGCTGCCGAAGCTGGCCGAGCTCCGCACGCTGGTCAGCTTCGACCTGTCCAGCGAGGAGGAGTACCGGCGCCCCGCCTACCTCGACCGCGTCTGCCCGCACGCCGATCTCGTGCTGCTGTCCTGCTCCGACCTCGACGCGGCCGCCACCGGCGACCTCCTGGCCGAGGCGGTACGGCGGGGCGCCCGGCTCGCGGTCGGCACCCGCGGCGTGGACGGCGCCATCGCCCACGACGGCCACGCCCTGGTGAGCGCTCCCGCCCGGCGCGCCGACGGCATCGTCGACACGATGGGCTGCGGCGACGCCTTCCTCGCCGGGTTCGCCGTCTCGCTGCTGCGGGACGGCTGGACCTCCGAGGCCCGGCCGGGGCTCGGCCCGATCGCCCGGGCGCTGGCCCTGGGGGCGGAATCGGCCCGCGACCAGTGCTTCGTCGAGGGCGCCTTCGGCCGCGGCCGGCTGACTACGATGTGATGGGCCGATCAGGAACGGGGGACGGGATCCATGCCAGCTGACCGTGGCCAGGGGCCGACGATCTCCGAGGTCGCGGCCGAGGCCGGCGTCGGCCGCGCCACGGCGGCCCGTACGCTCGGTGGCTACGGATACGTCAGCCCGGAGCTGCGCGCGCGGGTGCTCGCGGCGGCCGAGAAGCTCGGCTACCGCGCCAACGCGCTCGCGCGCAGCATGTCGACGGGCGTGAGCCACACCCTTGGCGTGATCGTGGCCGACATCGGCAACCCGTTCTTCGCGGGGTTGCTGCGGGGGATCTCCGACAGCGCGCGGGCGCGCGGGTTCGACGTGATCGTGCTGAGCACGTACGAGGACCTGCAGGAGGAGATCGCGGCCACCAACGTGCTCATCGACAAGCGGGTCGACGGCGTCATCGTCGCCTCGGCCGCGCTCGACCGCGACCAGGTCGCCCACATCAGGGCGGCCATGGACCGGGGCATCCCCGTCGTGCTCGTCGACCGCGCGGTGGCCGCCCTCGACCTCGACGCGGTGGTCATCGACAACCGCGACGCGGCCCGTGAGGCGGTCGAGGTGCTGATCGCGGCCGGTCACCGTCGCGTCGGGTTCGTGTGGGGGCCGCCGGTGGCGCGGCCGCCGTCGACCAGGCGCGAGCTGCTGGCGGCGGCCTCGCGCAACCTGTGGACCGACGGCGAGCGGTTGCGGGGCTACCTCGACGCGCTCGACGACGCGCACATCCCGTTCGATCCCGAGCTGGTGATGGTCGGGCCCAAGACGGAGGCGCGGGTGGTGGGGGAGGTCGGCCGCATGCTCGCCCTCCCCGACCGGGTCACCGCCGTGTTCTGCACGGAGACGGACGGCATGACCGGCTCCCTGCGCGCCCTGCGCCAGGCGGGGCTGTCCTACCCGGACGACGTGGCGCTGATCGGGTTCGACGACAGCGCGTGGGCGGCGGTCATGGACCCGCCCCTGACGATGATCGCCCAGCCGGTGCACCAGCTCGGCGCCAAGGCGGCCGAGGTCCTCCTCGACATCCTGGGCGGCGCCGAGCCGGCCCGCACCATGCACACCCTCCGCTCCGAGCTCATCCAACGCGCCTCGGTGGCCTCACCCCCGGAATGATCGTTCCACGCTGGAAACGCAATCGATCGATTTCGAAAGCGAATGTCAGCGGTACGATGGCGCAGGAAATCGCGCGGAACCGGAAGGAGCCCCCACGTGCTGGCCGAGGAGCGACACGGGGCGATCTTGCAGGAGCTGAGCCGCAAGGGCTCGGTCAAGGTCGCCGATCTGGCCGCCAGGCTCGGCGTCTCGGCCGTCACCATCCGGCACGACGTGCGGGAGCTGGCCGGGCGCGGGCTGCTCGTCCGGGTGCACGGCGGGGCCGTGTCGATTCCGGACGCGCCGGCGCGGGAGAGCGAGGAGCCGGCCGCGGGCGAGCGGAAAAGGGAGCGCGAGCCGTACGTGCTCGGCATGCTCGTGCCGCAGACCGCGTACTACTTCCCGGCGGTGATCAGGGGCGCGCAGGCGGCCGCGCGCGAGCTCGGCGTGCGGATCAGCCTCGCGGTCTCCCGCTACGACCTGAAGGAGGACCGCCGCCAGGTGGCGCAGCTGCTGTCGTCCGGCGTGGACGGCCTGCTGCTGACACCGAGCGAGAACCCCACGCTCTCGCTCGCCACGGAGCAGTGGGTCAACGAGCTCGACATACCGGCGGTGCTGGTCGAGCGGAAGGCGGGCTGGTCGATGCCGGCGGTGGAGCAGGTGGCGACCGATCACGCGTACGGCGCCTATCTGGCCACGTGCCATCTCGCCCGGCTGGGACACGAGCGGGTGGCGCTGCTCGCCTGCGAGAGCAGGACCACCCCGTGGATCCGCGAGGGACACGAGCTCGCCCAGCGCACTCTCGGCCTGCGGGAGGGGCCCGTGCGCATGTTCCCGCGGGCCGCCGTGGGCGCTCCGGCGGGGATGGACGAGCACGTCGACGACTTCCTGGACGCCTTCAGGGAGGAGGGCGTGCGCGCCGCGCTCGTGCACAACGACATGGACGCCCTTTCCCTGGTCAGGCAGCTTCGCGGCCGCGGCGTCTCGATACCCGAGGATCTGGCGATCGTGACCTACGACGACGAGGTCGCCTCCCTCGCCGACATCCCCCTGACCGCCGTGTCGCCGCCCAAGGAGGAGGTGGGGGCCGCGGCCGTGCGGATGCTCGTCGATCGGCTGGACGATCCGGGCAGGCCACTGTGCGGCCTGCTGCTGCGGCCGAGCCTGCGGATCCGGGCGTCGTGCGGCGCGACGCAGGCATAGGCACTTTCGTTTTCTTTCGTTTTTCCTGCTTGTGACGCGATCGTAACGTATCGCTGCTTCGGGATGCATTGACAGGCTTCATACGAAACAAAATGATTGCACCAATCTTCACTTCCCTCCCTGGACGGTGCATATGAAGCCTCGATGCCTGCGGATCACGGCCCTGCTCGCGGGCGCTGTCGTCTCGCTGTCGGCACTGGCCGCCTGCGGAGGCACGGATCCGGGTGCCTCCGACGCGAAGCCGGGGGCGGACGTCATCACCTTCCGCTCCTTCGTCAAGGCATCCGACGTCGTCACCGCCGCCTTCAACAAGACCCACAAGGACTTCCAGGTCAAGTGGGAGAACGTGCCGAGCGGCGGCGACTACTACACCAAGCTCGCCAGCTCGGTGAAGGCCGGCAACGTCCCGGACGTGGCCATCGTCGAGTACAACCAGCTGCCCGACGTGGTCAGCCAGGGCGAGCTGGAGGACCTCACCGAGACCGCGGGCCCGGTGGTCGCCAAGACCTTCCCCGCCCAGGTCCAGCAACTGGTGAACCTCGGAGGCAAGACCTGGGGCATCCCTCGCGACGTCGCCCCGCTGATGTTCTTCTACCGCAAGGACTTCTACGACAAGCACAAGCTGGAGCTGCCGAAGACCTGGGACGACTACGCGAAGCTGCTCGCGGACGTGAAGAAGGCCGACGCGAAGGCGCGCGGCGGGATCTTCGCGACCGCCGACGCCGGCGTGCTGGCCGCGCTCTCCTGGCAGGCCGGTGGCCGGTGGTACGGAACCGAGGGCCAGTCGTGGAAGGTCTCCATCGACGACGAGCCGTCCAAGAAGATGGCCGCGTACTGGAACGACCTGGTCCTTAAGGGGCTGGTCGGCACGTACAACTCGACGAGCGACGACGCCTTCTTCCAGGCCGTGCAGAAGGGCCAGGTCGTCTCCTACATCTGCGCGAACTGGTGCGCGGGGGCCCTCCAGTCCACCGTTCCCGACCAGAAGGGCAAGTGGGCCATCGCGGCGGTGCCGAGCTGGGACGGCCGGCCGGCCTCCGCGATGCTGGGCGGCTCGGCCTTCACCGTCCCCAAGGGCGCCAAGCACCTTGAGCAGGCTCTCGAGTTCATCAAGTGGATCACCACCGATCCCGAGGGCATGAAGGCCTGGCTGTCCAGCGGCACCAGCAGCATGCTCCCGGCCGCGCCGGCCCTGCTGCCGGCCACCAGCGCCTTCAAGACCGACTTCTACGGGGGCCAGGACATCTTCTCCGTCGTCTCCAAGGCGTACGAGTCGATCCCGGCCGGCTGGACGTGGGGGCCGAGCGCCGGCGTGACCGGGACGGCGATCTCCGACTCGCTCGGCAAGGTCGCCGGCGGCGAGGTGAAGCTGGCCGACGTGCTCACGAGCGCCCAGCAGGCCACCGTGGCGGACTTCAAGAACCGCGGCCTGAGCGTCGCCCAGTAGTGCCCACTTCCCCCCTTCAAGGAGATGCCGTGGCGACCCGTCCGGCCCGCGGGCAGGGGCGCACCGCCGCCCTGCTCGTCGGCCCGTTCCTCCTGCTGTTCCTCGCCTTCTCCATCGCGCCGCTGGTGTACGCGGCGTGGCTCAGCCTGTTCACCGAGCGCAGCTCCGGCCTCGGCTTCGGCGGCGTCGAGACCTTCTTCGTCGGCCTCGGCAACTACGCCCGGGCGCTCGGCGACGCGGCGTTCCGGGACAGTTTCCTGGTCATCGCGACCTACGTCCTGCTCTACATCCCGGTGATGATCGGGGGCGCGCTCCTGCTCGCCCTGCTCCTCGACTCGGCCATGGTCCGGGCGAAACGCTTCTTCCAGCTCGGTCTCTTCCTGCCGCACGCCGTACCGGGGCTCATCGCCGCGATCATCTGGGTGTACCTGTACACGCCCGGGCTCAGCCCGGTGATCGACGTGCTCGAGTCGGCCGGCGTGAAGTGGAGCTTCCTGTCGGCCGACCACGCCCTGCTCTCGGTGGTCAACATCTCCACCTGGGAGTGGGTCGGGTACAACATGGTCATCCTCTACGCCGCCCTGCAGGCCGTCCCGAGGGACGTCCTGGAGGCGGGGACGGTCGACGGGGCGAGCGGGCTGCGGATCGCGCTGCGGATCAAGGTCCCGCTCATCCGCCCGGCGATCGCGCTCAACGTGCTCTTCACCGTCATCGGCGCCCTGCAGCTCTTCACCGAGCCGAAGGTGATCTACCGGGCGTCGACCGAGATCGGCAGCGCCTGGAGCCCGAACATGTACGCGATGCGCGCGGCCTTCGACAACCACGACTACGGCCTGGCCGCGTCCGCCTCGATCCTGATCGCCCTGCTCGGCGGGGTCCTGTCCTTCATCGTGACCCGGTTCTCGGCGCGGAGGGTGCAGCCATGACGTTGACCGCGACGCCCGCACCGCCGGTTCCCGCCTCAAGGCGGCGCAGGAAGCGCGGCTCCCGCCCGATGCCGCGCCTGCTCTCGCGTGCCGCCGTCAACGGCGTCCTCGTCATCGCCGTGCTCTACACGGTGATGCCGCTGCTGTGGCTGCTCATGGCGGCCACGAAGAACATGCGTGACCTGTTCGGCACCGGCGGCTTCGCCTTCGGGCGGACCTTCGACCTCGGTGCCAACCTGGCGCACCTGTTCAGCGCGGGTGACGGCATCTACCTGCGGTGGCTCGGCAACACCGCCCTCTACGCCGTGGGCGGCGCCCTCATCGCCACGACCCTGTGCGTGGCGGCGGGGTACGCCTTCGACAAGCTCTCGTTCCCGTTCAAGGAGAAGATCTTCGGGCTGATCCTCCTCGGCGTGCTCGTACCGGCCAGCGCGATGGCCCTGCCGATCTACCTGCTGGCGTCCAAGACCGGCATCGTGAACACCTTCTGGGGTGTCTTCCTCCCGAGCCTGGTCTTCCCCTTCGGGGTCTACCTCGCCCGGGTGTTCAGCGCCGCGTACGTGCCCGACGAGGTGATCGAGGCGACCCGCGTCGACGGCGCCGGTGACCTGCGCACCTTCCTCAGCATCGGCTTCCCGATGCTCCGCACGGCCTTCGTCACCATCTTCCTCTTCCAGTTCACCGGCATCTGGAACAGCTTCTTCCTGCCGCTCGTGATGCTGACCGACCAACACCTTTACCCGCTCAACCTGGGTCTGTACACCTGGCAGACCACGTCGCTGAACCAGGGCCATCCGGAGGACTACCTGCTCGCCATCACCGGTTCGCTGGTGGCGGTCGTGCCGCTGGTCATCGCCTTCGTGGTGCTGCAGCGGTACTGGAGAGCGGGCATGACCGCTGGAGCCGTCAAGTGACCCTTCCCCGCGCGCTGCTCGCCATGGAGCCGCGATTCAAGGACGACCTGTTCGGGCCGGACGAGCTCGACCGGCTCACCCGGCTGGTGGACGTCGACCCCGGCCTGGTCGTCAGCGACTTCGCGGACGTGCCGGAGCTGGCCGCGGCCGAGGTCCTCGTCACCTGCTGGGGCTGCCCGCCCGTCGACGCCTCCGTGCTGCGGCGGGCACCCGGGCTGCGGGCCGTCGTCCACGTGGCGGGCACGGTCAAGAGCCTGATCACCGACGCCTGCTGGGAACGCGGCATAGCCGTCTCGTCGGGCGCCGCCACCAACGCGCTCCCCGTGGCCGAGTACACCGTCGCCGCGATCCTGTTCGCCGGCAAACGCGTCCTCGGCATCCGCGACCTCTACCGCACGCAGCGCCGGGCCCTCGACTGGGCGGCGCACTTCCCCTCGCTGGGCAACTACCGCAGGACCGTCGGGATCATCGGGGCCTCTCACATCGGCCGCCGGGTGCTCGACCTGCTCCGCCCGTTCGACCTCGAGCTCCTGATCAACGACCCGTACCTCGACGAGACCGCGGCGGCCGCGCTCGGCGCCCGGCCGGTCGGACTCGACGAGCTGCTGGCCGCCTCCGACGTCGTCTCCGTGCACGCCCCGGCGCTGCTGGAGACCCGGCACCTGCTGGACGCGCGGCGCCTGGGACTGCTCTCCGACGGCGCCACGCTCATCAACACCGCGCGCGGCTCGCTGGTGGACATGGAGGCGCTCACCAAGGAACTGGCCTCGGGCCGGATCGACGCCGTGCTCGACGTCACCGAGCCCGAGATCCTCCCGGCGGACTCGCCGCTCTACGACCTGCCGAACGTCCTGCTCACCCCGCACGTCGCCGGCTCGGTGGGCGGCGAGCTGCGCCGCCTGGCCCACTCGGCACTCGACGAGCTGGAACGGTACACGCGGGGCCTGCCGTTCGCGCATGCCGTCCGCGCCGACACGATCGGCCGCTCGGCGTGATTTGGCAGGCGCTTTCCGGGCAGCCCCCGCCGCGACGGCCCGCCTCGACGTGGACCTGCCCCGGCGCGACTCATCCGGTCGTTCCGGGAGCGGGCCCCACGGGATCCTCCTGAGTACGGTCCGCGCGGTCGCCGACGGAAGGCTCGCCGCGACGGCGCTCCCGTACGGCGAACTCCGGGTGGACGGCGCCGCCATCGCGAAGGCGGTGGCCGGCTGCACCGGTTCCGTCGCCGGTCACCTGACCGACGGTCGTACCTTCACCGGCGAGGTGAGGATCCGCCCGTGACGTCCAACCCGCTCTTCTTGTGCTTCCGCAGCAGATCTCGAACATGCAGGTGAACGAGCAGGACCCAGCCGAAGATCACCACGAGCCGCCCCAGCCACGACCATGACCCCAGGTTCCAGCCGAACAGGTCCCAGGGCCCGCCCGCGAGCAGCCCCAAGGTCTGGGTCACGAGGACGAACAGGCCGAAGACGATGAAGAGCAGGTTGACCCAGATCGGCCATGTCGGGCGAAGTCTTCGCGTGTCATCGGGTTGCTCAGCCACAGCAATACTCTGACACTTGCCGCATTCCACCGGAAGACGTCCGTCGTTGAGTCCAAGGTACGGATCGGCACGGCGTCCTGATCGGGTGCTCAACCTTGATCGGCTGCGTACCCCCGCGTCGCTGTTGACCCCATGTGGCAGGGGTCGTCGCCAGTGGGCCGCGCCTGGCCCGGCGCGAACCGCATCACCCCAGCCTCAAGACCTCAGCCGTCTTGCCGCTGCTTGAGCCGGAGTGCTTCTTTGCGGGTCTCGGCCTGGACGGACCGCTCGTGCTCCAGCCACGCCGGGTTCTCCGCCTTCAGCGCATCGATCTCAGCGGTGGTGAGCGGTTCGGTGATCCCGGCCCTGATCAGGCCCGAATTGGAGATCCCGAGCTTCGCGGCGACGACCTGCCTGGGGTGCGGGCCGTTGCGGCGCAGATCCGTGAGCCAGGCGGGTGGCGTCGCCTGCAACTCGTTCAGCTCGTCCCTGGAGACGACGCCCGCCTGGAACTCGGCGGGAGTGGCCGAGAGGAGGACACCCAGCTTCTTGGCCGCGGTCTCGGGCTTCATCGTCTGGATGCTCTTCGATTTGGGCGAGGTCATGACGTCAAGAGTAGTCAGTCGGAACGGGTTTCCATGACATCGATACCCTGAGGACGTGACTGATGGGGAGACCAAGGCGTTCCGGCTGGCGTACGTGCCCGGGGTGACACCCGCGAAATGGGTCAACATCTGGTCCGAGAGGCTGCCCGACGTGCCGATCACCCTGGCCACTGTTCCCGCGGCCGAGGTGGTGGGTCTCCTTCGGGACGGCGGCGCCGACGCCGGATTCGTCAGGCTGCCGGTCGACCGGGACGGGCTCAGCGTGATTCCGCTCTACGTGGAGACCACGGTGGTCGTGGTGCCCAAGGACCACGCGGTGGCCGCCGCCGACGAGGTGACCATCGCCGACCTGGCCGACGACGAGGTGCTCCATCCCCTGGACGACACCATCGAGTGGACGGTCCGCCCCGGGCGGCCCGCGTTCACCCGCCCGGCCACGACCGCGGAAGCGATCGAGCTGGTAGCGGCCGGCGCCGGGCTGCTCCTGGTTCCGCAGTCGCTGGCACGCCTCTATCACCGCAGGGACCTCACTTACCGGCCGGTGCTGGAAGCGCCGCAGTCCCAGGTCGCGCTGGCCTGGCCCACGGACGCGACCACCGACCTGGTGGAAGACTTCATCGGTATCGTCCGCGGCCGGACAGTGAACAGCTCGCGGGGCCGTACCCCTGCCGCCCCTGCGGAGAAACCGGCACAGCGCCAGGCCCAGAAACCCGCGAAGACCGGCTCCGGCCGTCGCGCCGTACCGGCCCGCCGCAAAGGGAAGGGCTCCCGGCCCCGGTGACCCGGACCTTCCGTGGTTTTCCAAGGCCGAAGCCAGGGTTTTCATACGGGTGGGCGGCCTGCCGGCTCTCTGGTCGATCTTCCTTGGGCGGACGAGGCCTTCAAGCGGATGGCATCGCTTCGGTGGCCGGTCTCACCGTGAGGTCGGTCGGATCCGTCCCCGGGTCGGATTGCGGCCGGTGAGCAGCCGAGCGGCTGTCAGCAGGGCGACGGCGAACACCAGGGGCCCGATCGTCTGAGGGACCTGATGGTGCGCAGCGCCGATCGCCGCATCGCCGATCTGGACCGCGCCGTTCAATGCGAGGAGCAACCCGAGGGAACGCCACGCGTGTCGGGCCAGCAACCAGACCATTCCGCCGAGCAGCACCACGCTGCGGGCCGCCATGTAGGCGGCATAGGTCCTGGGGGCGGCCTGATCGCCTCCAGGCACCAGCCCGCCCGGGTCCGCCAGGCTGGACACTGCGAAGTAGCCGGATGTGACCACGGTGAGGAGCACGACAAGTGCGCCGAATCGACGGACATTTAATGAGGGAGCCATATCTTTCGGATGCCGAATCATATGGCTAGGCTAGCATTGGTGGTGTGATGGCGGAAGAGTCGTTGATCAACACGGTGGGTTTCCTGTTGGGCAAGCTGGGCCAGGAGGCGAACGGGCAGTTCGCGGATCGCTTGGCCCCGCTCGGCCTGCGGCCGCGGCATTGTGCGGTCCTTGAGCTCCTGGCCGACGGGCCCCGGGCGCAGCTGGAGCTGGCCAAGGCCGTCGGGGTGACCGCGAGTGTGGTCGTCGACATGCTCGACGAACTTGAGAAGCTCGATGCCGTACGACGAGTACGGGACACCGCAGACCGTCGACGGCAGCTCATCGAGCTGACACCGACCGGCCAGGATCTGCGGCACCAGACGCTCTTGCTGGCGCGGCAGAACGACGAGGAACTGCTGAGCGCCATCGACCCCGCCGAGGTGGCGGCCCTGCGCCGGACCCTGGGTCGGATCGCCGCTGCGACTGGCCTCGTGGGGAAGTGACGGGCGCTACGCGTGGCAGGTCGGCGTCGGCGAAGGACTCGCCCGCTGCCATGAACGCCCAACGGCCATCGTCGATGCGTTCTTCGACTTCGCCGACGCCGTCATCGCGATCCGTAGCTGATCCGCCGAGCCTGGATCACCCGCCGCTGGACCAAGCGCCCCGAACCACGCCATCACCTTGCGGCGCGACCTCTTAGTCACCCAGACGCCGTTCTCAAGATCGATGACAGGGTGCTCATGCAGGTGGCGGGTGCTGGGTTCGAACCGGTGACCCCTCGCTCGTAAGGAGCCGCTTGTGGGATTTGGCACGGTATGGCACGGCCTTGCGGCATGCAGACGGCACGGAAGCGAACCCGGCGCCCCTACGGGCGATCCACCCGCACGGGGCGAACTGCCGGCGGTTCTATAGCTCGTGACCGTTACCGCGGGGGCATGGCTATTTACCTGGGACGGAGCGGTACCTGCATGCCGATGTCTTCATGATCATTGCACGTATATCGCATGGCACCGGGAGACCCCGCTGTGCGTACGCTGCCTTCGTGGACAGAGAGACGCTCGTTCAACTCCTCGACAATGCAGGGGAAGCAGGCCGTGCTTGCCGACGGGCGCTCACGGCTGGAGCGTCCTTCGAGGTGTGGCAGGACCCGGTCGAGGCGCTGTCCCTGACTAGGACTTACCGGCGTCGCGCTCGTCTTGCCCGCCGGATGGGGAACCCGTCCCTTGGCTTTGACGAGGCGATCGCGCGGCTTGGCACCTGCGGACTTCAGCACCTCCTCCTCGGCATCGTCAAGAGCACCGAGTCCGCCTACAACTTTCAGCTCTTCCTGTCTCCCGACGCATCACGTGTGGTGGCATGCCTCGGCGTCAGCAACCAACGGGAGCGCTCGCGCGTAACGGGGCTTGCGTGATGATGCGGCACCGCTCAGGAGGTTTCTCCTGGAGGTGACAGTTCGACATCGGCGCGTGTGAGCCATGCCTCGTACCAAGCGTCGAAGGTGGGCGTTGGACCGAGATACGTCGGTGCGGCCAGGTCATAGAGCTCGCTCTCCAAGCTGGCGGGGGCGGCCGTGGCCGGTCGCCAGGCACTTTCGTCGAGCCAGACATCCCAAACCGTGCCCGTCAGCTCTCCTGCGGTCACCAACGCGGTGACACTGGAGCAGCCCTGGGTGCCGATGAAGATGCAGCCAGGTGTGGGGTAGGGGGCTTCGATGCTGGGGCCGCCACCGGAGTCGGGCTCTGGTTCCTGGACCCATGCGTACCAGGCGTTGTAGGTCTCCTCGGCGTCGCGACGGGTGAGCGGGAAGGGTTTGGCAGGATCACCCTCGGTCTCTTTTACGATCTCCTGCGGTCCCCAGACGCCGTAGTAGGGGCCCGCGCCGGGGCCGATCCGGAGCAGGAACTCCCGGTACGCGGGTGGTAATTGGACACCGAGATCGTCTTCTAGGGCCAGGACCGAGGTCGGGTCGAGCGGGGTGTTGCGGTACTGGTGTCGTTCGGCGCCGAAGACGAGGAACCGCTTGTTGCGTCGGTAGAACTTATGCAGGTGTACGGGTCGGCCGGTTTCGATGGCTCGCAGTCGGTCGAGTCTTGCTGTCATGGTCGACATGGCGCCAGTATGCGGCTTTTCGTGAAGCAACCTGGCGGCGGCATGGCGCTCGCCGGCAACGCGATCGCGGCGAGCGCCGGCGCGAGTCCCAAAGATCTCATACTGCGCATAGGCATGACTTGGTTCGGGCAGCGCTGATCTATCAGCGCATCACGGCCAAGGCTGACCGCAGGATCGCCGACGCGAAGATCGCGAACAACTCCAATGGATCTTCGAATGGGCTCTGTCGCACCGGTTAATGGGACGAAGCCCCGTTTCCATGGTCGGAGACGGGGCTCTTGTCGCAGGTGGGCGGTACTGGGTTCGAACCAGTGACCCCTCGCTTGTAAGGCGAGTGCTCTACCGCTGAGCTAACCGCCCCTGATCGGCACTACACCTTACGACACCACGGGGCCCGATCGCACATCCACTGTCCAGCCCGGGCCCAGTTCGGGGCGGCCTGCGGCGCGCCAGCCCAGGAGGGCGGCTCCGAGCATGCCCGCGTCGACCCCGAGTGCGGCCGGCACCAGTGGGGGTGCCTCGCGGAAGGCCAGGCGTTTGACGAGGCGAGTGCGTACCGGGTCGAAGAGGGCCGGGCCCGCTTCGGCGAGGCCGCCGCCGAGGACGATCACCGTGGGGTCCAGCAGGAGCGTGTACGTGGCCAGGGCCAGCGACAGGGCCTCCACGGCCTCGTCCCAGACCTCTACGGCGATCGGGTCGTCGGAGGAGACCACCTGCTCCGCCTTGACGCCCTCCAGGCCGGCGCGCTGGCTGTAGCGGCGGCCCACCGAGGCGGCCGAGGCGTACGTCTCCAGGCAGCCGAACTGGCCGCACGCGCACTCTTCCCCGTCCGGGAAGACCGGGGTGTGGCCGATCTCGCCGGCCCAGCCGGAGGAGCCGCCGTACGGTTCGCCGCGGATGATCGAGGCGCCCGCGATCCCCGTGCCGATGGGGAGGAAGAGGAAGTCGGACAGGCCCCGGCCCGCGCCGAGGATGCTCTCCGCGAGGCCGCCGGTGCGTACGTCGTGTCCGAGCAGGACGGGGATGTCCAGGGTGGTGAAGCTGGTGGCGGGGACGTCGCGCCAGCCCAGGTTCGCGGCGTAGACGGCGGCGTTGTCGGAGACCAGGCCGGGGACCGCCAGGCCTACGCCGGCCGGGGTGCCGTCACCCGAGGAGGCCAGGTGACTGATGAAGTCGGAGATGGCGGACACGACCGCCTCCGGGCCCTCCGCCCGGGGGGTCGGGCGCCGCTCGCTCAGCAGCACCACACCGGAGTCGCTGACCAGGCCGCCCTTCATGGACGTGCCGCCAACGTCGAGCGCGACGACGAACGAGCTCGGAGCCGGGTTCGGGCTCACGCTCACACTCGGGTTCGGGCTCTCGCTCACGCTCGGAGTCATCTCGGACACGGAGGAGACGATAGCGCAGCTCAGCAAATGTCTGGAAAGAGTCTCTTCGCCCGCGGGGTTCGCTGCAGGGATTCGCTGCAGGGATTCCCGCGGCTCGGATCCGGCTTGGCGGGGCGGAGCGGGGCTTGGACCCGGCTTGGCCGGGCGTAGCTTGGACCTCCGCCCGGCCAAGCCCTGCCCGAGTCCTGCCCTGTGCCGAGGGATCCAGGATTCGGGTCCCAGGTCTCAGGGCAGCCTGCCGAGGGCTCAGAGCGGCTCACGGCGCTGTGAAGGCTCCCGTGTCCCCGTCCAGGCCCCCGTGCGTGCCTCTGCGTCCGGCTCAGGGCTCCGTGCGTTCGGGTCCGGTCCTGGGGCTCAGGTGCGGCCCAGGACGCGGTTGAGGGCCGCTTCCACCTCCGCCGAGAGGCCGGGAGGTGAGGACGGTGGGGAGACGGGAGAGCCCGCGAGCGCGTCCGAGCGCGCCAGCCGTACGTCGCCGCAGGACCGGCACTCCACCTCGCCCAGCCGGCATATCAGCGCGACCGACCCGCAGGCCGCGCACGAGTCGAGGTCGAGGTCGTGCAGCCGCTGACAGTCCGGGCAGATCAACACCTGCGTTTCGCGGCGCACCCCGCGCTGCCACGGGCTGGCGCCGCGCACCGGGTCGGTCTGCCGGGCCCCGCATCGGTAGCAGGGCATCGTTCCCTCCGAGGTCAAGAAATGTCGGCGAGTGCCTTGATGTAGTCGGCGATGTCGCGTGCGGCGGAGGTCGGATTGACCACCGACCACCGGATCACACCCTTGCCGTCGATGATGAAGGTCCCCCGAAGAGCGAACCCCTTCGCCTCATCGAACACACCGTACGCCCGCGCGACCTGTCCGTGTGGCCAGAAATCGGAGAGCAGCGGAAACGTGTAACCCTCGCGATCGGCCCACGCACGGTGCGTGAACAGGGAGTCGACGGACACGGTCAGCAGTTGTGCCCCGTCGAGCGGCTGGTCGCGCAGCGCGGACAGCTCACCGTGACAGATCCCGCTGAAGGCAAGCGGGTAGAAGACCAGCACGACCTTCGTGCCCCGGAACTGAGACAGGCTCACCGGGGTGCCGTGCTGGTCCTGCAGCTCGAAATCCGGAGCCAGGGCGCCGACCTCGGCAGGATGTGCGTTCACGGCTTCATCCTGCCGTACGGAAGGCGCTCGGACTCCCTACCGTTTGCCCTTGGGCGTGACGAGCCTGGTCCCGGACCAGTCCGGTGCGGCGGAGATGCTGCTGGTCTGTGAGAGACCCGCGGTAGCGGCATCCTCCCCGATGTCGCTCGGCTCCACGTGGCCGTCGCGTCCGGCCTTGGGAGTCAGCAGCCAGATCCGGCCGCCGTCGGCGAGTGCTCGCATGGCGTCGCTGAGGGCGTCGAAGAGGTCTCCGTCGCCGTCGCGCCACCACATCAGCACCACGTCTACGACGTCGTCGCTCTCTTCGTCCAGCAGCTCGTTGCCGGTCAGGTTCTCGATGGAGTCGCGAAGCTCGTCGTCGACGTCCTCGTCCCAACCGATCTCCTGCACCACCTGACCCGGCTTGAGGCCGAGCCGTTCGGCCAGGCCGCGCTCGCCCTGCGCCTGACCCGCGGTCGCGCTCACGTTTATCCCTCCTGCTTGAGTGGCCCCGCTTATGCGGTTTATCGCTTCGGCACAGTCCACACGCTGTGACCCTCAGTCGTCAACGGTCGCCACGGGTACGGCCGTAGTCGGCCAGAATCAATCCGACAAAAACGACAGGCGAACCTGGCGTTGCCGGTTGTCGACGTTCAGGTCGACGAGTGCGATCGACTGCCACGTACCGAGTGCCAGACGCCCGCCCAGCACGGGGACCGTGGCATATGGCGGGATCAGCGCGGGCATGACATGTGACCGTCCGTGACCGGGCGAGCCGTGGGCGTGACGCCAGCGGTCGTCGGGCGGCAACAGGTCGCGCAGCGCGGCGAGCAAGTCGTCGTCGCTGCGCGAGCCCAACTCGAGCAGGGCTACACCGGCGGTCGCATGGGGCACAAAG
Organism: Nonomuraea sp. NPDC049625; assembly: GCF_040675285.1. Classification (NCBI taxonomy): domain Bacteria; kingdom Bacillati; phylum Actinomycetota; class Actinomycetes; order Streptosporangiales; family Streptosporangiaceae; genus Nonomuraea; species Nonomuraea sp. NPDC049625. Next base: position 775,406 of record NZ_JBFAOQ010000003.1, on the reverse strand, counting down.
ATATGCAACAGCCCGTCTTCGCCCTGCCTGCGCACGAAATCAGCGCATTCAGCGGTGATGTCGTGCACTGTCTCTCGTGACCCTGTGGCCACGGAGATGATTTCAGATCTCACAGGGAAATCTTACTTATGCACCACGACGGCGTCCGGGCCGGGAAACACCAGACCGGTGTGCCCGTCGTCGAAGCGCACCATGTAGGGAGGTCCGCCTTCGAGGCCCTGGACCTCCACAATCACACCACTCCGGTCCCCTTCGCCAACGGCATGTCCGTGCACCAGGAGCCGGTCTCCTACTGCAGCATTCATATATCCCACATTGGTACGCGGGAGACCGTCCGAAAAGGGTGATTCGCAAGTTTTGCTCCCCCTCCAGAGGGGCGGAGAAAAATGACCGAAACGTTACGCTGCGATGAGGCGGCGGTGCCCAGGCCGGGTGGCGAACGGGCAAGGCGTGGAGGGAGTTCGGAGGCCGTGGGGAGGCGGAGGGGGCCTCGAGATGGTGGTGGGCCTTGGGGGTGGCAGGGGTGCCGGGATGAGAGGGAGGCGAGGGATCTTTAGGGCATGCGGGTCTGGGGGGCGTCATGGAGAAGAAGAGGTGGCATGACCCCATGGGCGGTGAGGGGCGTCACAAGTCGCGAGAGGCGATGCGGGTCGCAAGTGGCGACAAGGGGCATGATCAGCGGCGATGCGCCCCCGGCCGACCCTCCGCCGGACGGCCCCCGTCGGAGCCGGGCCGGGAGGATGGCCGCTAGACTCGCCCGTCACGCCGCGCCTCGTGGGGTGAGAACCCCCTTCCTTCGGGGGAGAGTGGAGGGTGCGGGGACCAGGAGTCCAGAGACATTCGAGCGAAATTTCGTTCGTTTTCCTGTCTTGTTAAATTGCTCCCGGGATGTAACCTTTGGTGGCGATTCGTCCTACCATCGGTGGTCTAGGCCATCTGATCTGTCTCTGCCAGCAGGGACACCACTGGTTACCGGTCAGTAGAGATGCGTTTTCTACGGCTAGCGACCAGGATGGAAGGCGACCCAGACCAGACATCAGTCATCCTCGGAAGGCGAGACCCAGTGGCTTCCGGACGCCAGCGATTCTCGATCATCAGCGACGGCCTACCCAGCCAGCTGCCTGATGTCGACCCCAGCGAGACCAACGAGTGGCTCGAGTCTCTCGACAACGTCGTCAAGACCGAAGGCCGCACCAGAGCCCGCTACCTCATGCTGCGCATGCTGGAGCGGGCCCGCGAGCACCAGGTCGGGGTGCCGGGTTTGCGGAGCACCGACTACATCAACACGATCCCGCCGGAGCGCGAGCCCTGGTTCCCCGGTGACGAGCACGTCGAGCGCCGCATCCGCGCCTACATCCGCTGGAACGCGGCCATCATGGTGTCCAGGGCCAACGCCCGCACCAACGTCGGCGGCCACATCGCCACCTACGCCTCCGCGGCCTCCCTCTACGAAGTGGGCTTCAACCACTTCTTCCGCGGCAAGGATCACGGCGAGTCGGGCGACCAGGTCTTCTTCCAGGGGCATGCCGCGCCGGGCATCTACGCCCGCGCCTTCCTCGAGGGCCGCCTCAACGAGGCCCAGCTCGACGCGTTCCGCCAGGAGCTGTCGCACGGCTTCCACGGCCTGCCCTCCTACCCCCACCCGCGCCTCATGCCGGACTTCTGGGAGTTCCCGACGGTCTCCATGGGTCTCGGCCCGATCGGCGCGATCTACCAGGCGCGGTTCAACCGCTATCTGCTCAACCGGCAGATCAAGGACACCAGCCGCAGCCACGTGTGGGCGTTCCTGGGCGACGGCGAGATGGACGAGCCCGAGTCGCTCGGCGCGATCGGCCTGGCGGCCCGCGAGGAGCTCGACAACCTCACGTTCGTGATCAACTGCAACCTGCAGCGGCTCGACGGTCCCGTACGCGGCAACGGCAAGATCATCCAGGAGCTGGAGTCGTACTTCCGCGGCGCCGGCTGGAACGTCATCAAGGTCGTGTGGGGCCGCGACTGGGACCCGCTGCTGGCGGCCGACGTCGACGGCGTGCTGGTCAACCAGATGAACACCACGCCCGACGGCCAGTTCCAGACCTACTCGGTCGAGTCCGGTGAGTACATCCGCGAGCACTTCTTCGCCGGTGACCCGCGCCTGCGCAAGATGGTCGAGCACCTGACCGACGACGACATCCGCAAGCTGTCGCGCGGCGGCCACGACTACCGCAAGGTCTACGCGGCGTTCAAGGCGGCCCGCGAGCACGTCGGCCAGCCGACCGTGATCCTCGCCCAGACCATCAAGGGCTGGACGCTGGGCAAGGACTTCGAGGCGCGCAACGCCACCCACCAGATGAAGAAGCTCACCAAGGCCGAGCTGAAGGAGTTCCGCGACCGGCTCTACCTGCCGATCCCGGACTCCGCGCTGGAGGGCGAGCTGCCCCCGTACTTCCACCCGGGCGAGAACGACCCCGAGATCCAGTACATGAAGGAGCGCCGCGCGGCGCTCGGCGGCGTGCTGCCCAAGCGCGTCATGCGCGCCAAGCCGGTCAAGCTGCCCGCCGACGAGGTCTACGGCGGCTTCGCCAAGGGCTCGGGCAAGCAGCAGGTCGCCACCACGATGGCGTTCGTACGGCTGCTCAAGGACCTCATGCGCGACAAGGAGATCGGCCACCGGTTCGTGCCGATCATCCCGGACGAGGCGCGCACGTTCGGTCTCGACGCCATGTTCCCGACGGCCAAGATCTACTCCCCGCACGGCCAGACGTACGAGGCCGTCGACAGGGAGCTGCTGCTGTCGTACAAGGAGGCCACGCAGGGCCAGATCCTGCACGAGGGCATCAGCGAGTCGGGCTCGATGGCCTCGGCCATCGCGGCGGGCAGCGCCTACGCCACGCACGGCGAGCACATGATCCCGATCTACATCTTCTACTCGATGTTCGGGTGGCAGCGCACCGGCGACCAGATGTGGCAGATGGGCGACCAGATGGGCCGCGGCTTCCTGCTCGGCGCCACCGCGGGCCGCACCACGCTCAACGGTGAGGGCCTGCAGCACGAGGACGGCCACACGCCGCTCATCGCCTCCACCAACCCGGCCGCGATCTCCTACGACCCGTCGTGGGCGTTCGAGGTGGCCCACATCGTCAAGGACGGCCTGCGGAGGATGTACGGCGACCAGCCGGAGGACGTCTTCTACTACCTGACCGTCTACAACGAGCCCTACCTGCAGCCCGCCCAGCCGGCCGACCTCGACGTGCAGGGCCTGCTCAAGGGCCTGTACAAGTTCGCCGACGGGCCGCAGACCCAGGGCCCGAAGGCCAACATCCTGTCCTCCGGCGTGGCGGGCCCGTGGGCGATGGAGGCGCAGCGGCTGCTGGCCGAGGACTGGGGCGTCTCGGCCGCCGTGTGGTCGGCGACGTCGTGGTCCGAGCTGCGCCGCGACGCGCTGGCCTGCGAGGAGCACAACCTGCTCAACCCCGACACCGAGCAGCGCGTCCCGTACGTGACCCAGGCGCTCTCCCAGGCGCAGGGCCCCTTCGTGGGCGTCAGCGACTACATGAAGGCCGTGCAGGACCAGATCGCGCAGTGGGTGCCGGGTGACTGGTCCTCGCTGGGCACCGACGGGTTCGGCCTGTCCGACACCCGCTCGGCGCTGCGCCGACACTTCCACGTCGACGCCGCCTCGATCACGCTGGCCGTGCTGACCAGCCTGGTCAAGCGGGGCGAGCTCGACGGCGAGGTGTTGCGCGAGGCGATCGCCCGCTACCACCTCAAGAACGGCGTCACCGAGGCGGGCGGCGCGGAGAGCAACGACACCCAATCGATGGGCGTCTGAGTCATCCAGGAGCGGCGCTCCCGCGAAGTACTTCTCGCGGGGGCGCCGTCATTTTCGCCGCCCGCGGCGTTCGGCCTGTGAGGCGGCACGTTCAGGAGGGGTACGTGCCGCCTCACCCAGGTATGGTGCGGCGTCACGTATTGTGGGCACTACTTCCCCCTGAGAGACGAGGGAGAAGTCTGTTTATGCGACGCGTCCTAGCCGCCCTGCTCATCCCGGTCGTCGCCGGTTGTTCCACCGTGCCGGCCGAGCCCGCCACGCAGTCGACGGCGGACACCGGCACGATCAGCTGGGGGCCGTGCACCGACATCAAGCGTCCCGGCGGTGAGCAACCGGCCAGCCAGGACAGTTCGGTACGGTGCGGGAAGCTGGCCGTTCCCCTGGACTACAACAAGCCCGACGGCGAGAAGCTGGACCTGGCGCTCATCAAACTGCCCACCACCGGCAAGGACCGGCTGGGCTCGATGGTCTTCAACTTCGGCGGCCCCGGCGCCTCCGGCGTCGACACGCTCGACCAGGCCGCCAAGGCGCTCACGGGGCTGCGCGCCCGATACGACCTGATCAGCTTCGACCCGCGCGGCGTGGAGCGCAGCTCCGGCGTGCGCTGCGGCGACACCGTGGAGATGGACAGGTTCACCGCGCTGGACACGCTGCCGTCCGACAGCCAGACCCACCAGGAGACCGCGGCGGCCAACAAGCAGTTCGCCGCCCTCTGCCAGCAGCACTCCGGCAAGATCCTCCCGTACATCGGCACCGTGAACGCCGCCCGCGACATGGACCGGATCCGCGAGGCGGTCGGCGACCCCAAGCTCAACTACGTCGGCATGTCATACGGCACGCAGCTCGGCGCCGTGTACGCCACCGAGTTCCCGAAGAAGGTCGGCCGCATGGTGCTCGACGCGCCGCTCGACCCGACGGTGACGTTCGAGCAGCGCACGCTGGTGCAGACGCGCGGGTTCCAGAAGGCGTACGAGAGCTTCCTGCGCTCGTGCGTCAAGAACAAGTGCGACTTCGGCAAGGACCAGGAGACCGCCAACGCGAACGTGGACAAGCTGCTGAACCAGCTCACCACCCAGCCGCTGAAGGTCGGCACCCGCGAGCTCACCCAGGGCCTGGCCGCCACGGGCGTGGCGGCGGCGCTGTACTCGGAGCTGACCTGGCCCTTCCTGGAGCAGGCGCTCTCGGAGGCGATCAAGGGGCGCGGCGAGGCGCTGCTCTACCTGGCCGACTCCTACACGGGCCGCTCCCAGGACGGCAAATACTCCACGCAGATGACCAGCTTCCCCGCCATCACCTGCGTGGACACCTCCGAGCGGCCCAGCGAGGCCGAGCTGCGCCGCACCGAGGCGGCCGCCATGAAGATCTCGCCGCTGTTCGGCAGCGAGGGGTCCGGCGGGCTGTGCCGGGTCTGGCCGGCCAAGGGCAGCGATCAGGCGCGGCACGTGAACGCCACCGGCTCGGCGCCGATCGTCGTGATCGGCGGCAAGGGCGACCCGGCCACGCCGTACGAGTGGGCGCCCAAGCTGACGGCCCAGCTCAAGACCGCCAGGCTGGTGACGTACGAGGGCGAGGGGCACGGCGCCTACCTGTCGGGCAGCAAGTGCGTGCTGGAGCTCGTGGACTCGTTCCTGATCGAGGGCAAGCTCCCGCAGAAGGGCGCGACCTGCCCGGCGGCCTAGGGTGGGGCCTGTGACATACGACTCGCTCATCGACGCCGAGACCGCCCGCCTGGCGGCCCTGGCCACGGACCTGTCCGTCCCGGTGCCCACGTGCCCGGGATGGACACTCGCCGAGCTGATCACGCACGTCGGCCAGACGCACCGCTGGGCGGTGCACGTGCTGCGCAACCAGGTCCAGGAGCGGATCTGGTCGCGCCAGGTGCCCAGCGGGCTGGCCGAGGGGCAGAGCGGCGACGCGGCCTGGCTGACCGCCGGGGCGGCCGAGCTGCTCGGCACGCTCGGCGACACCGACCCCACGCTGGCGGTGTGGACGTGGGGCCCGGACCGGCAGGCGTCGTGGTGGCCCCGCCGGATGCTCTTCGAGCTGGTGATCCACCGGGTCGACGCGGAGCTCGCGCTCGGCATCGACCCGGTCGTCCCGGCCGAGGTCGCGATCGACGGCATCGAGGAATTCCTGCACAACCTGCCGTACGCGACCTGGGTGACCCGGTCGCTGGCGGAGCTCGAGGCGGAGGGGGCCACGATCCACCTCCACGCGAACGACGCCGACGGCGAGTGGACCATCACCCAGGGCCCGGCCGGGACGGTCGACTGGGCGCGCGGGCACACCAAGGGCGACTGCGCAGTCCAGGGGACGGCCCAGGACCTGCTGCTCATGCTCTACGGCCGGCGCTCGCCCGAGGCGCTGACCGTGTACGGCGACTCCGACCTCCTCAAGCGCTGGCTGTCCAAGGCCGCCTTCTGACACGGGGGATGGGCCCTGGACGCGCCGCCGCTCGGCGATCGGCGGCGTGCCCAGGGCAAGGGGTGAACCGCTCCTAGGAAGCGGCCCGTCCGTACGCCGGGGGTCTGCGGGGAAGGCGTTCTCCCCGGCCCTCGAACGGGTGATTCACCTGTGGGGGGAAGCTCACCTGCGGTGGAAGACCCCGAAGACGCTCCCGGACGTGTCACGCAGGTAGGCGAAGTCGGTGCCGGCGCCGTCGTCGATCACCTTCGTGATCACCTTGCCGCCCAGCGACTCGCTCTTCGCGCAGGCCGCCTCGACGTCGGCCACCTGCACGTGGAAGATCGCGTGCGCCGGGAACTCGCCCTTGGTGTTGAACAGCCCGCCGCCGGGCTGCTCGCCGCCCGGATAGCCGATCATCCGGTAGTCGATCGGCCCCTCGCCGGTGCTGAACGTCCAGCCGAACAACCCACCGTAGAACGCCTGGGCGCCTTCGGGATCGTCGGTCGCGATCTCGAACCAGGTCACGGTGCTGTCCATCGTCGTCTCCTCGTCACTGAACCTTTCTCGAACAAAGCAACGATCTAACGCTGTGGCGACAACCCTATGTCGGTGTTTTCGATTGACTAATCGAGCATGGCGGTGTCCACGATCATGTTGGGCACGTCGGCGGCGAAGCCTTCGAGCGGCCGGTCGGGGCTGCGCTCGGCGGTCACGGTCGCGGCGGCGATGCGATCGAGCCGGAAGACCCGCACGTCATCGCGTAACCGGCACCAGGCCACGAGATACCAGAACCCGCCCCGCCCGCCCAGGAACACCCCCGGTTCGACGTCCCGCGAGGTCAGCGCGCCCTTGGCGTCGGCGTATTCGAGCCTGAGCACGCGCCGCCGCAGCAGCGCCTCCTCGATGGCCCGGGAGATGCCCTCGCCCCCGAGCGGCCGGACCTCGGGGGAGCCGGGCTCCGGCGGGTGGTGGACGAGCTGCACGCGCCGCGCCAGCTCCCTGGCCAGGTCGCCCTCGGAGCCCGGCATCGCGGCCACGACCTTGCGTAACGCGCTGCGGGCCTGCCGGCCGAACGGCTGGTCGCCGGCCTGGCTGAGCGCCACCGCGATGGCCACCGCCTCGGCCGGGGTGAAGTTGAGCGGGGGCAGGGACATCTTCTTGTCGATCGCGTAACCGCCCTTGCGGCCCGCCTCGGCGTAGATCGGCACCCCTGACTCCTGCAGGGCGGTGATGTCGCGCTCGATCGTGCGCACGCTCACCTCGAACCGCTTGGCCAGCTCGCGGGCGGAGCGGCAGCGGGGCGCGATGGCGCGCAGGTCTTCGACGAGTGCGTAGAGCCGGTCGGTGCGATTCACAGCCGCGACGCTACGCGCCGCCACCGACAATCATGGTCCGCGCGCCGTCGCGGCCACCCGTGCCTCACCCCGCCGCCACGGGGATCTCACCGCACCGACCAGGCCGTGCCGCTCCACGTGCCGCTCCCCGCGCGGATCCCCGTGCTGCTCCCCGTGCGGATCGGGTGGAGGACGACCTGGCGGGAGGCCGCGCCCGGCGAGTGCCGTGCGGCCGTGAAGGCGCGGCCCGGGATCCGGCGCGGTCGTGGCCCAGCGCTCCTGGGTGTTGAGCTCGGCCGTGCAACCGGAGGGGGCGGCGGGGACGGCGCCCCGTCAATGCGCCTACCAGCGGTCGTGGACCTGCGGCCGGATCAGGTCGTCGTAGACGGCCTCGACCGCTTCGAGCGTGGCCGGCGGGAGGGGCGGGGACGTCGCGGCGGCCGCGTTCGCGGTGGCCTGGGACGCGTTGCGGGCGCCGGGGATCACCACCGACACGCCGGGCTGGTCGAGGATCCAGCGCAGCGCGAACTGGGCCATCGTCAGGCCCTCCGGCACCAGGGGAACCAGGCGGCGGACCGCCTCCAGGCCGGTGCGGAAGTCCACGCCCGAGAAGGTCTCGCCGACGTCGAACGCCTCTCCCTGCCGGTTGTAGGTGCGGTGGTCGTCCGCGCCGAAGGTCGTGTGCTCGTCGTACCGGCCGGACAGCAGGCCGCTGGCCAGCGGGACGCGGGCGATGATGCCCACCCCGGCGGCCCGGGCGGCGGGCAGGACCCGCTCCAGCGGCTTGAGCCGGAACGCGTTGAGGATGATCTGCACGGACGCCACCCCCGGCCGCGCGATCGCCGTCAGCGCCTCCTCGCACGTCTCCACGCTGACCCCGTACGCGGCGATCTTCTGCTCGGCCACCAGCGTGTCCAGGGCGTCGAACACGGCGTCCGTCGAGTACACCGGGGTCGGCGGGCAGTGGAGCTGGACCAGGTCGAGGGTGTCCACGCCGAGGTTCTGGCGGGAGCGCTCGTTCCAGACCCGGAAGTTGGACATCACGTAGTTGGCGGGGACCTGCTCCAGCCGGCGGCCCATCTTGGTGGCCACGGTCAGCTCCGGCCGCCCCTTGGCGAAGCTGCCGACGATCTGCTCGCTCCGGCCGTCGCCGTAGACGTCGGCCGTGTCGATGAAGGTGACCCCGGCGTCCACGGCGGCCCCCAGGGTGGCGAACGCCTCGTCCTCCGTCACCTGGCCCCAGTCGGCGCCGAGCTGCCATGCGCCGAGGCCGACTGTGCCCACCTGGCGTCCTGTTCGTCCCAACATACGTTGTTCCATGGGAACAGTCTCCCGGATGGAAACCGCACCCCGGCCCAAGGGCCGGGCCCGCCGCAGGTCCGCTACCGGGGCTGGTAGCAGCAGCGCAGCCCCGTCTGCACCGTGGCGCGCAGTTCCTCCCCGATCGCCTGGTCCACCGCCGAGATCCGCGCCAGCGCCCGCCTGATCGCCTTGCCCACGGCGATCCTGGCCCGCTCCTCGCTCCCCGTGAACGGCCGCGCCCGACCGCCGATGCCCGTCGCCGCCGTCAGCTCCGCCACCAGCCACTCGCGCTCCAGCCGCAGCCCCGCCGCCCGCTCCAGGTCGTTCATCGACTCCAGCTCGTCGATCTCCGCCTCAAGCTGGCCCAGCCGCTGCCGGTACATGTCCCTGGCCTGGTCGTCCAGCACCGGCTGGGCCGACCCGCCCTCGGGCTCGCGCGTCCACGACCCCGCGGCCAGGTCGGCGGCGAGGATCTCCCGGCCCGGATTGGCGACCAGCGTGGCCAGGTGCCCCATCCCGACGCTGTGGTCGACGAGCGCGAGCCGCCCGCCCAGCTCCACCTGCCAGTGCCGCCCGTGCCTGCGGAAGCGGCAACCGTCCTGCCCCGAGGACGAGCGCCCGGCCACGGACGGCAGCACCATGCCCAGCTCCCTGGCCTCCCGCGCGGCGGCTGCCTGCTCCCGGTTGGCCGCCTTGTCCTGCGTCCCGTCGCGCAGCGCCAGCGCCTGGCCCAGCCGCCACCTCGACAGCGCGGCGGCCGGCCAGTGCCCCAACGCGAAGTTCGCCCGCACGGCCGCCCGCAGGTGCTCCACCGCCGTGGACAGGTCCCCGGTGGTGAGCGCGGCCATGCCCAGCGAGTGGTGCACGGAGCCGAAGCAGGCCACGCCCAGGCTGGCCACCACCGGCAGGTCCGCGAACGGGCGCAGCAGCGCGTACGCGCGCGCGGCCGTGTCCGGGTCCTGCAGCAGGTGGGCGGTCTCCACGACGCAGTACATCGAGAGCAGCCAGGTGCTCGACCCCGGCATCTCCTCCACGCGCAGCCTGGCCAGGTGCCCGGCCGCCGCGCGCCGGTCGCCCGCGACGGCCGCGGCCAGCGCCAGGCCCGCCAGGTACGAGTTGTCGATCGGGCTCAGCGTGGGCGAGCTGACCAGGTCCGACAGGATGGGCAGCAGCTCGGCGGCCCGGCCCTGGAACCAGCGGATGGCGCCGAGCTGGCCGCCGTACCAGCCGGTCGCGTCCATGTCGCCGGCGGTCACGCCGCGCTCGAAGCACTCGCCGGCCCGCTTCTCGGCCTCGGCGAAGCGGCCAGCGCGGATGGTCAGCATGACCTCGATGGCCTCGACCACGTACCCGACCGCGAGGTGGTCGTGGCCGGTCAGCAGGCCGCGCAGCTCCGCCAGGCCGCGCTCGGCGTGCGGGTCCGCGGCCAGGTAGAGGTCGACCGTCCGCCACAGCAGGCCCATCAGCAGGTCGCCCCTGCGCTCGGTGACGGCGGCCTGGCCGATCAGCTCGCTCGCCAGCTCCAGCCTGAGCGCCGCGTGCTCGGGGCCGAGCAGGCAGTGGTGCGCCAGGCTCAGCGCCTCGGCCAGCGCCGCCCCGTCGCCGGAGCCCCTGGTCTCGGCCAGCAGCTCCATGATCGTGGCGTGCCGGCCCGCGCGGTAGTCCTCCTCGCCCCGCAACCGCACGCGCAGCCGCAGGGCCGGCGAGGAGCGAGGGTCGATCAAGGACAGCGCGTGCCGCTGGCGGGCGCGTACCATCTCCGACTCCGCACATGTCCTGTGCTCGTGCACCCAGATCCCGCCCAGCCCCAGGGCCGCCCTCGCCAGCGACGACGGGTCGCCGCACAGCTCGGCCAGCCGGTACGCCGAGTCGAACCAGCGCCGTGCGGTCTGCAGGTCGCCGTTCACGAACAGCGCCCGCTCGCCCAGCACGAGCGCCAGCTTGAGATCGGGGCACGAGGGCAGGAGTACCCCCGGTTGCTGTGCAACGCCCATCGGTTCCGCTCCCCTGTCCGATACCTTGCCTGAGCGTCTGCCACGGTCCCCGAATACCGTTCTGACAACTACGACGTTTGACACACTGGGCGGGTTCAATCGGGGAGGGGTCATACCCTGGGTGCCATGATTCGCCCCGCGACACCCGCCGACGTGCCCGAAATCGCCAACATGATCCGTGAGCTCGCCGAGTACGAGAAGGCCGCGCACGAGGCGACGGTCACCGAGGAGCAGCTGCACACCGCGCTCTTCGCCGACAACCCGGCCGCGTTCGTCCACATCGCCGAGCACGACGGCGAGGTGGCCGGCTTCACGCTCTGGTTCCTGACGTTCTCGACGTGGCGCGGCGTGCACGGCATCTACATGGAGGACCTGTACGTACGCCCCCAGCACCGGGGCGGCGGCCACGGGGTCTCGCTCATGAAGGAGCTGGCCGGGATCTGCGCCGAGCGCGGCTACCAGCGCTTCGAATGGGTGGTGCTCGACTGGAACGAGCCCAGCGTCGCCTTCTACGACAAGCTCGGCGCGGTGCGCCAGGACGAGTGGCTGAAGTACCGGCTGACCGGCGAGCCGCTGCGGCGCCTGGCCGACAGCCAGGGCTGACCGCTCACGTATCGTGACAAGCCACGCAGAAGATTACGGCTGATCATCAGCCAGTATTACGAGCAGGTTTCCTCCGTGACGCATGTGCGTGGCTTGTTACGCCGGTGAATCACACGTAACGAACGCACAGCCACGGATCGTCAAAGTGCGTAACGCGCGCTTCCTACTTTGGAGTTCCCCCCGGACGCCGAACGTAGGAGAAAGTCGATGGCGCGCTGGATCGCCGAGTGGCACCCCGATGACCCAGCTTTCTGGGAGAGCTCAGGCAAGCGCGTCGCACGGCGCAACCTGATCTTCTCGATCGCCGCCGAGCACCTCGGCTTCACCGTGTGGACGCTGTGGAGCATCGTGGCCACCAAGATGGGGGTCTACAAGTTCTCCACGGACCAGCTCTTCTGGCTGGTCGCGCTGCCCAACCTGGTCGGCTCGGTGCTGCGCGTTCCCTACACGTTCGGCCCGGCCAAGTTCGGCGGGCGCAACTTCACCGTGGTGAGCGCGGCGCTGCTGCTCATCCCGGCCGTGTTGCTGGGCGTGGCGGTCGGGAACCCGGAGACGCCGTACTGGCTGTTCCTGGTGATCGCGGCGCTGGCCGGGGTCGGCGGGGGGAACTTCGCCTCCAGCATGGCCAACATCACCTACTTCTACCCCCGCCACAAGCAGGGGGTCGCCCTCGGGCTGAACGCCGCGGGCGGCAACATCGGCGTCAGCTCGGTCCAGCTCGTCATGCCGCTGGTGATCGGCTCGCTCGGGCTGGCCGCGGCCGGGTGGTTCTGGATCCCGTTCATCGTCGTGGCCGGCGCCTGCGCCTTCTTCTTCATGGACAACCTCACCAGCGCCAGGGCCAACCCGCGCGAGCAGCTCGCGGTGGCGGGCAAGGCCCAGACCTGGATCATGTCGTTCCTGTACATCGGGACCTTCGGCTCGTTCATCGGCTACTCCACGGCCTTCCCGCTGCTCAGCAAGAGCCTCTTCCCCGAGGCCCCGTTCGCCGCCGTGGCGTTCGTCGGGCCGCTGCTGGGCTCGCTGATCAGGCCGGTGGGCGGCTGGCTGGCCGACAGGCTCGGCGGCGCCCCCGTCACGCTGTGGAACTTCGCCGGGATGGGCGGCGGCGTGCTGCTGGTCTGGATGGCCAGCACCTCCGGCAACTTCTGGATGTTCTTCCTGTCCTTCCAGCTCCTCTTCGTCACCGCCGGTATCGGGAACGGCTCCACGTACCGCATGATCCCGGCCATCTTCCAGGCCAAGGCCGTCGCCGAGCGCGGCGAGGGCGAGGAGTCCCTGCTGTACGGCAAGCGCCAGGCCTCGGCCGCCATCGGCATCATCTCGGCGGTGGGAGCGCTGGGCGGGTTCCTCATCAACCGGGCGTTCGGGATGTCGTTCGCCGCGGCCGGGACCCCCGCGCCCGCCTTCCTCGCCTTCGGAGTCTTCTACGTGTCCTGCTTCGCCCTGACCTGGTGGTGCTACACCCGCAAGGTCGGCGCCTCGGTCGTGGCCAGCCTCGCCTATGCCCGGGTCTGACCCGATGAGTGAGCCCGTGAAGACACACTGCCCGTACTGCGCGCTCCAGTGCGGCATGGAGATCGGCCCGGAGCTGGCCATCAGCCCCAGGACCGACATCCCTGCCAACGCCTCCGGCGCGCTGTGCCAGAAGGGCTGGACGGCGGGCGAGCTGCTCACCAACGGCGAGCGCCTGACCACCCCGCTCCTGCACGGCGAGCCGGTGGAGTGGGAGGTCGCGCTCGACCACGTGGCGGAGCGGCTGTCCGCGATCCGCGCCGAACACGGTCCCGACGGCGTGGCCGTGTTCGGCGGCGGCGGGCTCACCAACGAGAAGGCCTACACGCTCGGCAAGTTCGCCAGGGTCGCGCTGGGCACCAGCCAGATCGACTACAACGGCCGCTTCTGCATGTCGTCGGCCGCCGCCGCCTCGATCAAGGCGTTCGGCATGGACCGCGGCATGCCGTTCCCCATCACCGACCTGGCCGAGGCCGACGTCGTGCTGCTGGCCGGCGCGAACGTCGCCGAGACCATGCCCCCGTTCGTGCGCCACCTGTCGGGCCCCCGGGTGATCGTCATCGACCCGCGGCGTTCCCAGACGGCCAGGCAGGCCTGGCTGCACCTGCAGCCCACGCCCGGCACCGACCTGGCCCTGGCGCTCGGGATGCTGCACCTGGCCATCGCCGACGAGCTCGTGGACGAGGCGTACGTGGCGGCCAGGACCACCGGGTTCGAGGAGGTCCGCACCTCGCTGGCCGCCTGGTGGCCGGAGCGGGTCGAGCGGATCACCGGGGTGCCGGTCTACCGGATGCGGCAGGCGGTCCGGGCGCTGGCCGCGGCGGGCAACGCGTACATCCTGACCGGGCGCGGCGCCGAGCAGCACGCCAAGGGCACCGACACGGTCAGCGCGTTCATCAACCTGGCGCTGGCGCTGGGCCTGCCCGGCCGGCACGGCTCCGGGTACGGGTGCGTGACCGGGCAGGGCAACGGCCAGGGCGGCAGGGAGCACGGGCAGAAGGCCGACCAGCTCCCCGGCTACCGCAAGATCGACGACCCGGCGGCCCGCGAGCACGTCGCGGGCGTGTGGGGCGTCCCGGCGGACAGCCTCCCGGGACCGGGGCGGTCGGCGTACGAGCTGCTCGACGCCCTCGGCACCCCCGGCGGGCCGCGGGCGCTGCTGCTGTTCGGCTCCAACCCCGTGATCTCCGCGCCCGCCTCCGAGCACGTGGCCGAGCGCATCGCCTCCCTCGACCTGCTGGTGACCTGCGACTTCGTCATGTCCGAGACCGCGGCGCTGGCCGACGTGGTCTTCCCGGTCACGCAGTGGGCCGAGGAGACCGGCACCATGACCAACCTCGAAGGCCGCGTCCTGCTCCGCAACCGGGCCGTGGCGCCGCCCGAGGGCGTCAGGAGCGACCTCGACGTGCTCGCCGGGCTCGCCGAGCGGCTCGGGCACCGCCTGGAGACCGAGCCGGTCAAGATCTTCGACGAGCTGCGCCGGGCGAGCAAGGGCGGGGCGGCCGACTACTCGGGCATCACCTACGAGCGCATCACCGAAGAGAAGGGCGTCTTCTGGCCCTGCCCCGAGCCGGAGCACCCCGGCACGCCGCGCCCGTTCCTCGACTCCTTCGCCCACCCGGACGGCCGCGCCAGGTTCGTGCCCGTCCAGCACCGGCCGGCGGCCGAGGAGACCGACGCGGACTACCCGATCTACCTGAGCACCGGACGGGTGCTCGCCCACTACCAGAGCGGCGCCCAGACCCGCAGGATCGCGCCGCTCGTCCAGGCGTCTCCCGAGCCGTTCGTCGAGCTGCACCCGGACCTCGCCGAGCAGCTCGACATCTCGCCCGGGGACGTCGTACGGGTCAGCAGCAGGAGAGGCGAGGGGAAGGCCGTGGCCAGGATCAGCGACGCCATCAGGCGCGACACCGTTTTCATGCCCTTCCACTGGGAGGGCGCCAACCGGCTCACCAACCCGGCGCTGGACCCGACCTCGAGGATGCCGGAGTTCAAGGTCTGCGCGGTCAGGGTGGAGAGGGACTCATGAGGCTCGTCGTCGTCGGCAACGGGATGGCCGGGTCGCGGCTGGTCAGCGAGGTACGGACCAGGGACCCGCACATCAGGATCACGATCTTCGGCGCGGAGTCGCGCCAGCCGTACAACAGGGTGCTGCTGTCCAACGTGCTGGCCGGCAGCTCGCGTCCCGAGCAGGTGAGGCTGCTCGAATCCTCCTGGTACGACGCCCACAACGTCGAGGCCGCCTTCGGCGACGCGGTCGCCCACATCGACAGGGAGACCAGGCACGTGGTGACCGAGGGCGGGCGGCGCGAGCCGTACGACCTGCTGGTCCTGGCCACGGGCAGTGAGGCGATCGTGCCGCCGATCCCGGGCGTGGAGCGGGCCATCCCGTTCCGCACGCTCGACGACTGCGAGCGCATCATGGAGGCCGCCGACCAGGCCCGCAGGGCCGTGGTCGTCGGCGGCGGCCTGCTCGGCATCGAGGCCGCCCGCGGGCTGGCCGGGCGCGGCCTGCCCGTGACGCTGCTGCACCTGGCCGGGCATCTCATGGAGCGCCAGCTCGACGTCGAGGCGGGCGAGGTGCTCGGCGAGACGCTCGCCGGGCTCGGCGTCGAGATCCGCACCGGCGTCAGCGCCGAGTCGGTGCGGGAGGACGGCGTCCGGCTGGCGGGCGGCGAGCTGATCGAGGCCGACCTCGTCGTGCTGGCCTGCGGCGTCCGCCCCGTCACCGGGCCGGCCGCCGCGGCGGGGCTGGAGGTGCGGCGCGGCGTCGTCGTGGACGACGAGCTGCGCACCGACGACCCGTCGATCTTCGCCATCGGCGAGTGCGCCGAGCACGAGGGCACCGTGTACGGCCTGGTCGCCCCCGCCTGGGAGCAGGCCTCCGTGGCCGCCGACGTGATCACCGGCGGCAAGGCCCTCTACCGGGGCTCCCGGCTGGTCACCAGGCTCAAGGCCAGGAGCGTCGAGCTGGCCGCCATGGGCGAGACCCAGCTCACCGAGGAGCACGCCGAGGTGGTGCGCTTCAGCCACCGGGCCCGCGGCACCTACCGCAAGCTCGTCATCCGCGACGGGCGGCTGGTGGGCGCGATCCTGCTGGGCGAGAGCGACGCCGTGGGCACGCTCACCCAGCTCTTCGACCGAGGCGCGCCGGTGCCGGGGGACCGCGCCGGGCTGCTGTTCCCCGGGCTGTCGTCGGCGCCGGTGGCCGACAGCCCGACGCTGATGCCGGACGCGGCCAAGGTCTGTCAGTGCAACAACGTGACCAAGGGTCAGATCAGGGCGTGCTGGGAGGCCGGGGCCCGCGACGTGGCCGGAGTGGCGGCCGCGACCAGGGCGACGACCGGATGCGGAACCTGCCGCGACGCCGTGGAGGGCATCGTCGGCTGGCTGTGCGAGCAGGAAGGGATTTCAGTATGAGCAGGATCGTCGTCGTTGGGTACGGGCCGACGGCCCACCGGCTCGTCGAAACCCTGGTGGACAAGGGCTTCGACGGCCGGATCACCGTGATCGGGGAGGAGCCGCGCCCGGCGTACGACCGGGTGGCACTGACCTCCTACCTCTCCGGCGTCACCGTGGAGGACCTCACCTACGAGGTGCCCGCGGGGGTCGTGACGAGGCTGAGCAGCCGGGTCACCGGGATCGACCGGGAGGCCCGCGAGGTCACCCTGGCAGACGGCGCCACCGAGCCCTATGACGTGCTCGTGCTGGCCACCGGGTCGGCGCCGTTCGTGCCGCCGGTGCCGGGCGCCGAGCACGCCTTCGTCTACCGCACCATCGACGACCTGGACGCGATCCGGGTGGCCGCCAAGGACGCGGTCGAGGGCGTCGTGGTCGGCGGCGGGCTGCTCGGCCTGGAGGCCGCCGACGCGCTGCGCGCGCTCGGGCTGAAGGCGCACATCGTCGAGATGAGCCCCTGGCTGATGCCGCGGCAGGTGGACGAGGGCGGCGGCGCGGTGCTGAAGTCCCACATCGAGGGCCTCGGGCTCGGCGTGCACGCCGGGGCGGGCGTCCAGGAGATCGTCACCGCGGACGGCCAGGTCACCGGGCTGCGCAAGCCGGACGGCACGGTGCTGGACGCGCAGGTCGTGGTCTTCTCGGCGGGCATCAGGCCGCGTGACGAGCTGGCCAGGTCGTCCGGGCTGGCGGTCGGCGAGCGGGGCGGCATCGTGGTCGACTCCTCGATGCTCACCTCCGACCCCTCGATCTACGCGGTCGGCGAGTGCGCGCTGGTCGGCGGCATGGTCTACGGCCTCGTCGGGCCGTGCAACACGATGGCCGAGGTGGCGGCCGACCGGATCATGGGCGGGTCCTCGGCCTTCGAGCGCGCCGACATGTCCACCAAGCTCAAGCTGCTGGGTGTCGAGGTGGCGCAGTTCGGGGCCATGTCGGGGGCGCTCGACGTCACCTACATGGACCCGGTGGGCGGTGTCTACAAGAAGCTGTTCATCAGCGACGACGCCAAGACGCTGCTCGGCGGCATCTGCGTGGGCGACGCCTCCCCGTACACGTCCCTGCGGCCCTTCGTCGGCAAGGCGCTGCCCGCCTCGCCGTCCGACCTGCTCTTCAGCGGGGCCGGGGCCAGCCTCGACCTGCCCGACGAGGCGCAGGTGTGCTCCTGCAACAACGTGTGCGCGGGCGACGTCCGCACGGCCATCGCCGACAAGGGCGTCACCGACGTGCCCGGCATCAAGGCCTGCACCCGCGCCGGCACGACCTGCGGCAGCTGCGTGCCGATGCTCAAGCAACTGCTGGAGAAGTCGGGCGTCGAGGTCAGCAAGGCGCTGTGCGAGCACTTCACGTACTCGCGGGCCGAGCTGTTCGACATCGTACGGGTCCGCAAGATCACCACGTTCTCCCAGCTCATCACCGAACACGGGCACGGCAGGGGCTGCGACATCTGCAAGCCGGCCGTGGCCTCGATCCTGGCCTCGCTCTACAACGGCCACGTGCTCGACGGCGAGCGGGTCACGCTGCAGGACACCAACGACCACTTCCTCGCCAACATGCAGAAGAACGGCACGTACTCGGTCGTCCCGCGCATCCCCGGCGGCGAGATCACCCCCGACAAGCTCATCGTGATCGGCGAGGTGGCCCGTGACTTCGGCCTCTACACGAAGATCACCGGCGGTCAGCGCATCGACCTGTTCGGAGCCCGGGTCGAGCAGCTGCCGGAGATCTGGCGGCGGCTGGTGGACGCCGGGTTCGAGTCCGGCCACGCGTACGGCAAGGCGCTGCGCACGGTGAAGTCGTGCGTCGGCTCGACCTGGTGCCGCTACGGCGTGCAGGACTCGGTGGGCATGGCCATCGCGCTGGAGCTGCGCTACCGCGGCCTGCGCTCGCCGCACAAGCTCAAGTCGGCCGTCTCCGGCTGCGCCCGCGAGTGCGCCGAGGCCAGGTCCAAGGACTTCGGGATCATCGCCACCGAGCAGGGCTGGAACCTGTACGTCGGCGGCAACGGCGGCTTCAAGCCCCGCCACGCCGACCTGCTGGCCACGGACCTGAGCTCGGAGGAGCTCATCAGGACGATCGACCGGTTCCTCATGTTCTACATCCGCACGGCCGACCGGCTGCAGCGCACCTCCACCTGGCTGGAGTCGCTGGACGGCGGGCTCGACTATCTCCGCGAGGTGATCATGGAAGATTCGCTCGGCATCTGCGCCGATCTGGACGCGCAGATGGAGAACCACATCGCCACGTACGCCGACGAGTGGGCGGCCACGCTGGACGACCCCGAGAAGCTGAACAGGTTCGTCACCTTCGTCAACGCCCCCGGCGTGCCGGACCCGTCGATCGTCTTCGCCAGCGAGCGCGGCCAGATCAAGCCGGTGATGGCCCGATGAGCTGGACGCGGATCTGCGACTACGAGGCCATGGTGCCGGAACGCGGCGTCTGCGCCCTGGTGGGCGGCGAGCAGGTGGCCATCTTCCGCACCCACGACGGCACGCTGCACGCGCTGGGCAACCTCGACCCGTTCAGCGGCGCGTACGTGCTCTCGCGCGGCATCGTCGGCACCAGGAAGGGCGAGCCGACCGTGGCCTCGCCGCTGCACAAGCAGGTGTTCTCGCTGGTGTCGGGGCGCTGCCTGGACGAGGACGCGGTGTCCGTGCCGATCTACCGGGTACGGGTGGCGGACGGCGGCGTGGAGGTCGGCGCCTGATCGCCCGCCAGGACCAGGCCCAGGTCGTAGGCTCGCACGACGGCCTGGGTGCGGTCTCTCGCGCCCAGCTTGTCCAGGACGTTGCCGACGTGCGTCTTGACCGTCTCCCTGGTGACGTACAGGGCGGCGGCGATCTCGGCGTTGCTCAGCCCGCGGGCCAGGTGACGCAGGACGTCCAGCTCCCTGGGGGTGAGGTCGTGGGCGGCGGTGGCGCGCGGGCGCGGGGCGGCGATGCGGCGCAGCGCGTCGGGGAAGAGCACGCCGTCCCGCAGCCTGATCGCGGTGACCAGGTCGGCGGCGGGGGAGCGCTTGAGCACGTAGCCGGCCGCGCCCGCGCGTAGCGCGCCCCAGACGAGCTGGTCGTTCTCGAACGTCGTGACCACGACGACCCGGGTGCGCGGCGAGAGGCGGGCCAGCTCCCGGGTGGCGTGCAGGCCGTCCATGCTGCCGGCGGGGCCGGGCATGCGGATGTCCATGAGCACGACGTCTGCCGCGCGGCCCAGCTCGACGGCGGCGTGGCCGTCGGCCGCCTCCCCGATCACCTCGATGTCGTCGTACGGGGAGAGCATGGTGGCCCAGCCGGAGCGGATGAGCGGCTCGTCGTCGGCGAGCACCACCCGGATCCCCCTGCTCACGCGGGCAGTGTCGCCGTCACCCGCCATGTGCCGCCCACCTCCTCCCGCTCGAACACCCCGCCGGCCAGACGCGCCCGCATCCGCATCCCCACCAGACCGCGCCCCTCCCCGGGCGGCGCGCTCCCGGCCACCTCGTTCTCCACGACCAGCACGACCTCCTTCCCACCCCTTCCAGCTCCGCCCGGACCTCCGCCACCGACTGCGGTCACGCCCCCCTTCGCCCCCGAAGGACCCCGGCCCCTGACCGCGGTCACCTCGGGGTCGGCGTGCTGCCGGACGGCCAGGTCCACCCGGACCCGCCCCCGCCCGTGCCTGAGCGCGTTCGTGACCGCCTCCCTGGCGATCGCGTACGCCGCCCGCGACGCCGCCTCCGGCACCCGGTCCACCGGGTCGGCACGGCACTCCACGTCCAGCCCCTGAACGAGCGCGCCGAGGGCGGCCAGCGTGGGGCCTGCGCCGTACTGCCCTCGTCGAGCACCCGAAGGAGCACGTCCAGCTCCTGCTGAGCGCCACGTGCGGTGCCCACCAGGTGGTCCAGCGACCGCTGGGCCACCGGCACCGTCTCCGGCCGCCCCAGGGCCGCCTGGGCCGCCATGGCCTGCACCAGGACGACGCTGAGCGCGTGCCCCACCGAGTCGTGCAGCTCCAGCGCCAGGCTCTGGCGGCGGCCGAGCTCCTCGATCACCAGCGACGGGTCGGAGCGCAGCAGCCTGCGCGCCACCCGCTGCTGCCCGGCCCCCGCCAGCACCATCACCGCCAGCACGGCCACGGCCATGACGGACACCTGCGCCAGATCATCCTGAGCGGCCTGCCGGCGGGTGAACGCGGGCGCCAGCGCCAGCACCCCGGCACTCAGCGTCGCCCCCACGAACAGGTGCAGCGCCGTCAGCACCCGCAGATAGACCGGGTCCGCGCGATCCGGCACGGCCACCCCGAGCAGCTCTGACAGCGCGATGACCTCAAGTCGCGGCACCAGGGGCAGGCACGCCACGAGCGCCGACGCGGGCAGGCACGCCGCCCACAGCAGCAGCACCCGCGCCAGGGACACCTCCGTCACGAGCGCCACCGCCAGGACCGCCGCCACCGGCGTCAGCAACGCCGCGCCCAGTAGCTGGTAGAG
Source organism: Nonomuraea sp. NPDC049625 (assembly GCF_040675285.1). NCBI lineage: Bacteria > Bacillati > Actinomycetota > Actinomycetes > Streptosporangiales > Streptosporangiaceae > Nonomuraea > Nonomuraea sp. NPDC049625. The sequence goes on along the minus strand of NZ_JBFAOQ010000003.1, from coordinate 754,526 downwards.
CACCGCCTTCCAGGGCTTCCAAGGTTTCCAGGGAACCGCCACGGCTCCAGAAGCTAGCCGACCGGCCCGGGGACCGCCTCCCTCGTACGGGGGAAGTGGCTCGTCTTCCGCCTGCTCAGAGCGGGGTCATGCCGTTCTGGCATATCGGCTGCGCCGATGCCAGGCCGAGGGCTATGCTCCAGTCTCCACCGGGGGGTAGACGTGCGGGCTTCGATGGGTCAGTGGCAACACGCAACGCCGTCCTGAATCGATGCTGTCGCAACGTTCGGCGTCCTCGCGCTGGGGGAGGGGTTCGGGGTTCGCCTGGATTCGCGGCACTGGACGGACGCTATCGGCGGCGCCCTGTGCGCTGGTCTCGGGGCGGCAACGATCGCAACTCTGACCGGTCTCAGCCAGATCCAGTGAACCGTTACTGTGAGTAACACCCCAACGAGCTAAAGGGGTCGTGCGGAGTGGCCAAACGCCGCATTCGCGCATGGCGGGCGCGGGCATCAAAGCGGCCATGAGCAAGGTTTTTCAGCGCCGGGCACTTCTACCGGCGGCGATCGTCCCCGTCCTCCTGGTCGCCGGTTGCGACGTGGGCGGTGACCGTACGCAAGCGATGAAAGCGGCCGTGACCCCGACCGGTCCCTACACCAGGAGCCCGTCCCCGTCCCCGTCCCCGACCGCGACGGCGACGGCGGCCGGGCAGCCGCGCGGCGCCGTCGAGTCCTACTTCAACGCGCTCAAGGCGGGGAACGTGGACCAGATCGTCAGCCTGTTCACGGGCAACGCGGTGGTCGAGATAGACGGCGAGGCCACGGCCGAGGGCACCAAGGCGATCCGCAGCCTCTACCAGCAGCAGTTGCAGGGCGCGACCGACGTGGTGTCGGCCATGCACACCATCGTGGACGTGCGTACGGTCGGCGCCGAGAACGCCGTCGTCCGCTCGGGGAGCAAGCAGGGGGACGCGCGCTTCCGCGAGCTGTTCCTGCTCGGCAAGGAGGGCGGGAAGTGGAAGATCTCGGAGTTCATGAACAACCAGTCGTCCTGACCGCCGGCGGCCCGGGAATGGGCCACACGTCCTTTGCGTGACGCCCGCCGGGAATGGCGGGAATTCCGGGACGGATTTACCGGGCCGGTTATGGGCGGTCAGCCACGGGGCGGGCTACGACTGCGCGGTGCCGCGCGGGATGCGCGGGGTGATGCGTCCCTGGTCGATCATCGCCAGGTAGACGGCGAAGGCGCCCCGCGCCCACGTTTCCGCCTGTCGCGCGGTCAACCTGATCTCCTCGCCCTCGTGCGAGACGATCATGTATCCGCCCCAGGGCGCGCTCCGTCGCCACGCCACCAATACGTTCTCGAAAACGAGGACGTCGAGCATTGCGGTCACATATGCGCGTCCGGTGGCGGACACGGCGCAAGCCTCCTCGCTCCCCGCCGAATTCTCGCCTTCCCTCCATTGTGCGCGCCGTAACGGGAAATGTCGCAGGCCCGTCAGAACCTGGGGCGCGCCTCCGGTGTATCTGTACCGGAGGTGGTCCCATGAAGAGGATTCTGGCCGTGCTGGCCGCCACGGTGGCCAGCACGGTGGCGCTGGCCCTGGGCGGCCTGCCCGCCGCCGCTGCCGGCGGGTGGGCGGTGACCTATCTGGATCCGGCGCCGTCCCGGTTCGAGGGCGGGACGTCGTACGCGCTGGGGTTCTGGGTGCTCCAGCACGGCTCCCATCCGTTCGAGGGGGATCTCGGAGCGGTCGGGCTGCGGTTCACCGGGGCGGACGGGAAGAGCCTGCTCTTCGGCGGCACGGCGCTGCCGGAGGCCGGGCATTACGCCACGTCGGTGGTGGTGCCTGAGGGGGTGTGGAAGGTGGAGGGCGTCCAGGGGCTGTTCCAGCCGTACGTGGTGGGGACGCTGACCGTTCCCGGTGGGCTGAAGGTCGATCCGGTGCCCGCCGAGATGGTGGCGCCGATGTCGGCGGGGAAGTCGTTCTGGGGGGCCGTGCGGCCGCCCGGGTTCCCGGACGGGAGTCCGGCGGTGATTACCCGGTCGCCGAAGGGGCAGGCGAGCGCCGGTGCTACCGACGTGGGGCGGGAAGGCTCCGGTGACACGGGTGGCCGGCGGGGAAGCTCCGGTGGCGCCGGTGCGGGGCCGGAAAGCTCCGGTGGTGCGGGGCAGGGATCCGGCGGGGTGCCTGTCTACGCGCTGGTGATCGCCGCCGTCGGTGGTGCGCTGGTCGCGGTGGTGGCCCTGTGGCTGCTGCCGCAGTCCCGCCTGCCGGGCCTGCCGCCTCGGCCGCCCTCGCCGGACGGGGCGTCGCCGAGGTGGCCGGCCCGCGTGGCGCGGCTGGTCCACCGGTCGCGCCGGTCGGAAGCCGAGCCGGACCCGCCCACGGGCACGCCGGACCCATCGGACCCGCCCGGGCCGACGGGCTCGCCAGGGGAGACGGGCTCGCCAGGGGAGACGATCGTCATCTCGGGTAAGTGATCGGCGGTCCTGGCGGGGAGAGCCCCGGGGTGTGCCTGCGGCGCCGCTTTCCCGAGCGGCACCGCGTCGCAGGCCCACCCCGGTTCAGAGGTCGCGTTCCTGCTGGTCGAGGATGGCGACGGAGACGGCGACCGCGCGGGCCGCGTCGCCGTCCTCGATCGCGCCCAGCAGGTCGTCGTGGGAGCTGTCCGGCGTCAGGGCCGCCTGCTCCTGGTCCCTGACGCTGTCGCGCAGGGCGTCGCTCATGCTGCGGTAGAGGTCGCCGAGCAGGGCGTTGTGCGCGGCGTCCGCGACCAGCAGGTGGAAGTCCACGTCCGCGTCCGCGAAGCCGTCGAGGTCGCCGGCGCGGGCGGCCGCGTCCCGGCGGGCCAGCGTCCGGCGCATCGCGGTCAGGTCCTCCTCGGTGCGCCTGCCCGCCGCGAGCCGGGCGGCCACGAGGTCGAGGCCGCGGCGCACGTCGATGATGTCCATGGCGGCCGCCGTGTCGAGCCGCCGGCGCAGGGCGACCTTGGACTCGTCGGTGGCGGTCACGTACGTGCCGTCGCCCTGGCGGGTGTGCAGGAGCCCGGCGTGGGCCAGGACCCGCACCGCCTCGCGCACGGACAGCCTGCTCATGCCGAGGCTCTGCGCGAGCTGGCTCTCGGACGGGATCTTGGTGCCGACCGGCCACACACCACGCGCGATCTCTCGGCGGAGCTCGTCGATCGCGGCGTCCACGAGCGAGGTCCGAGCGACGTTTCGCATGCACCCTCTCCTCATCGGCTGGAGAACACCCACCCTAAGAGCTATCGCCGAAGGCGGGGTAGTCCGGCCGGTGATCGGGGGCGCGCCGCCGGTCAGCGCCGGGGCAGGGCGGAGAGGAAGGCGGACTGGACGGCCTCGAAGCGGCGGCCGACGTCCCCGAGGTCGAACGGCAGGCGCTCGCCGCCCTGGGCCTCGGCGAGGCGCTCCTCCAGCTGGCCCCGGGCCGACAGCTGGGCCGCGCGCAGCGCCGTCACGATCGCCTCGGCCAGCTCGTCACTGCCCATCGTGCGCAGCACCCGCGCGTCCAGGCGGATGTCCCGGACGAGGCCGTCGGCCTCCACGGTCGCCTGGATCCGGCCCCCGGCCGCGGTGCCCGCCCCGGTGACCTCGCCGAGCCCGTCCATGGCCGTGGCGAGCTTCGACATGGCCTCGTCCGCGCGCCGCCCGATCCTGTCCAGCTCCTCGGGCGTGACGGCGGCCGGGTCGAAGTCGAACATGCCGTGACCTTCCTGTTCGTCGGCGCGACCAATGGAGTTGATCAAGATTTCCTGAACCCGTTGACAGCGGCTGGTTGCGCCCCGTCGAACATCCGGTGAACCCAGATGATCAACGCCTCCATGGCGACAAAGATGACCTTCGACGCAGAACACCTGAAGGAGCGACATGTCCACCCCGCAGGAGACAAGGGTCATCACGTCCAGTGTCATCGCCGCCATGGGCGAGCGCTACGACGACGTCTGGGCCGGCCTCATGAAGACCGGAGACCGCGTCTACGACACCGACCTCGGCGACGGCACGCTGGGGACGATCTTGGCGAGAATCCTCGGCCCGGCCTACGAGACGGCGCAGCGAGGCTGCACGGAGGCCCTGCGGGGCGGCGCCATCGCCTCCCGCGGCATCACCGACAGCCTGGCCACCTGCGCGGGAAACTGGCGCAGGGCCGAGCAGGCAAGCATCGTGGAGTACGTGTGATGCCGCCCGCGCCGTGGCCGATCATCCGGACGCTCAAGGGGCTCCAGCTGTACGCGGGCGTCCCGCTGGTGTCGCTGGCCCTCCTGGAGTCCCTCCAGATGGACGTCGACCGGGTCTCGGAGGTCGCCAAGGTCTGGAAACAGATGGCCAGGGACCTCGACAACCCCGTGGAGGTGCTGGACGGCATTCCCGCCGAGTCCCGCCGCGGCTGGATCGCCGACGACCAGCGGGAGTTCTCCCGAGTGACCGGCAAGATGCACGCGGGCACCGAGGTCCTGCGCGACTCCCTCGACCAGATCGGCGACATCCTCGACGGCGTGGCCAACGCCTTCCGGCTCTTCAAGGGGGCGATGGCGACCTTCTCCACGATGGTCGCCGCCTCCAGCGTGTACGGGCTGTCGATGATGGTGCTGTCACCCGTGGGGGCCGTCCAGGGCCGCCTGTACCTGAGATGGCTGCTCAACGCCGCGGACAAGGTGCTGACCGTGATGATCGGCGCGCTCATCACGTACTGCATGGGCCAGGCGGCCATCGTCGCCTACCTGATCACGCAGGGGCAGGCGCTGGCCGACATGGCCGAGCCGTACGAGCAGGACGGCTGGCCGGGGGCGAGGCTGCGCGAGGTCGACTTCGCCACCGTGAAGATCGACAAGTCGGCGTTCCCCACCTTCCAGTACCCCGAGGGGAAGCAGGCCCTGCCGGACGACACGAAGGACTTCAAGTGGGTGGCCCCGAGCCGGCCCGGTACGAAGTGAGCCCGGCCCGGAGCGGCTCATGAGTGACGGGAGGCGGCCAGGGCGGCGCCGATGATGCCGGCCTCGTTCTGGAGGGTGGCGGGGACCACGCGCGTGTCGATGTGGACGTGCGGCAGGAACTTGTCGGCCTTCCTGCTCGCACCTCCGCCGATGACGATCAGCGTGGGCGACAGCAGCATCTCCACGTGCCGGAGGTACTCCTCCACCCGCTCGGCCCACTTCTCCCAGCTCAGCTCGTGCTCCTCCCGCGCCCGCGCCGACGCCCGGTGCTCGGCCTCCTTGCCCCGCAGCTCCAGGTGCCCGAGCTCGGTGTTGGGCACGAGCGTCCCGTCGGTGAACAGCGCGCTGCCGATCCCCGTGCCGAACGTCAGCACGAGCACGGTCCCGCGCTCCCCGCGCCCGCGCCCGTAGGTCACCTCCGCCACGCCGGCCGCGTCGGCGTCGTTCAGCACGGTCGCCCCGCCGAACAACCCGGCCGCGTCCACGCCGATCCACGAGTGGTCCACGTTGGCGGCCGTCAGCACGACCCCGTCCTTGACCACGCCGGGGAACGTCACCCCGATGGGACCGCTCCAGCCGAAATGCTTGACGATCTCCGCCACGGCTTCCGCCACCTCATCGGGCTTGGACGGCTGGGGCGTGGGAATGCGCAAGCGCTCCTTCACCAGCTCGCCGGCCTCGATGTCGACAGGAGCACCCTTGATTCCCGAACCACCGATGTCAATGCCCAACACGTTCATGTCAATCCCTCTCCCCTTCAGGACACGAAAAAACTCCTGTCCCGATATTTCCGGAACCGGCTGAACCGGCCCACAGCCCTCCACGTATCTCGCGTCACAAGCGCTAACTAGGAGGCAACGGATGCGGCCACGCATCATCACACTCTGCGCTGTTGCGGTTGTGTGGGGAGCAACTCTCACCACTCCCGCGCACGCCACCACAACCAGGAACCGATTCGACGTGATCAACCTTGTGTCGGACGTTCAGGGCAAAGCCCCGGTCACCGACGCCAAGGTCGTCAACCCGTGGGGCCTGGCCATGGGCAAGACTCTGTGGGTCTCGAACACCGGCACCGGCACCGCCACCGTCTACTCCGGCACGGGCAAGAAGGAGCAGACCGAGGTGTGGATCCCCGGCGGAGCACCCACCGGCCAGGTGTTCAACCCGGGCGAGGGCTTCACCGTCAAGGGCAAGCCCGCCACGTTCATCTTCTCCAGCCCGAGCGGAGCCATCACGGGCTGGAACAAGGACGTGGACCCGAAGAACGCGATCATCGGGGCCTTCACCCGTGGCGCCGACTACAAGGGGCTGGAGCTCGTCGAGACCGACGACGGAGACTTCCTGCTGGCCGCCGACTTCGCGAGCGGGCGCATCCACGCCTTCGACGAGGACTTCCGGCGCATCAGCCTGAAGAGCTGGCAGTTCCGCGACCCGGGCGTCCCCAGGACGTACAAGGCCTACAACGTGGCGATCGCCAACGGCAGCATCTGGGTGTCCTGGGCCCTGCGTGACCCGTCCACCGGCAAGCCCGAATTCGGCGAGGGCAAGGGCTTCGTGAGCCGCTTCAACGCCGGCGGGCGCCTCACCGGCCGCATCTCCAGGGTCGGGCTCAACGCCCCCTGGGGGATCACCGCCGCGCCGAAGGGCTGGGGACAGTACAGGGGCGCGCTGCTCATCGGCAACTTCGGCGACGGCACCGTGCACGCGTACAAGAACAGCCGCCACCTGGGCGCGCTGGCCACGGCCGACGGCAACCCGATCGTGCTGCCCGGCCTGTGGGACCTGGAGCCCGGCACCGCCACCAACGGCGGCGAGAACTCCATGTGGTTCTCCGCGGGCATCGACGGCACCAAGCACGGCCTGATCGGCATCATCGCCCCGCAGGGCACCAAGCCGACGTCCACCGCGACGCCCACGTCCTCGCCGTCGAGCTCCCCGACGAACCACCCGTCGGGCCACCAGACGAGCGCCCCCAGTAGCCAGTCGTCCTCCCAGAATCCGTACGGCGGGTACTGAGCGGCGCTCTCTCGCCGTCGCCCCCGGCCTGGCGAGAAGCGCAGCTCGCCGAGCAAGGCCGGGGGCGGCGGTCACGCGGACGTTTCCGGCGCGGTTGGCGCGAGCCGCGCCGGAAACAACCCCCTTGTTGGTGCTTCCGCCGCACCCTTACTCCTCGCCGCAGTCCGGCTGAGGTCCCTGGGATGTCTTTGAGGGAATAGGGGAAGGGCTGGCTCCTCCCGGAGGACCTGGTGTCCTCCGGGAGGAAGGGGTTGACGCTCGTTTTGGGTACGGTCGGATCGTGAGCGAGCGATCCTTCAGTGAATGGCTCAGAGAGCAGTGCGAGCCCGAGTGGACGGCGGTGGTGACGCACCCGTTCGCGATGGCGATCACGACGGGCTCGGCGCCCGACGACGGCATGCGGCGCTACTTGGAGCAGGACTTCCAGTTCGTGGACTCGTTCACGGCCCTGCTCGGGGCGGCCGTGGCGAGCGCGGACACGTTCGAGGCGCGGGTGCCCTACGGGAAGTTCCTCGGCCAGGTGGCGACCACCGAGGAGAAGACGTACTTCCACCGGGCGCTGGCCGCGCTGAACGGGCGGACCGACGCGCCGACCGAGCCGGTGACGGCCGCGTTCAGGCAGCTCATGGACGAGGCGCGGACGTCACAGGACTACCTGCTGATCGTCGCCGTGCTCTGCGTGGCCGAATGGTGCTACCTGGGCTGGGCGTCGCGGGCCGAGCGGCCGCTGCCGGAGAGCTTCGTGCACCGCGAGTGGATCGAGCTGCACGAGGGCCCGGAGTTCCGGGCCTGGGTGGCCTTCCTGCGGGGCGAGCTCGACCGCCTCGGCGCGGACCTGGACGAGGAGCGCCGGACGGCGGTGCTGGACGTCTTCCGCCTGGCGGTCGAGCTGGAACGAGCCTTCTTCGACCAGGCCACCGACCATCAGCCCAGTACGACCGCCAGATCCTGGAACGAGCGGTAGTGGACGCCGGTCATGCCGAGCGCCCTGGCCGCCTCCACGTTCTGCAGCCGGTCGTCCACGAACAGGCAGCGCTCCGGCGCGACCCCGGCCCGCTCCGCGGCGATCTCGTAGATCCGGGGGTCGGGCTTGGCCACGCCCACCCTGGCGCTGCTGACCACGTCGTCCGCGAAGTACGTGAGCCCCAGCAGGTCGAGGTGCTGCTCCAGCGAGTCCGTGGCGTTGGTCACGATCACCACGGGCACGTGCTGCTGCGCCTTGGCCAAGAGCGCCCTGACCTCCTCGTCCACCCAGAACCGCACCTGCCCGAACTCGGCCACGGCCTGGCGGGCCCGCTCGTCGCCGCCGAGCGCGACGGCGACCGACTCCAGCCACTCCGCCTCGGTGGTTTGGCCGAGCGTGGCGGGCATGATCAGCGCGGGGTCGAGGGCCGTCCGCATGAGCGGCAGGCCGTACCGGGCCTCGATGTCGGCCTGGGCGGCGTGGTCGAAGAGCCGGAGCACTCCATCAAGGTCAGACAGAACCGCGTCAAAGGGGATCACAGCCCCTCATTGTGACAGTCGTCAGCATTTCCCGCGTCGTCAAAGGTCCAAGGGCGACCGGCCGGACTACCATCTCCGAGACAGGATTCGGTATCGGAACGGTAGGGCATGAGCGCACGCGAGCTGGGGCGGCTGTTCGCCGACGGCGGCAGGGGGCACAGGCTGCCCGCGGGGCTGCCGCCGGGCGAGGTGGTCTGGCCCGATCCCGGCTACACCCGGCAGGGCCAGGCGCTCAGGCCGGCGTTCTGGATGAGCGAGGAGGCCGCGTCCGGCGAGGACTGGAGGCGCATGCGGGAGTGGCACCCGCACAGCGGCCTGTGGCCGGTGTTGCTGGACGAGTCGGCGCAGCCCTGGGGGGTCGGGCAGATCGTTCCGGACGACCCCCGCCAGATCGACCACTTCACCGCCGAGGGGTTCATGGCCGAGGTGTGGCAGGAGTGGGTGACCCAGATGCCGCAGGCCGCGCTGGAGGAGCTGGACCCGTTCGGGGCGATCTGTCCCGGCCCGGCCCCGCCCGGGATGCTCAAGGCGGCCCCCGAGGCGGTCGCCGACTGGCTCGCGGGCGAGCTGGCCGTCAAGGGGATGCCGCTCGGCCTGGTCGCCGCCCCCAGGGGCGCCGACGCGCTGGCCGTGATGGGCTGGCAGGGCGCGCTGCACCACAACGAGTGGATGGTCCCGCTGGCCGCCGTGGTGCGCAGCTGGGAGGACCGGTTCGGCGCGCGGGTGGTGAGCGTCGGGTTCAACACCCTGGACCTGAGCGTGGCCGCGCCGCCGGTCGATCCGGAGCACGCGTTGCACGTGGCCGCCGAGCATTGGACGTTCTGCCCGGACAACATCGTCCAGGGCCCCGGTGACCTGCAGGGCTATGCCGAGCAGATCATCGGCGAGCACGCCTGGTCGTTCTGGTGGGACTGAGTCCGGCCGCGCGCACGACAGGGTGGCTCGGCCGGACCGTCCGGTGTCAGGGGAGGTGGGCCACGGCCCCGTAACTCCCCGAAGAACTCGGCTGTTCGGCGCAGGCGGTGTCGAGGCCGTCCGGCCGCCATTCCGGGATCCACACCAACCCCGGATCGACCAGCACCAGACCTTCGAGCAACGCCGCGACCTCCTCTCTGTTGCGAATCGCGTGACCCGGCAGCGTCATCGCCAGCAGGTCGTGAATCGCTCCCAGCAGCTCCGGCGGGACCGCGTCGAACGTGGTCTGCAGCAGCGACAGGTAGCTGCCTTCGGGCACCACCTGCCGGATCCGCTTGATCACGTAGTGGAAGTACTCGTCGTCGTTCAGGCTGTGGGTCGACAGCAGCAGCACGGCCATGGGCCGGTCCCAGTCGAGGAACGTCTGCAGGACCCGGTCATCGAGGATGTCGTCGATCTCGCGCACGTCGCCCTCTACGACGCGTACGAGGTCGGTGACGGGCTCGATGGTCGCCCGGGCTCCGGCCAGCACCATCGGGTCGTTCTCCACGTAGACCACACGGGGGACCGCGCCGCACAGGGCGTCACGGGCCACGTCGTGCAACTGTCTGCCCGCCGGCAGGCCGCTGGGCACTCCACTCCCGACAATGACGAACTGGTCCACACCTTCGCCGGCCAGATGACGCACCACACGGCACAAATAGTGGAGCACGGCCCGTGCGGCCGTCGTCACGACGGGAGCGGCCTGGTCGTAGCGGCGCACTGCGTCTCTGTCCGCCACGAAGTTGTTCTTCCCACCCGTGGCCGCGTCGAGAACCCGGGTGATCCTGGCTTGGGTCATCTCCAGCTTCGCCAGGTTTCGGATGGCACGCTGACGCATTGAGTGTTGCCCCTTTCCCCTCGCCCACTTTCTCGGGAAAAGAATGATCCTTTCGGACCCCACTCGATGACCCAGAACTTATGATCCTCGCTGCGCGGCGGATGACAACCGGAAAAGCCATTAGTTTTCGGTATATCTGCCTAACCCTCTACCGTGAATAACGATCATCCATTAGGGAAGGAGATCACTTTCCGAGGGAACGCGAAAGCCGTTCGCGATGGAAATTCAACACCTCGAAAGTCTCTTCGCGGGTCGTCGTCGTCACCGACAGCTTGGTGAACGCCTGGTGGTACGCCTCCACCGCGGCGGTGTCGGTGATCAGCTCGTCGGACTCGATGCCGTGGGCGCACGCGATGTCCGCCTCGAACGCCTCGGCGAAGCGCCAGAGCGTGAACGGGCCGGTGCGCGGCACGTAGACGGGATCGTCCGTCGGCAGCACGTGGAGCGAGACGTTGGGCCGCTTGGCGTGCTCGATGAGCTGGTCGATCTGGCGGAGCTGGACGTGCGGCCCGACGATCGAGCGGGTCAGCACGCTCTCGTCGATGACCGCCCACACCACGATGCCGCTGTCGCGGGCCACGGCCTCCTGGCGGGCCAGCACGAGGGCGAGCGCCTCGTCGACCGTCTGCTGCCCGAGCGTCGCCGGCCCGGTCACGGTGACGGCCGCCCTGGCGTATTCCTCGGTCTGCAGCAGCGGCGGGACGAACTGGGGATGGTAGGTGCGGATCACCGTGGCCCGCTGCTCCAGCGCGTACGTGGTGGCCAGCCAGACCGGCACCGACTGGGCGTCGTACCAGGCGGCCTCGCGCTCGCCCCTGGCCAGCGACAGCACGTATTCGCGGATGGGCGGGGCGGTGACGCCGTAGAGGGCGAGCAGGCGCTCGGCGGTGATGGGGGCGGGCGCGATCCGGCCCTCCTCGATGGCCGGGATCGCGGCGGCTCCCTTGCCGATCGCCGTCTCCACCTGCGCGACCGACAGGTCGGCGGCCAGGCGCAGGCCGTGCAGCCGCCTGCCGAGCGCCCGGCGCTGCGGCCCGCTCAGCGGCGCGGCCGCCTCGGGGATGTCGGGGGAGGAGGGGGGCTCGGGCTCGTCGGGCAGCCCTTCGGCCCTGCGGGCCAGCTCGACCACGCCGCGCAGCAGGGTCAGGGAGCTCTCGGACAGCTCTGAGGTGCCCAGGCCGATGGCGGCCGCGCGCAGCTGGAGGTCCTCGACCGCGCCGGACTCGAGGTAGTCGTCACCGACCAGCCAGCCGACGCTCACCTGGAGGCACGAGGCCAGCGCCCTGAGCACCTGGAGCGTCGGGTTGGTCTGCTTGCCGGTGCGCAGCTGGCTGACGTAGGCGCGGGTGATGGGGATGCCCGCCTCCGTCAGGGCGGAGGCGACCTGCGCGCCGGTGAAGCCGCGCTTGGTCAGCGCAAGATCGAGCCGTTCGGCGAAGTTCGCCACGGCACACCTCCATCCACCGCCCGTGAACTTTTCCAGCGTAAGGGACGCGAGCCGCACTGTCCCCTGCCATGCGGGGCAGCTCTGCCCCGCGAGTAGGTATCAACTTATGCGCAAACTGTCAGTTGACATAGCCTCGCTCGTAAGCAGACTATCGGAGGGCATGGTAACTGTGGCTTAACAGTCGGGGAGGAGGTGGCCGGACGTGACCATGGAATCCTCGCACCTCGAAGATCTGCCCTCCACGGGGCAGGAGCGAGTGGTGCAGCGGATCTGCGCGCGCGTGGCCGGGCCGGCAGTGGGAGCCGGCGTTCAGGTCGCGAGCCTGCCTCTCGGCGGCCTCCAGGTCTGGCTGGACAGCCCTCGTCACCGTTGGCGCTTCTACCACCGGATGGCCCGCGAGCTGCGGCTGGCCGGCTGGCACACGGAGACGGGACCTGATCGGCTGCTGTTGCTCGGGTGGAGTGCGGTCTGCCTGAGCCACCGCGCCAGGATGCTGAGCGCGGCCCTGGCGGGACGGCTGGCCGACTTCGACAAGACGGCCTTCATGGCCGTCATGATCGCCACCCGGCTGCGCCACGAGGGGTTCCCGGTGGAGGAGCTCCCGGCCGAGGTGGAGGCTCGCTGCCGCGACGCGCTGCGCTGGCCCGCCCGGTTGGAGGACCTCGACGGCCTGGAACGCCGGTCGTCGCTGGAGCCGCTGCGGCTCAGGCTCGCCCAGGTGGCGGGGCTCGAGGCCAAGGTCGGCTGCCGCTGCTGCGAACATCTCGCGCTCGCCTCGAAGGTCGCGCGCACGGTGGCCGGTGGTGCGGTGCCGGCCAGGTCGCGCGCACGTTCGTCGGCATCGTGCTCCGCCACGCCGGATTCCTCCCCGGGGGTTGGGCTGACCGAGCGCATGGTCTGCGTCAGCGTGCCCAACGTGGCAACCACCAGAGCGGGGACGGCGCGATGACGCCGACGCCCATCCCCGCGCACCGGGCCGCACCGGTCCCGGCAGCCGTGGCGTGGCCACGGCACCGGGTCAGGAGGCGGCCGGGTCACCACCTCGGCGTCGCCATGAGGTTCCCCGCCGCGTACGCGCTGCCGCCCGGCGCGCCGCCCACCGGCCAACGGCCCTGGGGCGTCGCGTTCTGGTGCGCGTGCGCAGGAGCGGGAATGCTGGCGCTGCTGTCAGACGGCGGGTGGCCGCCGGCCGATCACGGCCGACTTCCCCGCCTGGGACTGACGGTGGCGCTTGTGCCGCTGGCCCCGGCGCTTCCCCATCCCTCCGGCATCGCGCGGCACGTGCCCGACTTAGTCGGCGCGGTGCTGTCGACCAGCGCGTTAGCGGCTGGCGTGCTGGCCGACACGAGGGGGAGCGCCTGGGGCCGGCTTCATCGGCGTCCGCCGGGCCGTGCGGCCGCGGCCACGGAGCCGACCGCGAGGTCGTACGCGGGATCGTACGCGACCTCGTGGCGGCATCGTGCGCGCGCGGCCGACCCGCGGCTCCGGCGACGTAGCGGACTCCCGATGGCGGCGGGCGCGTTCTGCCCGTCCGGTGCGGCGTCGTTCGCCGTGCTCGCCATGGGGCCGCCTTTTGTGGAGAAGGCCGGGCTCCTGTCGGCCATGATCGCGGTGACTCCGGCGGCCATCCTGGCCGTCCGCCGCGTCGGGACCGGCGGAGCCGTCTACGGCGGAGGCTTTGCTCTGGGCGGAGGTTGTGCGCCACTGCCGGCCCACTCGTCTTCCGACGGGTGGAGCCTGCTCGGCGCGGTGCTGATGGGCGCCGGATTCGGCGCGCTCGCGGTCGGTCTTCTGGCGGGGGCCACCGCGAGCGCCGAACCCGGTCAGCACGCCTCCGCGATCGGCACCATCGGCACGTGGGCGATGCTGGGTGGGGTGATCGGCGCGATGGGCGCCACAGTGCTGATCGGCCGGCCGTTCTCGGAGGGGCCCGCTTCCGGGCCCGCCTCCGTCCTGGTGGCCGTTCTCCCGGCCGCCGTCCTGCTCGCCGCCACGGCGCTGGTGCGGGTCGCCGGGGCGTCGGGCCATGAGACCGAACCTCGATCTCAACGCGCGGCGGAAGAGGGGCCGGCGATCTTCCGCCGGCTCCTCGCCGAGCCGCGCGGCCACGTCAACCACGTACGGAGCGAGGTTCTGGCCCGCTTCGCCACATACGACCGCAAGGTCGTCAACCCGCTATGAACAGGAGCGATCATGCTCACGGATGAACTGCGCCGGTCACAGCCGCACGAGGTCCACGCACGCGGAGCGCGCCACGCGCCGCCGCCGTCCTGGGGCGAGGACCAGGGCGACGCGCCGCCGGTGGAAGAACCGCCGCGCAACGTGCACAGGCTGCGCCGCATCCGTCCGGTGCCCGCGCGGGCGATCACCGAGATCGACCACGCGTTACGCCACCCGGTCATCTGACACCACACCCTTCCCGCACAGGAGGAGAACCCATATGCGCACCGTCCTCGCCCGGAGCCTTCAGTGAGCCGCGGGAGGGTGGGAGTGATCGTGGCGCCCGCCAACCCCTCGGCGGAGCCCGAGCTCACCCGCCTGCTCGGGTCGCGCGCCGACATGCACGTCACGCGCTTCCCGGTACGGCCCGGGCAGTCTCTGGCCGAACGGCTGGAAAGCTACAACGAGGCCCTGCCCTCCATGGTCTACGCGTTCGACGCCCTGCCGCTGAGCGCGATGGTCATGGCCTGCAGCGAGCCCCGCTACCTCCTCGGTCCCGATGAGGACCGCGACCAGTGCGCCGAGCTGTCGGCCGCGACCGGGGTGCCCTTCGCCTCGGCAACGCAGGCCACACGCGAGGCGATGGAACACGCCGAGGTGAGCGACATCGTGCTGGTCTCCCCGTACCAGCCGTGGCTGACCGAGCTGGCCGAGCGGTTCTGGAAGACGGCCGGGCTGAACGTCACCCAGGTCATCCAGGTACGCGCGAAGAACGGCTACTCCTCGTACGCGGTCACCCCCTCCGAGCTGATCAGCCAGGTCGAACTGGCCGAGCTGCCGGCGGACGCGGTGCTGCTGTTCACCGGCACCGGCATGGCCACGCTGCCCGTGCTCGGCCCCCTCAGCGCCGGCAACGACCGGATCCTGCTGACCTCCAACCTCTGCACGGCCTGGTGGGCGCTGTCCAGGACCATCGGGCAGCAGGTGACGCTCGGCCGCGTGCCGCACCGGCGGTACATGGGAGGCGCTGCATGAACGGCGTCATCGTGGTGGGAGCGGGGCCCGCGGGGCTGACCGCGGCGCTCTCGCTGGCCAAGGCCGGGATCCCGGTCACCGTGCTGGAGCGCGAGAGCGAGCTCAGCAAGCAGACCAGGGCCTGCACGTTCCACCCGGCCACGCTCGACCTCCTCGACGACCTGGGCGTGGCGTCCCAGCTCGTCGCCAAGGGCCGCGTCGTCGACCGGGTGCAGTGGCGCGACCGGTCCGGCATCGTGCTGGCCGAGATGGGCATGAACCGGCTCAACGGCCTGACCAGGCATCCGTTCAGGATCCACGCCGACCAGGCCGAGCTCACCCCGCTGCTGCTGGCGGCCCTCAGCGTCTACCCGGACGTGGACGTGCGGTTCGGCACCCACGTGGACGGCGTGGCCGAAGGTGGCACAGGGATCCGGGTCCGCGTCGGCCACACCTGGACGCGGGCCCGGTACATGATCGCCGCTGACGGCGCGCACAGCACGGTCAGGGGCTCCCTGGGCCTGCCGTTCCCCAGGTCCGCCTACCCGACGCAGGCGTTGCGGGTGTTCACCGACTCGCCGCTGGACCGGCTGCTGCCGAGCCTGGCGCCGCTGACGTACGTGCGGGACGTGCAGCAGTCGTGCACGCTGCTCGGGCTGCCGGACCACTGGCGGATCATCTTCAAGATCCCCTGCGACACGCACGAGCCGCTGTCGCCGCCGAACCTGTCCCTGCTGGTCCGCCGGGCCCTGCCGGGGGCGAGCGGGCCGATCCACGTGACGGGAGCCGACCGGTTCGGGCTGTCCAGGGGTGTGCTGACCTCGTACCGGTGCGGCCGGGTGCTGTTCGTCGGCGACGCCGCGCACCTGACCTCCACGGTCGGCGGGCTCAACATGAACGCCGGCATCCACGACGCGGCCGAGGTGGGCCAGGTGATCGCGGCCGTGATCGGCGGCTTCGCCCCGCCGGCGGCGCTGGAGGCATGGGCCTGGCGGCGGCGCTCGGTGCTGCTGCAGCGGGTGATCCCACCTCGCGAGACCCGGCTCGCGGGAGTGCGGGAACGCGACAGCGCCAGGCTGGCGGCCGCCATGGCCGGGCTGCGCGCCATCGCCGGAGACCCTGACGCGACACGTGCCTACCTGGCACAGGCCTCATTACTGGACACCGTGCCAGGGAAGAGGTGACGACCCCCCGTTCCGCGTACTGACTGGAGGAGGTGTGACGCCGGATGTGGCGAACCCTGTCTGACGACGCTCGCCAGGCCATTCGCGACCTGTGCGACAAGCACGGAGCCCGCCTCTACGACTACTGCCGCACGGAGCTCGCCGCGGGCGACGCCGAGCAGGCGGTGGCCGGTGCGATGCTGACGGCGCACCTGTACGCGGATCGCGTGGTCGATCCGGCCCTGCGGCGGCCCTGGTTGTACGCGGTGGCCCGCGCGCACCGGGCGTTCGTCGCCAAGCCCGCGAGCATCGGCTCGTGGTCGCGGCCCGGCCGGATGTCGGAGTTGCTGCCCGAGGCGCTGCTCTCCCTGGAGCGCCCGCAGCGGGAGCTGCTCGACCTGTCCATGCGCCACGGCCTGGCCGACGCGGAGATCTCCGTGATCTTCGAGCTGCGCCAGGACGAGGTGCGGACCATCGTCACCCGGGCTGCCGAGTCCCTGGAGGAGTGGTTCGCCGCGATCATCGCCGCGCGGGGGCGCGACGGATGCCCCGACCTGACGGCACGCGTGTCGGCGTGGGTCGCGGCGCCCGGCCGGCGGGCCAGGGCCAGGATCGGCCGTCACATCCAGTCCTGCGCGACCTGCCGGGCCGCGCCCAGGACCATGTCGGCGGCGGCGCTGCTGCGCCGCCTGCCGATCACCACACTGCCCGGCACACTTCCCAACCGGCTGGCGTTGGCGCAGCCGTTGCCCGGCGAGGGGCCTCTCTGGCGGGCGGACGGCTTCCCCGTGCAGGCACGCACACTGGTGGAGACCGGTCCTTCCCCGGCTCCTCCGGTCGCCGACGCCACGCCGCAGATCCCGGTCGCCGACCCCACGACGGCGACCTCGGGAAAGCCCTGGTCGGCGGCGGGCGCGGCCGCCGCCGACCAGGAGCCCCCGGCGGCACCCGCCGTGCGCGGGCGGCACCCGTTCACGCCGCCGAGCCGTACGCGGGCCTTCCGCGGCGGCGCGTACGGGGACAAGCTCGTCTTCAGCGCCGCCATCAAAGGCTCGGGCAACGGCTCCCACAGCGAGGGCGCCATCATCCGGTACGGGGGGATCTCCCTGGGCGGCGATCTGGCCGAGCTGCGGGACGGGCAGGTTCAGGAGTTCTGGCGGGACCGGCTGGACGACGACGACCCCGAGGCGGGGCCGCCGATCAGGGCCGTGGCCAGGCTCGGCCTGATCGTGGGCGTGGGCCTGCTGGTGGCGGGGCTGGTCTGGGCCGTCGTGAACGCCCAGAAGCATCCCCCGACGCTCACCAAGGCCTCGGCGCAGACGGGCGGCCTGCTGGACGAGCCGTCGCGCTGGGTGGCCGGGGTGGCCCCGATGGCCGCCGGAGCCGGCCTGACGAGCATGGCCAGGAAGGCCGAGCTGCCCAAGCCCGCGCCTCCGGTGGCCAGGCTGTCGCCGGCGACGGCGTGGCTGGGCTCGGGGCGTACCGGAACGTTCGCGCTGTCGTGCGACGGACGCTGCGAGATCGTCTCCGCCAAGGGCGCCGACGGCATCACCGTGTCCGGAAACACCTTCAAGGTGACCGCGCCGCTCTCGCGGCCCGGCTGCTCCGGGCGGTCGAGCGTGGAGCGGGGGAAGATCACCGTCCAGTGGGCGGGCCGGGCGACCGGTGACGGCAAGACGACCGGCGGCACCAGCGCCGGGGGCGGCACCCTGACCATGAGCGTCGCCTGGACGGTCCGGCAGAAGGGCACGCGGACGACGCTCGACTACCGGCGCGGCGTCCTCTCCTGCGGGTAGGGCCCCGGGCAGCGCGCCCGAGGCCCCCTCAAACCGCTAGAAGCCCCCTCATACCGCTAGAAGAACGAGAACTCGCGATCGGGCTCGGGCAGCTCCACCCGGTCGGGACCGCGGAACGTGGTCGTGTCCTGCGGCACGTCCGCCAGCGGCGTGCCCAGGACGAACGGGACGACGACGCTGGACCTGGCCAGGTCCAGCGTCACGGTCGCGCCGGTGCCGGTCTCGTCGCTGTAGGTCGAGTCGGTGCCGGCCACCACGAGGCCGACCCGGTGGCCCTTCCTGAAGGTGTAGTCCTGCGGCAGCGTCAGCCACTTGACCGTCCCGTACGTGCCGGGCGGCAGCGGCGCGGCCTGGCTGAGCGAGTCGCGGTTCTGGACGTCGATCCAGCCGCGGGCGACGATCTCGAGCGGGCGGGTGGCCACGTTCGTGATGACCTTCTTGTAGCAGGCGTCGTCGGCCGCGGTGCTCTCGCCGTAGCAGTCCTCTTCGGTGAGCGTGGTGATGCCCTGGCCGCGGCGCCAGTCGACGCGGGTGCCGTCGCCGAAGTCGACGAGCAGGGCGGTCAGGTTGGAGGTGGGCTTGTCCAGCTTGACCCGCAGGTCCGCGGTGGGCGTGCCGGACAGGCGCAGGTCGAGCGGGAGCGCGCCCGTGGTGAACGCGACCCGTCCCGGGTTCGCCGTCCCGATGTCGGCCACCATGTCGCTCTCGGTCATGGCGACGTCGGTGAAGGAGGCGGTGGTGTTCCTGGCGGCGGGCTTCAGGCCGAGCGAGCCGTCGGGCGCGGGACGCAGGGACGCCTTGAGCGCGAACGGCGCCGGCCAGTCGTGCTGGGTGGTCCAGCGGGCCGGGCCGATCTCGACGTCGGCGCGGGGCTCGTTCATGATCCCGTTGCGTACGCCGTGCAGCCAGTGGTCGAACCACCGGTGCAGGGTGTCCACCCAGAGCGCGCGCCGGCCCTCGAAGTCGAACGGGTCCACGTGCTGGGTCTGGCCGACCCAGATCTTGCGCGGCACGTTGCGGTCGGCCAGGGCCTTCCACCAGGTCGAGAAGTTGTCGGGCTTGACGTTGAGGTCGTTGACCGTGTGGACGACGAACACGCTGGCCTTGACCTTGGAGGCGTCGCCGAGCAGGCCCTTGATGTAGTCGCGCTCGGCCCAGAACGGATTGAAGTCGCCCGTGTCGTCGCCGTCCTCGGCGTCCATCCTGTCGCGCACGGCCTGGCACTTGGCCTCGGGGTCGGTGTCGACGTAGTTGGCCAGCCAGGAGGCGTAGTCGTGGTTGTAGATGACGCCGTTGGAGCGCTGGTACTTGTACCAGGAGCTGATGGCCGAGATGGGCACGATCGTCTTCAGGCCCTCGACGCCGGTGGCGGCGACGGCGTTGGCCAGGGTGCCGTCGTACGACTTGCCGATCATGGCGGCCTTGCCCGTCGTCCAGTCGGCCACGGCCGGGGTGCCGTCCGCCCTGAACGCCTTGGCGCGGCCGTTCAGCCAGTCGATGACGGCCTTGCCGCCCAGGACGTCCGCCTTGCCGCCGATGTCCGGGCAGCCGTCCGATCGGGTGGTGCCGAGCATGTCGACGTTGAGGACGGCGTAGCCGCGGGGGACGAAGTAGTTGTCGTAGAAGAGCGGAAATTTCGTGACATTTCCGGCGGCGTCGTAAATTTTGCGCTCTGCCTCGTTGCCGCGGCCGGAGTTGTCGTAGTACGGGCTCTCGTCGATGATCACCGGCACCTTGAGCCCCGGGCCGGACTCCTTGGGCCTGATGACGTCCACGCGTACTCTGTCGAGTTTGCCGTCGAGGTCGCTGTCGACGGTCGACTCGACGTACACGTGCTCGCGGACGGCGTCCGCGTAGGAGAAGACCGGCTGTGTACGGCCGTTCTGGACGGTGATGGCGGGTGCTGCTGCTGCCGCCGCCTGGGCGGGTGTCGCGATCGCGAGGGTGAGGGTGACGGCGAAGAGGGCCGGGCGTAATTGTGGCACGCGTGACCTCCGGGACGTGGGGCGAATCACCCGCAATCTCTCAGAACGCCCGGAGCCTGACAAGATTTCCCCATGGACGTACGGGATCGAGTACGAGGCTGCCTCCTCGGTGGCGCGATCGGCGACGCGCTCGGGTCGCCGATCGAGTTCCAGTCGTTGCGGGAGATCCGCAGAGAGCACGGGGCGGAGGGCATTACCGGATATGTCACGACGTGGCGAGGAAGGTCCGGCCTCATCACCGACGACACCCAGATGACGCTCTTCACCGTGGAAGGGCTGCTCCGGGCCCGCGCCGCCCACGCTGGTGGACCCCCGGCCCCGGGGCGGGCGGCGTACCCGTACCCCGAGGTGGTGGAGCCGGTGCGGCAGGCGTACCTGCGCTGGCTCGACACCCAGAACCACCAGGCCCCGCCGCCCGCGGACCGCCCGCACCGCACGGGCCGGCTGCGCGAGGAGACCTGGCTGTACTCGCGCAGGGCCCCGGGCAACGCCTGCCTGTCGGGCCTGCGCCAGCGGTTCCCCGGGCCGTCCCCGCTGGGCGTGCCGGGCCCGGTGAACCCCGACTCCAAGGGCTGCGGCACCGTGATGCGCTCGGCCCCCTTCGGCCTGGTCGCGCTCTCCGGCGCCGCGGGGCCCGACCCTCGGGAGGCGTTCGAGGTGGCGGCGGCGTGCGCGCAGATCACCCACGGGCACCCGACCGGCTACCTGGCCGCGGGGGCGTTCGCCGCGATCACGGCGTACCTCGTGGCGGGCGAGGCCCTGGAGCCCGCCGTCCACCGCGCCCTGGACCTGCTGGCGGCCTACCCGGCGCACGACGAGACCAGCGCGGCCCTGCGCGCCGCCGTGGCGCTCGCCGCCGGCGGCGGCTCGCACTCGCCGGAGCGGGTCGAGTCGCTGGGCGGCGCGTGGGTGGCCGAGGAGGCGCTGGCCATCGGCGTGTACTGCGCCCTGGTCGAGCCCTCCGTGGAGCGGGCCCTGCTGCTGTCGGTCAACCATTCGGGCGACAGCGACTCCACCGGCTCGGTGTGCGGCAACCTGCTCGGCGCCCTCCACGGCACCGGCGTCCTGCCCGCCGCCTGGCTGCGCCCCCTGGAGGGGCGCGACACGATCGAACGTCTCGCCGCCGAGCCGGCATAACCGGCAGGCGCCCCGGGCCGGGCGAGATATTGGGATGCGCGTCCCGCCGGTGTCGGGCAGCATGGTCGGTTGGCTCCGGGGACGCGGGGCTCAAATATCCTGAAAGCAGTATGGGAACGCCTTCCTTGTCCTCTTCACTCGCCGAGCTCCACTCCCGCCTGCCCGAGCTCATGCCGCGCGACCAGCGGCGACTGCGGCGCAGGCTCGACGGCATGCGCCGGGTCCGGTCACGTGACGCCCGGGACAAGATCGTCGCGGAGATCCTCGCCGACGTCGAACGCGCCGAGCAGCGGCTGGTCCGGCGGCGCGAAGCCGTACCGGTGGTGAAATATCCGGAAAACCTGCCGGTCTCCCAGCGGAAAGACGACATCCTGGAGGCCATCCGCGACCACCAGGTGGTGATCATCGCGGGCGAGACGGGCTCCGGCAAGACCACCCAGATCCCCAAGATCTGCCTGGAGCTGGGCCGCGGCGTACGCGGGCTGATCGGCCACACCCAGCCCCGCCGCATCGCCGCCCGCACGGTCGCCGAGCGCATCGCCGAGGAGCTCGACACGGGCCTGGGCGAGGTCGTCGGCTACAAGGTCCGCTTCACCGACCAGGCGAGCGACCGCACGCTCGTCAAGCTGATGACCGACGGCATCCTGCTGGCCGAGCTGCAGAACGACCGCATGCTCGACCAGTACGACACGTTGATCATCGACGAGGCCCACGAACGCAGCCTCAACATCGACTTCATCCTCGGCTACCTCAAGCAGCTCCTGCCCCAGCGCCCTGACCTCAAGGTCATCATCACCAGCGCCACGATCGACCCCGAGCGGTTCTCCCGCCACTTCGACGACGCGCCGATCGTCGAGGTCTCCGGTCGCACCTATCCGGTGGAGGTGCGTTACCGGCCGCTCAGCGAGGACGACGACCAGACCCAGGGCATCGTGGACGCCTGCCGGGAGCTGATCTCGGAGGGCCCCGGCGACATCCTGGTGTTCCTGTCGGGCGAGCGGGAGATCCGCGACGCCGCCGACGCTCTGGGCAAGGCCGAGTTCCGCAACACCGAGATCCTCCCGCTCTACGCCCGCCTGAGCGCCGCCGAGCAGCACCGCGTCTTCCAGCGCCACACGGGCCGCCGCGTCGTGCTGGCCACCAACGTCGCCGAGACGTCGCTCACGGTCCCCGGCATCAAGTACGTCGTCGACCCGGGGTTCGCCCGCATCTCCCGCTACAGCCACCGCACCAAGGTGCAGCGGCTGCCGATCGAGGCCGTCTCGCAGGCCAGCGCCAACCAGCGCAAGGGCCGCTCGGGCCGCACCTCCGACGGCATCTGCATCCGGCTGTACGAGGAGGAAGACTTCCTCAGCCGGCCCGAGTTCACCGACCCCGAGATCCTGCGTACCAACCTGGCCTCCGTCATCCTCCAGATGACCTCGATCGGGCTGGGCGACATCGAGGCGTTCCCGTTCGTGGAGCCGCCGGACCGCCGCCAGGTCAAGGACGGCGTCAACCTGCTGCACGAGCTGGGCGCGTTCGACGTCCACGGCAAGCTCACCGGCGTCGGCCGCAAGCTGGCCGGCCTCCCCGTCGACCCGCGCCTCGGCCGCATGGTGCTGGAGGCCGAGAAGAACGGCTGCCTGCGCGAGGTCATGGTGATCGCCGCGGCACTGTCCATCCAGGACCCGCGCGAGCGCCCGTCCGACAAGCAGCAGCAGGCCGACGAGAAGCACCGGCGCTTCGCCGACCCCGAGTCCGACTTCCTGGCCTACCTCAACCTGTGGAACTACCTGCGCGACAAGCAGAAGGAGCTGTCCTCCAGCGCCTTCCGGCGGCTGTGCAAGGCCGAGTTCCTCAACTACCTGCGCGTACGCGAGTGGCAGGACATCTACAGCCAGGTGCGCCAGTCGCTCGGCGCCCAGCCCAACAGCCAGCCCGCGCAGCCGTACCACGTGCACGCGTCGCTGCTGGTCGGGCTGCTGTCGCACATCGGCGTCAAGGACGTCATGGACAAGCAGCGGGGGCAGGACGGCCGCCGGCCGATCCAGGAATACCTCGGCGCCCGCAACGCCCGCTTCGCGATCTTCCCCGGCTCGGCGCTGGCCAAGAAGCAGCCGCAGTGGGTCATGTCGGCCGAGCTGGTCGAGACCTCCCGGCTCTGGGCGCGCGTCAATGCCAAGATCGAGCCCGACTGGGTCGAGCCGCTCGCCCAACACCTGGTCAAACGCACCTACTCCGAGCCGCACTGGGAGAAGAACCAGGGTGCGGTGATCGCCCTGGAGAAGGTCACCCTGTACGGGGTGCCGCTCGTGGTGGGCCGCAAGGTCAACTACGGCCGCATCGACCCCGAGCTGTCGCGTGAGCTGTTCATCAGACATGCCCTGGTCGAGGGCGACTGGGACACCCACCACCGCTTCCTCAAGGACAACCGCAGGCTGCTCGGCGAGGTCGAGGAGCTGGAGAACCGGGCGCGCCGCCGCGACATCATGGTGGACGACGAGGCGCTGTTCGACTTCTACGAGCAGCGGGTGCCGGCCGACGTGGTCTCGGCCCGCCACTTCGACTCCTGGTGGAAGCAGGCCAGGCAGCAGACGCCCGACCTGCTCACGTTCTCGCCGGACATGCTGGTCAACGAGGGCGCCGACGTCAGCGCCCGCGACTACCCCGACACCTGGAAACAGCTCGGGCAGCGGATGAAGCTGACCTACCAGTTCGAGCCGGGCGCGGACGCCGACGGCGTGACCGTCCACGTGCCGCTCCAGGTGCTCAACCAGGTCAGCTCCGACGGCTTCGACTGGCAGATCCCCGGCCTGCGCGAGGAGCTGATCACCGCGCTGATCCGCTCCCTGCCGAAGGCCCTGCGCCGCAACTTCGTGCCCGCCCCCAACTACGCCAAGCAGGTGCTGGAGGGGGTCAAGCAGGGCGGCGAGCCGCTGCTGGCGGCCGTGGAGCGCGAGCTGCTGCGCCTGACCGGCGTACGCGTGCCGCGCGAGGCCTGGCAGCTCGACCAGGTGCCCGAGCATCTGCGCATCACGTACCGGGTGATCGACGAGCGCCGGCGCACGGTGGCCGAGGACAAGGACCTCGACGCGCTGAAGCGCCGCCTCGCCCCGCGCCTGCGGGAGACGCTCTCGCAGGCCGGCGACGACCTGGAGCAGACCGGCCTGCACACGTGGAGCTTCGGGACGCTGCCGAAGGTGTTCGAGCAGGGCCGGATGAAGGGCTATCCGGCGCTGGTGGACGCGGGCGACTCCGTCTCGATCAAGATCTTCGACACGGCGGCCGAGCAGCGCCGCTCCCACTGGCCCGGCGTGCGCCGCCTGCTCCTCCTCAACGTCACCAACCCGGCCAAATCCCTGCTGGGCGGCCTGTCCAACCAGGCCAAGCTGGCGCTGTCACGCAGCCCGCACGGCGGGGCGGTGGCGCTGTTCGAGGACGTGGTCAACGCGGCGGTCGACAAGCTGATGCTCGACGCCGGGGGCGCGGCGTGGGACCCGGTGGCCTTCGACCGCCTCTACCAGCACGTACGGGCTCACCTCCACGACACGGCGGCCGACGTGCTGTCGAAGGTGGAGCAGATCCTGAGCGTCTGGCACGCGGCGGGCGGCCGGCTGAGCGGCCTGCGGGAGAGCGCGTCGACGGACGACATCCGCGAGCAGCTAGGCAAACTCGTCTACGCGGGCTTCGTCACGGCGACCGGTTACCGGCGTTTGTCCGACATCTTGCGCTATATCCGGGCGATCGACCGCCGCCTCACCAAGCTCCCCGAGGAGCCCTGGCGGGACCAGGAGTGGATGGACAAGGTGCACAAGGTCGAGGACGACTACCACGACGTGCTGGAGAAGCTCCCTCGGGCGCGGAGAGGGGATCCGGATGTGGTGGAGATCCGGTGGATGATCGAGGAGCTGCGGGTGAGCTTCTTCGCTCAGACGTTGGGCACGCCTACGCCGGTGTCGGAGAAGCGCATCACCAAGGCGATGGAGAAGCTCACGCCATGAAGATCGAGGTGTCGAGCTTGAAGTCGACGGGGGAGGGCAGCTTGATCGGGGTGCCAGTGATCACTCTGGTCATCGCCTGATAGACGCCATCCTTGATATCGCTGAACACGGTCACGCTCGGCTCATCGGCGATCGGATCGATCAGCAGGTAGACCGGCACCCGGCCCAGTGCGTAGAGACGTCTCTTCTCCTCACGGTCGGTGTGGACGCTGCTGGGCGAGACGACCTCGGCGACCATCAGCACCCCGGACGACAACAGCTCTCCCGGGCCCCAGCGAGGGCAGAGGGGGTGCGTCAGGACGTAGTCGGGTATGAGCGAGTCTCGGGGGCCTTCGACGCAGACGCTCAGGCCGCCGGGCGCTCCTCGCCATCCGCGCTCCTTGCACGACGGAGAGAGGGCGTCGTTCAGGTCCACGGCCATCCAGGTGTGTTCTGGGGTGCCCATAGGACTCACAATCAGCTTCCCTTCGATGACCTCGACCCGGAAGCCGGGGAAGGGGGGTAGGGCATCGAACAATTCGCGGGCGGTGCTTGGCCGTCGGGGGAGACGCACCCAGGTCGACTCCGGGTCGTCTTCGTGCTCTGCCTCGTCCGTGTGACGTTCCTCTTCGGCGGAGCCGGAGTGCTGCTCCTCCTCCACCGTGTCGGTGTAGTCCTCCTCCTCCACTTCCACTGCGTCCGTGTGGAGCTCTTCTTCCACCATGGCGACCATGGATTCTCTCCCTTCGTATTCGAACGGGCACGCTAAGTATTCCATCCCCGGCGTCCCGATGCCACGAAAATCGGCCGCCCCGTAGGGCGGCCGATTCGACGGGTGTCACGCCGGGACGGCGTCCACGTCGCGTTCGTAGAAGCGGTGCCCGGCGACCGCCGTGGCGAACTTCTCGGCGATCCCGTCCCCCATCACCACCCCCACGTCGCTGGGCAGTCGCGCGGCCTCCAGAAGCTCGCGGCCGGACCCCACGGCCCCGATGGCCTTGCCGTGCTTGAACGCCTCCATGACGAAGAAGCGCGCCCGCCCCAGCGAGGCCAGGGCCGCGCCGTCGGCGGCCACCACCGCGTCGTAGAGGACCGAGCTCGCCGCGCCGAGCTGCCGGTCCACCGGGATGCCGGCCACGGTGCCCTCCGCCGGGGCCAGCACCTCGCAGATGGCGCCCCTGCCCTCCAGGACCTCGCGCAGGGCGGTCACCTCGCCGGCGTCCGTCCCGTCTGCCATGAGGATGGCGACCTTGCGGGTGGCGATGCTCTGCGGCTGGCCGGTCATGCTGAGCGCGGGTGAGGCGTTGGAGTGGACCTCGGTCCTGGGCGGCTCGGGCAGGCCGAGCCCCTGGGCCACCTGGGCGGCCAGGTCGGGGTGGATCTGGCCCAGGTGCCGGACCACGCCCTCCTTGATGGGAGGCCGCTCCACGTGCCCGAGTTCGAACAGGAACGCGGCCACGATGTGCCGCTTCTCCCAGTCCGCCATGCTGTTCCAGAACAGGGTGGCCTGGCTGTAGTGGTCCTCGAAGCTGGGGCTGCGCTCGCGGATCTTCACGCCGTCCACCCGCTCCTGGTAATGCCGGTAGCCGTCGGTGGCCTCGGGGCGGTTGCCGCTGATGGAGTTGGGCGCGTAGCTGGTGCGCGACTCGTGGATCAGGTGCTGGTGGAAGCCGTCGCGCTGGTCGTTGCGCACCTCGTTCACCGGCCGGTTGACCGGGATCTGCGGGAAGTTGGGCCCGCCCAGGCGCAGGAGCTGGGTGTCGAGGTAGGAGAAGTTGCGGGCCTGCAGCAGCGGGTCGTTGGAGAAGTCGATGCCGGGCACGACGTTGGCGGTGTGGAAGGCGACCTGCTCGGTCTCGGCGAAGAAGTTCTGCGGGTTGCGGTTGAGCGTCATCTTGCCTATGGGTCGCAGCGGCACCTGCTCCTCAGGGATGATCTTCGTGGGGTCGAGCAGGTCGAAGTCGAAGTCGTGCTCCCGCGACTCGGGCACGAGCTGCACGCACAGCTCGTACTCGGGGTAGACGCCGCGCTCGATGGCCTCCCACAGGTCCCGGCGGTTGTAGTCGGGGTCGTTGCCCTGGATGCGCAGCACCTCGTCCCACACCAGCGAGTACGTCCCCAGCACCGGCCGCCAGTGCCACTTGACGAACGTCCCCTGCCCGGAGGCGTTCACCAGCCGGAACGTGTGCACCCCGAACCCCTGCATCATCCGGAAGCTGCGCGGGATCGCCCGGTCGGACATCAGCCACATGACCATGTGCAGCGACTCCGGCTGGAGCTGCACGAAGTCCCAGAACGTGTCGTGCGCCGACTGCGCCTGCGGGATCTCGTTGTGCGGCTCCGGCTTGACCGCGTGCACGAAGTCGGGGAACTTGATGCCGTCCTGGATGAAGAAGACCGGGAAGTTGTTGCCCACGAGGTCGAAGTTGCCCTGAGAGGTGTAGAACTTCGTGGCGAACCCGCGTACGTCCCGCACGGTGTCGGCCGAGCCGCGCGAGCCCGCGACGGTCGAGAAGCGCACGAACGTCGGCGTCGGCGTCGAGGTGTCGTTCAGGAAGGCCGCCGAGGTCAGGTCGCCGAGCGGCTCGTAGAGCTGGAAGACCCCGTACGCGCCCGCGCCCCTG
Source organism: Nonomuraea sp. NPDC049625 (assembly GCF_040675285.1). NCBI lineage: Bacteria > Bacillati > Actinomycetota > Actinomycetes > Streptosporangiales > Streptosporangiaceae > Nonomuraea > Nonomuraea sp. NPDC049625. The sequence goes on along the minus strand of NZ_JBFAOQ010000003.1, from coordinate 726,990 downwards.
GCGTGGACCACGCGCTCGGGGATGCGTTCGTGGTCGAAACGGGTGATCTTCTCGCGGAAGTGGAAGTCTTCCATGAGCGTCGGCCCGCGGGTGCCCGCCCGCAGCGAGTCGTCCGTGTGATCGACCGGGACGCCCTGATCCGTGGTCATGGTGAGGTCGTCGAGTGGGACGCGATCGGCGTCGAGCTGGCGGTGCTTCGCATCGCGCTCTGGCTTCATGAAGAAATCCCCCTTATAGGATTTGTCGGGCGCTTTTACCTAGGTGCCCGGCCGAACGGGTTGAAACGGGGGGATTGATGATCAAGGCCGTGGTGTTCGACGTCGGGGAGACGCTGATCAGCGAGGCGCGCATCTGGACGCGCTGGGCCGGGCGGCTGGGCGTGAGCGAGTTCGTGCTGATGGGCGCGCTCGGCGGGATGGCGGCGCTGGATCGCCCCCACATCGACGCCTTCGAGCTCATCCGCCCCGGCTTCGACGCGGACGCGGAGGATGCCGCCTGGGAGCGCGACGAGCCCGACGGCCTGCGCAACCACTTCGACGCCGACGACCTCTACCCCGACGTGCGCGACGCTCTGGCCGCCATCAGGGCGGCCGGGTACCAGGTGATCATCGCGGGCAACCAGCCGGCGCGGGCCTACGGGGCACTGGTCGCCATGGACCTGCCCGCCGACTCCGTGCACACCTCCGAGGGATGGGGCGTGTCCAAGCCGGACGCCGGGTTCTTCGCCAAGGTCGCGGCGGTCGCGGGGCGGGAGCCCGGCGAGATCCTCTACGTCGGCGACCGGCTCGACAACGACGTGCTCCCGGCCGCCGCGGCGGGCATGCGCACGGCGCTGCTGCGCCGCGGCCCGTGGGGGTACCTGCACGCCGAACGCCCGCAGGCGGCGGCCGCCGACGCGATCATCGACGACCTCCACGCCGTGCTGCCCGTGCTGGAACGCCTCGGCTGAGCGCGAGTGTCGGGACGCGTTGGATGGACGCCCGCGCCGGAACGCCGCGCGAGCGGTGACGGCGGCGCGGGGACGGATCACGTGAGGTTCTCGTCGGAGTCGATGCGGATGGCACGCTCCTCCGCCGACAGGTCGTTCCCGTCGTCGTCGCCCCAATCGAGGGCGATCTCCTCGCCTTCCGTGTCGGGTGCCAGCCCTTCGTCCGGCTGGGTCAGCCGGTGCTTGGGGCGGGGCTCGTGGAGCCGGTCCCTGGCCTCGCGGCGAAGGCGTTCGTCGAGAGTGTCCCGGCGCTGGGGGTCGTCTTCCTTGACCTCGTGGTAGAAACCGAGATCCTCGGTCCACTCCTCGAACTCGATCGCCTGTTCGTCACTGAAGCCGAACCGGTCAGGAGGTTTTTCGGTCATACGCGCCCCCTACCCAGGACGCGGCCCGAAATCCTATGACTTGGCCTTGCTTAGGGCTTGGGCCAACTCTTCCTTGTCCATGTGTGACCGTCCGGGAATGTCGGCCTTCTTGGCCCGTTCGTACAGCTCGGACTTGCTGGCGCCCTCCCGGGAGCCGGCCGGCGCTGCCTGCTTGGGGACGCTGAGCGCCTTCAGTTCCTCCGCCCTGCGCTCCTTGAACGCCTTGCCGAGCTCCCGCAGCCCCTTGTCGCCGACCGACTTCGCCAGCGCGGGAAGGATCTTGCTCTCTTCTTCCTCGACGTGGTGAGTGACGGATTCGACCAGTTTCTCCAGCGTCATGCGGAACTCGGGGGTGCCGGGCTCGGCCCGTACAAGGGCGTCGAGCAGGATCTCGGCCTCCTTGTGCTCCTCGACGCTGTGGTGGGCGTCGATGCGCGGATATACCCGGTCCTCCTCGGCCCGCGAGTGCGCGATCAGGAGGGCGTGCAGCTCCGTCACGATGGCCTTCTGGTTGCCCTGACCCCTCTTGAGCCGTTCGAAGAGCGATTCCACGGTCCGGTGGTCTTTGGTGATCAAGGTGATGACGTCGGTTGCCATGGGGCCACCGCTACCCGAGGGACCGGTGTTCAGTCTCAGGCGTTCTCCAGGGCGGGGCGCGGCCGTACCGCCTGCCTGAGCGTCCGGCCGGACAGCCGGGCCAGCCCGGCGGTCGCGAGCAGCGCGGCCGCCACGCACGACACCCCGCCGATCTCCAGCGCGGCCCGCGGTCCGAGCGTGTCGCTGAGCCAGCCGAGCAGCGGTCCGCCGAGCGCGCCCGACCCCGCGCTCACGATGGACAGCACCGCGATGACCCGGCCGCGCATCGGCTCGGGGGTGTCGAGCTGCGCGCGGGCCGAGACGGTCGTGTCGAGCGTCACCGCGCCGGCCGCGATCGGCAGCAGCACGGCCGCGAACGTCCACAGCTGCGGCATCAGCCCGCTCAGCGCCTGCGCCACCCCGGTCACGAACGCCGTGATCAGCAGCAGCCGGAGCGTGAGCCGGGGCCGGGCGGCCGCCAGGAAGCCGCCGAGCACGGTGCCGACGGCGAAGACCGTGGACAGCAGGCCGTAGCCGGGGGCGCCCGCGTCCAGGGGGCCGGCGCTCATGGCGGCCATGGTGACCTGGTAGTTGCGCCCCACGCTGCCCAGCACGAACCACAGGGCCAGCACGACGAGCAGCCACGGGGTGCGCAGCACGTACCGCAGGCCCTCGCGCACCGAGCCGCCCCGCCGCTCGGAGGGTGTGAGCAGGTGGAACTCCTCCCGGCGCATGGCCAGCACCGCCGCGACCACCACGAAGAAGCTGGCGGCGTTGATCAGGAACAGGCCCTCGTTCCCCGTGAACGGCAGCAGCACGCCCGCCAGGCTCATGCCCAGGATGCGGCCCGCGGAGTTGAGGACCGAGCCGAGCGCCATCGCGTTCGGCAGGTCGGCGGGCGGCACCACCTCGGCGCCGAACCGCCCGAGCGCCGGCCCGCCCAGCGCGTTGACCACCCCGCCGGCCAGCGCCACCCCGTAGATCGGCAGGACGGACTGGGCCCCGGTGGCCGCGATCATCGCCAGCACGGCCGCGAGCGCGGCCTGCGCGAGCTGCGCGGCGATCACGACCGGGCGGCTCGGCAGCCGGTCGGCCAGCGCGCCGCCCCACATGCCCAGCAGCAGCGTCGGCAGTGCCTGCATGACGAGGCTCAGCCCGACGCTGGTCGCCGAGCCGGTCAGCGTCAGGATGAGCCAGTTGACGCCCAGCACCTGCATCCAGGTGCCGGTCACGGAGATGAGGTCAGCTCCTGCCCAGAGCCGGTAGTTGTGGTGCCACAGCGCTCTGAACGTGGAGGAAGAGGGAGACAAAACGGGGTCCTAGCCTTCGAGATACACCGGGGGGTCAAACGCGGTGCTCGCAGGGGGAGATTCCGGTCTGACCAAAGTGTGAGGCAGGACACGCCCGTTTGAAGTTTAGACGAGCTCGAGCGGATGATCCCTGCTCACCAGCGCCGCGTAGTGGCCGGCGCGGGCCATCAGCTCGTCGTGGGTGCCGCGCTCGACGATCTTCCCGCCGTCCAGCACGACGATCTGGTCCGCGTCGCGGACCGTGGACAGCCGGTGCGCGATCGTGATGGTCGTACGGCCCCGCGCCAGCGCGTCGAGCGCCTCCTGCACGGCCCGCTCGGTCTGCGTGTCCAGCGCGCTGGTGGCCTCGTCGAGGACCAGCACCGGCGGGTTGCGCAGCAGCGTGCGCGCGATGGCCAGGCGCTGCTTCTCGCCGCCGGAGAACCGGTAGCCGCGCTCGCCCACCAGCGTGTCGTAGCCGTCGGGCAGCGAGGCGATGTGGTCGTGGATGCGCGCGGCCCGCGCGGCCTCCTCCAGCTCCTCGTCGGTGGCCGACGGCTTGGCGAAGCGCAGGTTGTCGGCGATCGAGGCGTGGAACAGGTACGTCTCCTGCGACACCACGCCGACCGCCTCGCTCAGCGTGTCGAACGTCAGCTCCCGCACGTCCACCCCGTCGATCGTGACCCGCCCGCCGGTGACGTCGTAGAGCCTGGGCAGCAGGTAGCTGAGCGTGGTCTTGCCCGAGCCGGTCTCGCCCACGACGGCCAGGCTGGCGCCCGCCGGGACCTTGAGGTCCACGCCGGTGAGGGTGGGGGTCTCGCCGTACGAGAAGTCGACGTCCTCGAAGCGGACCTCGCCGCGCACGTCCCGCAGCTCCCGCGTGCCGGGGCGGATGTCCACCGGCAGGTCCAGATACTCGAAGATCCGCCCGAACAGCGCCAGCGAGGTCTGCACCTCGACGCCCAGCCGCAGCAGCGAGACCATCGGCCTGAACAGGCTCGTCTGCAGGGTCGTGAAGGCCACCAGCGTGCCGACCGAGATCGCGCCCGTGTGGCCGACCGCCCAGTAGATCATCGCGGGCATGGCCGCCATGACGATCTGGATGGACGACTGCCGCCAGCGTCCCGCCATGCTCGTCCGCACGCCGAGGTCGGCCAGCTCGTCGGAGGCCCGGCCGAAGCGCTCGGTCAGACCGTCGGAGCGGCCCATGGTGCGGCCGAGCAGGATGCCGCTGATCGACAGCGACTCCTGGACCATGGAGGCGATGCTCGCCAGCTTGCGCTGCCGCTCGTTGGTGATGCGCTTGCGCTCGCTGCCGACCTTGCGGCTGATCCACACGAACACCGGCATGAGCAGCAGCGAGACGACCGTCAGCCGCCAGTCGAGCGCGACCATGGCGACGATCGTGGCGATCACGGTGGTGAGGTTGGAGACGAGGGATGAGGCGGTCGAGGTGACGACCGACTGCATGCCGCCGATGTCGTTGGCGATGCGCGACTGGACCTCGCCGGTCCTCGTGCGGGTGAAGAACGCCAGCGACATGCGCTGCAGGTGGCCGTAGACGGCGATGCGCAGGTCGTGCATCACCCGCTGGCCCACGGTGGTGGACATCAGCGTCTGTACGACGTCGAACACGCTGGTGATGACCGCCACCGCGATCATGCCCAGGGCCAGCAGCGCGAGCAGGCCGGCGTCCCTGGCCGGGATCGCCACGTCCAGCACCTCGCGCAGCAGGAAGGGCGAGGCCAGCGACACCAGTGACGACAGCAGGATGAGGGAGCCCACCAGGGCCAGGCGGCCGCGGTAGGGGCGGAACAGCTTGATGATGCGCCCGAGGGGCGCGCGTGGTTCCTCCGCCAAGTGGCGCCTCCTTTCAGATGTCCACTCAAACAGAGGTTAACTCATATTTGTTCCGGCTAAACTTATCGACATGGGAGAAAAGGAGCTCGCCGAGCTCTTGCACCTGGTCAGCCGGCGGTTGCGGCGCGGGTACGTGGACCGGCTGGTCCCGCTGGGGCTCAACCCGGGGCAGGCGCGGGCCCTCCGGGCGCTCGCCGAGGCCCCGGAAGCGCTGCGGATGGTGCGGCTGGCCGACGAGCTGCGGATCGTGCCGCGCTCGCTCACGCCGGTGGTGGACGCGCTGGAGGAGGCCGGGCTGGCGCGCCGCGAGGTGGATCCCGCCAATCGCCGCTCCACGTTGGTGGTGATCACTCCCGAGGGGCGCCGGATGGCCGAGCGCGCCCGCGAGGCCCGCCGGGACGCGGGTCAGGACCTGTTCACGGTCCTGACGGAGGAGCAGCGCGACCAGCTCCGTGACCTGCTGGGCCTGGTGGAGTCCCAGTTCCGCTAGCGATCAGGCCGCGGGGAGGACGGTGCCGCCGAGGACGGTGCCGAGGCAGGGTGGCTGGGCCAGGAGCGCGGCGTACGGGTAGCGTCCGCGGGCGTCGAAGACGGCGAAGTCGGCGCGGGTCCCCGGGGCCAGCGACCCGATGCGCCCCTTGCCCCGGTGCATCCCCAGCGCCCGGGCCCCGCCCATGGTCGCGGCCGCCACCAGCCTGCCGTCCAGCCCTCGGGTCCGCAGCCCGAGCTCGCGGGCGTGCTGCCGGATGCCCCGCGCCACCCCGAGTACCCCGCCGGTACCGCCGGTCGGACCGCCGTCGCCCCCGGTGCCGAGGGCTACGGTGTTGCCCTCGTCGAGCAGGGCCAGCACGTCGGGGGCGGGCGACGCGCAGACGGCCACCACGGTCTTGCGCAGCCGCAGCAGCTTGCGCTCCCCGGGGTCCAGCGGCCGGGAGACCGCCACGTGGCACAGCGGTCCCAGCACCCCCGCCTCGTCCAGCACGGCGGGGGAGAGCCGGTCCAGATCGACCAGCAGGCGCAGCCCGAACGTCCTGGCCAGCACCGCCACGTCCTCCAGCACCTGCGGGTCCGGTGTGTGCGCCGCGATCCCCACCGGGCAGGGCCGGTCGACCTCGCGGATCGCCGTGATCACCGCGTCCCGCCCGCGGGTCTCCCACTCCTCCTCGCTCGCGCTGGTCACCTCGACGTACGAGATCCCGGGCACCCCGGCGGGCTCGGCCAGGTCGGAGACCACCCTGGCCCGCGCCGTCACCCCGGGTCCGGCGGTCGGCCCGGAGGCGGACCCGGCGGCGCGGGCGTCGACCAGCCCGGCCACGATCATGCCGGTCCACCGCCGCTCCTCGGCGGCGGGGAAGGACGTGGTCACCGAGGCTCGCGTGCCCACCTCGACCACCCGGTCGCCCTTGAGTGCCACGGCCCCGTCACGAATGGGATCGGCGCATACCGGCAGGACGAGCGGGCCGGAATGGACCACGACGGGCATGGGCGCGCGCCTGTTCAGGACCGGACCGGCACGTTTCGCAGACGGCATCGGCACTCCCGTCGGATCATCCCTGTCAGGGCATTAAACGTGAGCCCTGTCAGGTTCGCAATTAGGACAAATTATGCGATTCTCTCGGTAAATATCGACCGGAGAGGCGGGCGAGTTTCAGGCTCAGGTGCAGCGCGAGCCGCTCGCCCCCGTCCTTCAGGTCGGTACGGGCCAGCTCCTCCACCCGCTGCAGCCGGTAGTACAGGGACGTCCGGTGCAGCCGCAGCGCCCGAGAGGTGGCGACCGCGCTCCCGGCCAGGTCCAGGTAGGTCTCCAGGGTCTCCAGCAGCGGCAGGTACTGGGCGTCGGCCAGCAGTCCCTCCAGCCCCGGATGCAGCTCCTGGTCGGGCAGCTGGGTGAGCATCCGGTAGACGCCGAGCCGCGCCCACTCGGCCGTGCGCCCGAGCCCGGGCACCCGCGAGGTCACCTCGGCCGCGTGCCTGGCCTCCCGGTACGACTCCGCCGCCTCCGCCAGCGCCGGCCTCGTCCGCCCCACCCCGACCACCACCGGCACCGGCATGGCCGCGTGCAGCTCGTCGGGGGAGACCGGCGGCCCGGCGGTCAGCAGCACGGCGTGGTCGTAGCGGACCAGGTGCAGCGGATGGTGACCGTTCAGCCGCCGCCGCAGCGCCAGCAGCCCCTGCTCCAGCCCCAGCCTGAGCGCCTCGTCCGGCTCGGCCCCGCGCGGCTTGGCCACCAGTACGGTCACCGGCTGCGCCTGCGGGAACGCGCCCGCCTCGATGAGCTGCCTGGCCGCGTCCCGCTCGCCCGCCAGCAGCCCGGTGACCGCCTCCAGCTCCCGGTGGGAGGCCAGCCCGCTGGCCAGGCTCTCGTGGAACAGGGCCAGCGCGAGTGCCGGGGCGGCGGCCCCGGCCTCGGCGATCTCGGTGTCGGACATGGCCGGCTCCGCGTCGACGAACCACAGGAAGCCGAGCAGCGCGTCCGCGTGCCGTACCGGGACGCACACCCGCGGCAGCAGGCCGAAGTGCGGCGCGCCCGGGGTGCGCACGGGCCCGGTCGCCTCGTGCACGCCGGCCGCCCGGAACCACTGCCGCACCTCGGGAGTGGTGCTGCGGCGCAGGATCGAGTCGCGGCGGATGTCGTCCATGGCGCCGTTCTGCTCGCTGTAGGCCACGACGCGTTGCACGCGGTCCTCGAGCAGCAAGGGGCGGCCGAGACGCGCGGCGAGCTCGTCCACGGTCCGCTGGAGATCCGCCACACCAACACCTTTACGTGGATATTTCAACAATTGTCGGAAAGACGACTACGGTTCTTCCCTACAACTGATCGGTGATCTCCGTCAATATCGTCTATACCGTCAATCCGTGATTGCCCCGAAGAAGCTGCTGAAGGGTTTGCTGGCGGCCATCGTGCTGATCCCGGTGAGCCTGATGGCGACCCCTGCTTCCGCAGCACCCCCCACCGATCCCGAGTATCCGTGGCGGCAGAACCACTGGCCGCAAACGCAGCCCTGGCAGCTCGACGAACCCGCCGACGCCCAGGCCCTGCGCTCCGACCCAGCCGGCGGCATCAAGCCGATCGATCCGCAGAACTGGGAGAATCCCGACAACATGACGTGGGCGGACTACAAACGGCCGCCCGGCACCAAGTGGAACGACCCCGCCGTCAAGGGGTCGAAGCGCACGTTCAAGGGCGCGCTCGTGCTGCTCGACTACCCGAACCAGTCGTTCGTGGTGACGCAGCCCAAGGGCTCGACGATCTACGCGAACCCGAGCGCCGAGGCCCACGACGTCCCGCGCGACCAGGTGGCCAAGTTCTACCAGGACTTCCTCAACACCCCGAACGACCTCAACAAGGGTCACACCATCCACGAGTACTGGATGGAGGACTCGGGCGGCAGGTACGGGGTGGAGCTGACCGGGTTCGGGCCCTACACGCTGTCGGGCAAGGACCACGAGTACGCGATGGAGTTCCAGGGCGGCACCGGCTGCCCGGCGGGCGACACCTGCAACAAGAACCTGCGTACCGAGGGCAACGCCGCCTGGATCGCCTCTGTCGGCGAGGAGGTGGCCAAGCAGTTCGACTTCGTCTTCTACCTGAGCGCCGGCCAGGACGAGTCGTCCACCTGGCAGGAGTTCGGGATGATGAAGTTCCCGACCAAGGAGGACGTGCCGGACGAGTGGGGCCCGCCGGACCCCGCGCTGCCCAACTGGGTGGCCACCCGCTACGTCGACTGGACCTCGTGGCAGGCCGGCTCCAACTTCTGGCCGAACGCCCGCTTCGGCATCGACTCGGTCCAGGCCGAGAGCTCGGGCATGGCCGTCTACGCCCACGAGCTGAGCCACATCATGGGCATCGCCGACAACTACAACAACCCGTACGGCGTGCCGGCGCGCAGGGCGTACACGGGCGTCTGGGAGATGCTCAGCCGCGGCAGCTTCAACGGCCCCGGCGGCCCGCACTCCCGCTGGCTGATCCCGCCGACCGCCGGCGCGTCCATGGGCGCCCAGCACATGCTGCGCAACAAGATCAAGCTGGAGATGGTGGACGAGCAGAACGTCTTACGCCTCTCGCGTGAGGCGCTCGACGAGTCGGGCCTGGTCACCGCCCGGGTCGTGGCCCGCGCCGTCCAGCCGGGCAAGAACGAGCTGTCCGGCGTCAACATCTCCTTCGACACCGGCGACAGGAGCCCCGCCTGCGACGTCACGACCAACCCGCTGTGTGACGGCGGCGGCTACGAGAACTACACGGTCGAGGTCGTGGACCGCGTGGGCACCGACTCCTTCACGCCCGACTCCGGCGTCCTGCTGGCCAAGACCAAGAACCAGGACCGGTCCCCGTTCGAGTGGGTGATCGACGCGAACCCGCAGGACATCGGCATGACCGACTACGTGCTGCCCGACGGGACGAAGGTGCCGATCACGGTCGGCGACTACCGCCAGCTCGCCGACGCCCTCTTCCACGCCGGCACGGACTCCGGCAGCGAGTACGAGTACGTCGACCAGGCCAACCGCCTTCACTTCTACGTCACCGACGTCAAGCGCGACCGCGACGGCGAGCTGTCCTACACGGTCGCCATCCGCTCGCTCGACGGCGCGGGCCCGCAGAAGCGCGGCGTCAAGCTGCTCCCCTCGGCCGGCCTGCCCACCGCCAAGAACATCTCCACCTGCAAGTTCCCGCTGTTCAACACCGGCAAGGCGGCCCCGGCGCAGGGGCAGCACCCGGAGGACGTCAGCGCCTACCTGAACTCCGACGTCTACCGGCTCAAGGCCGAGATCCAGGGCAAGGGCTGGACCGCCCAGCTCCCGAACGCGCTGGACTCCGTCGCGTTCGGCAAGCAGGACCTCGTCACCGTGAACGCCGTGCGCGGGACCGGCGGCGACCGCCTGGCCAGGGTCAAGCTCACCGCCACCTCGGAGAGCGACCCGAGCAAGACGGCGACGGCCACCTGTCATGTGATCGGCTAACAGATGAACGATGGGGTACGGCTGGCGCAAGCCGTACCCCATTGGCTTGAATTACCCCATAGGGGGTGTTCGTTGACAGGGGACTTACCTGACAAACCGCGCAAAAGACGTAGAAAGGTGCCATGGGCCGCGCCCATCTCCGCGGGCCTCGCGGCCGCCGCCGCGAGCGTGCTGACCGCCTCCGTGGACTGGGAGATCCCGCCGCTGGCCAAGATCGCCGTGACCGGCGCGGCGGCCGTACTCGTCGGGCTGACCACCTGGGCCACCACCGAGCCGCGCGAGCCCCGGCAGCAGGCGCTCCCCGCCCCCGGCCCGCACCCGCCCGACCAGTGGCCGCCGGTCCCCGAGCACTTCACCGGCCGCGCCGAGGCGCTGGCCGAGCTGCACGAGGTCTTCGCCGAGCGCAGGAAGACCCCCGGCCTCTCGCCACCCCTCGTGGTCTCCCTGTACGGCCGGGGCGGCGTCGGCAAGTCGGCGCTGATGACCAGGTTCGCGCACGAGACGGCCGGCTGGTTCCCCGACGGCAGGCTCTACGCCGACCTGCGCGGCGGCGTGGACGCACCGGTGCGCCCCGACGAGGTGCTGATCGGGTTCCTGCGCGCGCTGGACGTGCGCCTGACCACCGACCCCGGCGGCCTGGACGAGTTACGCAAGCTCTGGCTGACCTGGACCAAAAGCCGCAGGATCCTCATCGGCCTCGACAACGCCCACGACGCCGAACAGGTCAAGGCGCTGATCCCGGCCGAGCCCGGCTGCGCGGTGCTGGTCACCTCGCGCGCGCCGCTGTTCCTGAACGGCACCCATGACACGCGGCTGGGCGTGTTCAGCGAGGCGCACGGAGTGGAGCTGCTGGCCAGGCTGGCCGGCGGCGACCGGGTCGTCGACGACCTGGAGGCCGCCAAGGAGGTCGTACGGCTGTGCGACTACCTGCCGCTGGCGATCAACATCTGCGGCGCCCGGCTGGCCACCCGCGAGCAGTGGAGCATGCGCGAGATGTCCGCCCGGCTGGCCGACACCCGCCGCCGCCTCGACCAGCTCGAAGTGGCCCCGACGGTGGACAAGAGCGTGCGCGCCTCCGTGCAGCTCAGCTACGACGACTGCACGGGCATGCAGCGCCGCCTGCTGCGCCTGCTCAGCGCGCTCACCGCGCCCGACGTGCCCGGCTGGGTGGCCGGCGAGCTGCTCGACAGCTCCGGGCTCGACGGCGCCGACCAGCTCGAAGCCCTCATCGACGCCCAGCTCGCCGAGTGCTCGGGCACCGACCAGACCGGCACGATGCGTTACCGGCTGCACGACCTGGTCAGGGTGTTCGCCGCGGAGCTGGCGGAGCAGGACGAGGCCGAGCGGCGCAGGGCCGCCATCGAGCGCGTGCTCTACGGCTACCGCCGCCGCGCCGAGGAGGCCGCGCAGAACCGCTGGCCGCAGGACTGGAGCAAGGGCGGGCGCCGCTCCGACGCCGACGGGCAGGTCCGGGCCGGCGACTGGCTCAACGCCGAGCGGCTGACGCTGCTCGCCATGATCCACCTGGCCCGCCAGCTCCGGCTGTGGGAGCTGACCTGGGGGCTGGCCAGGGCGTTCTGCTCCCTGTGCCACTCGCTGCGCGCGTACTGGGCCGACTGGGTGGCCGTCGCCGAGCTCGGCTGCGAGGCCGCCGCGCAGATCGGCGACCGGCGCGCGCTGGCCATCGCGCTGCTCGACAGCGCCTCCGTGCACGGCGGCCTGGGCCTGCGGGAGCGGGCGCTGGAGGAGGCCAGGCGGGCGCTGGAGACGTTCGAGGAGCTGGGGGAGACCTGGTGGGCGGCCAGGGCCATGCGCACGATCGGCATGACGCTGTTCAGCGACGGCCACCTGGACCGGGCGCAGGACTATCTCATCGGGGCCATCACCGCGTTCAAGGGCGAGGACGACCTGTGGTGGATGGCCCGCACCCAGCGCAACCTCGCCGAGATGCGCATGTCGGAACGCCGTCCCGACGAGGCCAGGGAGCTGCTGGAAGACGCCCTGGAGATCTTCAAGCGGGACGGCAACCGCTACTCCGAGGCCCAGACCCTGCGCGTCTACGGCGAGGTGCTGGCCGCGCAGGCGCGCGTCGAGCACCGCGCGGGCGACCTCCGGCCGGCGGCCAACCTGTTCACCAGGGCCGGGTTCAGCCTCGACCGGGCCTCCGAGATGTTCAGGCAGCGCGGGGAGCTGTGGGAGGAGGCCCGCTGCCTGCGGGCCGCGGGGGAGGTCGGCGACCCCGACAACGGGCTGCGCGAGCTGGACTTCGTCCGGCGGGCCGAGAAGATCCTGGCCGCGCTGGGCGACTCGTGGGGGGTGGCCAGGACCGCCGTGTCGGCCGGGCGGGCCCTGGCGCGGCTGGGCCGGATCGAGGAGTCGGAGCGGGAGCTGCGGCGGGCGGTGCGGGGGTTCGAGGAGCTCGAGGACCGGTGGTGGATGGCCAGGAGCCTGCGCTACCTGGGGGAGGCGCACCTCGACGCGGGCGGCCGCGGGGCCGCGGTGGAGCCGCTGGAGCAGGCCAGGGACATCTACCGCAGCCTCGGCAACGAGGCCGGCATGCGCCGCACCCTGGAGCTCCTCAGACGCGCCGGCCCCTGAGCGGCCCGGATCACGTGAGGGGGGTCCTGATCAGCTCGCCCGCCGCCAGCCTGGCCTGGGCGATGCTCTCCTCGAACAGCTTGCGCACGTGCGCCGCCTGGTCGGCCAGCTCCCTGATGCGCTCGTGGGCCAGCTCGTCCCGCACGGTGTCGGCGATCAGCTGCTGGTATTCGGGGGTCTTGGCGGCCAGCGCCTCGAGCCGCCGGTGCGCGTGGTAGACCTTGTCCGCCTTGACCACCTGCTTGGCGTACTTCTCCAGGTGGCGGACGCGGTGTGACAGCGACGTCCAGGCGGCGTCCAGCGCGGTGGTGTAGGGCTTGAACGCGTCCTCCATGCCGGGCGGCAGCTCGCGGGGGACGATCTTGCCGTGCTCGGCGTGCATGGACGACAGCTTCCGCAGCCGCTGGGCGATCTGCCAGACCTCCTCGGGCAGTGAGACCCGGTTGTCGATGGTGTCGATCAGGCCGTCCCGGTGGACGCGGGAGGCCATGATCGCCTCGACCGCGTTCTGTGCCCTGCGCAGCAGCCTCTGGCAGGGGTAGTCCAGGTCCTCGGGGAGGATGAAGCGGTTGGCGTGGACCTGGGCGGCGCGGATCCGCCGCCGGGTCGATCGATAGGTGCCGTCCAACGCCATCCACCTGAACAGGACGATCAGCCCGAGCCCCACACCGGGGACCAGCAGGGCTGCCGTGCCGGTCGCTACGGCGACCACCATCAGGAGGGCCGGGATCACGAAGAGGAGGGCAGGGTTCTTCGTGGTGTCCACGCGCACACCGGATCGAGCCAGGCGGAGGATGTGCGGGCTGGACCGCAGCTCGACCGAGATCTCCGGGTGCAGCGTTGGATCGATCACCAGCCGGGGCGGCAGAGCTCGTGGATCCATACGTTCATGCTGCGTTATGAACCTCGAATTCGCTCATATTTGGCGGACATATAGGGTCGCAATAATGGATGAGATGACGAGGTGGATAGACCTGGAAGGCGCGGTCAACGCGCGTGACCTGGGCGGATTGCCGACTCGCGACGGCGGCCGCATCCGGCGCGGGCGGATCTTCCGCGCCGACAACCTGCAGGGCCTCACGCCGGGTGACGTGGCGGTGCTGGTGGGTGAGCTGAAACTGCGGCACGTCGTGGATCTGCGCTCGAACGCCGAGGTCGCGATGGAGGGCCCGGGGCCGCTGACCCTGGTGCCCGAGGTGCGCCACCACCACTTGACGCTGTTCGCGGAGGGCGGCACGCACACCGACGTCGAGGCCGACACCATCGACGGCGACCGGGTGCTGCCCTGGGCCGAGCGCGGGCTGGACGAGGAACTGCGGGTGACCGGCTTCTACTTCGGCTACCTGCGCGACCGCCCGGACGCGGTGGTGGCGGCGCTGCGCGCGATGTCGCTGGACGACGGGGCGGCGCTGGTGCACTGCGCGGCGGGCAAGGACCGCACCGGAGTGCTGGCGGCGCTGGCGCTGGAGGTGGCGGGGGCGACCCGAGAGGCGATCGTCGAGGACTACGTGGCGACGGGGGAGCGGCTGGAGCTGATCCTCAAGCGGCTGCGGAGCAGCGCGACGTACCGGGGCGATCTGGACTCGCGGCCGGCGGACGACCACATGCCGCGGGCCCGGTACATCGAGCAGTTCTTCCAGGTGCTGGACGAGCGGTTCGGCGGGGCGATGGGCTGGCTGACCCGGCACGGCTGGACCGACGCCGACACGACCGCCCTCCACACCCGCCTCCGCGACTGACGCCACCACCGGCGCCTACCGCGTGGCAGCAGGCGGACGGCCCCGCGCCGAAGCGACGCGGGGCCAGGGTCAACACCTCCGGTTGGCGCTCATGGGGTTCGGAGACGCCAGATCTGGTTGGGGCGGTCCTTGCAGATCGCCTGGATGACGTTGGCCCCGTGGGCCCGGCTGGCGTCCTGAACGTCCAGGCACAGGCCGCTGTGCCGGGCGATCAGCTCGAAGGGGAGGCCGGTGCCGCGCCACTTCGGTCCGGGCACCGTCCGCATCCTCCACTGCTGGTTGTAGCCCGGGTCCCAGCAGTTCGCCTGCAGGACGTCGGCGCCGTGGAAGCGGCTGGCGTCCTGAACGTCCAGGCACATGCCGCTGTGCCGGGCAACGAGCTTGAAGTAGCCGTTGTCGGTTCGCCTGAGAGCCCACTGCTGGTTGCGTCCATTCACGCAGTACGCCTGCAGAACGTTGGCCTTGTTGGCGCGGCTGGCGTCCTGAACGTCCAGGCATCTGCTGCTGTGCTCGGCGACGACCTCGTAGTAGGTGGCTTCGGCGTGGGCGACCCCGATCCCGGTGAGGGCGAGGCCGGCGGCTGCGGTCAAGGAGACGATGAGGGTACGGCGGACTGCTGCGAGGGACATGATCATCATTCGTGTCATGTGATCCAGAGTGGGCGTGACCGGCGGATTCCTCATGAGTAGGGCCTACTCATTTCCGGGATCCCTGGTTCCTGGCGGCCCAGGCGAGAGCCAGGCCGCCGAGGAGAGCGGTGGGCTGGCGCGGGGAGATCAACACCGCGACCAGGGCGGCGAGGAGGAGCAGGGCACACGCGTTCGCGGCGAGGAAGGCGCGGCCCAGACCGGCGGTGACGGTCCCCCGGCGAGGCGCCCGGAACGGACCGGCGAAGGCCGCCAGGGTCGGGACGACTCTGCCCCCGCTGGACCGCCGGCGCTGCCGTCGGACGGCTCTGGTTGCCGCCCTGTATGAGTCGCCGCCCTGGATGACTGGCGCGCCGCTCGCGTCCGGGCGGGTGGGTGGGTCAGCCCAGGTGGGTGACGATGCGCTGGGTGGCCGACAGGCGGGCGGCCTCGATGACGGTCAGCGTGTCGATCACGCTCTCCGGGTCCACGGGTGGTGGCGCCCCCTCGCGCAGGGTCGCCACCACCCCGCGATAGAAGTCCAGGTACGCCCCCGGCTCCGTCCGCTCGGCACGATGGGCCTCCTCCGTGCCGAGCAACCCCCAGCTCCCCTCGTCATCCTCCCCGAACTCCGGCGAACCGGGCGACATCCCCGCCCGCAGCCGCTCCTCCTGCACGTCCATCCCGTACTTCACGAACCCGGCCGCCGAGCCCAGCACCCGGAACCTGGGCCCGCGCCAGGCCGCCACCGAGCTCATCCACAGATGCGACCGGGCCCCGCCCGCGTGCGTCAGCGCGATGAACGTGTCGTCGTCGGAGGCCACCCCCTCGCGCCGCACGTCGCTCTCGCAGTAGACCTCGCGCGCCGGGCCGAGCAGTTGCAGGGCCTGGTCCACCAGGTGGCTGCCCAGGTCGTAGAGGAGCCCGCCGATCTCCTCCGCGCCCCCGGTCTCCCGCCAGCCGCCCTTGGGCACCGGCCGCCACCGCTCGAACCTCGACTCGAAGCGCAGCACGTCACCCAGCCGCCCCTCCTCGACCAGCCTGCGGACGGTGCGGAAGTCGCCGTCCCAGCGCCGGTTCTGGAACACGGTCAGCATGAGCCCGCGCTCCTTGGCCAGCCGCACCAGCTCCCGGCCCTCCGCAGCGGTCCTGGCCAGGGGTTTGTCCACGACGACGGGCAGGCCGGCGGTGAGCGCGGAGGCGGCGGTGGCCACGTGGGTCCTGTTGGGGGAGGCGACCACGACGAGATCGCACCGGCCCCACAACTCCTCCACGTCGGGCACCGGGACCGCGCCGTACTTCTCGGCCACCTCGGCCTGGCGGGCGGGGTTGCCGGTCACGACGGCGGTCAGGGACAGGCCGGGGGTGGCGTGGATGAGAGGGGCGTGGAAATACGCTCCGGCGGTGCCGTAGCCGACCAGTCCGACCCGGATGTCAGTCATTTCCTCAGGCTATCCGGCAGCCCCGTCGAGACCCCTCAGGCGGTGCCCGGCCACGGCCCTGGTCCCGGGGTCACGAAGGCATCGCTGTTTCCGGGGTCACGGAGGCACCACCCAGACGGCCCACGGGGCGGCGTGACGGCGGCCCGCCACGCACACCTGGTGAGCGTCACCCTGGACAGGCCCCGGCCACGTGCGGCGGGTGGTGCCGGCTCGGGCCACCGTAAAATATGGGTGTTTACTCGTCGTCGCGCTCGGCGAGGAAGCGTTCGAACTGGGCGGCCAGTTCGTCGCCCGTGGGCATCGGGGTCGTCTCGGCCATCAGGTTCTCGCGCTCGGCGCCGCCCGCGAACGCGTCGTACTGCTGCTCCAGCCCCGTGATCGCGGTGGAGAGCTCGGTGGAGGCCTGGATCTGCTCCTCTATCTCCGTCGTCGTACGGCGGGCCGCGTCGCGCAGCCCGTCCAGCGGGAACACCAGCCCCGTGCCCCGCGTCACCGCCTCCAGGCCGGTGACGGCGGCGGTCGGGTACTCGGCCTGCGAGAGGTAGTGCGGTACGTGGATCGCGTACCCCAGCGCGTCGTGCCCCTGCGCCCCCAGCCGGAACTCCAGCAGCGCCGCCACGCTCCCCGGCACCTGGACCCGTCCGAACGCGCTCGTCTGGGAGTTGATCAACTCGGGCCGGCTGGCGTGCATCGTCAGGCCGAGGGGCCGGGTGTGGGGGACCGCCATGGGGATGCCGTGGAGCGTCACGATCTTGCTCACCTTCAAGCGCTCCACCAGGTCCGACACGGCCTTGGTGAACAGCTCCCACTCCCGGTCGGGCTCGGGCCCGCTCATCACCAGGAACTGCGTTCCCGTCGCGTCCTTGGCGACATGAACGGCCAATTCCGGGCTCTCGCACTCCACCCATCGGTCAGTGTCGAAGGTCATGATGGGCCGGCGAGACCGGTAGTCGAGCAGCCGGTCCACGTCGAACGTCGCCACGACCCGGTGCTCCAGCTCGGCCAGCAGGTGGCCCAGTGCGAGGCGTCCGGCGGCCCCCGCGTCGACAAAGCCGTCGAAGTGGTACAGCAACACCGGATCGGGCAGCTCGGGCGCGTCGTCTGCGAGCTCGTAGAGATCCTTCGGGTCGAACACGGTTGGACAGCCTTTCCCTAGGTACTCTTCACCAGAACCTACGGCGAGTCGGAACGATTCCGCGCACGGCACCCTATCGAGGGTCAATAGGACACATCTCCACTGACCCGAAGATCGGGGGTTCGCAACCGGGATGTTCGCCCTGGCCAGGACGGGTGCCGCCGGGATGCCGAAGACATAGGCCGAGGTCGGGCACCGGTCGAGGCGACCGACGGCAAAGGTGACACTTTGCTGGTGCTCGCGGCTCATTACGGTCACGCCAGGACGGTTTCGCCCGCTTGCAACAGCGGGGCGCCGATTCCCGCCGGGTCCGCGACCTCGGTCTGACGCCGCTCACCACAAAAGGAGTCTGTCGTGGTCAGAGCGTTACCGAATGAGAGCGACGATCGCCGCACGGGCTCGCCGCCGGCGTTGCGTGCGACGCGATTGTGGTAAATGACCAGTTTATCCAATGGTTCACGCAAAGCGATTCATAGTATGAAATAAGCACTAAAGGCCTCGAAGTTGCCGCCTGTGGCCTTTCGTTCACCGCCTCGTCATGCTGGATGACGTGGCTACTTCTGCGCAAACATTTGGTAGGCGACCACTCCACATCCCTCCGTTGCCATGTCCGTTCCCGAACGAGATCCACGTGCACGCCGCGGAGGTCGACGCGGAGAGTCACGCATGGCTGGCCGCCACGAACATGCTCACCGGCGCCGAGGCGATCGAGCACTTCCGGCGCTCCAAAATCGGCCTGCTCGCGGCCCGGACCAACCCGACCGTGCCGCGTGACAGCCTCCGGTTGATCAACGACTGGTACAACTGGCTCTTCGCGTTCGACGACGCGTTCTGCGAGGGCGAGCTGATGGGACACCGGGCCTCCGCGTTGGCCCGCGCCCTGCCGCCGCTCCTCGAGATCCTCGACGGACGCAGGAAGCCGGACTTCGACGACCCGTTCGGCCTCGCCCTCTACGAGCTCCTGCACCGGATCTCCGAAGCCGCCACCCCCGCCCAGGTGGACCGGTGGCGGATCACGGTGAAGGAGTACCTGTTCGCCCAGATCTGGGAGGCGGCCAACCGCGAGGTCGACCTGATCCCCAACCCTGAGGACTACGTGCTGATGCGCCGCATCACGGGGGCCACGTACACCTGCCTCGCGCTCATCGACGCCGGTGGCGGTTACCGGCTCGAGGCGGAGGAATGGCATCATCCCGATGTTCGCGCGCTCTCCGACCTGGCGTGCGACCTCATCGGCTGGGACAACGACCTGCTCTCGTACGCCAAGGAACGGGGGAACGACAAGGCTCGGCACAACCTCGTCACCGTCCTGGCCACGCACAAGTCCCTCTCCCTCCAGGACGCGTTGCGCGAGGTCGCGGAGATGCACAACAACGCGATCGCCGCGTTCATCGAGCGGCGCGCGACGCTGGAACACTGGGCGTCGCTCCCGGTCCGCAAGTACGTACGGGGGCTCGAACACTGGGTGCGCGGGCACATCGAGTTCTCCCTCGGCAGCGCACGTTACGTGCACGCCTGGCCCGACGGCACCCGCTGGCCCCAGGCGGTCTGAGGCCGACGCTATTCAGAGGCGTCCGGCTCGCCACCGAGCGCGAGTTCGGACGCCTCGTCCAGGTCGAGCCTGGCGCCGTCCTCGAACGTGTTCTTGTAGGCCTGCTCGCCCATCCGCCGCACACACTCGCGCACGCACACGTTGTGGTCGTCGGTCAGGAACGGCGCGCCCATCTGCGGCAGGCCGGCCGACTTCCAGTTCTGCTGCAACGCGCCGAGCAGCCTGGCGGCCAGCGCCAGCTCGTCGTGCAGGACGAAGATGCGCGCGCAGGTCTCCAGCGCCAGCAGGGTGCCGAGCGTGTCGTGGAAGTGCCGCTTGATCCGCAGCCCCTCCCTGGCGCTCTGCAGCGCCTCCTCCGCCCTGCCGGTCGCGAGCCTGGTGAAGGCCAGCGCCCACTGCGCGTACGAGCTGACCCAGAGCTCGCCGCGCTCCCTGCACACCTGCAGGCAGTCCAGCAGCAGCGACTCCGCCTCGTAGAACTCGCCCTGCGACGACAGCACCAGCGACAGCTCGACGATGGCGGGCAGCAGGCCGGGGTTGAGCTCCTTGTTGTCGGTGTTGAACTCGATCGCCACGCCCAGCAGCGCGCTGGCCTTCTGCAGGTCACCCTGGAGCAGCGCGGCCGTGCCCTGCATCTTGGAGGCCAGGATCACGGCCCTGGAGTCGCCGACCCTGACGGCCTCGGTGCTGCACTGCTCGGCCGCCTTCAGCGCGCCCGCGCTGTCACCCTGGGCGCTGCGCACGTACGAGAGGACCCACAGCGCCTTGCAGCGCTCCTTGCTCACGGTGGGGTTGGCCTGGAGCGCCTTCTCCAGGTAGAGGCGCCCCTCGCGGACGAATCCGCAGCAGATCCACATGAACCACAACGACGACAGCAGCGTCAGCGCCAGCACCGACTTGCCCGGCGACTTGAGCGCGTGGTCGAGCGCCACCCGTACGTTGTCGTGCTCCTGCCGCATGCGGACGAACCAGTAGATCTGCCGCGGCCCGGACCAGGCGTCCTCGCTGCGCTGGGCCAGGCTCAGGTAGTACTCCAGGTGCCGCTGCTGCATCTGCTCCCTCTGGCCGAGCTTGTCGAGCCACTCCTCGCCGTACTCCGCGAGGGTGTCGATGAGCTTGTAGCGGACTCCGGCGTGGTTGCTCCTGATCAGCAGGATGGACTTCTCGACCAGCCCCGTGACCAGATCGGTGATGTCCTCGGACGGCAGCCGCCCGTCGGAGCAGACGAACCTGGCCGCGTCCAGCTCGAAGTCCTTCGCGAACACCGACAGCCGCGCCCACAGCAGCCGCTCCGCGGGCTCGCACAGCTCGTGACTCCACCCGATGGCCGCCCGCAGCGTCTGGTGCCGCGGCAGCGCCGTCCGGCTCGCGCCCGCCAGCAGGCTGAACCGGTCGGCCAGCAGCCCGAGGATCTGCTCCACCGACAGCGCCCGCAGCCGCACGGCCGCCAGCTCGATCGCGAGCGGGATCCCGTCGAGCCTGCGGCACAGCTCGGCCACGGCGCCGATGTTGTCCTCGTCGAGCACGAAGTCGGGCACGCTCGCCCCGGCGCGTTCGGCGAAGAGCTGCACGGACTCGTTCGTGAACAGGCTCTCGCCCGGATCCTCGAACGGCACCTGCAGCGGCGGCACGGGGACCACGTGCTCGTACGGCAGGTTCAGCGACTGGCGGCTGGTGGCCAGCACCTTCAGATTGGGCGCCGCCTCCAGCAACTCGTGCACCAGATCGGCGCACCCGTGCACCAGGTGTTCGCAGGTGTCGATGATGAGCAGCATGTCGCGCTCGCCCACCCACTCCGACAGCGACTCGGACTCGGCCCGCGAGGACTGGTCGGCGATGCCCAGCGCGGAGGCGATGGTGTGCTTGACCATGCCCGCGTCCTGCAGCCGGCCTAGATCCGCGAACCACACGCCGTCCGGATACTGCGACCGGACGAGATGCGCGAGCCTCAGCACCGTACGGGACTTGCCCACGCCCCCGATGCCCGTCACGGTCACCAGGCGGGACTCGCCGAGGTGCCGTTTGAGGTTGGCGAGGAGCCGTGTCCTGCCGATGAAGCTGGTGAGCTCCGCCGGTAGATTGCCGTCTCGCTGCCAGCCTGTCGGGGTTGCCATGAGCAGCCTCACGGGGGGATAGGCGACACCTGCTCTCGCATCGTACCGCCGCCGCCCCCGCCTGTCCCTGGACCTGCGGACACGTCGGGTGCTTTGTATGCCCGAGTAGCATGTCCGGCGTGAACGATTTTCTACCGGAGCAGACAGCGGACGACACGGACGAGGGCTGGGGCGACTGGCCCGAGACCGACCCGGACGCCTTCTACCTGGACAACAAGCCTCCACACTGGGCCTAGAAGCAAGGCCTTCCACAACGGGGCGCTTCGCGCTCGGAGTTCCAGGCTGCGCCTCCCAAGGGGGCTCCGCCCCCTTTCGATCCCCTCAACCCCTGCTCGCTGCGCTCGCCAGCGCCCGCCCGTTGCCCGGTTACCGGGTTGGCCTGCTGGAGCCCGCCCGGACCGGGTGCCTTCCGGGCCTCGTTGGCCGATCGTGCGTGGTGCACTTGGCGGCCGGTTGCGTACCAGATGAGGGGTGAGCGGCATGGCTGAGCGCAAGGCCTGGTCCGACAAGAGCGCTGAGATCATGAGCCGCCCTGGCGCCGGAGCCGCCTACGAGGCCGCCCGTATTCGATTCGAACTCGGCGAGACCGTACGGCGCCGCCGCGAGGAACTTGGGCTCACCCAGGCCGAACTCGCTGAGCGAGCAGGACTCGAGCAACCGGCGGTGGATCGCTTCGAGGCGGGCGGCACCATGCCCACCATCCCCATGCTGGAACGCCTGGCCGAAGCACTCGAACTGCGGCTCAGCGTCCAACTCCAGCCGCTCTCCAGAGCCGGTTGACCACATTCGCCGACAACTGCACCACGTCGCACTCGACAACCAGCCGTGACTCGCACAGGCCGACACAGCAGGGCAGCCCCCCGATGAGCTTCGTGAGCCGTCCGGCCCGTTGCGGCGCCATCGAGCCCACCCGCTGACCGGGGAAGCGGTGGGCCATCTGATGCCCGCCCCGGACCGGGTGCCTTCCGGATCGGGTCGGCCGATCGCGCATGGCGCGGTGTTCGCCAGTAACGGCTCGATCAGCTCCTACTGCGCGTCGGTCAGGCCCGAGGGGTAGCGATCAGCAGGCATCCAGCCACCTGCCGGCACAAGCGCTCATCGTCATGCCGCGCTCAGTGATGGCCCACCTCTGGCAGGCGCGGTGGGAGCGCAAGCCCTTGTTGGGACGGCATGTCAGTGGCGATCTTTATCATGCTGCCCCAGAGATCATCCGTGCCGATTGGGGTCCCACCATGGAGCGTCACTTCGCGAGGATTGTCGACGGCCCGTTCGCCGGCCTTGATGCGGAGATCGTCTCTGTGGACGGTCAAAGGTTGACCGCGCGTGTGACGATCTTCGGTCGGGAAACAGCGGTGGAACTCCATCGGGACCAGATAGAGCACCCCGAGGACATACCCGTGCTGTGGTACGGCGAGGAGGAGGACGACGGGCAGGTCCTCGCGGGGCTGCGGGAGCAGATAGCGGCGCAATACGACGACCTCGGGTATGGGAGAAGGTTCGAGTTCTTCCTCGAGCGTGCCGACCTTCCCGAGGAGGATCTGGCCCAGGAGTGGGACGCTTACACCGCGTTGTGCACCGAGCTTGACGCCGATGTGCAACGGCGCAAGGCGGTGGCGTTGCGCGCGTTCGATCAGGAGATCGCTCCGCTGCCGGCCGGTGAGGCGAGAAGGCGAGTGGCGGCCGACCCCAGCCGCTGGCTGCCGGCTGCGGCCGCCCGGGAGGAGCGCCGGTCGCGATACCCGGGCATCGACCGCTCCCATACCGAAGAACGGTTGCGGGCGGCGATATTCGGGGAGCCCGATCCGCCGCTGACGCTGTGGGAACGGGCCGACCGTCGGCGGGCCGCATCGCGTTCCGCCGCCGGACTGCGGGACTACGCGGTGTGGAAGGCGGCGAACCGACCGCAGGAGCAGGTGAGGTCGGCTGCTGCGGCCCAGGTGGAGCAGGAACGCGCCGCGATCGAGGAGCGCCTTGCTCGCGACTGGGGATTCCAGCTGCCCGACTCGATCTTCCGGTTTCGGGCATTCCTGCTGTCCCTGGGCCCGGCCGAAAAGCAGGCCCTCGACGACCTGGAACTGTGCCCGTACGGGATCATGGACCTGTTCGATGATCCCGAACGCGGTTCCCGGCCCGGCATCGATGTGCGAGTACACGGCCGCTACTACCGTGACCCGCCCGAGTTCCTCACGTTCATGCACGGCGGCACCGACGGGCTGCATTTCGGGCTCTGGTACGACGACGGCCGCACCTGCACCGGAGTCGCCTCCTACTACAACAACGACGGTGGCGGCGTGGGCATCCCGTCGCGTACCCCTCTCGAGGCGGTCAGGTACACGCTCGAATGGGGATGGCGCCACCTCGGAGACCAGGATGATGAGCCGGCCGATCCCATGGACCCCGAGGTGGTCGCACGACGGCACCGGCTACGGCTCCTGCGCGAGATCCTGATGACCTTCGAGACCGGCGACCGCGACGAGCAGGGCGAGGACTACCACAACGCCTATGGACACTCCCCAGAACTGCTCGAGCACGGAGACCCGGATCGGATCGAAACCCTGGACGGCGGCGGCGCGCTCGTCGACGGTGACACCGCGATCAGGCGCGGCCGACAGAGACCATGGGACGACTACGACTTCTGCACAACCCTGCAGAAGGAGCTGACCGACGACCCGGCCGTCCGGGAAGCCCGCCTCACCGAGGCACGGCACCGCTGCGCCGCCGGACACCCCGCCGACGCTCTCACCCTCGGCCGTGACCTGCACTGGATCAGCGCGGGAGACCCCGAACTCGAACACCATGCGAACGAGCTGCTCACCATGGCCTACCGCGCTCTGGGACGCGACAACCTCGCCGCGATCGCCCAAGCCCACCACCGCCACCGCGATCTCCCCCAGGTGCACGTCCTCGAAGAGACCTGACGCACTCACCACCATCGCACTGCCGACCTGGACAGCGGGGCCGTCGCGAACGGAGCGGAGCGACGCTGCGAAGCCGGTTGACCACATTCGCCGATCTTGACCATCGTGGGCGAACAGCCCCGGCGAAAGACGTTCACGACCTCGAGTGGGATGGACGGTCAGAAGCGGCCCCAGGCGATCAAGGCGGTCAGCGCGAGCAGTACGACGTTGACGGCGACGGCCGCAGGCTCTTTGCGGCGAACGTGGGTGGCGGCGGCGCCGAGCATGGTGATCGCCAGGCCGGCGGCAGCCAGCGGGGTGAGGATCGGGGCGATGCCGGTGGCGGCGGGCAGGATCAGGCCGAGGGCGCCGAGAAGTTCGGCCACGCCGATCAGGCGGATCCGGGTGGGAGTGAAGTCCTCCACCCAGGGCAGCATGGGGCGCAGTCTCTCCTTGGGCAGGGTGGAATGCATGACCCCCGCCAGTCCGAAGACAGCGGCCAGGACGGCCTGCGGTACCCACAAGAACACGTTCACGTCAGTTGCTCCTTTCGCAGGTTCTTGGCCTAGTAGCGGCCGAGGGTGCCGCGGCGTCGGGCGAGGTGCTCGAGCCGGTTGAACAGGATCACCCCGGCGACGGTGATGAGCAGCGGCTGGACCAGCAGCCAGCCAAGACCCCAGCCGGTCGGGAGGGCGGCCAGGGAATGCCCGCCGAGCAGGATGTCCCGCATCGCCTCGATGCCGGGCGCGATGGGGACCGCGAGCCGGCTGAGGAAGGCGACCGGGTCGGGCATGGCGGCCAGGGGGACCAGGGTGCCGCCGGCGATGGCGTAGACGGCCACGGACAGCTGGGTGATGATCTCGATACGTTTGAGCACCAGGGTCAGCCCGCACAGGATGAGGGCCAGGCCGCAGGTGCCCAGCGTGATGGCGGCCAGCGGCACGATCACCTGCGCGTCGAAGGGCAGTCGCCCGCCCTGGAGGGTGATGGTGACCGCGCCGGTGGCCAGGACGGCCAGAGCGGTGGGCAGGGCGGAGATCACGGCGGCGACCTGGCGGCCGAGGATGAGCGCGGCCGAGGGCAGCGGGGTCAGGTAGGTCTGTTCCAGCACGCCGGACTGGATGTCGCCCAGATAGCTCCAGAACACGCGGTTGACCTGCTCGTGGATGAAGGTCAGCGCCACCATGCCGAGCAGGACCGGGAGCAGGAGATCCGCGCGCAGTTGCCCACGTCCCATGAACAGCACGATGAGCAGGTAGAACAGCGGGAACGTGGCCATCTGGATGAGGACTTCGCGCCATCCGGCGACGAGGTTGAGCAGGCCCTTGCGTACTTCCGCGGCGAATCCGCGAGCGAAGATCATGCCGTCTCCTGGAGGGCACGGCGGTGGTTGCGGACGAACAGCAGCCCGCCGGCGGCGGTGAGCGCGACCGTATGGGCGAGCAGCCAGGGCAGGGCGCCTCCGTTCCACGCTTCGGCCAGGGTCCGGTCCTGGAACAGCGTCTGGGTGAGCGCCTCGATGCCCAGCGTGGTGGGCAGGACCCTGGCCAGGGCCGCCAGCCAGTCCGGATAGAAGGCCAGCGGCAGGAACGACCCGTTGAGAAGCAGCACCAGTGCGGTGAACAGCGACTGCAGCGCCCCGATCATCGGGGAGACCAGTGCGAGGGCCGCCAGCAGGAACGTGAAGGCCAGCACGTTCGCTCCGAGCAGCAGGGCCGGCACCAGCGCCGCCCAGCGCATCGGGATCGCGATGCCGGCCACCAGTATGGGGACGAGCGCGGCGACCGCGGCCACGGCCAGGCCGAACACCGAGGCGGTGAGCAGCCGGCCGAGCATCGGCAGCCAGGGCGGCGCCGGGGTCATCTGCGCCTGGGCGAAGGTGCCGGCGCGTTTCTCCTCGATGAGGTCGGCCACCATCACCAATGCGGCGTACTGCAGGAACCAGTAGGCGCCGATCGCGACCAGGGTCCGTGGCAGGAGCTCTTGGCGCAGCTCGCCCTGGCCGAGCACGAACTGCAGGCCGAGGTACATGGTGGTGCTGATCAGCAGGGTGATGACGTGGCCGATCGGGTGGGCCAGCTGTATGCGCAGGCCCTTGCCGATCTCCGCGCGCAGGACGTCAAGCAGCATGGGACGCCTCGTTCACCAGGGCGAGGAACACATCCTCCAGGTCGGGCTGGACCTGGGTCAGCGACTCCAGGACGGCACCCTGGGCGCGCAGGCGCTCGACCACGTCGTACACCTCGTGCGGGTGGCTCACCCGCACGCTGATCGTGGTGACGCCGTCTCGGGTGACGGCGTCGAACCCGGGTGGCGCCGCGCCCTCGACGCGGATCTCGTACCTGTCCCGTTCGCGGAAGCTCGCCAGCAGCTGGTACGTGGGCAGGTCGGCGATGAGCCGTCCTTTGCGCATGACGGCCACCCGGTCGCACAGCTCCTGGGCCACGTCGAGCTGGTGCGTGGTGATCAGGATGGTGGTGCCGAGCTCGCGGGCCTGCTCGGTGATCCAGCTCTTGACGGTGCGGGTGGCCTCGACGTCGAGGCCGAGGGTCGGCTCGTCGAGCAGCACGATCGGCGGGTCGGCGATGAGAGCGGCGGCGATCGCGACCTTCTGCTGCATGCCGCGCGAGAAGCCGCCGACCTTGTCGTCGCGGCGCTCCCACAGCTCCAGGTCGGTCAGCAGATCACGGGCGCGCTCGGCGACCTGGGCCTTGCGCAGGCCTTTGAGCCGGCCGAAGTACATGAGGTTCTGCCAGGCCGACAGGCTCCAGTAGACGTTGCGCGAGCCTTCCAGCACGGCGCCGAACTGTGCCATCGCGGCCGAGCGCTGCCGGGTCACGTCGAAGCCGCCCAGCCGGACCTGGCCGGAGGTGGGGGTCAGCAGGCCGGCCAGCATCTTGATGGTGGTGGTCTTGCCGGCGCCGTTGGGGCCCAGGAAGCCGAAGACCGACCCGGCGGGGATGCGCAGGGACACCTCGTCGACCGCCCTGACCTGCGCCGAGCCGTAGACCTTGGTCAACGCGTCGATTTCGATCATGTCATCTCCTTGGTTCG
Organism: Nonomuraea sp. NPDC049625; assembly: GCF_040675285.1. Lineage (NCBI taxonomy): Bacteria > Bacillati > Actinomycetota > Actinomycetes > Streptosporangiales > Streptosporangiaceae > Nonomuraea > Nonomuraea sp. NPDC049625. The sequence continues at coordinate 699,796 of NZ_JBFAOQ010000003.1, read as the reverse complement.
GGGAACCCCGGCCCCCCGGGCTGCTGGGCCGGAGGGCCGGGGCAGGTGGTCAGAGCTCGGCCAGAACCTCGATGTCCTCCGCCATGACGTCGCGGGCGACTGCGAACGCCGCGACGGCAGCGGGGGTGCCGGGCGCGGCCTGCCGGGCGGCCTGCAGGCTGGCGGCCGAATCCCAGCGCCAGACGCCGACCCACGTCTCGTCGTTCAGCCGGCCGAGGCGCGCTTCGGTGAGGCCGGGCTGAGTGGCTCTGATGGCGGTGACCAGGGCGGCGTGCCGGGCCTGAACCTGCTCGGCGTCCGCGGGATCGGCCTGGAAGCGGGTGACGCTGATGACAGCCATGACTGTACCTGCTCTCTAGAGTTGACTTCTAGTTGCTGAATCTAGAGATAGACTCTAGCCATGAGCGATGTCAAGCGGACGAACAAGCGGGCTGAGAAGGCGAAGGAGACGCGCCGGCGCATCCTCGCGGCAGCATCGGAGTTGTTCGTGCAGGACGGATATGGCGCGACAAACCTGCAGGACGTCGCCGAGAAGGCCGGGGTCGCGGTGCAGACGATCTACTTCGTCTTCGGCAACAAGCGGGCGCTGCTCAAGGAGCTGGTCGACGTCACGATCGCGGGCGATGACGAGCCGGTGGCCACGATGGACCGGCCGTGGTACGTGGCGGCGCTGGCCGCCGGCACGGCCCAGGACATGCTGCGCGCCTACGTCGCCGGCACGACCTCGGTCCTGGAACGCGTCGCGCCGATCGGCCGGGTCCTGGAGGCGGCGGTCGCGAGCGACCCCGAGGTTGCCGCGCTGTGGCCGCACGACGTCGATCCCCGGCACGTCGTCCAGCAGGGCGCGGCCAGGGCGCTTGCCGGCAAACCCGGGGCGCGGGCCGAGGTGTCGGTGGAGGAGGCCGCCGACCTGCTGTACGGCCTGCTCAGCCCCGAGCTGTACCTGCTGTTCGTGCACGAGCGCGGCTGGACGCGCGAGCGCTGGGAACAGTGGGTCGGCGAGACCCTCCGCGCCCAGCTCTGCACCATGGGCGGGAACGGGTGATCATCCGTCCCGCCGCCCACGTCCTCGGCGGGCGTCTGCCGGTTCGACCGGATCGACGAAGCGGACGTGCAGGGCCGCACCTGGTCGAATTCGCGCTCACCGGCCAGGTCCGGCGACCGGTCTGCGCCGGTACTGCAAGGCTTGATCGGGTGTGGCCGCGACTGCGATGAGCGGTGTTCTTGGCGCGGGCCGCGCACGCCGCGCCGCAGTGGCGGCGTGAGGTGTCGCTGGTCAGGGCGAAGGTGCGGGTGCCGACGGCTCGAGGGTTTCCGTGGCACCGACACGAGATCCACAGCCGGGCCGCAGGGGCAACGGGCAACCCTTCGGGCGCGGACGAGCAGGGGCCATCGCGGCGCATGACCTATGGGTAGGACGGTGTGCCCCATACCGGGTCACACCGTCCTCGGCAGAGCTAGTGGTGGGGTTGGGCGTGGTGTGGCAGCAGCCGTACCAGGACGCAGGAGGCCAGCAGAAGGGCCGCCACCACGCCGAGGCTGACCGTCGGTCCGGCGTGGAAGTAGACGGTGGTGAGGGCGGCGGCGCCGAGGCTGTTGGCCAGTTGCTGGGTGGCCGACAGCGAGCCGCTGGCGCTGCCGGACTCGGCCGCGTCGACGTCGCCGAGAGTGATCTGGTAGACGGTGCCGAAGCAGGTGCCCAGACCCAGGCCGATCACGAACACCGGCAGGATGAGCGCGATGCCGGTGAGGAGTATCAGGACGCCGGTCAGGGTGAGCAGCAGGCCGATGAGGATGAGCCTGCGGCCCAGCCGGGCGATGAACCGGTGCGCGGTGATCGAGGCGACCACGATGCCGGCGGCGACGGGCGCCAGCCCGAGGGAGGCTCCGGTGGGGGTGCGGCCGAGGTCGTTCTGCAGGTGAAGGGAGAGCACCAGCAGCAGGCCGGCGACGGCGGCGTTGAAGGCCAGGCCGAGGATCAGCCCGGAGGTGAAGCCGCGGTTGGTCAGCAGCGAGGGTTTGACGAGCGGCTGAGGTGCGGTGCGCTGGCGGCGGCAGAACAGGGCGAAGGACACCAGCCCGGCGCCCAGGCAGATGACCGGTGGCAGGCCCCAGCCGTGACTGGACCCGTCGATCAGGCCGTACAGCAGGGTGAGCATGGTGACGGCGAGCAGGGCTGAGCCGGGTCCGTCGACGGTGACGGCACGGTCGCCGGGATCCGGGGGCAGCAGCCGTACGGCACAGCCGATCGCCAGGCCGCCGAGGGCGATGTTGATGAGGAACATGGCACGCCAGCCGAGGCCGAGCAGGTCGGCGTCTATGAGGAAGCCGGCGAGGATGGGGCCGCCGATGGCGGACAGGCCCAGGGCGGGGGCGAAGACGCTGAAGGCCGTGCCGATCTGGTCGCGAGGGAAGACGGCGCCGAGGATGCCGAAGCCCTGCGGGATGAGCAGGGCTCCGAACGCTCCTTGGAGCAGCCGGAACGCCACCATGGAGGTCGGGTCGAAGGCCAGGCCGCAGGCGATGGAGGCCAGGGTGAAGCCGGTGATGCCGATCAGGAACAGGCGGCGCCGGCCGTACTTGTCGCCGAGCCGTCCGCCGACCACCAGCAGCACTCCCATGGCCAGGGCGTAGGCGGCGCCGAGCCACTGGATGAGAGCCTGTCCGCCGTTCAGGTCGGCGGCGATGGCGGGGGCGGCGATGTTGGTGATGGTCGAATCCAGCAGGTCGAGGATGGCGGCGAACAGCACGACGGCGAGGACGGCCCAGCGCCGGCGCGCGGAGGTGGATGCAGGCGCGGGGGCCACAGGGGTGCGCATGAGGACTTCCTATGAGGGTGAAGGGGGATGAACCCCGGCCCGAGCAGGGCGGGGCGTGGGTGGATGACGCTCATCGGGCGTCGAAGGCGGCGACGTTCTCCGCGGCCCACTGGGCGAAGGTGCGGGCGGGAGTGCCGAGGAGCGTCTGGGTGGTCTCGGCGATCGGGGCGGGACCGGCGGTGGCGGCGGCCCACAGGTCCAGCAGCGAGCCGGCGTAGGGGGCGGACATCCAGCGGGTCATCTGCTGCTCGGCCTCGGCGCGGGTGATCTGCAGGAGGGGGATGTCGCGGCCGATCGCGCCGGACAGGATGACCAGTTGCTCGCGGAAGGTGAGCGACTGCGACCCGGTGAGGGTGAACTGACGGCCGGTGAGCGCGTCGCCGGTCAGGGCGGCCACGGCGAGGTCGGCGAGGTCGTCGGAGTGGATGGGCGCTATGTGCGCGTCGGGGTAGGCGAGCTGGATCGGCTGGTTCTGGCCGATGAGGTAGGACCAGCCGAGCGCGTTGCTGGCGAAGGCGTCCGGCCGCAGGAAGGTGCAGGTCAGGCCGGAGGCGGTCAGGGCGCGTTCGACCTGGAGGCTGTGGGAGGCCAGCGGGTCGGTCTCGGCGCCGGGGGCCGTGACGGAGGAGGACGACAGCAGTACGACGTGCTCGACGCCGGCGGCCTGGGCGGTCTTGACGAAGGCGTCGACACCGGCGGGCTCGGGGTAGAGGAAGACCTGGCGGACGCCGTCCAGTGCGGCGGGGAAGGTGCCGGGCTGGTCGAGCTTGAGCTCGGCGATCTCGACGCCGGTCGGGGCGGTCAGGCCGGTGGGATCGGCGCTGCCGGCGCGGGTGGGCAGGCCCGCGGTGACCAGGCGGTGGATGACGGCCTGGCCGACCTTGCCGCGGGCGCCGGTGATGAGGATGGTCATGGTGACTCCGGAGATAGTTGGTGCGTGAAGACACATGCATGCTGACATGCACATAAATTCGTGTCAACACATGTCTTGCTGGTTGCACAGAGATACGATGAGGGCATGGATGAGACAGCGACAGCCGAGGACCTGCTCAACGCCGTGGGACCGGCCTTCTCCAAGTTGCGCCGCACCTCGCTGCTGGAGGTCGAGAACGCCATCTCGGCCAAGGATCTGAGCAGGACGCTCGTGCTGAACCTGGTCCTGGAGCACACCACCGGTCAGGACAAGGAGGTGACCGTCGGCGCGATAGCGGAGCTGCTGGCGGTGGACCCCTCGGTCGCCAGCCGCATGGTGAGCGACAACATCAAGGCGGGCTACCTGATCCGCACCGCTTCCCAGCAGGACGGCCGGCGCACCGTGCTGGAGCTGAGTCCGGCGGGGGTGGAGCTCATGGAGCGCTTCCGCCGCCACCAGCGCGAGGCGTTCGAGTACATCACCGCCGAGTGGAACGAGGGCGACCGGCTCGAGTTCGCCCGGCTGATGCTCAAGTACGTCGATTCCCTGGCCCAGCTCCGCGACCGCATGAGCAGGTAGGCATCGGGGCCCGGGTCTGGACGGCCCTCCGCCCGAAAATGCCTTTGGGCCTGGTGGGGAGCACCCCTATCGTGGGCCGGTGACTACTCAGGTGATCGTGTTGAACGGCGGCTCCAGCTCGGGCAAGTCCGGGATCGTCCGGTGTCTGCAGGCGGTCCTGCCGGATCCGTGGCTCGCCCTCGGGGTCGACACGCTGGTCGAGGCGATGCCGGCGTCCATGCAGGGATCGGACGCGGGCATCGAGTTCGCTCCGGACGGCGGGGTCAGTGTCGGGCCGCAGTTCATGATGCTCGACCGGGCGTGGGCGGAAGGGGTCGCCGCGATGGTCCGTGCGGGCGCCCGGGTCATCATCGACGACGTCTTCCTCGGCGGAGCCGCCTCCCAGGAGCGGTGGCAGAAGGCTCTTGCCGGGCTGGACGTGCTGTGGGTCGGCGTCAAGTGCGAGAGCGCGGTCGCCGCGGGCCGGGAGATCGCCCGGGGGGACCGGGTCCGGGGGATGGCGGAGTTGCAGGCGGAGGTGGTCCACCAGGGTGTGACCTATGACCTGGAGGTGGACACCACGCGTACCGAATCCCTGGAGTGCGCGCGGACCATCGCCGCGCGGGTCGGGTGACGGAGCCCATGACGTCCCCCGCGTACGAGCTGCGCCCCGCCACCCCCGCCGACTACGACCCCATAGCCGCCGTCGTCGACGAGTGGTGGGGCCGGCCGGTCCTGCCCTCCCTGCCCAGGCTCTTCCTCGACCACTTCCACCGCACGAGCCTGATCGCGGAGGGCCCCGCGGGCATGGCGGGGTTCCTGATCGGCTTCATCTCCCCGTCCGAGCCCGACGAGGCGTACATCCACTTCGTCGGCGTCTCCCCGGAGGCCAGGACGGGCGGCGTGGCCCGCGCCATGTACGAACGCTTCTTCGACCTGGCCCGCCGCCACGACCGCCGCGTCGTGAAGGCCATCACCTCGCCCGTCAACCAGACGTCCATGGCGTTCCACCGGCGCATGGGGTTCGAGGTCAGCGAGCCCGTCCCCGGCTACAACGGCCCGGGAACCGCCCTGGTGACCTTCAGGCGAAGCATCTCTGATCAGTAGGCGCTCCACGGGACCGGTGACCGCGAACAGCCTCCGATGTCACTTTGCGTGACGCATAGCGTGCGTACCGTATGCATGTCCCGAAATCGGGAATGGCACACGACGATCTCATGCGCAAGGAGGAGCGGTGGCCGGACGTCGCGACCGGATAGGGCTGACCGGTGAGCTGATCGCCGAGTTCGCCGGCACGATGGTGCTCATTCTGTTCGGCGTCGGCGTGGTCGCCCAGGTGGTCGCGGGCAAGCTCGGCGACCACGACAGCATCGCCTGGGCGTGGGGCATCGGTGTCACGCTGGGCGTCTACGTCGCAGGCCGGACCACGGGCGCGCACCTCAACCCGGCGGTCACGCTGGCGTTCGCGGTCTTCCGCGGCTTCGCCTGGGGCAAGGTCCTGCCGTACGCGCTGGCGCAGACGGCCGGGGCCTTCATCGCGGCGCTCATCGTGCGCTGGAACTACACCGAGGTGCTGGCCATGGTGGACCCCGGGCACACGATCAAGACCCAGGGCGTCTTCTCGACCCTGCCCGGCAACGGGGTGCTGCCGGTGGACATGTGGGGCGGGTTCCGCGACCAGATCATCGGCACCGCCATCCTGCTCTTCGTCATCTTCGCCGTGTCCGACGTCGCCAACATGGCCCCCAGCGCGAACCTCGGGCCCGTCGTCGTCGGCCTGCTCATCGTGGGGATCGGCATGTCCTTCGGCACCGACGCCGGCTACGCGATCAACCCCGCGCGCGACTTCGGGCCGCGCCTGGCGAGCTACCTCACCGGCTACGCCACCGCCTGGCGAGATCAGTACGGCGATCTGTACTTCTGGGTGCCGATCGTCGCCCCGCTGATCGGCGGTCTCATCGGCGCCGGCCTCTACCAGGCGGGCATCGCCCGGTTCCTGCCGCCGAGCGAGGAGCGCGGGATCGTGCAGCCGGTGGAGATCTGACGGAATCTTGCAGAGGAGAAAGACATGCCCGAGTTCGTGGGAGCCGTCGACCAGGGCACCACCAGCACCCGATTCATGCTCTTCGATCATGACGGCGCCGAGGTCGCCAAATACCAGCTCGAACACGAGCAGATCCTGCCGAAGGCGGGCTGGGTCGAGCACAACCCGATAGAGATCTGGACCGTGACGGCGGCCGTGATCCAGACGACGATCCAGCGTGCCGGGCTGCACGCCAAGGATCTGGCGGCCTTGGGCGTCACGAACCAGCGCGAGACCACGGTCGTCTGGAACCGGCGGACCGGCCGCCCGTACTACAACGCGATCGTGTGGCAGGACACCCGTACCGACCGGATCGCCGCCGCGCTGGAGCGGGACGGGCGCGGGGAGGTCATCCGCGACAGGACGGGCCTGCGGCCGGAGGCGTACTTCTCCGGCGGCAAGATCCAGTGGATCCTGGAGAACGTGGAGGGCGTCCGCGCGGACGCGGAGCGGGGCGAGGCCGTCTTCGGCAACACCGACACCTGGACCCTGTGGAACCTCACCGGCGGCGTCAAGGGCGGCGTGCACATCACCGACGTGACCAACGCCAGCCGGACGATGCTGATGGACCTGGAGACGCTCGACTGGGACGACGAGCTGCTGTCGTTCTTCGGGATTCCGCGCCGGATGCTGCCCGAGATCCGGCCGTCGGCCGACCCCGCGATGTACGGGACCACGCTCCCGTACGGGCCGCTCGGCGGGGAGGTGCCGATCAGCGCGATCCTGGGGGACCAGCAGGCGGCCACCGTCGGCCAGGTCTGCTTCGCGCCCGGCGAGGCCAAGAACACCTACGGCACCGGCAACTTCCTGCTGCTCAACACCGGCACCGACCGCGTGCGCTCGCGCAGCGGGCTGCTCACCACGCCGGCCTACAAGTTCGGGGACCAGCCGGCCGTGTTCGCGCTGGAGGGGTCCATCGCGGTGACCGGCTCGGCGGTGCAGTGGCTGCGCGACCAGCTCCACGTCATCACCTCCGCGGAGCAGAGCGAGGCCCTGGCCCGGCAGGTGGAGGACTCCGGGGGGATGTACTTCGTGCCGGCGTTCTCCGGGCTGTTCGCCCCCTACTGGCGCGCCGACGCCCGCGGCGTGATCGTCGGCCTGTCGCGCTTCAACACCGACGCCCACCTCGCCAGGGCCGCTCTGGAGGCGATCTGCTACCAGAGCCGCGACGTCGTGGAGGCGATGCAGCAGGACTCCGGGGTGGTCCTGGACGTGCTCAAGGTGGACGGCGGCATCACCATGAACGACCTGTGCATGCAGCTCCAGTCCGACATCCTCGGCGTCCCGGTCAGCCGCCCGGTCGTGTCGGAGACCACCGCGCTCGGGGCCGCGTACGCCGCCGGGCTCGCCTCCGGATACTGGAAGGACATCTCGGAGCTGCGGGCGCACTGGGCGGAGGACCGCCGCTGGGAGCCCCGGTGGAGCGAGGAGCGGCGGGAGGAGGCGTACGCGGGCTGGAAGAAGGCCGTGACCAGGTCGTTCGACTGGGTCTAGCTCACGACGTCCTTGCGCCGGAAGCGCCGGAACGCGAGCGCGATCAGGAGGGCCGCGTACGTGACCGACACCGACGCCCCCTTGGCCATGCCGCTCCAGTCCAGCTCCGGCATCAGCGCGTCGAGCCAGGCGTTGTTCCAGAACGTGGGCAGGAACTCGCGCAGCGAGCCCAGCGCCTCCACCGCCTGCAGGATGTTGCAGACGATCCAGAGCCCGACCGCCCCGCCGACCGCGCCGAGCGGGGAGTCGGTCATGGTGGAGACGAGGAACGCGAGCGCGGCCACCACCAGCTGGCTGACCAGCGCGTACCCGATCACGATGCCGAAGCGCGGCAGCACGTCCAGGGCCGGGATCGTCTCGCCCGTGCCGGGCACCTGGATGTCGTTCCAGCCGAACGCCAGCGTGCCCGCGAGCAGCGCCATCAGCGGCAGGCAGATCACCGCCGCCGCCGAGTAGCCCAGCGCCACGATCAGCTTCTGGCGCAGCAGCCGGTCGCGGGGGACCGGCGCGGCCAGCAAGTAGCGCAGCGACGACCAGTTGGCCTCGCTGGCGACAGTGTCGCCGCAGAACAGCGCGACCGCCACCACCAGCAGGAAGCTGGCCGACACCGACAGGGCGAAGGCGGCGAAGTTCAGGCCGCTCGCCGTCGCCAGGTCCGAGATGCGCAGCGACGACTGCCCCTGCCCGCTCGGCTGCGGCCCGAACTGGAACGCGATCACCAGGATCCACGGCAGCGCCAGCAGCAGCCCGAACATGACCAGCGTGCGCCGCCGCTTGAACTGCCTGACGATCTCCACGCGCAGCGGCAGCGTGCGACGGGGCGCGTAGCCCGGCGCGGCGACGGTCATGACTTGTCTCCGATGAGGTCGAGGAACACGTCTTCCAGGCGCGGCCCGTGCCCGTTGGAGGGGACGGTGGCCGAGGTGAGCAGCAGCGACACCGGCCCGGCCGAGACCAGGCGGCCCCGGTGCATGACCACGACGTGGCTGCAGGTCTGCTCGACCTCGGCCAGCATGTGGCTGGAGACGATCACGGTACGGCCGTCCTGCGCGTAGCGCTTGAGCACCTCGCGCATCTCCCGGATCTGGGGCGGGTCGAGACCGTTCGTGGGCTCGTCGAGCACCAGCAGGTCAGGAAGCCCGAGCATGGCCTGGGCGATGGCGAGCCGCTGGCGCATGCCCTGCGAGTAGGTGCGGACGGCCCGGTCCAGGGCCTTGCCCAGGCCGGCGATCTCCAGCGCCTCGTCGAAGTGCGCGTCGGCGGCGGGCCGCCCGGTGGCGGCCCAGTACAGCTCGATGTTGTCCCGCCCGGACAGGTGCGGCAGGAACCCCGGCCCCTCGACGAACGACCCGAGCCTGGACAGCACGGGAGCCCCGGGCGTGACGCGGTCACCGAAGATCCGGATCTCGCCGCCGTCCGGCTGGATGAGGCCCATCATCATGCGCATCGTGGTCGTCTTGCCCGCGCCGTTCGGCCCGAGCAGGCCCAGGACCTGGCCCCGCTCGACGCGGAACGACAGCCCGTCCACGGCCAGCTCGCCGTTCCGGTACGCCTTGGTCAGCCCGCTGATCTCCAGCGGCACGTCCTTGTCGCCGGCCCCGTCCTGCCGCTCACCGCTGTCCGGGGCGCCGGGTGCGGTCCGGCGGCGGGACGGGACGCGCCCCGTCGCCAGCAGCACGGCGGCGACGACCACGGCGGCCAGCGGCATCGCCCACACCCACCACGCCACCCCGGTCGGCGGAGCGGCGAGCGTGCGCACCGTCGGCACGGCGAGCGCGGGGGAGGCCAGGGACACCTGGTACGAGGCGGGCTCGGCGGCGGTGGCGAAGCCCATGTCCGTCGTGGTCAGGACCAGCCGGAGCCGGTGGCCCGCGGCGAAGCGGTAATCCACGGCGGGCAGGGTGACGGTGACCTCCGCGCTGCCCGCGCCCTCCGGGATCGTCACCCGGACCGGCGCCACCAGCCCGGCGGGCAGGGCGGGCGGCTGGGTGCCGTCGGCCACGTCGTACAGCTTGGCGAACAGCGTCGCCTCGCCCTTGCCCGACACCTTGACCCTGACCGTGGAACTGCCGGTGAGCTGGAGCGGGGCGGTGAGCGGACGGGACTCGAACGCGGCGCTCTGGCCCGGCATGTCGATGGACACGCCGGTGCCGGCCTGGCTGCCGCCCAGCAGGCCGCCGATGCCGGGCACCGTCGAGATGGAGGCGGGCGCGCCGCCGGGCGGGTTGACGATGTTCTGGGCGGGGCCGTTCAGCTGGACCGTGGTGGTGTCGGTGCCGGTCAGGCCGGGGTAGGAGGCGGCCTCCGGGTGCAGGCGGATGCGCTGGCGGGTGCCGGGGTCGCGTCCGCCGTCGCGCGTCACCGTGAACGCGCTCACCGCCGGGGCGGACTCGTCACCCTTCAGGTAGCGGGCGAACCAGGCCGTGGACTGCTCGAACACCCAGTCCGCCTCGCCGTTGCCGCCGTCGTGCCCGCCGTCGAACCAGGCCAGGCTCACCGGCGTGCCGGCGGCGGCGATCGCCTTGGCGTTGGCGTCGGCGTGGCCGAGCGGGAAGAGCGAATCGCGCTGGCCCTGGATGAGCAGGGTCGGCGCCTTGATCTGGCCGGCCACGGTGATCGGGCTCGACTTGCGCAGCAGGGCGACGGCCTCCGGCGTGGCCTTGCCGTCCTTGGCGACCTGCTGGTAGACGTCGCAGATCGCGGGCAGGAACCTGCCGCACCGCGCCTGCTCGGGCGTCAGCGGGCCGGCCGCTGCCTGCCGCTCGCCCCGCCCCGCGAAGCTGTCCAGCGAGACGCCCTGGCCGAAGAAGATGCCGGCCCACATGCGCTTGAAGACCCCGTGCGCGGCGTCCTGGCCGATGGCGGCGGGACCGGCGCCCTGCGCGGCGGCGTTGGGGAAGAGCGCGTCGGCCAGGTCGGCCCAGGTGATCTGGGGGACGATGGCGTCCACACGGTGGTCGTAGGCGGCCGTCATCAGGGAGATGGCGCCGCCGTACGAGCCGCCCGCGATGCCCACGCGCGGGTCGTTCGCCGCGTCGAGCTGGACCTCCGGCCGCTTGGCCAGCCAGTCGATCAGCTGCTTGACGTCCTTGACCTCGTAGTCGGGCGAGTTGAGCGCGATCTCGCCGGTCGAGCGCCCGAACCCGCGCGCCGACCAGGTCAGCACGGCGTAGCCCTGCTGGGCGATCCGGACGGCCTGGTCCCGCACGCTCTGCTTGCTGCCGCCGAAGCCGTGCCCGATCAGTACGGCTGGAGCCTTCCCGCCGTCGGGCGGCGGGAAGAAGGTCGTATCGAGCTCCACCCGTTGGTCGTCGCCGGGTCCGTCGACGACGCTGATTGTCTGGTCCTGGCCCCGCACCCCAGGAGCCGACGGCCACACGAGCCACGTCGTCACCCCGATGAGGGCGAGCGCCGCTACCAGCGCGGCCACACGCTTCATGACGGTGAGCCTACTTTCCGCACCTGAGAGATCCCTGAGATCAAGGCCTGAGCTGCGGGATCAGGCCAGGATGGCGTAGACGGTCGTCGCGTGGGCGGCGGTCTCGGCGCTGCCCGCGGCCATGAGGGTGACGTCGGAGAAGGCCAGGGTGCGGCCCAGTTTCGTGATGCGGACGTCGATCAGGACGTCCTTGCCCATCACCGGCCGCTGGAACGTCGTCGACTGCTGCACCGTGGTCATCGGCACGAACCCGCCGCGCGCCGAGGCGATGGCGATGACGGTGGCGGTGTCGGCTGCCGCCATCATCGCCTGGCCGCACAGCCCGCCGCCCTCCCGGGCCAGGTCGTCGGACCACGGGAGCCGTACGACGGCGTGGCGCTCGCCCACCTCCTCCACGCGCAACCCGAGCCGCTGGATCCAGGGGGCGAAGTATTCCTGGAGGATCGCCTCTGCGTCTGCTGGAGTCACGCGCTCATGATGCCCGCCGGAGCGCCGCGCCGACCCCGACCGCTTCGACATCGCCCGCACCCCGAACGACCACGTCAGCTTCGGGTTCGGACCCCACGTCTGCCTCGGCGCCCACCTGGCCCGCGCGCAGTTCCGCTCGGTGTTCACGGAGCTGCTGCGCGAGTGGGACGTCGAGCCGGCGGGCAGCCCGCGACGGCTGACGTCCAACTTCCAGAACGGCCTCAAGCACCTCCCGGTACGGCTGACGAGAAGGCGCCCCTGACCGGCCCCGGCCCACCGAAAACCAGCGGCGCCGCGATCAAGGGCTCGCCTACGCTGCCCCCATGGACTATGTGGACGTCAACAGGGCCAACTGGGACGGACGGGTCCCCATCCACGTCGCCAGCGACTTCTACGACGTCGAGGGCTTCAAGGCGGGCCGGAGCCCGCTGCGGTCGTTCGAACGGGACGAGGTCGGCGACGTGACCGGCCGCCGCCTGCTGCACCTGCAGTGCCACTTCGGCCTGGACACCCTGTCCTGGGCCAGGCTCGGCGCCGAGGTGACCGGCCTCGATTTCTCCGCGGCCGCCATCGAGCAGGCCCGGGCCATCGCCGCCGAATGCGGCATCCCGGCGGAGTTCGTCACCGCCGACGTCTACGACGCGGTCGAGGCGCTCGGCGGGGCCACGTACGACATCGTCTACACCGGCCTCGGCGCGCTGGTGTGGCTGGCCGACCTCGAGAACTGGGCGCGGACGGTCGCCGCGCTGCTCGAGCCGGGCGGATTCCTCTATCTCGCCGAATTCCATCCGTTCGCCAACACCATGGACGACGAGACGGGCACCACCGTCACCACCGACTACTTCGACCGAGGCCCCCACGTCTGGGAGTACCCGCACACCTACACCGGCAGCGAAATCCTGGAGCACCAGACCTCCGTGCAGTTCCAGCACGGCCTCGGCGAGGTCGTCAGCGCGATCGCGGCGGCGGGCCTGCGGGTCGAGTTCCTGCGCGAGCACGACCGCACGTACTTCCGCCGCTTCGGCACGCTGGTCGACTGCCAGGAGGGCTTCCGGCTCCCGGAGGGTGCCCCCAGGATCCCGCTCCTGTACTCCCTGCGGGCCTCGGCGGTAGTCTGACCTGCCAAGACATTGCCTGGCATTACCCCAGCAACAGCTCAACGCAGGGAACCGTAAGATTCACTCCCGTGAAGTCTCCAGCATCTCTCAAGAGGGCCGCCGAGTGGGCCCTGCCGTACTGGACCAGGGGCCAGGCGGGGCGTGAGACGCCGCAGGATCTGTTCAGGGTGCTCTATTTCGGCTGGCTGGTGGCGTTCACGCTCAAGCTGCTCGGCTCGGCGTGGGACGTTTCATGGCACTTCAAGTGGCTGCGGGACGACCTCGCCCCGCCCCACCTGCTCAACTCCGCCGGCACGGCCATCGCCGTCGCGCTGACCATCATCCATGGTTACACCGGCTACGGCGTGGACAAGGCGGCGCTGCGGCTGATCCAGTGGGGCACCGGGATCTTCCTGGTCGCGGTCCCGCTCGACCTGATCAACCACCGGGTCAACGGGCTCGACATCACCTCGTGGAGCCCGTCGCACATCATGCTCTATCTTGGAACGTTTTTCATGATCGCGGGCGTGCTCCGCGGCTGGTTCATGGGCGCCGGAGCTCGGCCGCCGGGGCGGGAGCGGACCGTCGTGCTGGGCGCGTTCTTCGCGTTCTTCCTGGAGAACGTGCACTTCCCCGAGCAGCACCAGGAGTACGGCATCCTGTCGATCGGCGCCTGGGACAACCACGCGACCTACGCCGAGCAGATCCTGCTCCAGTTCGCGGCCGACCAGATGGGGCGGCCGGTGGACCGGCCGATGATGGTCGCGTTCTCGCTGCCCGTCCCCGACTTCCTCTATCCGGTCTACGCGGTGGTCGTCGGCCTGTCGGTGCTGGTCGTGGCCAGGCTGCTGATCGGCAGGTTCGGGGCCGCGACGCTGGTGGCGGGCGCCTACGTGGGGGTCCGCACGCTGCTCTGGCCGCTGCTGACGTTCACCGGGTTCCCGCCGTCGGCGGTGCCGTTCTTCCTGGTCGTGGCGGGGCTGGTGGTGGACCTCGCGTTCCTGGTGCGCATGCCGTACGTACGGGCCGTGCTCGGGAGCGTCGGCGTCACGGCCGCGGCCTACGGCGCGCTGGTGGCGCAGAGCGCGATCATGGGCGGCGCGTACAGCGCGATCAAGGGCCAGAAGGGGCTGCTCGGAGCGCCTCCACTGGCCACGTCGTCGGCCGTCTGGGCGGGGCTCGGCCTGCTGGTCGTCTGGCTGGCGGTCGAGTGGCTGGCCGCCAGGCGGCGCGGGTCTCAGCCGATCGAGGCCCGGGTGATCGCCACCGCCACGCCGTAGGCCAGCCCCATCACGCCCACCTCGGCCGCCGCCCAGCCCACCAGGGCGGTGGCCCGGCCTGCGCGGATGGCAGGCATCAGGCGGAAGCGGATGTGGGCGGCCAGCGGCACCAGCGCCGCCACCAGGACCGTCTTGATCACCACCAGCACGCCGTAGTGGCTGGTCAGCAGGGCGCCGGGCAGCGTCACGCCGGGGGTGAGGGCCATCGTGCCGAGCCCGTTGACCAGCCCTGACAGCCCGACCAGGAGCAGGCACACCGTGGCGATCCTGGAGAACCTGGGCAGCACCACGGCCAGCAGTTCCCGGTGCGGCGCCACGAACACGGCCGTGGCCGCCAGCCCGCCCGCCCACGCCGCAGCGCCCATCACGTGGATCTCCATCGAGACCATGATGGGGTCGTGCCAGACCGAGTTGACGGCGTGCCCGGTGACGGGGATGGGCAGCAGCCCGAACAGCGCCACGATCACCCGCAGCTCGGCCGGCACCTTCTCGCCGAACCGCACCGCCATGAGCCCGATGCCGGCCGCCGCCAGCGCGCACGCCGCGCTGAACAGCAGCCCCTGACCGGTGCCGACGGTCTCGACGTAGCCGGCGATCATCCCGAACGTGGGCACGCTGCCGGGATTGAGCTCGGCCGTCTGGAACACGATGGTGAGCAGCGCGCAGATCGCCCACGCCCAGGCGGCCAGCACGGCCAGCGGCCGCACCCTGAGCATGACGGGCTCGGTCCGCTCGGGGGCATCGAACCCGAGCAGCTTGGGCAGCAGGCTCAGCCCGACCACGGCCACGGCGGCCAGGTCGAGCAGCACCCGCACGACGGGCAGCCCGAAGGACACCAGCGGGCCGGGCATGGGGATGCCGGGGACGGCCTCCTGGGCGGTGAACGTGCTCGCCGCCACCGCGGCGACGACCGCGCAGACGCCGAACGCCCCGGCCACCAGCCGGCCGCCGACCCGCTGCCGGGGGAGGGGAGGCGCGGTGACGGTCATGCCCGGGCCTCTTCGCCGGCGGCATCGTGCCCGGCATCCGGCTGGGCCTCTCCGGCGGAGCCCGGGGCGGGCGCGGCCGGGCGGGGGCGGCGCAGCGCCACCGCCGTGCCGGCGGCGAGCAGCAGCAGCGCGCCCACGATCCACACCACGGCCATGCCCGCGCCGCCGTTGGCGGCCGCCTCGGCGGCCTGCGCACTCGCGTCCTGCGGCGCCTGCCCGGTGGCGCCCTGGCTCGCGTTCTGGGCCGGGCCACCGGTCCCGGTCCCGGCCGCGAGCGTGAAGGTGATCTTTCCGGTGACCGGGTGGCCGTCGGCCGACAGGATCCGGTAGCCCACCGTGTACGCGCCCCCGGACGGCAGCGGCTTGACGCGTACCGACACCCGCTCCGCGGCGACCTCCGCGGACCCGTCCGCCCACGAGGACCCGTCCGGGCCCGTCACGCCCACCTGCGCGTAGCCCTGCCGCACCGCCTGGTCGAACACCAGCGTCACCCGCGCGGGCGCGGCCGGCAACGTGGCACCGTCCTTGGGGTCGCTGCTGAGAAGCACGTTGTGCGCCTGTGCCGCGGGAGGGGCGATCCCGGCGGCGGCGAAGGCGAGCAGCAGGACCGTGAGTAGCCGCCTCAAAGATCAAAACCTTCCAGCAACGACGAAACGAACCCGTATATGGTCCCATCCATGACAGACCTGTTTGCCGGCACGGCCCCCTACTACGCGAAGTACCGGCCCGACCACGGGGATCAGGCGATCGAGCACCTGGCGAGGACGTTCGGCCCGGACGGCACCGTGCTCGACCTCGGCTGCGGTCCCGGCACGGTGGCGATCCCGCTGGCGCCCGCCGTGCGCGAGATCCTGGCCGTCGATCCCGACGAGGAGATGCTGGAGACGGGCAGAGGGCTGGCGGCGGAGGTGCGGAACATCCGGTGGCTGCGCGGCGACTCGACGAGGCTGCGCGAGCTCCCGGCGTTCGACCACATCGTCATGGGCAGGTCGTTCCACTGGATGGACCGCCGCGCGGTGCTGGCCGACCTGGACGAGCTGCTGCCGCCCGGCGGGGTCGTGGCCCTCCTCGGCCCGGGCCGCGAGCCCCAGGAGGAGCCCTGGGAGGCGACGATGCGCCGGGTGCGCGAGGAGTTCGACGCGAACACGTTCACGGCCACCGGCTCCTTCCAGGTCAGCGGCGAGCACCCCCACGACGTGCTGGTCACCACGCCGTTCAGCGACCTGGAGTCCGCCACGTACGAGCACCGCCTGACGTACGACGTGGACGCCGTGATCGGCCTGCAGCTGTCCTACTCCTACAGCTCCCCGGCCCGCCTCGGCGACCGGCTGGAGCCGTTCAAGGAGGCGGCCAGGAAGGCGCTGCTCGACCTCGACCCCTCGGGGACATGGGAGCACACCGAGGTCACCGAGGTGCTGATCGCCCGGCGGCCGACCGGCTAGATGCCCATCGCCCGCCAGATCCGCCGGGTGACCGGGTTGATCAGGCCGATCTCCGTGCACAGCTCCCGCGTCCTGCCCACCGAGTCGCGGATCTCCTGCTTGGCGGCGGGATTGCGCAGGTAGATGTCGGCGACCACGTGGGCCGGGATGCGGAAGCGCCGGATCATCGGCCCCGGGGGCGCCAGCATGATCCGGGCCATCACGCCCAGGATGACGGGGGAGATGACCCCCAGCAGGAGCCGCCGGTACGCGGGCATCCGGGGCACCCGGTTGCGCAGGTAGTGCCGGGCGAAGGAGATGTGCCTGGCCTCCTCCGCGATGTGGATCCGCATGATCGTCTCTTCCAGCGGATGATGCGCCCGCTCGTCCTTCAGCACCTTGCGCTGCACGTGGTCGATCGGGTCCTCGCCGCCGAGCACGAACACGAAGAACAGCTCCGTCGAGATCAGCGGGATCCACGGCGCCACCTGAGCGATCAGCGACAGCGGCCCGGGCATCCCGCGGATCGGTAAGCCGGTGCGGTTCACGAACTCCTGGAACATCATCCCGTGATGTCCCTCTTCGATGGTCTCGTGGTAGACGTACCGGAACTCCGGTGACCCGTTCGGCAGCCGGTAGGCGTAGTTGAGCAGCCCGCGCTTGAGCAGGTTCTCGAACTGCAGCCCGACCTTCATCGCGGTGGCCACCCGCCACAGCCCGATCGCCGCCCGCACCTCGGGCGGGCGGCTGCGGTACCACGGGTGTCCGCCCAGTTTGTCGACCTCCGGCAGCTCCCAGCGGGGGTCTGCCGGATCCACGGCGAACTCCAGGTCATCCCACGGGATGTCCCGGTACGGCTCCCAGCGCTTGTCGACCGACGCCTTCGAGAGCCGTTCGATGACCGCTCGGTAGGCGCTCCTGCTGGCGACCTGCTCGTCGCGTTCGCGGGCGGCGGCAGAGCTCGGTGCGGATGCCATCACGTGCTCCTCTCCTCGCCGCTAATTGTACGGAGCATCCAATAGCGTCGGAAGAGGGGAGGGTCACAGGGTTTCCGCAGAGAGCCCGAGCTCGGCCGCGGCGGCCGTACGGATCAGCGTGTTCACCTTGCGCCTGGTCAGCACCTTGGGATGCGCGTGCGTCTGGATCGCGAGCCCGTCCACGAGCGCGAGAATCCGCCACGTGGATGCGTCGGGGTCGTCGCACTTGAACTCGCCGCACGACACGCCCGCCTCGATGATCGCGCGCATGACCAGCCGGCCCCGGGAGTCGAGGCGGCGCGAGATCTCCTCCAGTTCCTGGTTGCGCATTGCCTCGGACCACGCGTCGATCCACAGCCGCCATCCCTCGGTGGGGACCGCCGGGGAGGAGAGCCTGAGCAGGGTGCGCAGCCGTTCGAGCGGCGTGCCCTTGGACTCCTCGATGTGTTCGAGCGAGTGGAGATGCTGGCGGGCGGCGTAGGTGAAGGCCTGCGCGAACAGCCGATCCTTGGTCTCGAAGTGGTAGAACAGCAGCGCCTGACTCACCCCGGCGGCCCTGGCGATGTCAATGGTCCGGGTATGCCCGAACCCGCGCTCCGCGATGACCTCGCAGGCCGTCTTCAGCAAATCCTCGCGCCGTAATCGGCTGAACCCTGAAGTCACAGCGAGTAACTCACCTCCGATGCATAGTAATCGTGTGCGCCCAGAGATCCATCAAGGGGCGGAAAATTTCTCATACCCACATTCACTCCTTTCGTATCGGCAATCGCAGCACGAAGCGCGCGCCGATGTCGGAGTCCTCGATCGTGAGGGTGCCGTTGTGGGCCTGGGCGATCTCGCGGGCGATGGGCAGGCCCAGTCCGGTGCCGCCGGCGTCGCGGCTGCGCGAGGCGTCCAGCCGGGTGAACCGCCTGAAGACCACCTCGCGCTGGTCCGGCGCGATGCCCGCGCCGTCGTCGAGCACTTCGAGCAGGGCCTGCTCGTTCCGGCGCAGGGTCACGATGATCGTGCTCTCGGCGTGCCGTTCGGCGTTGTCCAGCAGGTTCGTCAGGAGGCGGGCCAGCTTGAGCCGGTTGCCCGTGACGACCACGCCGGGCTGCAGCGCGGTGACGATCTTCTTCGACCGCGGCCTGGTGGTCTCGGCGGCGACCAGCTCGGCCAGGTCGACGGACTCGAGCCGCGACGGGGCGCCCGCTTCGAGCTTGGCCAGCGTCAGCAGGTCGCCGACGATGTTCTGCAGCCGGTCGAGGCTGGCCATCAGCTTGCCGCCGGTCTCGCACCAGTCGGTCTCCTCGGGTGCGAGCATCGCCGCCTCGAGCTCGGCGCGCATGGCGGTGATCGGGCTGCGCAGATCGTGCGAGGCGTCGGAGGCGAACCGGCGCTGCTGCTCCATCGCGGCCTCCAGCCGGGCGAGCATGAAGTTGGCGGCATCCGCGAGCGCCTTGATCTCCTCGGCCTTCTCCGGCACGGGCACGCGCATGATCTCGTCGCCGTAGTTGATGTCGGTCAGCCGCCGGGTGATCTGGTTCACCGGCGCGAGCGTCCTGGCCACCACCTTGGACACGCCGAACCAGGTGATCGCGACCAGCAGCACGGTCAGCACGATCAGCGCGGCGATCACGGAGGGGTGGATGTACCAGGGCACCGTGGAGTCGTAGGCGTAGACGAACCAGTCGCCGGCCTCGTCGTAGACCCGGACGGCGGCCGTGATGTGGCACTCGTCGCCGAGCTCGGGCAGCTCGCACAGCAGGTCGGTGCGGCTGGGGCTGTTCGGGTCGGGCACCACGGCGGTCAGGCGCGGCTTGCCCTCCAGGTTCGGCGTCGAGGCCACCACGCGACCGGTCGCGTCGATGACCTGGATGCCCTTCAGATCGAAGTTGGTCAGGGAGCGCCGGTGATCGCGCTGGATGTCGTGGCCCACGTGCAGCGCCGCGGTGGTCACCTCCCTCGTGCGGATGTCGACGGCGGTGTTGTGCCCCACCCACAGGAAGAACGAGCCCGCCGCCAGGCACAGCAGTGCCATGGCGACGCTGGCGAACAGCGCCAGGCGCGCGCGAATGGACCGGCCCAGCCGTTCGATCACACCCAATCCCCCCGTGACCAGATGATCACAGTACGTGCCCCTGCATCCAATTAGCGGAGATTCAGTGACAAATCACGCTAAAAGACCTGCAGAACAGTGCTCTATGCGGCATCCGGTCGCCTGACTAGAGTAAGTGAGCACTGATGCCAAGGAGTCGATGTGAACCTTGCTGACTATCGGCGGTCCGCCAGGACCTGGCTGCAGGAAAATGTCCCGGCGGACGACCGGCCCGGGGGAGACCCGATCGCCCGGGCCAAGGAATTCATGGCCAAGCTCCACGACGCCGGCTACTCCGGCATCACGTGGCCGCGGCAGTGGGGCGGCCAGGGGCTGACGCAGGCGGAGGAGCGCGCGTTCGCCGCCGAGGCCCGCGGTTTCACCCTCCCCACGTACGTCTTCTCGATCGGCCTCGGCATGACCGGGCCCACGCTGGTCGACCGGGGCACCGACGCCCAGCGCGAGCGGTTCGTCCGGCCGCTGCTGCGCGGCGAGGAGATCTGGTGCCAGCTCTTCTCCGAGCCGGGCGCGGGCAGCGACGTGGCCAGCCTGCAGACGAGGGCCGAGCGCGACGGCGACCACTGGATCGTCAACGGCCAGAAGGTGTGGACCTCGGTCGCCCACCACGCCGACTGGGGCCTGCTGCTGGCCCGCACCGACGTGGAGGTGCCCAAGCACAAGGGGCTGACCATGTTCGTGGTGGACATGCGCCACCCCGGGGTCACGGTCAGGCCGTTGAAGGACATGACCGGCAGGTCCAACTTCAACGAGATCTTCTTCGACGACGTCCCCATCCCCGACGAGCACCGCGTCGGCGAGGTCAACGACGGCTGGAGCGTGGCCGTCACGACCCTGCTGCACGAGCGGCTGTCGATCTCGGCGGGCGTCGGAATGAGCGGCCAGAAGGAGGACCCGACCTCGCTGGAGGCGCTGCGCCGGGTGGTCGACACCGGCGACCCGCTGGTCCGCGACGAGCTGGTCGAGCTGCACATCCGCAGCCGCGCCCTGGCGCTGTTCAACCAGCGGCTGGCCCAGGAGACCGAGGCGGGGATCTTCCCCGGCGCCCGGGGCAGCGCCGCCAAGCTGCTGCTGGCCGAGCTGACCATGTTCCAGGCCGACCTGGCCACGCGGCTCGCCGGCCCGGAGGCCGTCCTGGGCGACTCCCCGCTCGCGCAGGCGATCTCGATGGCCCCGGCCATGTCGCTGGGCGGCGGCACCAACGAGATCATGCGTAACATCGTGGGCGACCGCGTGCTCAACCTGCCGCCGGAGCCCCGGATGGACAAGACCGTGCCGTTCAAGGACCTGAAGGTGGGGACGCAGGGGTGAAGCTCGTACTCGATGAGGAGCAGCGGCAGCTGCGCGAGGCCGTACGCGCCTTCCTGGGCGCCGCCTCGCCGCTGTCCAAGGCGCGGCAGGGCCACGACCCGCAGGTGTACGCCAGGCTCAACGGCGAGTTGGGCCTGGCGGGCCTGATCATTCCGGAGGAGTACGGCGGCGCGGGCGCGGGCCTGGCCGAGCTGGCGGTCGCGCTGGAGGAGACGGGCGCGGCCCTGCTGCCCGGGCCGTTCCTGGCCACCGCGTTCGCCACGATCGCCCTGACCCGCACCCCCGACAAGGAGCTGCTCGCCGCCGTCGCGGAGGGCCGCACCACGGCCACGCTCGCCCAGGCCCCCGTCGACCTCGACGGCGGGGCCGTGCGCGGCACGCTGACGCAGGTGCTCAGCGGCATGGAGGCCGACGTGCTGGTGGCGCCCGCGCGCGGCGGCGACGGCGAGCTCCTGGTCGCCGTCGAGCTGGCCGGGCCCGGCGTCACCAGGACCCCGCTGGAGACGCTCGACCTGACACGCGGCCAGGCGCGGGTGGTCCTGGAAGGCGCGCCCGCCCGCGTGCTGGGGCCGGCGCCGGAGGTCGGCGACCGCCTGTGCGTGGCGCTGGCGGCCGAGCAGCTCGGCGTGATGCGGGCGGCGCTGGACGCCATCGTGGCCTACGCCAAGATCCGCGTCACCTTCGGCCGGTACATCGGCTCCTACCAGGGCGTCAAGCACAAGCTGGCCGACATGCACTGCAAGCTCGAACAGGCCGAGTCCATCGTCAGGTACGCCGCCTGGACCGCCGACGAGTCGCCGGAGGAACTGCCCGGCGCCGCCGCCCTCGCCCAGGCGTACGTCGGCCGCGCCTGCTTCGAGGTGGCCCGCGACCACCTGCTGCTCTACGGCGGCATCGGCTTCACCTGGGAGCACGACGCGCATCTGTTCTACAAACGGGCCAAGGCGGACGAGGTGCTGCTCGGCCCGCCCCGCATCCACCGCGCCCGCCTGGCTCAACTGCTGGAGCTCTAAATGGACGTCAGCCAGCTGCCCGGCTTCTACGCCATCGCCGCCGCCGACCCGGACCGCCTCGCGGTGATCGACGCCGACGGCACGAGGACGTCCTACGGCGAGCTGCTCGCCCGGGTCAACCAGGTGTCGCACGGTCTCAGGGCCCGCGGGCTCGGCACCGGCGACGTGGTGGCGGGCGTGCTGCCCAACGGCATCGACGCCATCGTCATGGTCATGGCGACCGCGCAGATCGGGCTCTACTACGTGCCGATCAACTGGCACCTGACGGCGTCCGAGGTGGCATACATCCTGGCCGACTGCGACGCCAAGGTCGTGGTCACCGGGCCTGACCACGCCGTACCCGGCGGGGAGATCGGCACGGCGGGGCTGGCCGAAGGGCAGCCCTCCGACGCGCCCGGCGAGCGGACGTCCGGGGCGGTCATGTGGTACACCTCCGGCACCACCGGCTTCCCCAAGGGCGTGCAGCGGCCGCTGCCGGGCGTCGCGCCCGAGCAGATGGTGCCCGCCTACCAGTGGTTCCTCGGCGAGGTCGTGGACCTCAGGCCGGGCGACGACGTCCATCTGGTGACCTCGCCGATGTACCACTCGGCGCCGTGCGCGCACACCCAGTTCGCGCTGCACCTCGGGCACACCGTGGTCGTCGCCCCGAAGTTCGAGCCGGTGACGATCCTGGAGCTCGTCGAGCGATACCGGGTCACCAACGCGATGATGGTGCCGACCATGTTCCACCGCATGCTGCAGCTGCCGGAGGAAGTCAGGGGCAAGTACGACGTGTCGAGCCTGCGCCAGGTCATCCACACCGCCGCCGCCTGCCCCGTCGCGGTCAAGCAGCAGATCATGGACTGGTGGGGGCCGGTGCTGTACGAGTACTACGGCTCCACCGAGTCGACGATCGCGTTCGCGGTCAAGCCGCACGACTGGCTGGCCAGGCCCGGCACGGTGGGGCGGCCGGTGCCCACGTTCGAGGCCAAGATCGTGGACGAGGACGGCGCCGAGCTGCCGGCCGGCGAGCCCGGCCTGATCTACGTCAAGTCGGCCATGGGCACGTTCGAGTACCGCAAGGACCCGGCGAAGACGGCCGCCAGCATGTTGGGGGAGTGGTACTCGCCGGGCGACATCGGCTACCTGGACGAGGACGGCTACCTGTTCCTGTGCGACCGGCGGACCGACCTGATCGTCTCCGGCGGGGTCAACATCTACCCCGCCGAGATCGAGGCCGCCCTGCTCGAGCACCCGGCGGTGGCGGACGTGGCCGTCATCGGGGTGCCGGACGAGGAGTGGGGCCACCACGTGGTGGCCCTCGTCCAGCCCGCCGAAGGGGTCACGCCCGGCCCCGGACTCACCGCCGAGCTGCTGGAGCACTGCGGGCCGCGCATCGCCAGGTTCAAGCACCCGAAGGAGATCGAATACCGCTCCCTGCTGCCGCGCACGCCCACGGGCAAGCTGTCGCGCTCCAAGGTGCGCGAGGACTACCTGTCGGAGGGGTGAAAGACCAGCTCCTCGCTGTAGGTCCGGCCGTCTCCCAGGTAGAAGCGGGCCGACAGGGTGCGGTCGGCGGTGTCGAAGACGGTCGTCCACAACGTGCGGAACGGCAGGGCCGGGTCCTCGGACTGCCGGACCGCGCGCAGGTGGTCGCGCAGCTCCCGCGGTGACACGGCGGCGCCCTTGCTGCCTTCGTACAGCGTGCGCAGCCGCTCGTAGGTCCTGAAGCTGCCCGGGGTGTCCTCGGGCAGGTTCATCGGATCGGGGTGGCGGTGCAGCAGGTGGTTGGTGACGCAGAGCGGGCCGTCGCCGAGCTGGACGATGTGCTCGCTGCCGTCCCTGCCGCGCTCCCACACGAACGCCTGCCCGTGGGCGTCGGCCACCAGGTAGTGCAGGGAGGTGCCGTGGTCGTACTGCTTGGCGCCCAGGAGCGCCTGCTTGGCCTGCTCCACGTTCTCGCAGGTGTCGACCAGGAACCTGGGCAGCTGCACGCTCCCCACCCCGACCTGCGGCGCGACGTGCTCCGGCGGCGCGGCGTGCTCGAAGTCGGCCACCAGCAGCACGACCGCCAGGCCGGCCGAGTTGATGCCGTCCATGCAGCCGTCGAGGTCCGACATGGTGATCACGGTGGAGGCCAGCCCCTCGTCGGGCACCGTCGTGATCACGTAGGGCCGCGAGGCCATCGGCAGCTCGCCCGGCCTGGGCGCGGTGCCCATCACCTCGCTGCTGGTCATCGGGAAGAAGTCGTAGTTGCGGCCCACCCGGCCGTGGCCGTCCGCGGCGGCCGACGGCGGGATCCACAGGGCCGAGCAGCCGGTGCCCTCGGGGACGTAGTTCAGCCCGTCGAGGGCCAGATCGTCCTGGTCGGGGTCGAGGCCGAGGACCGCCGCCGCGCCGTCCATGCGGGCGTGGTGCTGCGGCCAGTGCCGCTCGAACCACGTCCTGCGGGCCCGGTTCACCGCCGGGTCGGCCGGTATGGGGGCCCAGCCCAGCCGGCGGGCCTCCTCGGTGAGCGCCCTGCCGATCTCGAACTGGCTGCCCGTGAGCGTGAGGTGGTGCACGAGCTGGAAATCGTCCTTGCCGCCCGCCACCCGCGTCATGTTCTTCATGCCGCCGAGCCTGGGGCCGCCCGCTGACCGGAGCCCTACCGTTCGCTGACCGCCCGCCGGTAGCGCTCGGAGAGCCTCAGCACGGCCTCGGCCAGCTCGGGCGGGTCGAGCACCTCGAAGTCCACGCCCATCAACCCGATCCACCTGGCCATGCTGTCCGGGTCGTCGCCGCCCAGCCTGACCAGGCAGGTGGCCTCGTCCACCGGCTCCACCTCCAGCCCCAGCGGCAGGCGGGGCAGCCGGTCGGCCGGGGCGTGCGCCAGCACCGTGCCCCGGTGGCGCCACGTCGCCGTGTTGACGCCCTTCTCCACGTACGCCGCCACGTCGCCGCCCTCCGGCGGCTCGCGCGGGGTGAACCTGGGCCCGGCCGGGGTGCGCGGGCGCACCCGGTCCACCCGGAACGTGCGCCAGCCCTGCCGCTCGACGTCGTACCCCACGAGGTACCAGCGGCCGCGCCGGTGCGCCAGGCGGAGCGGCTCCACGTTCCGCACCGCCGTCGCGCCGTCGTGGCCGGTGTAGTCGAAGCGCAGCCGCTCGTGGTCGCGGGCCGCGTTCGCGATCGTGGTCAGCACCTCGGGGGGTACGGCGGGCCCGTCGCCCGGTACTTGCCCCGGTATTTGCACGGTGTAGGTGTTGAGCGCGTTCACCCGGCGGCGCAGCCGGGACGGGAGCACCTGCTCCAGCTTGGCCAGGGCCCGCACGGAGGTCTCCTCGATGCCCTCGACGCCGCCCCCGGCCGCCCGGCCGAGCCCGACCGCCACCGCGACGGCCTCCTCGTCGTCGAGCAGCAGCGGCGGCAGCGAGGCCCCGGCGCCCAGCCGGTAGCCGCCCGCGACCCCGGGCGTGGCGTGCACGGGGTAGCCGAGCGTGCGCAGGCGCTCGACGTCGTTGCGGATCGTCCTGGTGGATACCCCGAGCCGGGACGACAACTCGGGGCCGGTCCAGTCACGGCGCGCTTGGAGCAGGGACAGGAGCTTCAGCAGGCGGGCCGAGGTTTCCAGCATGAGACCAGTGTGCCGCGCTATCGCGGCAAGGTCCCTTCCGTGTTCACCACGATCTTGCCCAGGAAGTGGCCGTCCTCGCTGAGCCGGTGCGCGTCGGCGATCCGCTCCAGGGGGAACGCCTCCGCGATGGGGATCCGGACGTTCTGGTGGTCCACCGGCCCCTTCGCGCCGCCGGACGAGAAGCGCACGCCGAGCTCGGCCGCGCCGGCCCGGTCGGCGATGGTGATCACGTTGGCGGGGTCGCCGGCCAGCTTCACCGACAGCTCCAGCTCGCCTCTGCCGGAGGCGTCCAGCACCCGGTCGACGGGGCCGGGCAGGCGCTCCTCCAGGCCCTCGCCGTACGTGACCGGGTGGACGCCGAGGCCGCGCAGGAAGGCGTGGTGGCGCTCGCCGGCCGTCCCGACGACGCGGGCGCCCGCGGCGAGGGCGAGCTGTGCGGCGGCCAGCCCGACGCCGCCCGCGACCGCGTGGATCAGCAGCGTCTGGCCCTTTTCCAGGCCCAGCCCGCCCAGCGCGCGCCGGGCCGTCTCGACGGCGACGGGCAGCGCGGCGGCCTCCTCGTACGTCAGATCGTCCGGCTTGGCCGCCAGCAGGCCCGCGTCCGCGATCGCGTGCGTGGCGGCGGCACCTCCCTCGACCTGACCGAACACGGGGTCACCCAGCCGCCACCCGGTCACCCCGGGGCCGAGGGCGTCGATCGTCCCGGCCAGTTCGAGCCCGGTGCCCTGAGGCTCGCCGAGGGGCGCGCCCATGAGGCCGCGGCGGATTTTCCAGTCGATGGGGTTGACCCCGGCCGCCCTGACCGCGATCCGCAGCTGTCCCGGGCCGGGCTGGGGGAGCGGGATCTCCTCCAGCGCCAGCACCTCCGGACCGCCGTGGGCGCGGTAGCGGACGGCCTGGGCGGTGACCAGCAGGACCGCCTTGCCGACCAGTTCGCGGCTCCCCAGGGCGGCGTGGGCCTCGTGCGCGCGTTCCAGCGGCACGGCCAGCCCCACGACGGTCGTCAGGATGTCGTGCTCCAGGGCCCGCCCGGCCAGCCGCCGGAACTCGTCCGGGGCGAACTGGACCTGCTCCATGCCCACCACCCGCGCGGCCCCGGGCTCGATCCGGGCGGTCGAGCCGCTGGGCACGCCGTAGGCGAAGAACGTGCCGCCGGGCTCGACCAGCTCGTACGCGGCGCCGCCGACCTCCCCGCCGACCCCGTCGAACACCACGTCGAAGGGCCCGCCGAGCTCGTCGTAGCCGACGGCCCGCGCCGCGCCCATGCCCAGGGCCGCGGCCCGCTTCGCCGCGCCGCGGGCGGCGGCCGTCACCTGCGCCCCCGCCGCATGCGCCAGCCCCACGATCGGCAGCCCCAGCGCGCCACCGGCCCCCGTGACCAGCACCCGCGTCCCTGGCTTCAGCTCGGCCGCCTCGACCAGGCTCAGGGCCGCGGGCCCGACCTGGATCAGCGCGGCCGCCCGCC
This sequence comes from Nonomuraea sp. NPDC049625, assembly GCF_040675285.1. Classification (NCBI taxonomy): domain Bacteria; kingdom Bacillati; phylum Actinomycetota; class Actinomycetes; order Streptosporangiales; family Streptosporangiaceae; genus Nonomuraea; species Nonomuraea sp. NPDC049625. The sequence goes on along the minus strand of NZ_JBFAOQ010000003.1, from coordinate 672,776 downwards.
ACAGGGGCACCTCGTCGGGCACCGCGACCACCGTCTCGACGTCGGCCACGACCCGCTCGGCGTACGCGCCGCCACCGGGCAGGAACGCGGCCACCCGCCGCCCCGCCCACGCGCCGTCCACCCCGTCGCCCACCGACAGCACCCGGCCGGCCACGCCGGTGCCGGGCACGAACGGCGGCTCGCCGGGGAACCACTCCCGTCCCCACCCGGCCCGCAGCTGCGCGTCGAGCGACATCACGTCCACCACCGACACGCCGATGAGCACCTGCCCCGGGCCGGCCTCCGGCTCCGGCGCCTGCCGGACCTCCAGCACCTCGGGACCGCCGAACCTCGTCACCTCGATCACGTTCATGCGGCCGAGTCTGTAACCTCAAGCGAGGTTGAGGTCAACTTCCGGGGCAGGTCACTCCCTGACGATCAGCCGAACAGCTTGTCCGCCTGCTGGATGAGCACCATCACGGTCAGCGTGCCGAAGAACGCCACCGACCAGATCAGCGCGCCGAGCCGGTACGAACGCACCTTGATGGGCTCGGGCAGCGACCGCCGGTTGAGGATGATCAGCAGGATCGAGTACACGAACATCATCACGGCCGCGAAGCACGCCGAGAGCACCAGCAGGATGAGCGGCTGGTCGAAGCCCGCCAGCAGGAAGGCGATCCCGATCAGCGCCATCGCCCAGACGGTGTAGAAGTAGACGCGGTTCACCGAGACGGGCTTGTCACGCAGGTAGACCGTCTTGATCGTGTCGGAGGCCAGCCGCGAGGTGTAGTCGACGATGCCCATGGCGGAGGCGAACAGCGCCAGCGCCCCGATCACCCAGAACAGCACGCCGAACCACGGCCCGACGACCTCCTGCAGTACCTCGCCCTCGACCTTGAGGAACTGGATGCCGTTGGCCAGCCCCTCCCGGCCGAACACGGTGGAGTAGGCCAGCATCGACATGAACGCGATCGTCAGGAACGACACCACGGCGAAGGTCCAGGCCTGCTCGATGTTCGCGAAGCGCCACCACTGCCGCCAGCGCGCCAGGTTCTCCTTGGTGGGCGCGAACTGGAAGCCGGTCGAGGCGGCCGCCTCCTCCTGGCCGGTCACCGGGCTGACCAGGCGCGGCACGTACTGGCCCATGCCGAAGCCCTTGTCGCGGATCCAGTTGCTCTGGCAGAGGTTCTGGCCGCCGCCCGCGCCGGCGTAGGCGATGGCGCCCATCAGCAGCGAGAACTCCAGCGGCGGCACCGGGATCCGGGCGCCGACGGTCAGGCCCTTGCCCAGCTGGACCCAGCTCTCCGCGTTGATCGCGAACAGGACGGCGACCAGGATCAGCGTGGCCACCAGGATGATCTTCACGAAGATGACCCGTTCGAGCGCGGTGTAGATCACCGGCGCCAGCGTCAGGCCGAGCGCGATCACGACGAGCATGCCGATCGCGATCCACCGCACGCTGCCCGCGCCCGACCCGGTCAGGTACGTCACCATCGTCGCGGACGTGGTGACCCAGCCGGGCCAGAGGTTCGAGCAGAGCGTCATCACCACGAAGACCAGGCCCCAGTGTTTCCACATCCGGCTGAAGCCGGTGAGCGCGGTCTCGCCGGTGGCCAGCGTGTAACGCTCGATCTCCATGTTCAGGAACCACTGCGTGATGATGCCGATCGCGGCTCCCCAGACGAAAATGAGCCCGACTTGGGAGGCGATGTACGGCCAGAGAATGAATTCGCCCGACGCCAGCCCCACACCCGCGCCGACCAGCCCCGGGCCGATGATGCGCCAGGTCGATCGGGGAGGGTCGGGCAGGTCGCGGACGGTGACGGACGGTAGGACTCGCGCGGGAACGGTCGGGGTGAACTCCGCCATGCGAATCTCCTTGCTAAGCGTTGCCTAGCCGCCACATTACAGAGACCGCAAACTCTGGTGGAATACCTAGTTAGCCTGCTTGACCACGTATTCTCCGCGTTCGGTGAAACCCACGACGCGCCAGCCCGCTTTCATACGCCGGCCGAGCGCGTCACGCACGGCCAGCCGCCACGCCGCGGCCGCCGCCGGGTTCTCGCGCCGCAGTCGCTCGACGTCCGCCGGCGTCCCCACGAGCACCGTGCCGCCCCGCGCCTCCTTGGCCACGGGCCACCCGCCCTCGTCCGACAGGAGCGCCTCGGCGGCGGGCGGTTCGCCGGGTTTCGCCGTTTCTGTAAGGCGCCACGCGGCCAGCAGCCGGTCGGACGCGTCACCCTCGTTGATCGCGTCGGCCATCTTCCCGTAGAAGTCCTCCAGGTACTCCTCCGGCATGGCGCCCAGCTTGACCAGGTTGAACCGCGCGTTCCTGCGTACGAGGGGGTCGAACGTCCAGGTGATCCGTTCCAGCCCCTGACCCAGGCACCACTCGCGCTGGTGCGACTTGAGCGCGTGGCCGATGCCCCTGCCGATGACCGCGCCGGTCACGTGCGAGTGCAGCGTCCGCTCCGCCGCCCTGAACCCGACCGAGGCGCCCACGAGCGTGCCGCCCTCGTCGTACGCGCCCGCCACGTAGTTGCCCGTGTGCGCGAACCCGATCATCAGCTCCATCGTCACGGGCGGGTTGTGCGGCGCCGGGTGCCAGATGTCGTCGAAGAGCCGGTAGACCTCCTCGAACTCGTCGATCTGCCGCAACTCCCTGATCTTCACACCACCGTTCACCCCTCCATTTACGCACGCCCGCTCGGCCCCGCCGGACGTCCCCTTACGCACGTCCACGAGTCCCCACCGGACGTCCCTTTACGCTCGCCTGCGCGGCCCCGCCGGACGTCCCTTTACGCTCGCCTGCGCGGCCCCGCCGGACGTCCCCGGCGGGATCGCCGGCGGATCGTCGTCCCACGGCGCGGCGCGCTCCGCGGTACCGCGTGCTCGGCGTCTGGCGTCGTGGGAGCCCGGGGCCTCGGATCCGGGACCGCAGATCCGGGCCCGCACTGTCGCGGCTACAGCGTCCTCAGGCCGACGGGGCGGTAGGCGGGGGCCGGGGGTCTGGCGGTGAGGCGGCGGTAGAGGGTGGTAGGGCCCGGCCAGTTGTTCGTCACGCGGCCCTCGGCCGTCTTGTACCAGCTCCGGCAGCCGCCGCCCCACACCATCCGCGCCATCGCCGCGTCGAGCTGCCCGCGCCAGGCCGCCATCACCTCGGGCCGCACCTCGATCGGCCCGTTGGCGGACAGGTACGGCAGGCAGGACATGATGTGCTCCACCTGGCACTCGATCATGAAGACGATGGAGTTGTGGCCGAGGTTGGTGTTGGGGCCGTACAGGAGGAAGAGGTTGGGGAAGTTCGGCACGGAGATGCCCAGGTACGCCTCGGGCCCTCCCTTCCACTGCTCCTCCAGCGTGCGGCCGTCGCGCCCGGTGATCTCCATCGGGGCCAGGAACTCGGTGGTCCGGAAGCCGGTGGCGTAGACGATCGTGTCCACCTCGTGCGGGCCCTCGGTGGTCTCGACGCCCGTGGGCGTGATCCGTACGATCCTGTCCGTCACCACGTCGACGTTGGGCCTGGTCAGCGCGGGATAGAAGGAGCTGTCGATGACGACCCGCTTGCAGCCCGGCGGGTAGTCGGGCGTGAGCTTGGCCCGCAGCGCCGGGTCGGGCACCTGGTCGTGCAGGTGCCGCAGGGCGCGTTTCCTGAGCAGGTCCGCGCTCCAACCCTGGGCGAGCGCGGGATAGAGGGTGGCCTCGGCGTACCGGTAGAGCCACTCGCGGTAGGCGCGCTGGAGGCCGGGCACGTAGTGGAACCCCAGCCTGGCCAGCGGTCCGAAGGTGGTGTCCGGCTTGGGGATGACCCAGTTCGGGGTGCGCTGGAAGACGTACAGGCGCTCGACCTGCTCGGCGATGCGCGGGATGAGCTGGGCCGCCGACGACCCGTTCCCGATCACGGCGACGCGGCGGCCGGTGAGGTCGTGGGTGTGGTTCCAGCGGGCGGAGTGGAAGGAGACGCCCCCGAAGTCCGGCATTCCCGGAATATCGGGTAGGTGGGGGCGGTTGAGCTGGCCCGCGCCGGTGACGACCATGTCGAACGGCTCGGTGCGGCCGCCGCTCGTCACCTGCCACCTGGTGCCGTCGAAGTCGGCGCGCTGGACTTCCGCGCCGAACCGGATTTTTCGCCTGACGTCGTATTTATCGGCGCAATGTTCAAGATATCCAAGAATTTCGGGCTGTTCTGGGTAACGGCGGGTCCAGCTCGCGTACTTCTCGAATGAGTACGAGTAAAGATGCGAGGGAATGTCGCACCCCGCCCCGGGATAGCTGTTGTCGCGCCAGGTGCCCCCGAGGTCGTCCGCCTTCTCGAAGACCGTGTACGAGCGGATCCCGGCCCGTTCGAGCCGGATCGCCATGCACAGCCCGCCGAACCCCGCTCCGACGATCGCGACGCTTGGTGACATGCCGCCCTCCGCAGGTCAGGATTCACTTACATTACGCCGAACGCCGTACCACCGACACCCTCTCCCGTGCCGATAGTCTGCGCAGGTGGCTGCTGTGTCGTTGAAGAACGTGATCGAGGTGCTCGAGGCGGCCTACCCGCCCGCCCGGGCCGAGTCGTGGGACGCCGTGGGGCTGGTCTGCGGGGATCCGGCGCAGGAGGTGCGCCGGGTGCTGTTCGCGGTCGACCCGGTGGCGGCCGTGGCCGAGGAGGCCCTGGAGTGGCGGGCCGACCTGATCGTCACCCATCACCCCCTGTACCTGCGCGGCACCACCAGCGTGGCCGCGACCACGCCGAAGGGCCGCCTGATCCACACCCTGATAAAGAACGACATATCGCTTTACACCGCCCACACGAACGCCGACGTGGCCAACCCCGGCGTGTCGGACGCCCTGGCCAGGGTCGTGGGCCTGGTGGGCGACCTGGTGCCGCTCCAGCCGTTCCCGGACGACCCGTGGCGGGGTCTGGGCCGCATCGGCGAGTTGCCCTCGGCGATGACGCTGGGCGACTTCGCGGCGCAGGCGTCCAAGGGCCTGCCCCGTACGTCCTGGGGGATCCGCGTGGCAGGCGACCTCGACCGGCCCGTCACCCGCGTCGCGGTCAGCGGCGGCGCCGGCGACTCCCTGCTCGGCACGGCCAAGGCGGCCGAGGTCGATGTGTTCCTGACGGCGGATCTGCGGCATCATCCGGCGAGTGAGTTCGTGGAGTCGGGCGGGCCCGCGCTCATCGACGCCGCGCACTGGGCGACCGAGTGGCCCTGGCTGGACAGCGCGGCGTCCATCCTGCACTCGAGTGGCGTTACCGTTGAAACGCGCGTCTCCGCCACGGTCACCGATGCTTGGACAAAAGGATATTGATCATGAAAGCAGCCCCTGAGGCACAGAAGAGACTGCTCGACCTGGCAGAGCTCGACTCCGTGATTGACCGGCTGGCCCACCGCCGCCGCACCCTGCCCGAGCTGGCCGAGATCGACGAGCGGTCGAAGTTGTTCGCCAAGGTCGCCACCCAGGTGATCGAGGCCGAGACCGAGGCGGGCGACCTGGCCCGCGAGCAGGCCAAGGCGGAGAGCGACGTCGACGCCGTGCGCACGCGTGCCGACCGTGACCAGAAGCGCCTCGACTCCGGCGCCGTGACCTCGCCGCGCGACCTTTCCAGCCTGCAGTCCGAGATCGCCTCGCTGCACAAGCGCCAGGGCGACCTGGAAGAGGTCGTGCTGGAGATCATGGAGCGCAGGGAGGCCGCCGACACCAAGGTCACCGACCTGATCGCGCAGCGTGACGAGCTCGCCGCCGCCCTGTCCACCGCCGAGGCCCGCCGCGACGAGGGACTCCAGGGGATCGACAAGGAGGCTTCGGAGGTCCAGGGTCGCCGGGGCGGCGTCTCCGGCGAGATTCCCGCCGACCTGCTGGCGCTCTACGAGAAGCTCAAGGACCAGTACGGCGTGGGCGCCGCGATGCTGCGGGGCGGCCGGTGCCAGGGGTGCAAGGTGGCCCTGTCCATCGCCGAGATGAACCGCATCAAGGCCGCGCCCCACGACGACGTCCTCCGTTGTGAGGAGTGCCGGCGCATCCTCGTACGTACGGCAGAGTCAGGCCTGTGACCTCCTACGTCATCGAGGCGGACGGCGGATCCCGCGGCAACCCGGGGCCCGCCGGCTACGGCGCGGTGGTCATGGACGCCTCCGACGGCCAGGTGCTGGCGGAGGCGGCTGAGGCCATCGGCGTCACGACCAACAACGTCGCCGAATACCGTGGCCTGATCGCCGGCCTGCAGGCCGTGCTCCGGCTCGGCGGCGAGGGCGCGCCGGTGGCCGTCCGGATGGACTCGAAGCTGGTCATCGAGCAGATGGCGGGCCGCTGGAAGATCAAGAACGAGGGGCTGCGGCCGCTCGCGATGGAAGCCGGATCCCTGGTCAGACGGCTGCGGGTGACGGAGTGGACCTGGATCCCCCGCGAGCGCAACAAGCACGCCGACCGCCTGGCCAACGAGGCCATGGACGCGGCCGCCAAGGGCCTGACCTGGAAGGCCGGCGGCACCACCCAACCGGAGCTCCAGGAAGAGCCCCCGACCGCAGCGGGAGCGGGAGAGCCCTCCACGGCCCGCGCCACGGCACCCACCACCACACCGCCTGCCATCGCCCAGCAGACAGACCTCCTCGACATAGGCGCTATCGGCGCCACGGGCACCATCTCCGAAATATCCGCCCCAACCGCCTCCACCGCCGCGGCCCAGCAACGCACGGCCAAGGCGCCCGCCAAGGGCACCGGCTGGGCCCCGCCCACCCGCGTGGCCACGTCCTTGCTCCTGCTCAGGCACGGCGAGACCGCGCTGTCCGTGGAGCGCAGGTTCTCGGGCAGGGGCGACGCCGAGCTCACGGCCAACGGCCTGGCCCAGGCCGCGGCGGCCGCCGAACGGCTGTCGCGCGAGCCGTACCGGCTGGATGTGATCGTCAGCTCGCCCCTCAAGCGCGCCAGGCAGACCGCGGAGGCGGTCGCGCGGCGGACCGGGCTCGACGTCGAGGTGGACGAGGACCTCAGGGAACTCGATTTCGGCGACTGGGAGGGCCACACGTTCACGGAGGTCCAGCGCCGCTGGCCCGCCGAGCTCTCCACCTGGCTCGCCGACCCGGAGACCGCCCCGCCCGGCGGCGAGAGCTTCGCCACGGTCGCCCGGCGCGTCCAGGCGGCGGGGGAGCGGCTGGTGGAGCGCTACGAGGGCAAGACCGTCCTCGCGGTCTCCCACGTCACACCCATCAAGATGCTGCTGCGGCTGGCCCTGATGGCCCCGCTGGAGTCCCTCTACCGCATGCACCTCGACGTGGCCTGCATGTCGCTGATCGAGTACTACGCGGACGGCCCGGCCGTGGTGAAGTCGTTCAACGACACCTCACACCTGCGGCGTTGACCGGGAACGCCCCGGAGCTTGGTAAAATGCTGCAGACGAGTCGGCCGGGCGACCGCGTCGGGCCATCCGGCCCGCCGAGGAAGGTCCGGGCTCCACAGGGCAGGGTGGTCGGTAACACCGACCCGGGGTGACCCGCGGGACAGTGCCACAGAAAGCAGACCGCCTCCCGGTTGACGGGAGGTAAGGGTGAAAGGGTGGTGTAAGAGACCACCAGCGCCCACGGTGACGTGGGCGGCTAGGTAAACCCCACCCGGAGCAAGGTCAAGAAGGGACGCTCTCCGGAGCGTCCCGCGCGCGACGTTCGAGGGCTGCCCGCCCGAGCCGCGCGGGTAGACCGCTCGAGGCCGCCGGCAACGGCGGCCCTAGATGGATGGTCGCCCCTTCTCACGAAGGACAGAACCCGGCCTACAGGCCGACTCGTCACCCAATCCCTCTCTGACCTGGGAGGGAACGGGGATGCCCCAAGGCCAGGGGCGCCAAACACCCTGTCCAGCGCTTCTCTGGCTCTAGCGGATCCGGTACGAGGTGACCGTACAGATCCACGGTGGTGGCAATCGACTCATGACCGAGCCACCTGGAGACCTCCGAAATGGGGACGCCGGAGGCGTACTGGCGAAGGTGTGACGCAGGTCGTGTCAGGAAGCAGGCCCGCCGCCGTAATGGAGGGCTTCCAGATCTTCGCGTTGACGTAATCGCGGCGGATCAGGTTGTCACGCAGGGCCGTACGAAACAACGCGTCGACTGGCCGCACGCGCCGCCGTCACGGCAGGCACGCCCCCGCCTCCCGCTGACCCTCCCGGCGGCCGGCTGAGAACGACGCCGGACGGCTGGCGCGGACGACTCGAACGGGCCCGCGCCGCGCGACAGTACGATTCCGCTCAGCAGGCGCCGGGCTGGACTGGGAACAGCCGCCGGTTCCCGCCTGCACATGGGGATGTGCAGGCGGGGGCGCTCCGGCTCCGGGATGGCGCCCGGACATATGCGGGTCATGGGATCCATCCGGCTCGCTGCCGCTCCGTAGTGGGCGGGCGGGATGGACAGGCAAGGGGTGCACCGAGGTTGGTGATTCAGGGTGTTACCGCAGGCCAAAGAGCAGGACGTCGCTTGACGAGCGTAAGACTTCTACAGGGTTCCTTGGACTTTAGGGTGCATGACCTCGTAGCTGATTTCGCCATTCAAGTGGACCACGCGCAGGTACGTGTCTTCCGAGATGCCTGCCGCCACCTCATCCATGAGTTCGGCGGCATCGCCACCCGTCCAACAAATGTGCGTCTCTGTCGCTCGACCTTTCAGATAGGCGACACCTGTCTGACCCTCGCAGATCGAATAGCTCGCATCTCGCCAGCCCGCACCCATCGAACACAGAACAGTGCGTTGGTCCTCATCCAGGCATTCAGTCATCGCCTGACGCCATTGACCGTCACATGTGTCCGCCTTGTGGAAAACGCCTTCATTGATGTCGCGGAGGCAATAGATCCTCATCCGCTGGCCGAAAGCGCATTCATTGGGGGATAGTTGCACGTCTGTGCAGGTGAGGAACTTGTCGAGCAGGTCGGCACACCCGACCTTTAGTGTGCGGCAGACGCTCAGAACCTCAAGATACGTGGCACAGAACGGGTCACTCCCTCTGGGATCATCGCGACATTCATAATAAGAATGCCGTAAGTCTCCACAGTCGACGAAGGGGTCACCATACGATCCGGGGCACCGCAGGTGCTCTCGTTCGCCAGCCGCACAGACATGGTCAGAACGGGCAGGAGTTCGTGTACGGCAGGACAGATAGGAGTCGGCCGAAGCGTCGCACATCCTAGAAGTAACGCCGTTCGACTGTGCGCCATATTTGCATTCGAACCAGGCGATCAAAGTGCGATGGCACAGGATGTTCGCGTTCTTGACTTGGTGCTGCTCCATGCATGCGTCGAATCTAGGAGCTGCCTTGTATGTGGAATCTGTCTTGCGGCAGTCCAGCCCTCTGGGCCCGTCGCCCTCAGGGCATATCTCATCAGCTGCGACCTTCTCGTTCGTTCCCGTTCCGTACCAGGTCGGCTCTGGAGATGGAACCTTCGATACAGCAACCGCAGGAGCACAGGCAGTAAGCATGGCCATGATGAAGAAAGCGGCCAGCCCGTTCCGGGAGGCACGCCTCGCTGACCTCATCAGTCCCTCTTCCGGCGGTGTGCAACGTGCGGGAACCAAGCAAACCACCTCTCCCGTGTGGCGGGAAGGACGCGATCGGCTGACAGCCTGAAAGGGAGCCAGATCAGGAGCCACGCTGGATGAACTGGGCTGAACGAAGGTGAACCCGCTTGACTGGCCGGCGCTGCCGCCGAATCGCCGTGGGCTGATCGAAACCATGGGATTCTGGTTGGAGTCGTATCACCGGCTTTGATAAAGCTGAGCGATACACAGTTCCAGGCCGAGCGACGAGCATGAGTCACTTGTCGTCGCCGTAGTAGATGGAGAAGGGGTCGTCGAAGTCGAGGGGTTCGTTCACGTCAAGCGTGAGCTGAATGCTTCTGGTGGGCCTAAGACCCGGGACATCATCGAGGATAGTGTCCTCACCCGAGGCGTGCATGAGCTGGTAGACGGCCCGGCTCACGGTCTGCACGTCAAATTCGGCGTCATCCTCGACGTCGTCCGGCCACACATGCAGGTAGGCAGCCCGGCCGGCAGCCATCAGCGCCTCCCGGTCGTTGATCAGGAAGTCGTGGCGAATGAGTACGGCGATCCGCTCCGCGGACTCCGTTTCCGCGGCCCCCGTTTCCACAGGCTCCTCTTCTTCGTCGTCCTCAATGCGGTAATCGAGGGACGGGGAGATCCCGGTGAGATCGAACTGGGCATCGCCGAAGCGACGAGCTGCCTCCGAGAGCGGGCTGTCCATCGCGAAGATCTCCGCAATTTCCCGTTGGCGCCCCTCCATCCCACACAAGGTCTCGGTGTGCTGAAGCACCTCTGCCGCGAACGCTTCGGCCGCCTCTCGTAACCGCTCCCGAGCCTCGTCCGAGAACTGCTCAACCTCTTCGTGGGCCACATTGTCCTCGAACGAAGCCGTGCCCCGATCGCTCATTGAGGATCCCTTCGTCCGGTCCGGTCTCAGCACATCTCAGCACAGATCCTCAGTTCCGCTCTGGTTCCACGCCTCAGCGACGAACTGAGTGACATCGGAAGGCATTCTTCGGCCCGTCAGTGCACAGTGCGGCACACTAGCCAGTCCATCGACTTCGGCAAAGACCGCTCCTCCCGATCGCGAGGGCTGCTTTGGGAGCAAGAAGTCGCAGGTTCACATTGGCCACGGACGTGGTTCCGCCGGAGGAAGCTCGGGACAGAGGATCGGCACCGTGCCGCCGTGAAGACGAGCGATATGAGCCTCAAGCAGCCGAACGGCCGGTCCGTGACCGTAGTGGAAGGCGAAGAGTTGCGGGACGTCCCCGTCAGGGCCCGGACGTTCGGGATCAGCGCCGTAGGCCAAAAGCACTGCGGTACATGCAGCGTCCAGTGACTGCCCGGTCTGGGCTGCTCCATCGGCTTCCACGTCGATCGCATGCAAGAGCAAGGTCATGTTGGACCACACCTCATTTGGATCGGTACCGGCGTCGAGTAACCGAGTCAGCTCCGCCAGGTCGCTGTGCTCGACCGCATGATGCGCCGGAGTCATCGGCTCGTAGGCTGCCGCTTCATATTCCATGGCTGGGATCAAAGCAGACGACTCCATCACGCACCGGGCACCGGGCACGTGGCCGGGGCAGAACCGCGCCTCCTCGCAGGGCACTTCCAGGGCATATCGCACCACTAGCCGACCATAGTGTTTCTGCAGTTCAAACGAGGTTGCGCGCGATCCGCCGCTCCGTGGTGGGGCGACGGGCGCGGGAGAAAATGCGTGGCGGGGCCCGTGTGCCAGACGTTATTTTCTCCATGGGCGCGGCGGACGTGCCTTTTCTGCGGCTTTGAATCAGCAGATCGGAGGTGCGGAGCGGAATGGCTTGTCGCCTCCACGCGCTCTGCTTCGACGCACACGACCCGCTCCGTCTCGCGCGCTTCTGGGCCGGCGTCCTGGACTGGAAGCTGGCCGACGACCCTCGGGACGGCGTCGCGCTCCTGCCGAGCGATGACACCGGGTTCCGGATCCGGTTCCTGCCGTCCCAGGCGCAGAAGATCAGCCAGAACCAGATGCACTTCGACCTGACGAGCAAGTCCCTCGAGGATCAGCGGGAGACAGTGGCGAGGTCGCTCGGGCTCGGCGCCCGGCACATCGACGTCGGTCAAGGTCCGGAGGATGAGCATGTCGTGCTCGCGGACCCCGAAGGCAACGAGTTCTGCGTGATCGAGCCGGGCAACAACTTCCTCGCCGAATGCGGATTCGTCGGGGCGCTCGCGTGCGACGGTTCGCAGGAGGTCGGCTACTTCTGGAGCGAGGCGCTGGGCTGGCCGCTGGTCTGGGATCAGGACCAGGAGACCGCGATCCGCTCGCCGCAGGGCGGCCCGAAGATCACCTGGGGCGGTCCGCCGCTGGACCCGAAGACCGGGAAGTACCGGCTGCATTTCGACCTCGCTCCGCCCGCCGGCGGTGATCAGCAAGCGGAGGTCGAGCGGCTCGTCGCCCTCGGGGCGACGCGCGTCGACATCGGTCAGGGCGAGGTCGACTGGGTGGTCATGGCCGATCCCGATGGCCATGAGTTCTGTGTTCTGAGCCCGCGATAGCGCCCTCGTTCGCGCCCTCTCGTGACCGCTGACCAGGCGAAAGTCTCCGTAGTCCGTTCGTGAGGCGGGGTGTGGCGCACGTCACATCCGGCCCGTGTCACGTATCGGCGAGCAGCTTGCATCACGTGGTCGTCAGTGCGAGGAGAAGGGCGCAAAGATGACCGAACATCGGGTGCTGATTCTGGGGGCGGGGTACGCGGGCATGGCCGCGGCGATCCAGCTCGCGGCTCGGGGTACGCGGCGCGAGGACGTGCGGGTGACCCTGGTGAACGCGCAGGAGCGGTTCACCGAGCGGCTGCGGCTGCACATGTCGGCGACCGGGCAGCGGGTCGCCGAGCTGAGCATCCCGGAGCTGCTGGAGGGCACGGGCGCGCGGTTCGTGCGGGGCTGGGCGACGGCGGTGGACGCGGACGCGAAGCTCGTACGGATCGACGACGACCGGGTGCTGCACTACGACACGCTGGTGTACGGGCTGGGCAGCCTGGCCGACACGTCGGCGGTGCCGGGCGTGGAGGATCACGCGTACACGCTCAACAGCGCGCAGGACGCCGAGCTGCTGGCCGATCGGCTGGCTCGGCTGGGCCGTGGCACGGTCGTGGTCGGCGGCAGCGGGCTGACCGGCGTCGAGTCGGCCGCGGAGATCGCCGAGCAGTACCCGGAGCTGGACGTCGTGCTGCTGGGCCGGCAGGAGCCCGGCGCGGCCATGAGTCCCAAGCCGAGGGCGTATCTGCAGGCCGCGCTCGCGCGCCTGGGCGTCCGGGTGCTCAGTGGGGCCGAGGTGGTGAAGGTGCTGCCGGACGCGGTGGAGCTGGCGGGCGGGGAGCTCGTCGCCGCCGACGTCGTGCTGTGGACGAGCGGTACGCGGGTGTCGCCGCTGGCGGCCGCGGCCGGGCTGACCGTCGACGAGCGTGGCCGGGTCGTCACCGATGCCGCGCTGCGGTCGGTGTCGCACCCGGACGTGTACGCCGTGGGCGACGCGGCCGCGATCCGGCAGGAGTACGGCGTCATGCACGGCACGTGCCAGAGCGGCATGCCGACCGGTGTGCACGCCGCGGTGTCGATCGTCCGCACGCTGGACGGCAGGCGGCCCAAGCCGTTCCGTTTCGGCTACTACCACACGCCGGTGAGCCTGGGGCGGCACGATGCCGTCGTCCAGTTCACCCACCCCGACGACAGCCCCCGACGGGTCTATCTCACCGGCCGGACGGCGGCACGGTATAAGGAGACGGTGACCGCCTCGCCCTGGCCGACCTATGGCCGCATGAAGAAGCTGCCCGCCTCGGGCGCGTTCTGGCCCCGCGGCGGCCGCTTCACCAGGGGTATGCGGTGACGCAGCCGTACTCCGATCGCGACCAGCAGGTCTTCAACCAGCATCGCAACCTGCTGTTCTCCGTGGCCTACCGCATCCTCGGCACCGTGGCGGACGCTGAGGACGCGGTCCAGGAGGCCTGGATCAAATGGTCGGCCGCCGACCGTTCGCAGGTGACCGATCCCAAGGCCTATCTGGCGCGGATCGTGTCGAACCTGGCGCTGCAACGGCTGCGCTCCACGCAGCACCAGCGCGAGACCTACGTCGGGCCGTGGCTTCCGGAGCCGATCCTGACCAGCGGCGACACCGCCGACGACGTCACGAACGCCGAGTCGGTGTCGACGGCGATGCTGGTGGTGCTGGAGACCCTGAGCCCGCTCGAGCGCGCGGTCTTCGTGCTGAAGGAGGTCTTCGGCTTCAGCCACGCCGAGATCGCGGAGGCGGTGGAGCGCTCCGAGTCCGCGGTGCGCCAGGCCGCGCACCGTGCTCGCGAGCACGTACGGGCCCGGCGGCCCCGGTTCACCGCGGACCGGTCGCGGCAACGCGACGTCACCGAACGCTTCCTCGCCGCCGCGACCGGCGGCGACATCAACACCCTCATGGAACTGCTGTCCCCGGACGTCACCCTGTGGACCGACGGCGGCGGCAAGGTTCGCCAGGCGCTGCGGCCGGTGGTGGGCGCGGAGACGGTGGCCGCCTGGTTCGCCGCGATCGGTGAGGTCACCTACCAGGGCGTCGAGCCCGCCGACATGAACGCCGCACTGGTCGAGATCAACGGCGGCCCGGGCGTGGTGTTCAGCGGCCTGGGCCGGGTGATCGCCACCGTCACATTTGATTTCGACGCCGAGGGCCGCATCTTCACCATCCACAACATCGCCAACCCGGACAAACTCCAGGCCATCGCGGATGGCACCACGCGCGACGTCCGTACCCCCTGAGACCTCGCGCGCGCGGGACTAACGGCTGAGGAGCTCGCTGAAGATCTCCACCACTTCGGGCCGGTCGAAGGGGCCGACGTGGGGCGCCGCAACGCTTCGCACGTCGGTCGGGTTGTCCGGCGTGAGGCGGTCGGCCTCCTGGATGAACCGGTCCTGCAGCGCCGGCGGGATCAGCCGGTCGAGGGTGAAACGTACGTAGGTCCGGGGAATGCGGCCCCACGTGTGCGCCTCGCCCCGGGCGTCGGCCATGGGGATGCCGGCGGTCTCATCCGGTTCGAGCAGGTTGAGCAGCCGGCTCACCCCCTCGTCGGTGAAGTCGCCGGCCAGGGCCTCCCTGACGCCGCGGAACACCGCCGGGTCGGCCGAGCGCCAGTTGAGCCGGGTCACCCCGAGGACCGCGGGGTCGGCGACCAGCGCCTGGGTCACTTGGGGGAGGAGGCTGTCGCTGTTCTCGGGGGTGGAGAGGTAGGCGGTCAGGTTCGGCAGGTCCACGCAGCAGTACGCGGCGACATAGACGACCCGGTCGAGCAGCTCGGGGATGGCGTTGCCGACCCTGCTCACGGTGACGCCGCCCTGGCTGGCGCCGGCCAGGATCACGGGCCCGAGGCGGTGGGCGCGGCGGACCACGTCCACGACGCGTTCGACGTAGTCGTCAATGGTGATCTTGGCGAGCGGCGACGGCTCGGTCGCCAGCGCCTGGAGGTCCTGCGGGGCCTGGTACGCGCGGGGGTAGAACGCCTCGTCGCCGTGTCCCGGAAGGTCGACCATCAGGGCTCGGTGCCCGCGCAGGGTGAGTTCGCGGATCAGCCCCGTGCCAAGGGCCGAGGAGGAGTTGGTCCCGTGGACGAACACCAGGGTCGGCGCGCGTCCTGCTTCATGGTTGGTCATCGTCGCTCTCTTCCTTGTTCGTTGGGTTTGTGTGGGTGGTCAAGGCCGCGGCGGGTTTGTGTGGGTGGTCAAGGCCGTGGCCGGCGCCACATCGGCCACAGGAGCGGGCTGTCGGCCACGCGTACCGGTTCGCCGAGATCCTCGAAGCCGTGCCGCAGGTAGAGGTCGCGGCTGCGGGGCGAACTCGCCTCGAGGTACGCGGCGAGCCCGTCGGCGTCCGCCCGCTCCAGCCGGTGCCGCAGCATCGCCGTACCGAGTCCGGCGCCCTGCCGCCCGCCGACCACTCCCATGCACGCGAGGTAGAGGTGAGGTTCGTGGCCGGGGTGCCGTTGGGCCAGCGCCTCGCCCACGGCCTGCAGCCGTGCTCCGTTCTCGCCGAAGACCTGGTCGGCCCCCGGAGGCTCCTCGTGGGACGTCCGGCCCGTGGCCGGCGCCAGCCACAACGAGGCGCCTTCGCGACCGCCGATCAGGTACGCCTCGGCGGTGGGATGGGCCAGCAGGGAGCGGTAGAAGTACGACTGGAGCCGACCTCGTTCGCTCGCCTCGGGGAAGAGCCAGCAGGCGAGGGGGTCGTTCATGAACGCCTCGGTGAGGACGTCCAGCACCGCCTGCTCGTCTGCTCCATCCGCCTTCCGCACGGATGCGTACGGCGTATCAACTGTCATGCGTACAGAGTATTCAGATAGCCGCTCTCCTCGCGGTTTTAAGGGAAAGAAGTGAACTAGTACTGTATAGAGTGAACTAGTGCACTTGTCGATGGATAGGAGGTCCCCATGCAGCGAACGGATCCGCCCTACCAGCGGATCGTCGCGGAGATCCGTGCCCGGATCCTGAGCGGCGCCCTGCGGCCCGGCGACCGGATGCCGTCCATCCGGCAGATCGCCCAGCGATGGGGCGTCGCGCTCGCCACCGCGACCAAGGTGATGGCGGCGCTGCGCGACGAGGGGCTGGTCGAGACGAAGGTCGGCTCCGGCGCGGTGGTCAGCTCACGTACGACCCTCAAGCAGCCGGTCGTGCCGCCGAGGCCGCGGCAGGCCGGTGTCCCCAAGCAGGCGCTCAATCGCGAGCAGATGCTCCGCACCGCTATCAAGATCGCCGACGCCGAAGGGCTCGACGCCGTGTCCATGCGGCGGCTCGCGGCCGAGCTCGGCGCCGGTCCGATGTCGCTCTACCGGCACGTGGAGAACAAGGACGAGCTGGTGACGCAGATGGTCGACGAGGTCTTCGGCGAACCGGAGCTCCCCGTGCCCGGGCCGGACGGCTGGCGGGCCAAGCTCGAACTGATCTCCCGCGCGCAATGGCAGCTGGTACGGCGGCACCTCTGGCTGCCCAGGGCCGTCTCGTTCACGCGCCCGCTGCTAGTGCCCAACATGATGGCCCACACCGAATGGACCCTGCGCGCACTCGACGGGCTCGGCCTGCCCATGGAGACCTGCATCCGGGAGGCGCTCGCGCTGCACGGACTGGTCATCACCGTCGCCCTGTCGATGGCGGACGAGGTCGAGGCCGAGCAGGAGACCGGCGTGACCCTCGACCGGTGGTGGCTCGCGCAACGGAACCGCGCCGACGAACTCCTCGACAGCGGACGATTTCCGCTGTTGGCCACGATCCCGGAGGAGACGGTGTCGGACCTGGACGGGCTGTTCGAGTACAGCCTGGCGCGCCATCTCGACGGATTCGCAACCCTGGTCGAGGGTCAGGCCCGGGCGCGACCATGAGCCCTCGTCAGGCTTCGGCGTTCCGCGGTGCCGCGTCGGCCGGGACGGGGTCGGTCGCGGGAGCGGGCTTGGCGGGGATGCGCTTGCCCAAGGTGACGAACAGCAGAATCAGGCCCACGGTCAGCAGGACGTGACCCAGTCCGGAGATCAACGCGATGGCTTCACCGCTGGGGCGGCCCAGGACGGTCAGGGTGCCGTGGAGGGTCATCGTGGCGACGGTCACCGCCAGGCCGGCGTTGTAGATCCAGAAGAACCAGCCGAAGAGCCGGACGGAGGTCAGCGCGAACAGCTTCTCCAGAGCGAGGACCACGAGAAAGAACAGCATCCCGAGCGCGAGCAGGTGCGTGTGGACGACGCCCAGCTGCGTGTCGCCGGTGAAGCCCGTCAGCTTGGTCAGCTCGCGGTAGTACAGGCCGCTGACCAGCCCAAGGATCATGTAGACGTGAGCGACGTTGAGGATTTTCCTCATGGGAAGCTGACCTTCACTCTCGCGCGGGGGGAAACGGTGCGGCCCTCGCCGGGTGAGGTTCGCTGGAGGGGCGTTCTTCTGGTGCCGGTCGGTGCCGGGAGGACATTATCGGACTGTGGTCCGCTATCGCAATGCCGCCGGAGGGCTCGGGTCGAGGCCGGTCAGAGCGGAGCTGGCGGTCCACACGCGGGCCGCGAGTTCGGTGTCGGCCAGGTGGCCGCGTACGTGTTCGAGGGTGGGCAGGCCGCGGATCCCGAAGACCCGGGGTCCCCATAGCTGGCCGCCGCGTACGGACGGGTCGAGGACGGCCCGGACGGCGGGCCAGGCGGCGGCTTCCTTGCCCTGGAGGAGGAGGCCGGCGGGCAGGCCGCGCAGCCGTTCGCCGGTGGTGGGCAGGTGGACCGGCGGGCGGGCCGGTGTGAGGGAGTCGAGTGCGCCGCCGGGGTGGGTGACCACGCTCAGTGTCGTGCTGCCGGCGGCGCGCAGGCGGCGGTCGAGTTCGAAGCCGACGAGCATCTGCGCGAGCTTGGATCGCGCGTAGGTGCGTTTGGGCCGGTAGTCGCGCGTGCTCTGGAGATCGTCGAGGTCCAGGCTCTCGGACTTGGCGGTGAAGCTGCCGGTGGTGACGACGCGGCTCGCGGGCGTGGCCGTGAGCAGGGGCGAGAGCCAGTGGATCAGCGCGAAGTGCCCCAGGTGGTTGGTGGCGAACATCAGCTCGTTTCCGTCCCCGGTGACCCGCCGTTGTGGCTGGTCGAGCAGCACTCCGGCGTTGCAGACGACCGCGTCCAGCCTCTCCAGGCTCAGGGCGTCCACGGAGGCTTTGAGCGAGGAGAGGTCGGCGAGGTCCAGGCGGATGTGCCGTACGTCGGCGCCGGGGACGCGGGCGCGGATCGAGGCCCGCGCGGCTTCGGCCTTGGCGGTGTCGCGGCTGCCGAGGATGACGGTGGCGCCGGTGCCGGCGAGTTGTTCGGCGACGAAGTATCCGATGCCGGCGTTGCCGCCGGTGACGAGGAAGTGCTTGCCCTCGGCGGGCGGCAGGCGTCGTACGTCCCAGGGGGACATGGTCGGCTCCTTGGCTCGATGATTTCTGAACTGACTCTGAAACTATAGTCATTATGGATTCGTAGGCGTTCCAGGTTTCGCTACGATGAGGGCGTGGAGATGGGGCGCCGGGAGCGCAAGAAGGCACAGACCCGCCGGGCGTTGTCGGACGCCGCGTTGCGGCTGTTCGCCGAGCACGGGTACGACGGCGTCACCGTCGCCCAGATCGCCGACGAGGCGGACGTCTCCATCGCCACGCTGTTCGCGCACGTGCCGGACGGCAAGGAAGCGCTGATCTTCGACGATGGCGCGGAACGGCACGTCTGGCTGGCCGCCGCGGTCCGCGACCGGCCCGCCGGTCAGTCCGTACTGGAAGCTCTGCGCCGGTGCCTGGCGGGTCGGGGGCCGTTCACCGACGATCTCCCACCCGAGCTGCGGGCCAAGCGTGACCTGATCGTCAGTACGCCCGCCCTGCGGGAGTACTCGCGCAGGCTCTGGATAGCCGGTGAGGGGCCCCTGGCCGAGGCGATCGCCGCCGAGAGCAGCCGCGAACCGTCCGACATGACCGTCCGCGCGCTCGCCCGCTATGTCCTGGAGATTCCTGAGCTCGCGGGTGTGGAGGCCGACCCCCTGGCCGCGATGAACGCCATCTTCGACCTGCTCGAATCCGGCTGGCCGGAGTCGCACGAGGACACCTGACCGGCTCCGCCGATCCTGGGGTGAACTCCCGACGGCGACGCCATTCCCGACGGTGAAGCCGCTCTGGACGGCGAGGCCATTTCCAGCGGCGAGGCCACTCCCGCTGCCACACGCTGCAGCACGGTGCCCCCACCCCGTCGCCGCCCACCCCCGTTGCTCCCCAAGCATGGCGCCCGCCTCGCGGGCCCCTCCAGCACGGCGCACCCATCCCGTCGTGGCCCAGGCGACTCGGCTCGGCCCGAGGCGTCGTCACCGCTCAGCCTGGCCGCGTGCCTTCGGCCACCACCACGGACTCGGCCGTTACCCGTCGCCGCGCGCGGTGGGTGCCTGACCGGGTGCACGCGTTTCCCCACAGGGCACACTTGAAACTCAACCCACAGTCGTACAAGTGATCCAAAAAATCGGACTCAGGGCGCATTGGAGCAGGTCCAGCCCTCGCGATAACGTCCATCGCATGACGCTTTCCCTCCACCGACGCGCAGTCGTGGCCGACACACACAACGATCTGCTCATGGCCGTCTCCGCGCGGCCACCTGAGCAGTGGGCCTCGTTCTTCCGGGAGAGATGGCTGCCCCAGCTCGTCGAGGGCGGGGTCGATCTGCAGGTCCTGCCGGTCTTCATCGACGACCAATATCGGCCGGAGGGCGCGCTGAGGCAGACGTTGCGCATGATCGAGTGTGCGCACGTGCTGGCCGAGGGAAATCCCGACCATGTCCGGATCTGTCTGAACGCGGCCGACATCGACAGCACGCTCGAAGAGGGCAAGATCGCGCTGGTGATCGCGCTGGAGAGCATGCCGGGCATCGACGCCGACGTCGAGCTGATCTCGACCGTTCACCGCCTTGGCGTACGGGTGGCGTCCATCGCGCATTTCGGGCGCACGGCGTTGGCCGACGGCAGCGGTGAGGACGCCACGGGCAGCGGCCTGACCTCCCACGGCATCGCGGCGCTGGAGGAGATGGAGCGGCTCGGCATCGTCTTCGACGTCTCCCACCTGGGCGCCTCCGGCGTGGCGCACGTCCTGGAGCTGGCCACCAGACCGGTCATCGCCACTCACTCCGCCGCCAGGGCGCTGCGCGACCACCACCGCAACCTCACCGACGACCAGCTCCGCGCGGTGGCCGCCACGGGCGGCGTGATCTGCGTCAACTTCTTCGCCCCCTTCCTCGCCGAGCGCGAGGAGGACATGACCCTCGACCGCCTGCTCGACCACATCGAGCACATCGTGTCCGTCGCCGGGATCGACCACGTCGGGCTCGGCCCCGACTTCATCCGCGAGGTCATGGACGACCTGACGCCGCCGTGCTGCGAGGGCCTCAACACGAGAGGCGTCAACCCGAAGTCGGCCGTCCCGGGGTTGGCGGGTCCCTCCGGCCTGCCCATGGTCACCGAGGGCCTGCTCGCCCGCGGCCTCCCGGAGAAGGACGTCGCGAAGATCATCGGCGGCAACGTGCACCGCTTCCTGAGCGAGCAACTGGCGTGATCGGCGACATGCGGTAGAGGTTTGTCAGCGGCAGCCGTGGTCCGGTCAGCGGCAGGGTGCATCGCCTTCGGGCAACAGCTGAGCTGGTCAACGCCGGCGTGCACCGCCTTCCGGGAAATAGCCGGGTCGGCTAACGCCGGCGAGCACCGCTCTCCGGCCAGGTAACTCGGTCGGTTAACGACCGCGCGCACGCTTTTCCGGCAAATAGCTGGGCCGGTTGGCGGCAGCGTGCACCGTTTTCCGGGTAAGTAGCAGGTGGAGTGGGGGGCGGCGGCCGGCGCCGCCTCCTGGGTGAGCGATTGATGGCGTTGGCGGCAAGGTGTGCTGGTTCCTGGGTGGGGAACTGGTTGGGTCGGTGGCAGCGGGCGTGCTGCTTGGGCGAGTGGTCGGTGGAGTGGGCGGCGGCGTTCGCGATCTCCTGAGTGAGCAATTGACGGCGTTGGCGGCAGCGTGCGCCGGTTCCTGGGCGGGAGCCGGTTCGGTCGGCGGCAGCATGCACCGCTTTCAGAGGATCTAAGTGCGCGGCATGCGCATGACCCCCTTCATCACCCCTTCTCGGACGGCGATCGGGCCGGTGCGAGCTCACGGCTGCGGAGAGGAAACGGAATGAAGCACGAGCTCTACGGAGGGACGGCATGATCGAGGATCTCGAAGAGCTGGTGTTGTGCGAGTCCTTCACCCACGACCTGGAAGCCGTTGCCCGCAGCGCGAAGGTCGTGGCGGCGATGGGAGCCCGCTACCTGGGCACGCAGCCCGAGTTCCTCGTGATCGACGGCGTCACGCACCTGCGCTGGACGTTCGGCACCCCCAAGGTGTTCCTGCTGTGCCACCACGACACCGTCTGGCCGATCGGCACCCTCGCCACCCACCCCTGGTCCGTGGTGGACGGCGTCGCACGGGGACCCGGGGTGTTCGACATGAAGGCGGGGCTGGTGCAGACGTTCCACGCGTTGGCCGGGCTCGACTCGCTCGACGGCATCACTCTGCTGATCAACGGTGATGAGGAGTGCGGTTCCCGTACGTCGGCCGAGCTGATCAAGGAGACCGCCCGCGGGCTGGCCGCCGCGTTCGTCATGGAGGCGAGCGCCGACGGCGGCGCGCTGAAGACGTCCCGCAAGGGCACCGCCCTCTACACCGTCAACGTCCGCGGCCGGGCCGCGCACGCCGGGCTGGAGCCCGAGAAGGGGCTGAACTCCGCGATAGAGCTGGCTCACCAGGTCCTGGCCATCGCCGCCATGGGCGCGGGGGCCACCACTGTCACGCCGACGGTCTTGTCGGCCGGCACGGCACGCAACACCGTCCCCGCCGCGGCCTCGGTCTCGGTGGACGTGCGAGTGGCTGAGATGTCGGAGCAGGATCGGGTGGACGCGGCCTTCCGCGCGCTCCGGCCGGTCCTGCCCGGCACCCGCCTGGAGGTCCTGGGCGGCCCCAACCGGCCGCCGCTCGAGAGCGCGATGTCGGCCTCGTTGTACGCGTTGGCGCAGGAGCTGGCATCGGACCTGGGAGTGGGGCCGCTGATCTCGGCCTCGGTGGGCGGCGCCTCGGACGGCAACTTCACGGCGGGAGTCGGCTGCCCGACCCTCGACGGGCTGGGTGCCGTGGGCGGCGGGGCGCACGCGGACGACGAGCACGTCATCGTCGCCGAGATGCCCCGGCGCACCGCCCTCCTCCGCGCCCTGATCGAAGCCGTCCGTGGCGGGGCGTGAGCGTGGGTGTCCTTGCCGTGTGACCCGAGGTGTTCGTCCCGGCGGCCGTAGGACTGTTCGTCCCAGTGGCCGTAGGGCGGCTTGGGCGATCTCCTCGACGGTGCCGAGCCGGTTGGTTGATGGGCTGGTTGGCTTTGGCGTCGGCGTGGTTGGAGGCACGGCCGGAGATGCCGCCAAGGCAGCTGAGGCCGGGATGCTGCCGAGCTGAGGCCCGGATGCCGCCGAGGCTGTTGGGGCGGGAGACGCTGTAGAGGCCGACAAGGCGGCGGTGGATGCCGTATCGAGGCCGTTGAGGCGGAAGATGCCGTCCAGGCCGGTGGATGCGTCGAGGCTGTCGGGGCCGGAGATACTGTCGAGGTTTGGGATGCCGCCGAGGTGACGGTGGCTCTGCTGTCTTGTGCGCGCATGTGCCGCAGTGGAGGTCCCGGCGGCGATCAGGGCTGATGCGGTGACGTGTTCAGAGACCGTGTCAGCTCGGCGACGGTCCGATATCAGCGCGGTCGGCGATGGTGGGTCCCATGAACGGCTCAGCCATCACGGCCCCGTCCTCGACGGCATCGACCCGGATGCCCGGACCGGCACGGCTCGGATCCGACGGCCCTGGGAAGTCCGCGGCAGCGAACGTGTTGACCCGCGCCGCTGCGCCCGCACGACCGGCTCACCGGCGAGGAAAACCCCTTGCTGATGGCAGACCCAGCGTCATCGCTTCCGTTCAGCCCTGATCGCGATGTCCCGACTTGAACCTAGGCCGATGAGAGGAATGACCATGGAAATCCCCCTCACCAAGATGCCGACCGCGCGTCGGCCCGGCTGCCCCTTCGACCCGCCCAAGGAGCTGATCCGGACCCGCGAGCACAGCCCGATCACCCCCTACCCCTTCCCCAGCGGACACCAGGGCTGGCTGATCACCGGATACGACCTGGCCCGATCGGTCCTGGCCGACCCGCGGTTCAGCTCGCGCAAGGAGCTCATGCGCCACCACCCGACCATCGACTACGGCGACATCGAGGTCCCTCCGGCGCCGCCCGGCGAGTTCCTGCTCATGGACGAGCCCCAGCACAGCCGCTACCGCAAACCGCTGGTGGGCAAGTTCACCGTCCGGCGGATGCGGCTGCTCACCGAGCGCGTCGAGCTGGTCACCGCCGAGCACCTGGACGCCATGGAGAAGGCCGGACCGTCGGCCGACCTGGTGACCGCGTTCGCCAAGCCCATCCCCGCCATCATCATCTGCGAGCTGCTCGGCGTGCCGTACGAGGACCGGGGCCGCTTCCAGGACAACATCGACAAGTTCCTCGGCGGGGAGGTCAGCGACGAGGACCTGATCGCGGCCTACACCGCGGTCCAGCAGTACCTCGCGGAGCTCGTGGTCGCCAAGCGCGCCAATCCCACCGACGACGTGCTCAGCGACCTCATGGACGGCGACCTGACCGATGAGGAGCTGCGGGGGATGGCCCTGATCCTGCTGTCGGCCGGGTTCGACACCACCGCGAACATGCTGGCGCTGGGCACCTTCGCGCTGCTGCAGAACCCGGACCAGCTGGCCGCGCTGCGCGCCGACCCCACGCTCACCGAGAAGGCCGTGGAGGAGCTGCTGCGGTATCTGACCGTCGCCAAGCAGTTCCAGAGAGTGGCGCTGGAGGACGTCGAGCTGGGCGGGCAGACCATCAAGGCCGGCTCGACGGTCATCCTGTCGGGCAACACCGCCAACCGCGACCCCGAGCGCTTCGCCGATCCTCACGCTCTCGACCTGCGCCGGCAGGACGGCGGGCACCTGGCCTTCAGCCACGGCATCCACCAGTGCCTGGGTCAGCAGCTGGCCCGCGTCGAGATGCGCGTCGCGCTCCCCGCGCTGCTCAACCGCTTCCCCACGCTGCGCCTGGCCGTACCGGCCGAAGAGGTCAGCCTGCGCCCGGAGACCGCCGACATCTACGGCGTCAAGAGCCTCCCGGTCACCTGGGACGCATGACCGCCGCGACGTGACGCGCCCTCGTCCATCCCACGCCGCAGCGCCCCGCCGCCCTTCCCCGCCGGGGCGGGGTGGAGCGGAGGAATGGGCGGGGCCGAGACGGACCCGCTCGGCCTCACGTGCGGTCCGCAACCTTGGAGAGGGCCTTGGTGACGAGTTCGGCGACGTGCTCGACCGCTTTCACCCCGGCCCCCATCGTGCGGTGCCGGTGGGAGATGACGGCGATCAGGTACGTGTGCCCGTGGCGGTCGCGTACCCGGCCGATGCTGTTGACCGTCCACCGGCCCCCGTCGCGCGGCCGTGGCAGCCAGCCGTTCTTGAGGGCCACGTCCCCGCGCCCGGCCGCGCTGACGCCCCACGACTGCTCCGGCGTCACCTCGCTCATCAAGCCGAGCACGTACCGGCGGTTCTTGGCGGAAAGGGGGCTCTTGGGGGAGGTGAGCGCGGTCAGGAGGCGGAGCTGGTCGGCGGCGCTGGTCGTGGTCGCTCCCCACGCTCCTCCGGGGCCGGGGGTGGTGTCGCGCAGGCCGAGCTTCCGGTGGGCGGCGGCCAGGCCCGGCGCGCCGCCGATCGCGGACCACAGCGTGGACGCGGCGGCGTTGTCGCTGACCTTGACGGCCCGCGCCGCCGACCGCCGTTCCCAGTCGGTGAGGCCACGGTGCCGGCGCTGGGCCTTGAGCAGCAGCGCGACCACGAGGTCGACCTTGACGATGCTGGCGGTGGCCGTTCTGAGGCGGTGGTTGTAGGTGTAGGACAGGCCGGTGGAGAGCTCGCGTACCGACACCGAGAGCTGACCGGGGAGGTCGTCCAGGTAGCGGTGCAGGGAACGGGTCAGCGCCTTCCTGTACGACGGACCGCGCGGAGCAGGCGCTGACGGCGTGGTCGCGGCGACCGGGCGGGGGACGAGCGGGGCGGGTACGGGTGCGGGGGCGGGGCTGCATGAGATGAGCAGGGATGACGAGAGGACGGACGCCGCCAGGGTTCGCCGGAGCGGTCGCGTCCCGGGCTGGGACGGCACGGTGGCCTACATGGGGGAGAAAAGCGACAAAGAGCGCGAAGCCATGGCAGGCAGCATTGCGGCGCAGCTGTTTCTCCGGTGTTAGCCAGGGCGGGCTCAGCTCGGCGAGCCCTTGCCTTCCGGGTCCAGCGGCGTCTGCTTGCAGGTGGTGCCGCGCGTCGGGGGCTGAGCGCTGATCAGGTACTGCTCGACCGGCTCGCGGATGCACTTCTCCGTGTTGGTCAGGTAGGCGGTGTGTCCGTCGCCGTCGTAGGTGAGCAGGACGCCGGACGTGAGCTGGTCCGCCAGGCTCTGAGCCCACTTGTACGGGGTCGCGGGGTCGCGAGTGGTGCCGATCACGAGGATCGGCGGCGCTCCGGTCGCGGTCACCGCCCTGGGCTGCCGGGTGGGCCTGACCGGCCAGTACGCGCATGCCAGCCACGGCCACACGACGAACGAGCCGAAGTGCGGCGCGACCTTCCCGGCCCGGTCGGCCAGGTCCTGAACGGCCGCGAGATCGGCGGGAAACGGCTTGTCGACGCAGTTGACCGCCTGCAGCGCCCCGAACGGGGCGATCATCTCCTGCGCATAACCGAGCTTGAACAGGCCGGTGCCGTCACGGTCGTCGATCGCCTGTATCAGCGCCTGCCGCAGCGTGGGCCAGTAGTTCCGGTTGTAGAGGGCCGTGTAGATCCCCTGCGTCACCCCGTCGTCGTCCACCGGGACGCGGCCGTCCGCCCGGTTCTTCAGGGGTTCGCGGGCGGCCCGTTCCTGCAGGTCGGAGATCTTGCCGACGGCCCGGTCCACGCTCCCGGTGCCCAACGGGCAGCCGGCGGTGCTGACGCAGTAGGCGGCGAAGGCGCGCAGTGCCGTCTCGAAGCCCTCGGCGTGACCGAGGAGGAACTCCTCACCCGTCAGTTTCGGGTCGGACGCGCCGTCCAGGACCAGGGCCCGCACGTTCCGGGGGAACTGGTCGGCGTAGAAGGCGCCCAGGTACGTGCCGTACGAGAATCCGAGGTAGGTCAGCCGCCTGTCGCCGAGCGCCGCCCGCAGCACGTCCATGTCGCGGGCGGCGTTGACCGTTCCGACGTACGGCAGGTTGGCCCCGGACCTGGCCTCGCAGGCCGCCACGAACGCCCGCCAGAACGTGGCCTCGGCGTTGACCTGGGCGCGCGTGGTGGGCGGATCGTAGAAGAGGCGCTGCTCGGCCTGCCGGTAGTCGAGGCAGCGCACCGGATCGCTCCGCCCCACGCCGCGGGGGTCGAACCCGACGAGGTCGAAGCGATCTCGCAGTGCCTCGCCGAACGCCTGGCTGGAGGTACGGAGGAAAGAGACGCCGGATGCGCCGGGTCCTCCAGGGTTGGTCACCAGTGAGCCGATGCGCCGGGATCTGTCTTTCGCGGGCAGCCGGATGACGGCGATCTTCAGCTGGTGACCCTCGGGACGGGCGTAGTCCCGTGGCACCTTCAACGTGGCGCACTGAAAGCCTTCTCTGCAGTCCGACCACGACAATTTCTGCTGGTAAAACGGCTCAAGGCCGGATGCCGGCGCGGTCGCCGTCATCGTCATGCTCTGCGCGCCGGCGCACGCGACCGCGAGCATCCCCGTCGCCGCGGCTACCGCTGCTCTCCGAAGTGCCGTCACCGCCCATTCCCCCTGTTTCGGGCGATTCATTACTCTACGTGAGCCTATGTACCCATTCAGTTATTATGTAACGCAAAGTGAGGGGCGGAGGCATCGACACCTCCGCCCCTCCGGCCCCTGGGAGTCAGGACCGGCGTCGCGAGGAGCGCCATGGGCATATGGAGAACCTCGCCGGCCCCCGCGACACTAATCGGCCCCCCGGCGCCGCGTCTGCGCAGGATTACTCAGAAGCTCATCATCCGCTCGGCCGGTGCGGGGCGCAGCGGCGGCACCATGTGCACCCTGGCCGAGCCGATGTCGAAGAACAGCCCCACCAGCTCCAGCTTCCCGGCGCGCACCTGCTCGTCGACCTTCCGGTAGGTGCGCAGGTTCTCCAGCTGCTGCTGCACGTTGACCCGGCACAGCACGTCCAGAGCGCCGCTGTGCAGCCGGTCACCCTCGGTCTCGATGAACGTGGCCAGGCTGTGGTTTCCGTGCCGCAGCCACCTCCTCAGCCCCGGCAGGCTGCCCGCCTGCACCCCGCCGCTCAGCACCCCGGCCATGGCGCCGCACCCGGAGTGCCCGCACACCGTGATCGTGTGTACGCCGAGGACCTGCGTGGCGTACTCGATCGCCGCCACCACCGAGTCGTCGTGCGGTTCGGAGCCCCGGCGCGGCACCAGGTTGCCGATGTTGCGCACTGTGAACAGGTCTCCGGGCCCGCTCGCGGTGATGAGGCTGGGCACGATGCGGGAGTCGGCGCACGTGATGAACAGGTGCGAGGGCTGCTGCTTGCGGGCCAGCTCGGTGAAGATGGGCCGGACCAGCGGCGCCGTACGCCGGTGGAACTCGCGCGCCCCCGCCGTCAGCAGGCACTCCGCCTCGGTGGAGTCGGGGGCCGAGGGACGGACGGGATGACGGCGGTGCGACCACGGCAGCCACCAGCGGTCCGGCACCTTGGGCGGCGACTTCACCGGGAACATGCGCGCGCCGCTGGCCGCCAGCGTGTACCACTCGTCGTGCAGCTCGTCGATGTCGACCGTGCCGCCCATGCGCTCGTGGTCCAGCCGCCAGGAGTGGATGGCCTCGAAGGCGGCGTTGTCCATGAAGTCGATGTTCAGGTCGAGGTCCACGGCGGTGGCCGGGGCGATCGTCCGCAGTTCGTGCGTGAGCCTGGGCACCCCCAGGAACGTCAGCGAACCGGACACCGTCACGTGCAGCCGCCCGTCGCCGCCGTCGCGCTTCAGGACCGTGACCCAGGTCAGGCGCCGCAGCGCGAGCAGCGCGGCCAGGATCAGACCCACCACGACGCCCTCGGCGAGCCCGAGCGCGATCACGGTGAGCATCGTCACCACGTAGACGGGCACCTCGCCGTGGCCGTGCACCTTCCTGATGTGACCGAGGTTCACCATCTGCACGCCGATGAACACCAGCAACGCCGCCAGCGCCTCCAGCGGGATCAGCTTGATCGTCCAGCCGAACCCGATCGCGAACACCAGCACCCACACCCCGTGCAGGATCGCCGACCAGCGGGTACGCGCGCCGGCCTGCACGTTCGCGGTGCTGCGCACGATCACCCCCGCCACCGGCAGGCCGCCGAGGGCGCCGGTGACCATGTTCGCGACGCCCTGGCCGGTCAGCTCCTGGTCGAGGTCGGCGCGGCGGCCGCCGTGCATCCCGTCCACCGCCACGCAGCACAGCAGCGACTCGCACCCGGCCAGCAGCGCCACCAGCAGCACCGCCCCCACGATCAGGTGCCAGTCGCCGTGCGGCAGGACCGGGAAGGCCCACTCGGTGACGCTGTGGGACAGGTCCACGCGCGTGACGTCCCACTCGAACACCCACGCCGTCACCGCCGCCACGACCAGCGCCACCAGCGGCGCGGGCACGACCTTGACCCGCTTGGGCAGCCGCGTCCACAGCGCCAGCACCGTGATCGTGAGCAGTCCGACGGCGACCTTGTGGCCGTGCAGGTTCGCGATCTGGCCGGGCAGCTCGATCAGGTTGGCCACGGCCGAACGCTGCGAGCTGCCGCCCAGCACCACGTGGAGCTGGGAGAGGGCGATGATCACGCCGACGGCCGCCAGCATGCCGTGGATGACCGCCGGCGACACCGCGAGTGCCGCCCTGGCCGCCTTGAACACGCCCAGCAGGAGCTGTACGGCGCCCGCCAGCAGGGTGATCATGCAGGTGGCGCGCCATCCGTACGTCTGCACGAGATCCACGACCACCAGCGACAACCCGGCGGCGGGTCCGCTGACCTGAACGGCGGAGCCGCCCAGGACGCCCGCCACGATCCCGCCGACCACGGCGGCGATCAGACCGGCGGCCAGTGGCGCGCCGGAGGCCATCGCGATGCCCAGGGACAGGGGCACCGCGACGAGGAAAACCACGAGCGAGGCTGGCACGTCATGCCGGAGGGTGCTCAGCCAGCTACTCTTCGTGTCGGGGATCATGGAGCAAACCCTATTGCTCCGTCGACCCTGCTTTAGGGGTGTCTCACGCTGGTTTTACCCATTAATGGGCGCGTGCGTTCACCGGTAGTAGTCGTGCGGGTGTTCCTGGTCGGACCCGCGACGGTGGTTGCCGCCGTCGTTGCCGTTCTGGGAGCCGTACGTCGGCCACGCGGTCGCGCTCGACGGCGGCTCCGGCCAGGCGGCGGCCGGGGCGGTGGTGATGTCGCCCGTCTCGTACGCGAACGGCGCGCCCTGCGGCGTCGGAGGCACCGGAGTCGACGTGGACAGCACGTCGTCGTAGGCCGAGACCGCCCTGCCGGGCACGGTCGGGGTGCCGGTGGCGGGGGAGGGGCCGGTGAGCGGGTCGGTGTCGTCGGCCACGGCCCAACCGGAGCGCACCTCGTACGAGGCGGGGTAGGAGGAGCGCGCGGCGGGCTGCTCGAACGCCGGCCAGGACGTCCCCGAGCCGTAACCGGCGGCGGGGGCGGGGTCGTCGAGGATGTCGGGCTGCGCGGGCCATGAGCCGGACGAGGAGGGCGTCGCGGGCGGGTTGGTCCAGGTGGTCTCGGCCGCGTTGTTGTAGGCGGGGAACGGGTCGCTCGTGGGCGCGCCGTGGATGGGGGCCGGCTGGGCGGGGAAGGAGCCGCTCGAGGTGGGGGTGGCGGGGTAGGCGCCGCTCCCGCCGGGCTGGCTCACGGGGCTGGCCGGGAAGGTGCCGCCGGCGGCGGGGGCCGCCGGGAAGGAGCCGGTGCCGCTCCTGGGCGAGTTGTTGGACGACAGGGAGTCGGGGCGGGGGGAGGGGACCGGCTGGGCGCCCGCGCCCAGGATGCTCATCACGTCGGCCGTGGGGGCCGCGAACGTCACCGTACGCTGGTCGGCCATCTCCGACTGCGACGGAGCGGGGCGCTTGGCGGGCTCCACCAGGTCGGCGAGGTTGGCCGCGGCGGAGGCCGGCTGGCGCTGCGGCAGGGGGGCCTGGACGGTGGTCGCGTCGGGGTCGACGGCGGCGGCAGCGGGCCGCGGCTTCGCGGTGCGCTGCTGGCGCTTGGGGGCCGCGGGGCGCTCGGCGGGCTTCTCACGCTCGACCGGACGGGAGGAGGCCTTCCTGGCCGCCACGGTGCCACCCGCGCCGAAGCCGCCCTCTTCCGCGTCGCTGCGGATGTTGGCCCAGAACTCCTCGTCGTCGTCATCCGTGCTCGGGTTGCCCCACTCGTCGACGCCGCGCCTGCCACGCTGACCGGTGCGCACCGGTTTGGGCTCCCGCTCGCCGATGGGGCTGAAATCGGGGCTGAAATTGGCCATGCGAGGCTCGTGCGAGGCGAACTCGTCGGTGGACCGCGTCTGGGTCCTCTCCTCCTTCTCGGCCATCTCCTTCAGGCGTTCCGGAGGGAGAGAGCTCTCCCGGCGGCTCATGGAACGCATGCCCAGTGCCACGACGACGAGCACGAGGAGCACGACGGCGACCAAGCTCACTACGACCGCGATCATTGCACCACCCTCAAAGCCATGGCCTCCCTTCGGCGCCGGTGAGATCGCGCGGCCATCGACGCGACCTGCCCCCTTTGATCACCAGTGCCTAACGATTGGATCTGATTGTGTCGGACCACTATGAGCGTTGTCACACCCTACGTGAAGAATAGGTACACCGGACTACCTGCTGTGATCGCTCTCTCACTGGATGTCGACCGCTGTGAGCCGACCCCGGGCGATCGTCTTGTCCGCGATCTCCTTCAGGATGTCTGGGAGCTCGTCACCCTGTTTGAGGTCGACCCGTCCGTTCAGCGTGTAGACGGTGAAGCGATAGCTGCCCGGGCTTGTGCAAGGCGGCTCATAGCCCTCCTTGCCGCCGGTGACCTTCGCCTGGCCGGACCCCTCGGGCGGGTCCGCCGCGGCGTTGGGCCCCAGCTCGGTCGTGGTCGCCGGGATGTTGTAGAGCACCCAGTTGACGGCCGAATCGGACGGTGTGTGGGAGTCGACCACGATCGCGATCGACTTCGCCTCGGACAACGGTTGGCTCGACCAGCGCAGCGGAGGACTGCCCTCGCCACCCCGGCAGGAGTATTCGGCGGGGAGCGGCTTGCCTTCCCCCAACTCCGGGCTCGAGACGTTGATCTCCGCGATGTCCTTGGCCTGAGATCTGCCGATGAAGCTGCCGCAACCGGCCAACGCGAACGCCGCAGTCACCGCCGTCACACTGACGGTGATGCGCCGCATGCGTGTTGCCGCGTTACACAGCCCCATGCCGGACGATGCTACGCGGCTCTCGGCGGTGCGCAGACCGTTTCTCGATGGTCGGTGCTCGGTAAAGGATCCGAAACGGGTCAGAATCGCGGGATCCGTGGAGTGACCTTGGCCACAGGAGTGGCCTGCGTGTCTGTTGGGGGACCGGATCGGGTCGCGCCCCGGGACCCGGCCTGGCCTGCTGGTTCGATGCGGTGGGACGGGAGTGGCGCCATGCGCCCGGATCCGACAAAACGGACACCATTTTCGGTCACGGTGATGCCGCAAAAACCAGGTGCGCCGGATTGGCCCCTGGATGTAGGAGCTCGTGGTGATTCGGGCGGCTCTGGTGGCCCGAATCGGGCGGTGGTGGTTCGCGGGGTGAGGGGTGCCGGCGCGACAGCCGGTGGCGCGGTGGTCGGGGACCGGGAGTCACGGCCGGTGGTGGTTCGAGCGGGTGACGGCGGCTGCCACGTTGCGTGAGGCGCTTGCGCGGTGGTGCGGTCATGCGCTGGCCGAGCCTGGTTGGCACGTACGTGGCGCCGCCGACGTGGCCAAGCTCGACAGCCTGCGGCCGGCCGCCACCGAGCATGGCACCGGGGCGGAGGGGCGCGACGGCCGACACGCCGAGGGTCTCGGTCGATCTTTAGCGGCTCGCGGGCTGATCGCCCTGCCTCCGCGCGCCCTAAGCTGGCCTTGTGACGTCAACTGGCCCACTGCGCGATCCGGCGAACCGCGTCTCGCCGAAAGCCGTCCGCCTGTGGCTGCTCGAATCGCTGGTCGCCTTCGTGTTCTTCCTCGGCGGCTCGCTTCTGGTGGCGCGGTGGGTGGGCGGGAGCGGCTGGTCGTGGGTGCCCGGCTGGTTCGCGGACAACTCCTGGCTGCTGCCGGCCGCGGTCGTGCTGCTGACGGCGCCGTTCCTGGTGGCCGAGCCGTTCGTACGGTACGCCGTGCACCGCTGGGAGCTCTCAGGGGACGTCGTCTACGCCAGGTCGGGGTTCTTGACCAGGGAGTGGGTGTTCGTGCCTGTGAGCCGCATCCAGACCGTCGACAAGGGGCAAGGGTGGATGGAGCGGCTGCTCGGGCTGGCCACGCTCGAGATCCGTACCGCGTCCCACGCCGGGTCCTCGACGATCAAGGGTCTTGACTACGCGGTGGCGGCCGGGCTCGCCGAGCAGCTCGCGCACCGCGCCGAGGCGCTCAGGGACGACGCGACATGACCGACCCCCACCACCCGCAAGGCGACCCGCCCCCTCAGCCCTCTTGGAGAGACCCGCGTCCTCAGCCGGATCCCGCCCCTCGAAACGATCCTGGTCCTCCGCCTCTGAGCGAGCCGCGTCCTCTTGCCGGTCCTCCGCAGCCGTACCCCCGGGACGGCGCTCCGCCCTGGGCCGCGCACCCGGGCGGCGGCGATGGGAGCGGGCAGGCGTCCGAGCCGTGGAGCGGTCCGCCCGGCCCGATGGGAGGGCCGCCGGGTCCTCCGGTCCGGGTGCCGCTGAGGTTGAGCCCCAAGGTGCTGCTCATCGACCCCGTACGCATGCTGCCCTCCCTCCTCCTGCCCCTCGTCGGCGTGCTGTTCGTGGGCGGGTTCTCGGCCCACTCGTACGTATGGGCGGCCCTGGGCGTGGCGGGTACCGTGGTGTTCGCGATCATCAGGTGGGCCACCTTCAGCTACGAGATCGTCGGCGACCGGCTGGAGACCAAGCGGTCGCTGATCAGCCGTTCCGTCCGTACCATCCCGCTTGAGCGGATCCGCGGCGTCGACGTGTCCACGCCGCCCCTGCACCGCCTGCTCGGCCTGACCGTGCTCAAGATCGACACCGGGGCCAGCGGCGGCGACGAGGAGGCCGAGCTCGACGGGGTCACGCCGGAGGAGGCCGACCGCCTCAAGTCGGTGCTGCTGCGGCGCGCGCCCCGGCCCGAGGCTCAGGTTTCCGAGGCGGCGGCCCCTCAGGAGCGGGTGATCATCGGGGTGCCGCGGAAGTGGCTGCTGTACGGGCCGCTGTCCGGCGCGTACCTGCTCACCCCCTTCGCCCTCGCGGGCGGCGCCGTGGGCCTGGCCTTCCAGTGGGGCGACGACCTGGGCCTCGACCAGGACGCCGCCTGGAGCGCCGGGGAATGGGTCTGGGACCATCCCTACCTGCTGGTGGCCGTGGCGGTGCTGCTCGTGCTGGCGATGCCGGTCGTGGGCGGGCTGATGTACGCGGTCTTCAACTGGGACTTCAAGCTCAAGCACCGCGACGGCTACCTGGTCGCCGAACGAGGGCTGATCAACCGGCGCAGCGTGTCGCTGGAGTCCGCCCGGGTGCGCGGCTACGAGATCGTGGACGGGCTCGCCGAACGCTGGGCCGGGGTCGTACGGGCCTGGGCCATCGTCACGGGGCTCGGCGACTCCGAGACGCGCGGGCAGCTCCTGCCCGACGTGCCCCGGGCCGTGGCGTACCAGGTGACCGCGGAGGCCATCGGCCCCCACCAGGCCGAACTCCGCCGCCACCCGCCCGTGGCGCGCAACCGTCGCCTGTTCCGCGCCGTCTTCCCGTGGGCCGTGCTGGCGGTGGCGAGCGCCGTGGGGATCTGGGCGACGGGCATGATCCTCTGGTGGGTCCTGCTGGTGCTCGCGCTGCTGCTGGCCGGGGCCGGGATTCCGCTCGGGCTCGACCGGTACCGGTCACTGGGGCACGGCTACGACGGGGTACGCGTGGCGGTGCGGTCGGGGTCGCTGCGGCGCTCCCACGCCGTGATCGAACGCCGGGCCGTGGTGGGGTGGCGGCTGCGGCAGACGTGGTTCCAGCGGCGGGCCGGAGTGCTCACGCTGATCGCCGGAGTCGGGGCGGGCAAGGGGGGCTACTCGGCGATCGACGTGTCGGTGGCCCAGGGGGCGGCGTTCCCCGGTGAGGTGACGCCGGAGTGGCTCGCCCCCTTCCTCGAGTCCCCCGGCACACCGCCCACGGTCTGACCCCCGGCGCCGCCCGAGCCGCCGGTCCCTCTCCTCTGCGCGGTGGTCACACCGCCCACGGTCTGACCCCCGGCACAGCCCGAGCCCCCGGTCCCTCTCCTCTGCGCGGTGGACTCTGTGCGGTGGACCGGGAGGTCCGTGCCGAGGCATCGATCCCCCTTCCCTCGGCGGCGGACCGGGAGGCCCCGGCCTTCGTCACGGCCCTCGCGCCGGTGTGGTGCCGCTGAGGTCGTGGCACCGTGGCTGGCGGTGGGCCGCCGAGGTCGGTCTCCGCGCCTGGGGCGGGTCAGTCCTGGCGGCGGGCGCCGAACATGATCTCGTCCCAGGTCGGGACCGAGGCGCGGCGGCCCCGCGAACCCTTGCGCGCCTGGCGGGCCGCCGGAGCGGGCGGGGGAGACGGCACCGGCACGGGCGGCTCCTCCTTGGGCGCGTCCTTGCCGGACCGCGCCGCCGGGACCGCCGGGGCGGTCTTGGGCTCCGTGGGCTTGGGCTTGGGAGCGGGCGCCGGCGGCTTGGCCTCCTGAGCGGGCTGCTCGGGCTCGGGCGCGCTCTTGGGCTTCGGCGCAGCGGGCTGAGCCGTGGGCTCCGGCGCGGCGGCCTCGGCAGGCTTCGTCGCAGCAGTGGTCGCGGCTGCGGCACCGCTGGCGGGCTCCGTCGTGGCGGTGCTGGCGGCCTCCGGTGTGGCGACCTCAGGGGCCGCCTCGGGCTGCGGCTGGGCGTCCGGTACGGCCTGGGCCGCCTTCTGCTCGGGCATGGCGGCCGTCGGCTCGGCGGTGGGCGCGTCTGCCGCCGGCTTGGACGTCTCGGCCTTTACGGCGTCGGCAGCCTGGGCGTCCGTGGTGGGTGTGGTGTCCCCATCGGCGGGCGCGTCGGCAGGCGCGGAGACGGCCTCGGAGACGGCCTCGGAGACCGGCGTGGGAGCGGGCTCAGGAGTGGGCTCGGCGTCGCTGGCCGACGTGACCGGCTCGCCGGCCGACGACGTGTCCGGCTCGGTGGCCGAGGACGCGACCGGCTCGGTGGCCGAAGAAGTGACCGGCTCCGTGGCTGGTGCCGACTTGGTGACCGGGGTCGGCTCCCCGGACGCGACCGGCGCCGCAGATGCCGCCGACTCCGAGGCAACCACCGGCTCGGCGACCGCGGTCGGCTCCGCGGATGCCGCGGGCTGGGTGACGGCCGTCGGCTCGGAGACCGCTGCGGGCTCGCTGACCGCGGTCGTCTCGGAGGTCGCTGCGGGCTGGGTGACGGCCGTCGCCTCAGAGGTCGCCGTGGGCTCGGTGATCGCGGGCGGCTCGGAGGTCGCCGTGGGCTCGGCGGCTGCGCTCGGCTCCGTGGTCGCTGTGGGCTCGGCGACCGGGGTCGGCTCCGCGGATGCTGCGGGCTCGGCGACCGGGGTCGGCTCCGCGAGTGTCGCTGGCTCGGTGGCCGACGTCGGCTCGGTGGTCGCTACGGCCCTCGCGGGTGCCACGGGGTCTGCGGATGCCACGGGTTGTGCGGTCGCCGTCGCCCCATGGGCCACGACCGGCTCAGGGGCTGCGGCCGGCTCGGAGGTCGCGATCGGGGCCGGGGCCGTGCTCGGCCGGCTGGTCCCGGCGGAGTGGGCGTCCTGAGCGGGCTCCGTGGACGACGCTGGTGCGGCAGGCCGCTCCATGGCAGCGGGCGTTGCGGCCTCGGGCTTCGCGGCCTCGGGCTTCGCGGCCTCGGGCTGCGCGGGTGACTCCACGGCGGCGCTCGCCTGGCCCTGGTCGACACGCTGAGCTTCAGCGGCGAGCTGGACGTCAGCGCCGGGCTGGGTCTCAGCAGCGGGCTGAGCCTGGGCTGCGGGCTGGGCCTGGGGCGCGGGCTGGGCCGGGGTGGTGTGCTGGTCGTGGGTGGTGGGCTGGTGGTGGGGCTCGGTGATGGGCTGGGGTGCGGGCGGTGTGGCCGCGGCGGGCTGGGACGGTGCGGGGGCCTGCGGGGCAGGGCTCTGCTCGCGCCAGGCCACCGGGCGCTCCTGGGCGGGCGGCTCCTCGACGGCGGGCGGCGGTGAGGTGCGGGAGTCCGCGGGCGTGCCGGCAGGGGCGTAGATGGAGGAGTCGGCCTCGCGCCCGGCAGGACGGCCGGAACCGAAATCGGGCAGCCACGGCGAAGACCCGCCGCGGCGGGTCGAGGTGTCGCCGGGGCGGGCATAGCCGGTCTCGCGGGCGGGCGGCTCCGGCCGGTAGTGCTCGCCGGGGTCGGGCGTGTCGTAAGACACCTCTCTGGAGGTGTCAGGCTCACGTGGAGGCGCGCCGCGCTCGAACGGGGGCGCCGCCTCCGGGGCGCGGCCGTACGCCGTCTCCGGCGACCTGGGCGGCGGGTTGTAGCCGACCGCCGGCTCCTCCGGCTCGCGGCGCACCACCGACGGGAACGGCAGCGGGTCGGAGGCGAGCGGCGGCACCGGCTGCAGCTTGGCCACCCGCGGCGTGAACGGCGTCACCGTCGTGTCCTCCACGACGACGGGATCCGGGTCGAAGTCGGCCGACGACAGCCGCATGGCCTCGTCGTCATGGGGCGTCACGTGCCGCTTGCGCGGGTCGAACAGCCATTCGGCGTGGCGCGTGTGACCGTTCCACACGTAGCCGAGCTTGACGCGCCACAGCCCGTCGTCGCGCTTGGCGGAGTCCCAGTCGATCTCGTCGGTGGGCACGCCCCGCCTGGTCAGCCGCTCGGCGACGAGGTCGCCCAGGGTGGGCCCGGGCGCCGACTCACCGGGCATCCGGACGGCCACACGTTGCGCCTGCTGGGCGACGTACTCCCGCTCCTGCAGCACCGGACCCTCGAACCAGCGGACACGCTCGACCGGGATCCCGGCGGTCGCGGCTATCTCCTCCGCCGTCTCTCCGGCGCGGATGCGAGCCTGGATCTCCTTGGGGCGCAACGGACTCTCCACTTCGATCTCGTACTGGCCGAGACGGGAGAAGTTGCCGCGGACGGCAGCACGGAGCCGGTCGTCCACGGGAAGCGTGAAGCGCGTACCTCGCCCGGCAGTAGCCAGCACGAGATAGGTGCCGTCCTCACTCACCGCGACGAGTCGGAGCTCCTGCATGCGAGTCCCTTCGTCAGCGTCGCCATTCTTCCCCCGGACCCTTGAGTCTCTCGCGTGTGCCGGTTGCCTGCCAGCACCGTACCCGGCATGTCCGAACATCGCCTTCCTGGGATACTCCCGGGACGGTGTGACGCCGGTCACATTTGTCGAATCCATCCCTCTAGAGCCCGCCGTTGTGCAAGTGGAGGTTAGAGGCCCCTGACGGATTCTGACGAATCGCGGCGCGTGGTGTCGTGCACTTGAGCCAAGAGGCCAGAACGGATGGGGCGGCGCCAGGATGGCGCTCCAGGTATTGGGCGGCGACCCCGGCCAGATACGGGGAGTGAGCGGAGAAGGCCTGAGCGCCGGGCACGGCCCGGCAGGCGCCGGAGGACGCCGCGCCGACCACGAAGACGCCCGACCGCACCAGCGACCGCGTGGCGGCGTCGAGCGCGGGGGAGTCGGACCCGTCGACGGCCAGGTTCGCGACTGAGGGGCCGTGGGCGTGCCTGCCGATCCAGTCCAGCCCGGCGAGCAGATCTGCCAGGGTGCCGTAGCCGGCGCAGCCGAGCACCCGCACGGAGGCGATCCTGGCCTTGGGCGCCATGACGTTGACGCGCCGCGCGGCCTCGGTGCCGTGGCCCGCGCAGTCGTGCCCGGTGCCGCCGGTGGCGTCGAAGGCGCGCCAGGCCCGGTCGCCGAGCTCGGCCCGGGCCGCGTCCAGGCCGCTGTCCACGACGTACACGGTGGCGCCGGCGCCGGTGGCCCAGCGGGAGCGCGGGCGGGATTTCCCGAGCGCCATGGGGCGGATCTCGCGGTCGGGCTCGACCGCGAGCACCCGCGGGTCCGACCGGAGCTCGGCCAGCTCGGCGGCGGTGAGGAAGGTGGCGAACCCGGGCAGTGCGGCGGTGTAATAGCGCCGCACCCGCCACCGCACCTCGCCGACGAGATCGCGGGCGGCGCCGCGGCTGCGTGCCGTGACGATGAAGGGCCGGGTCGGCTCGGTGGGGGCGGGCCGCAGGGCGAGTCCTGACGCGGGCGTCATGGCGAGAGGAACGGCGGTCGTGGCGGCGGTGGCCACGGCCGCGGCGAGGTACACGGAGGGCAGGCCGAGTCGTCGGGGCACGAGTTACGAGGATGCCCGCCACGAGGCCCGCGCGGATCCCAGGACACGTTTTCGAGCAAGCTCTTTACCTAACGATGCGTTAGCCGAGCACTAGATCCAGGTACTCATTGCCGAATAGGCGCCCCGGGTCGAGCCGGTCGCGCAGGGCCGTGAAGTCCGCGAAGCGGGGATAGACCTTGGTCAGGTAGGAAGCGTCCCTGGTGTGCAGCTTGCCCCAGTGCGGCCGCCCGTCCAGCCGCGTCATGATCTCCTCCACACCCTCGAAGTACGCGGGGTTCGGCGTCGGCCGGTAGATGTGGCACGCGATGTACGCCGACGACCGCCCGTACGCGGTGGACAGCCACGCGTCGCCGGGCGGCGTGACCCGCACCTCCACCGGGAACGTGATCTTCCAGTCCATTCGGTCGATCAGGTCCCTGGTCTCGCGCAGCGCCTGGCCGAGGCGTTCGCGCGGCACCGCGTACTCCATCTCGAGGAAGCGCACGTCCCGCCGCGCCGTGAAGACCTTGTACGACGCGTCCACCGACTCCGAGTCGCCGAGCGCCGCCGCGCTGACGGCGTTGATCCGCGGGATCAGGTCGGGGAAGCGGCCCCCTAGCGCGCAGGCCGCGCCGAAGACGGTGTTCTCCAGGAAGACGTTGTCCAGCCAGTGCCGCAACGCGCCCGGCGGCCGGGCCGGGCCCGGGCTGCGATTGTTGGTCTTGACCAGGCAGGCGTCGGTGTGCGGCAGCCAGAAGAAGTCGAGGTGCTCGTTCGCCGAGGTCAGCTCGTCGAGCGAGCCGAGCACCTCGCTGAGGGACAGCCTGCGCCGCCGGTTGTGCAGCAGGAACGCGGGCTCCACCCGGAGCGTCACGGCCGTCAGCACCCCGAGCGCCCCCAGCCCGACCCTGGCCGCGTCGAACAGGTCCTCGCCCGGCCCGGCCGTCGTCACCGAGCCGTCGGCCAGCACCAGCTCCAGCTCGGCGACCTGGTCGGCGAGGCCGCCGCTGTCGCGGCCGGTGCCGTGCGTGCCGGTCTGGATCGCTCCCGCGACGGTCTGCTCGGTGATGTCGCCCATGTTGGCCAGGGCCAGGCCGCGCTCGTCGAGCAGCTCGTTCAGCACGCGGAGCGGGGTGCCGGCCAGCACGGTCACGCGGTCGTCGCCCCATGACCTGATCCCGGTGAGCGCGCCGGGGCGCAGCATGACGCCGTCGGTGAGGGCCACCCCCGTGAAGGAGTGGCCCGTGCCCACCATGCGGACCCGCCGCCCGGAGGCGGCGGCGTCCCGCACGGCGCGTACGACGTCCTCGACCGAGGCCGGCGTACGCACCTCGGCAGGGGTGCCCGACTGGTTACGCGCCCAATTCGCGAACGTCATGAGCACCCCTCCAGAGCATCGTTCGGTTAGACGCGAACGATACTCACTTCTCCCAGCCGGCGGGAACCGGGAAGATGTCGCCGGGCTGCAGGTTCTGCTGCTTGACGATGTCGGAGACCGTCACGAGGTGGTAGCCCTTCTTCTGGAGCGACTTGATGAGGGCCGGCATCGCGTCCACGGTCTGCTTCACCCAGTCGTGCATCAGGATGATGCCGTTGGGCTGCGCGACCTCCATGGTCTTCTTCTTGATGGCGTCGACGTTCTTGCTGGACCAGTCCTCGGAGCCGGCGGTCCACAGGATCATCGGCATGCCGAACTCCGTGGCGACGTCGGCGACCTGCAGGTCGGCCAGCCCGTACGGCGGACGCAGCAGCTTGGGCTCGACGCCCGAAGCCTTCTTGACCGCGTCCTGGGTCTTCTTGATCTCGTTCCTGATGGCGCCCGCGTCGGACTTGGTGAAGTCGGGGTGGCTGTAGCTGTGGTTGCCGACCTCGTGGCCCTCGGCCACCATGCGCTTGACGAACGCGGGGCGGCTCTTGACGTACTGGCCCTCGAGGAAGAACGTCGCCTTCGCGTCGTACTTCTTCAGTGTGTCGAGGAGCGTTCCCGCGTACTGGCCGGGCCCGTCGTCGAACGTCAGCGCGAGGCACTTGACCTGCTCGCAGTCGACCGGCGCGGCCTTCTTCGGCGCCTGTGCGAAGGCGGGCGCCGGGGCCAGGGTGACGCAGACAGCCGCGATAGCTAGAAGTGAACTGATTTGTCGGGACATAGGTAATGCTTCCAATGAGATGGGTGTTGCGAGGGATGTCCCGACCGTAGCGGATCAACTCTTGGCGGGTGAAGGAGCCCCGGGAAGTCTCAGCAAACCCGAACCTCCGATACCCACGGCCGCGGCCAGGATCGCCGCGCCCCAGGAGAAGGCGTACGCGTTGGACGCGCCGAACATCTCGGTGAGCCGCCCGCCGGCCCACGCCCCGACCGCCACGCCGAACCCGATCGACGTCGAGATCCACGCCATGCCCTCGGTGAGCAGGGACGGAGGCACCAGCCGCTCGGTGAGCGAGAAGCCCGTGATGAGCGTCGGCGAGATGGCGAATCCGGCCAGGAACAGGGCCGGCGCCATGATCCGCGCGTCACCGATGAACATGATCGGTATGAGCCCCACCACGAACAGCGCGAGCGTCCGCACGAACCGCCCGCGCAGCGAGATCTTCCAGTCCCGCGACCCGAACCACAGCCCCGACACCATCGACCCGCCCGCGAACGCCGCCAGCAGGAACCCGGAGGCGCCCTTCACGCCGTGCTCCTCGGCGAAGGCCACCGTGATCAGGTCGACCGAGCCGAAAACGGCGCCCAGCGCCAGGTAGACGCACGCCAGCAGGGCGATGCCGGGGATCAGGATGGGAGTGCCCGCCACCGACTTGACCGGCTGCACGGGCGGCTGGGTGCGCCGCTGGGCCGCCAGCGCGAAGGTGCCGAGGAGCATGCAGACCAGGGCCACGACCAGCCCCGCGTACGGGTTCACGGCGGTGGCCAGCACCGTGACCAGCGCGGGCCCGGTGACGAAGATGACCTCGTCCACCACCGACTCGAAGGCGAACGCGGTGTGCAGCCTGCCCGACCCGCCGTGGATGACCGACCAGCGGGCCCGCACCATCGAGCCCAGCGACAGCGAGGTGCCGCCCACGAGCAGGCCCGAGGCGTACAGCGTCCAGTCGGGCAGCCCGAACCCGGCGCACAGCATCAGGGCGACCAGCGCGAGCGCGTTGACGACGGCGAACGGCGGGATCACCCGGCCCTGCCCGAACCTGTCCACGAGGCGGCCCGACATGGGGGCGGCCACGGCGAAGGCCAGGTTGGTCATGGCGGCGACGCCGCCGGCGGTGGCGTACGACGAGGTGAGCGCGGAGACCAGCAGCACGACCCCGATGCCGAGCATGGACATCGGCATGCGGCCGATGAATCCCGCCAGGACGAACCCCTTGACGCCGGGCCCGTCGAACAATCCTCGGTAAGGCCCGACCACGCCGTTTCCCCCTTACTTGAGCCAAGTAACCATGGCGCACCGTATGTCCGTATGGCAAGTGATTTAGCGGCCGAGTGGGTTAACGTGTCCCGAGTGTCCGGTCTTCCCTCGTTCCGCGCGGTCATCCTCATGGTCGCCGCCGTGCTCGTGGTCACGGCCGCGGCCGGCGGAGTCGTCGTGATCCTGGGCGACGACCTGGTCAAAACCGCGAACGAGCCGGTGCGCAGGAAGCCCACGCAGCGGCCGCAGCAGCCCTCGCCGCGCCTCGACCAGCTCGTGCCCACGGCCGCGCCGGTCAAGGACTTCGGCCAGGGCGGCGCCGGGGTGACCGCGACGCCGCCGCGCGTGCTGGCCATCGCCGCGGGCACGGTCCCCAAGAGCACGAGGTTCGCGCTCAGCGGGCTGAAGTACGTGCAGAAGGTGGCCGTGGTGGACGCGGGCGCGGTCAAGGTTGCCGGCACCGGCCTGAACCTGCTGGCCGTCGATCCCGCCGACTTCCGCTCCTGGACGCCGCAGCCCGTCGCCGACCAGCCCGC
This sequence comes from Nonomuraea sp. NPDC049625, assembly GCF_040675285.1. Taxonomy (NCBI): domain Bacteria; kingdom Bacillati; phylum Actinomycetota; class Actinomycetes; order Streptosporangiales; family Streptosporangiaceae; genus Nonomuraea; species Nonomuraea sp. NPDC049625. Next base: position 630,191 of record NZ_JBFAOQ010000003.1, on the reverse strand, counting down.
CGTGTGGAGCGCGCTGGCCAGGGGCGAGCTGGTGGCCGACGCGGGCGCGATGCGCAAGTTCGGGATGATCCTGGGCGGCATGTACCAGGTGGACGGCGGTCCCCGGCTGCGCGTGGCGGCCTCGGCCACGCTCGGGCTCATGGGCGTGGACGGGCTGGTGAGCGCGGACCTGGGCAGGTCGCTGGGGTTCGCGCCGGGGGTCGCGGTGCTGCTGCACGGCAAGGCCGGCAAGATCAGCGAGGCGGGGGTGCGCAAGGTGCTCGGCAAGGGCTCGCAGGTCGTCATGCTGGACGCGGCGCACCGTACGCCGAAGCAGCAGAAGCCCCAGACGACGGTGAACGTGGGCCGCCCGGGCAGCTACCTGGACCTGTACAAGGCGGCGGCCACCCGCTGCCCGGGGCTGTCGTGGACGGTGCTGGCGGCGATCGGGCAGGTGGAGAGCAGCCACGGCCGCAACAACGGCCCGTCCAGCGCGGGCGCGCTCGGGCCCATGCAGTTCATGCCCGCCACCTGGAAGCACTACGGCGTGGACGGCGACGGGGACGGCAAGTCCGACATCTGGAGCCCGTACGACGCGGTGCCCGGCGCCGCCAACTACCTGTGTGCCAACGGCGCCGGCCAGGGCGGCGAGAAGCTACGCAAGGCGATCTGGTTCTACAACCACTCGTGGGACTACGTGAACAAGGTCATGGGGATCGCCCAGGCCTACGCCCGCACCTACGCCTGAGGGCGCCTGCGGGGAGCTGGGCAGCAGGTGAGCGCGCAGGGGACGGGCTCGGGCTCGTCCATCAGCTCGCGCACCATCTGGACGAAGCGCGGGTGCGTGCCGGCGGTCGCCGCCCGCTCCATGGGCAGCCCCAGCTCGGCGGCCACCTGCCTGGCCTCGGTGTCGAGGTCGTAGACGACCTCCATGTGGTCGGAGACGAACCCGATCGGCACCAGCACGACCGAACCGGCGTCCGTCTTGCGCAGGAAGTCGCAGACGTCCGGCTCCAGCCACGGCACCTGCGGCGGGCCGCTGCGCGACTGCCACACCAGGTCCCACGGCTGCGTGCGGCCGAGCGCCTGGCTGACCAGCTCGGCGCTCCTGCGGAGCTGCGCCTCGTACAGGCCGCCCGAGGGGCCCGCGGTCTCGGCCATGGAGACGGGGATGCTGTGGGCGGTGAACACCAGCCTGGCGTCGTCGCGGCCGAGCCGTTCGAGCGCGGCCCGCGTGTGGTCGGCCATCGCGGCCACGAACCCCGGGTGGTCGCCGAAGTGGCGCATCTTGACCAGCTCAGGGCCGTCCTCGACGGAGATCCTGGCGATGTCCTCGTAGTACTGGCGGCAGCTCGAGTAGCCCGCGAACGCCGAGGTCGCGAACACGGCCGCTTTCCTGATCCCGTCGGCCTTCATCTGGCGGACGGTGTCCTCGCCGAACGGGTGCCAGTTGCGGTTGCCCCAGTAGACGGGCACGCCGGCGATCGGGCGCAGCGCCTCGACCAGGTCGCGGTTCTGCCGGTTGATCGGGCTGACCCCGCCGAAGCCCTGGTAGTGCTCGGCCACCTCGAGCAGCCGCTCGCGCGGCACCCCCCTGCCGCGCACGACGTTCTCCAGGAACGGCAGCACGTCCTCGGGCCCCTCGGGCCCGCCGAACGACAGAACCAGCAACGCGTCGTAAGTTCCCACGTGACCACAGTATTGGGGTATGCGGGCGGTCTATGCTGCGAGGTAGGTTCGGTGGAGTGAGCGCATTCAATGACATACGCGACTACGTGGCCATCCCCCGGGTTCTCTCGCTGAAGCTCTCCCCCGACGGCTCCAGGTTGATCTCCACAGTCCAGTCACTCAACCCCGACGGCAAGTCTTACGGCACCGCGCTCTGGGCGATTCCGGTCGACGGCGAGCCCTACCGGCTGACCCGCTCGGCCAAGGGCGAGTCGGCCGCGGTCTTCACGGCCGCGGGCGACGTGCTGTTCACCTCCGCCCGCCCCGACCCCACCGTCAAGGACTCCTCCGACGAGGTGCCCGCGCTCTGGTTGCTGCCCCGCGCGGGCGGTGAGGCCCGCCAGGTGGTCACCCGCCCCGGCGGCATCGGCGCGGTGCGTACGGCCGCCGACGTCGTGGTGTTCTCCGCCGACGTGCTCGACGGCGAGGAGGCGGCCGACGAGGACAGGCGCAAGGCCCGCAAGGACGCCGGGATCAGCGCCATCCTGCACGAGGGTTACCCGATCCGCTTCTGGGACCACGACCTCGGCCCGGGCCGCACCAGGCTGTTCGCCGCCAGGCTCGGCGGCGACCGCCTGGAGGACGTGCGTGAGCTGACCCCCGACGCGGGGGAGGGGCTGCGGGACGCCTCGTTCGAGCTGAGCCCGGACGGCGCCACGGTGTTCACGACCTGGCGCACGTACCTGCCGAAGGGTGAGAGCCGTACCGACCTGGTGGCCATCGACGTGGCCTCGGGCGAGCGGCGCACGGTGCTCACCGAGGACGGCTTCGACTTCACGGGCCCGCTCGCGATCTCGCCCGACGGCTCCAGGGTGGCCTGCGCCCGCGACCGGTTCACCGGGCTGGAGGTCTCGGCGCGCAGCGAGCTGTGGATCGCCGACGTGGCCACCGGCGAGGGCCGCGCCTACGCGCCCGACCTGTTCCCCGCGGACATCGAGTGGGCGCCGGACTCCTCGGCCGTCTACATCGTGGCCGACCACCAGGGCCGCCGCCCGATCTTCCGCGTCCCGCTGGACGGGGAGAGCACCAGGCTCACCCTGGACGACGCCGCGTACACCGGGCTCAATGTCTCCTTCGACGGCGGCTCCGTCTACGCGCTGCGCAGCGGCATCGCCCTCGCCCCCGGCCCGGCCAGGATCGACGTGGCCGGCGGCGAGATCGTCGACCTGCCCTCGCCCGGGCCGCGCCCCGAGGCGCCGGGCACGCTGACCGAGATCTCCGCCACCGCCGACGACGGCGCCACGATCCGCGGCTGGCTCGCGCTGCCCGAAGGCGCCTCGGCCGACGAGCCGGCGCCGTTCGTGCTGTGGATCCACGGCGGCCCGGTCGCCTCGTGGAACGACTGGCAGTGGCGCTGGCAGGTGTGGCTCATGACCCAGCGCGGGTACGCCGTGCTCATGCCGGACCCGTGCCTGTCCACCGGCTACGGGCAGGAGATGATCGACCGCGGCTGGGGCAACTGGGGCCCGCGCACCCAGGCCGACCTCGACGCGATCGTCGACGTGGCCCTGGCCAGGGACGACATCGACAGCGAGCGCATCGGCGCGATGGGCGGCTCGTACGGCGGCTACATGGCCAACTGGCTCGCCGGCCACAGCGACCGCTACAGGGCCATCGTCACCCACGCGTCGCTGTGGAACCTCGACCAGTTCGCCGGCACCACCGACGCCTCCATGTACTGGCAGCGCGAGTTCGGCGAGCCCGGCTCCGAGCGGTACCAGCTCCTGTCGCCGCACAACTCCCTCGGCAAGATCACCACGCCGCTTCTCGTCATCCACGGCGACAAGGACTACCGCGTGCCGATCGGCGAGGGCCTGCGGCTCTGGTGGGACCTGCGGCGCAGCGAGGTCGAGTCGAAGTTCCTGTACTTCCCCGACGAGAACCACTGGATCCTCAAGCCGGGCAACATCGTCGCCTGGTACGAGACCGTCTTCGCCTTCCTCGCCCAGCACGTGCTCGGCGAGGAGTGGAAGCGTCCGGACTCGGTGGCCTGATGACGGATTTCCTGAGACTGGCCGAGGACATCGCGCGCGAGGCGGGCGACATGCTGCTCGCCAAGCGGCCCACGATGTCCGAGGAGATCGAGACCAAGTCCAGCCCCACCGACGTGGTCACCGCGCTGGACAAGGCGTCGGAGGAGCTCATCCGCGAGCGCATCCTGGCCGCCAGGCCCGGCGACAGGATCCTCGGTGAGGAGGGCGGGGAGAAGCCCGGCGATTCGGACGTGCGCTGGGTCGTCGACCCGATCGACGGCACCGTCAACTTCCTGTACGGCCTGCCGGAGTGGGCGGTGTCGATCGCCGTCGAGGTGAACGGACAGGTCGTGGCCGGGGTCGTCAACCTGCCGGCGCGCGGCGAGGTCTACACCGCGGCGGTCGGCGAGGGCGCCTGGCTCGGCGCCGAGCGGCTGCGCTGCAACACGGGCGTGCCGCTCGCGCAGGCGCTGGTGGCGACCGGGTTCGGCTACGCGGTGAGCAGGCGCGCGGTCCAAGGCCAGGTGGTCGCGGAGGTGCTGCCCCGGGTGCGGGACATCAGGCGCGGCGGCTCGTGCGCGATCGACCTGTGCTCGCTCGCGGCGGGCCGCGTGGACGCCTACTACGAGCGCGGCATCAACCCGTGGGACTACGGCGCGGCCGGCCTGGTGGCGACCGAGTCGGGAGCCAGGCTCGAAGGCCTGCACGGCAGGCCGGTGAGCCCGGAGTTCGCGCTCTGCGCGGCGCCGGGGCTCTTCGAGGAACTGCACGACCTGCTGGCGGCGCAGAACCCGGAACGGGACGCCTGAACGCGAACGGCCGGAGCCCCCGCGGGCTCCGGCCGTTCGCGCTTGGTCAGCGGGGCAACGGGATGCCGTGATCGTCGGCCAGCCTGCGCAGGTCCTCGATCTCGGCGGTGAGCGTGTCAGCGAGATATTCGTCGCCGACGCTACGGGCCTCCCGAAGGCCCTTATAAGCCTGGTCGAGGCGGTGTTCGATCGTAGTCGTGAACTCGCCCATCTCACCTACTCTCTGGGGTCCGATCCATGCTCTTGGGCGAAGTACGCCCATTGCCGGGTGATGTCCGGGCGATGGGTGTCCCGCAGGCATACCCCGGCCCGTCGCACCCCGAAACATGAATTTTGTGCTCCTCTCCCTGACCGGGGGGTCACCCACCTCTGAACATGCCTTACCGTGCGCTTATCGAGGCTGTGGACAGAATGAGTGACCAGAATCGGAGAGAGGTGCATCAGGCGTGCGGGTGCTGGTGGTTGAGGATGAGCGGGTGCTCGCCGACGCGATCGCGACCGGGCTGCGGCGCGAGGCCATGGCGGTCGACGTCGCCTACGACGGGGGCGGCGCCCTCGAGCGGACCTCCTACATCGACTACGACGTGATCGTGCTGGACCGCGACCTGCCGGTCGTCCACGGCGACGAGGTGTGCCGTCGCCTGGTGGAGCAGCGGAGCGCCTCGCGGATCCTGATGCTGACCGCGTCGGGCGACGTGGACGACAAGGTGGAGGGTCTCGGTCTGGGGGCCGACGACTACCTGGCCAAGCCGTTCGTGTTCATCGAGCTGGTCGCCAGGGTGCGCGCGCTCGGCCGCCGCTCCGCGCCCGCCCTGCCGCCCGTCCTGGAGCGCGGCGGCATCCGGCTCGACCCGGGCAAGCGGCTGGTGGAGCGCGACGGCAAGGAGGTCGTGCTGACCAAGAAGGAGTTCGCGGTGCTCGAGGAGCTGATGCGGGCCGAGGGCGCCGTGGTCAGCCAGGAGGACCTGCTGGACAAGGCATGGGACGAGAACATCGATCCCTTCACGAACGTGGTCCGCGTGACCATGATGACGCTGCGGAAGAAGCTGGGCGAGCCTCAGGTGATCGAGACTGTGCCCGGGGTTGGGTACAAACTGTGAGAAAACGGCGATCCATTGAACGCCGCACGGCCGTCGCGGGGGAGGCCCCGTGATGGAGAGGTCGGAGGAGCTCCAGGCGGGGCCGACGCATCCGATGATCAGCCCGCATTCGGCGAGGAAGGCGACGCGCGTGCAGCAGGCGCCACCACCCAGCGGGCCGCCCGCCTGGGACGGCCCGCCGCCGCCCGCGGAGCAGACCCAGCGCACGCCGCTGGAGCGGATGAGGGAGCTGCCCGCCAAGGTCAGCATCCGGTGGCGGCTGACGCTCACGTACGGCGCGCTCGTCTTCGTGGCGGCCGCCGTGCTGCTGGGGTCGGTCTACATGATCGTCGGATCGGCGATCACCTGGGCCTGGCCGACCATCGATCTGGGACTGCCTCCCAGCGCGGACGAGCAGCTCCAGAACGCCTGGCACAACATGCAGGCGCTGGCGATCCAGCGTGCGCGGGACGCGCTGTTCGGCAACTCCCTGCTCGCGCTGATGGGCGTCGGCATCCTGGCGCTGATCATCGGCTACTTCGTGGCCGACCGGGCGCTGCGGCCGGTGGCCCAGATGACGGCGACGGCGCGCAAGCTGTCCGAGAGCACCCTGGCCCACCAGCGCATCGACCTGCAGGGCCCCAACGACGAGCTGAAGGAGCTGGCCGACACGTTCGACGCCATGCTCACCCGGCTCAACGTCGCCTTCGACACCCAGCGCAGATTCGTGGCCAACGCCTCCCACGAATTGCGAACTCCCCTCACGATTAACCGGACCGTCCTGGAGATCGCCCTGTCCGATCCCGAGGCGTCCGAGGATCTCAAAGCGCTCGGCCGTACCCTTCTCGAAGTCAACGCGCGTAACGAGAAGCTCATCGAGGGACTGCTGCTGCTGGCGAGGAGCGAGCGCGAACTCGCCGTACGCAAACCGGTCGATGTCCGGGAAGTCGCTCAGACGGCCGTGGAACAGGTGACGGCCTTCGCCGAGGAGCACGGGGTAACCGTGACGGCCGAACTGGTCAGCGCGCCTACCATAGGCGATCCGGTGCTCCTGGAGCGGTCGGTCAGCAACCTCCTGGAGAACGCGGTCAAGTACAACATTCCTGAAAACGGAAAAGTATGGATCCGGACGGGAATGGCGGACGGTGCCTTGGTTGTTCAGGTGGCCAACACAGGGCAGCATGTCCCGGCGTACGAGGTGAACAGCCTGTTCGAGCCCTTCAGGAGGCTCCACGCGGACCGCGTGGATTCGGCGAAGGGATCGGGGCTGGGGCTGTCCATCGTTCGTGCGGTGGTTCAGGCTCACGGTGGAAATGTGGCCGCGGTGCCACGTGATGGTGGAGGGCTCGTCGTGACCATTCGGCTCCCGAGACGCTGAGATCGTCTTGCTCCGGCTCGTTCGTCCGTGTGTTGGTGCCCGTGTTGAGGCGTGGGGGGCGTCTCATTCACGCCGCACATGTGGTTGGATGTGCCGTCGAACACGGTGGTGCATGGCGCCAAGGCTGTGGGTTTCGCCATATTTGGCTAACCATTGCCGACGGCAGCAGGCCCTGACGTGTTGGGAGGTTCGTCGTCCGTTCCCGCGGGGTACCCATGGGAAATCTCCCCGGCGGAACGGGCACAAGATGGGCTTCCTGGACGTTAGAAGACGCGCGATGAGCGCGAGGACATATAGATGAGGGGGATGGAGTAAGCACAATGGCTACCGACTACGACAGCCCACGCAAGACAGACGACGACCTGGGGGAGGACAGCCTCCAGGAGTTGCAGGCGCGGCGCACCGACAAGTCGTCTGGCAGCATCGACATCGACGAGACCGACCTGGCCGAGTCGCTCGAGCTGCCCGGTGCGGATCTGTCGAACGAAGAGCTCTCCCTGCGGGTGATCCCCCGTCAGGCCGACGAGTTCACCTGCTCGCGCTGCTTCCTGGTGCACCACCGTAGCCAGCTGGCCTCCGAGAAGAACGGCCAGCAGGTCTGCCGGGAGTGCGCCGCCTAATCGACTGGAGCGAAAAGCTCGGGGTAGGGAGACGAAGCCCGACCGTGAGTGATCGCGACCATGAGGACGGAGGCAACGCGTGGCCGTACCTGAGCAGGACAAGCAACCAGACAACGAGGTCGCCGGCCCCGAACGCGAGGTCGGCGAGCTCGTAGGCAAGCTCACCGCGCCCGGCGAGCTGGAGCCGGCCGAGCGGCGCAGGCTGCTCGGCCGACTAGCCCGCGCGCTGTCCGAGGGGGCCAAGAAGGCACGCGCCACGGGCGCGGGCCGGGGCCGCTGGCTGGCGGACGTCTTTCTCAACATCGCGCCGCGCATCCCGATCAGGGACCTGCACACCCTTTCCGAGCACCATCACGGCCTGACCGGCGAGCAACTCGCCGACGACCTGGTGCGTACCGCCCAGAAGGCCACGATGACGGTCGGCGCCATCGGCGGAGCGCTCGCGGCGGCAGAGTTCGCCGCACCGCCCCTTCTGCTCTCCGCCCCCGCGCAACTCGTCGCCGAGACCATCGTCGTCGCCGCCATCGAGGTCAAGCTCCTGGCCGAGTTGCACGAGGTCTACGGCGTACGCGTCGAGGGCTCGGGCACCCAGCGCGCGGTCGCGTTCACGGCCGCATGGGCCAGACAACGTGGCATCGACCCCCTCACGCCCACGTCCGTCTCGCTCGCGCTCGGCGCGGCCACCAAGACCGCCCTGCGCAACCGCCTCCTCCGGACGCTCGGCCGCCACCTGACCACGCTCGGCCCGTTCCTCACGGGAGCGATCGCCGGCGGCGCGCTCAACCGCATCGCCACCAAGAAACTCGGCGAGGCCGTACGCAACGACCTGCGCGTCAAGCTGCCCCGCGGCGCCGAGACCCCCGAGGTCGATCCTCCGCGGCGGGACGCGTTAGACCCGTAGGCCGGTGAAGGTCATCTTGAGCAGCGCGTCGGCCAGGTCGTCCGCCGAGGCCCCGCGCGCCGGTCGGTACCACTCGGTGATCGAGTTCACCGCGCCGAACAGCAGCCGCGTCACCAGCGCCGGGTCCACGTCCGGCCGGATGCTGCCCTCCGCCGCCGCCTCCTTGACCAGGTGGCTGATGAACCTGTCGAACTCCCGCCGCCGCTCCAGCGCGGCCTGCTCGGTGCTGCTGTTGCCGCGCACCCGCAGCAGCAGCGTCACGTACGGCAGCCGGTCCACGAGGATGCGCACGCTCTGCCGGACGGCCCACTCCAGGCGGTCGATCGCGGGCCCCGAGGCGGCGCGCTCGTCGGTCACCACCGCGAACAGCCCGTCGAGCGCCCGGTCCAGCGCCCGCGCCAGCAGTTGCTCCTTGCCCGGCACGTGGTAGTAGATGGCCGACTTGGTCACGCCGAGAGCCCTGGCCAGGTCCTCCATGCTCGTCCCGTCGTAGCCCCGCTCGTTGAAGACGCCGACGGCGGTGGACAGCACGGACTCCGGGTCGTGTCCGCGCTTGCGCTGGCGGGTGGGGGTCGGAGAGGCCATGTCTTAATTATCCCGCTTGTCGATGACTCGTTTGAGCTTGCCGACCGAGCGCTCCAGCGTCTCCGGATCCACCACCTCGACCTCCACGCTCACGCCCACGGTGTCCTTGACGGCCCGGCGCAGCGCCTCCCCGGCCTCCCCACGGCTCGCGAGGCCGGGGCGGGCCTCGACCCTGACCGTCATCACGTCGAGCCGCCCCGGGCGGGTCAGGTGGAGCTGGAAGTGCGGTGACAGGCCCTCCACGCGCAGCACCAGCTCCTCGATCTGGGTCGGGAACACGTTCACGCCGCGCAGGACGATCATGTCGTCGGTGCGGCCCGTCACCTTCTCCATGCGCCGGAACGCGGGCCTGGCGGTGCCCGGCAGCAGCCTGGTCAGGTCGCCGGTGCGGTAGCGGATGACCGGCATGGCCTCCTTGGTGAGGCTGGTGAAGACCAGCTCGCCCGCCTGCGCGGGCTCCCCGGTGAGGGGATCGACGGTCTCCGGGTAGAAGTGGTCCTCCCAGACGTGCAGGCCGTCCTTGGTCTCGACGCACTCGTTCGCGACGCCGGGGCCGATCACCTCCGACAGGCCGTAGATGTCCACGGCGTGCAGGTCGAAGCGGTCCTCGAGCTCCGCGCGCATGCGCTCGGTCCAGGGCTCGGCGCCGAAGATCCCGATCCGCGGGGAGGACGCGCGGGGGTCCAGGCCCTGCCGCTCGAACTCGTCCAGCAGGGCCAGCATGTACGACGGCGTGACCATGACGATGTCGGGCCGCAGATCGGTGATGAGCCGGACCTGCCGGGGCGTCATGCCGCCGGAGACCGGCACCACCGTGCAGCCCAGCCGCTCGGCCCCGTAGTGGGCGCCCAGCCCGCCGGTGAACAGGCCGTACCCGTAGGCCACGTGCACGATGTCGCCCGGCCGGCCGCCGGAGGCGCGGATCGAGCGGGCCACGACGTCCGCCCAGACGTCCAGGTCGTGCCTGGTGTAGCCGACCACGGTGGGCGTGCCCGTGGTGCCGCTGGAGGCGTGGATCCTGGCCACCTGCTCGCGCGGGACGGCGAACATGCCGAACGGGTAGGTGTCGCGCAGGTCCTGCTTGGTGGTGAAGGGGAACTTCGCCAGGTCGGCGAGCTCTTTGCAGTCGCTCGGATGCACGCCCGCCTGGTCGAATTTTTGCTGATAAATCGGGACATGTTGGTAGGCGTGGGTGAGCGTCCGCTGGAGCCGCTCCAGCTGGATCGACATGAGCTCGTCGCGGGACGCCCGCTCGATGGGATCGAGATCTTCCGGCGCGGGGGGATCGCCGAGTCTCATCAGCCCTCCACCTGTCTCAGTTCTCGGCTGCGGCCGCGGAACTCGGCGACCACCCGGCCGGCCGCTCCGCGCACCGTGATGTCGTAGATGCCGCTGCGGCCGTAGCGGGTGCGCTCGGCGGCCTCGGCCACCAGCACGTCGCCCGCGTGGGCCGGGGAGACGAACGTGATCTCCGCGCCCGCCGCCACCGTCACCGGCCCGTGGCTGTTGCAGGCGCACGCGAACGCGGTGTCGGCCAGCAGGAACACGTAGCCGCCGTGACACAGGTCGTGCCCGTTGATCATCTGGTCGGTCACGGTCATGCGGCACACCGCCCGGCCCTCGCCGAGCTCCGTCAGCTCGATGCCCAGGGCGGCGGAGGCGGTGTCGGCGTCCATCATGCGACGCGCGCTCTCCAACGCAGGTCTCCCTTGTCAACTGACCGAATGTTCGGTAAACACTTCACCGTCCGGACCATCCCTGTCAAGAGGATGAACACCATGTTCGAGCAGCACCGCGAGACTCTGGAGAAGGCGCTGTCGGCCATCGCCGAGCGGGGATACTGGAGCGCCTATCCCGAGTCGCCGAGCCCGCGCGTCTACGGTGAGGGGGCGGCCGAGCGGGGCAAGGAGGCGTTCGAGTCCTACCTCGGCAAGCCGTTCCCCCTCGACCAGCCGGGCACCGGGTCCTGGATCGGCGCCGAGCGCTCCCCGTACGGCATCGACCTCGGCGTCACCTACCCGGAGCCGCTCGTGGACGACCTGATCGCCGCGGCCCGGGCGGCGCTGCCCGCCTGGCGCGACGCCGGGCCCGAGGCCCGCGCGCTGGCCTGCGTCGAGATCGTCGACCGGATCAACCGGCGCAGCTTCGAGCTGGCCAATGCGGTGCAGCACACGACCGGGCAGGCGTTCGTGATGGCCTTCCAGGCGGGCGGGCCGCACGCGCAGGACCGCGCGCTCGAGGCCGTCGCCTACGGCTACGCGGCCATGACCTCCTCGGCCGCGAGCGCCCGCTGGGAGAAGCCGGCCAAGGGCGAGCCGCTGGTCATGGACAAGCGCTTCACGGTCGTGCCCAGGGGCGTCGCGCTGGTGATCGGCTGCAACACGTTCCCGACCTGGAACGCGTACCCGGGGCTGTTCGCCTCGCTCGTCACCGGCAACCCGGTGATCGTCAAGCCCCATCCGCGCGCGGTCCTGCCGCTCGCCATCACCGTGCGGATCGCCCGCGAGGTGCTGGCCGAGGCGGGCTTCGACCCCGGGCTGGTCTCGCTCGCGGTGGAGGAGGGGCAGGGGCTGGCCAGGACGCTCGCCACCCACCCCGACGTCCGCATCGTCGACTTCACCGGCTCCACGGAGTTCGGCGACTGGCTGGAGCAGAACGCGCGGCAGGCGCTCGTGCACACCGAGAAGGCGGGGGTCAACACGATCGTCGTCGACTCGACCGGCTCCTGGCGCGGCATGCTGGGCAACCTGGCGTTCTCGCTGTCGCTCTACAGCGGCCAGATGTGCACGGCGCCGCAGAACCTCCTCGTGCCGGCCGGCGGGATCGAGACGGACGAGGGGCACAAGAGCTTCGACGAGGTCTGCGCCGGGCTGGCGGGCGCCGTCGGCAGGCTGCTCGGGGACGACGCCCGCGCGGTGGAGCTGACCGGGGCCATCGTCAACCCCGACGTGCTGGCCCGGGTGGAGGCGGCGCCGTCGCTGGGCGAGGTGGTGCTGGAGTCGCGCGCGGTGAAACACCCGGGGTTCCCGGACGCGGTGGTGCGGACGCCGGTCATCGTGAAGGTCTCGCCGGACGACTCCGACGTCTACGGGCGGGAGCATTTCGGGCCGATCGCGTTCGTCATCCCGACGGGGTCGACGCAGGAGAGCCTGGAGGTGCTGCGCCGCACGATCAAGGCCCGCGGGGCGCTCACGGCCGCCGCCTACTCCACCTCCGACGAGGTGCTCGACCAGGCCGAACGGGCCGCCCTCGACGCGGGGGTGAACCTGTCGTGCAACCTGACGGGCGGCGTCTTCGTCAACCAGTCGGCGGCGTTCAGCGACTACCACGGCACGGGCGCCAACCCGGCCGCCACGGCCTCGCTCACGGACCCGGGCTACGTGGCGGGCCGCTTCCACATCGTCCAGACCAGGCGCCCGGCGTGACGTGGGACGGCGTTGGGAGAGGTGCCGTCGGAGGGGGAAGAGGTTCTGGCGGGTGCTGACCCCGTCGCGGGAGGAGTGGTGATGGCCAGACCGTTCGCCTCGTCGGCCGATCTCGGCGAGAAGAAGCAGTCCCTGGAGGTGCTGGCCGAGGGCGTGTACGCGCTCACGGCAGAAGGCGATCCGAACGTGGGCGCCATCGAGGCCGAGGACTTCCTCGTCTGCTTCGAGGCGCTCGCCACGCCCGTGGCCGCCCGCGAATGGCTGGCCAGGCTGCGGGAGCACACCGACAAGCCGATCAGGTACCTGGTGCTGTCGCACTACCACGCCGTCCGGGTGCTGGGCGCGTCGGCGTTCGGCGCGGACGTGATCGTGACGCACGACAAGACCCGCGAGCTGATCGCCGAGCGCGGCGAGCAGGACTGGGCCAGCGAGTACGCCAGGATGCCCCGCCTGTTCAAGGAGCCCGGGTCGATCCCTGGGCTGACGTGGCCGACGGCGACGTTCAGCGACACGTTCACCATCGACCTGGGCGGCGACCGGGGCGACCTGGTGCTGGCCCACTGCGGGCGCGGCCACACCGAGGGCGACCTGGTGGCCTGGCTGCCGAAGCGACGGATCATGTTCGCCGGCGACCTCGTCGAGTCCCAGGCCGCCCTCTACACCGGCGACGCCTTCCACCTCGACTGGTCCGCCGCGACGCTCGACAAGGTCGCGTCGTTCGGGGCGGAGACGCTGGTCGGGGGCAGGGGCGCGGTGGCGCGCGGCCGGCGGGGGGTGGACGCGGCCATCGCGCAGACGCGTGACTTCCTCACCGTGATGCTGCGCGAGGTCGGCGCGGCGGGCTCGCTCAAGGAGGCGTTCGAGCGCACGCACCGGGCGCTGGCGCCCCGGTACGGGTCCTGGCCGATCTTCGAGCACTGCCTGCCGTTCAACGTCTCCAGGCTCTGGGACGAGTTGCACGGCGTCGAGCGCCCGCGCATCTGGACCGCCGAGCGCGACCGCGAAGTCTGGGACCAGCTCCAGTCATGAACGCCCCAGCCAGTGCGCAGGTCATCGTGGTCGGGGCGGGGCCGGTCGGGCAGAGTGCCGCGCTGCTGCTGGCCCGCTGGGGCATCCAGGTGCTGGTGCTCGACCGGCGGGCCGGGCGCGACTCCACCGGGTCGAAGTCCATCTGCCAGCAGCGCGACGTGCTCGACATCTGGACCGCCGCCGGCGCGGGCAAGATCGCCGAGGAGGGCCTGGCCTGGACCACCGCCCGCACCTACTACCGCGACCGCGAGCTGTTCTCCTGGTCGTTCGAGCGCGAGGGCCCGCTGCCGGCGTGCGTGAACATCTCCCAGACCCGCACCGAGCAGATCCTGGACGAGGCCATCGCGGCCCAGCCGCTCATCGAGGTGCGCTGGGACCACGAGGTCACCGGCCTCGACCAGGACCCCTCGGGGGTGACGGTCCGCTGCGGTCAGCGGTCGCTGCGCGCGTCCTACGCGCTGGTCTGCGCGGGCGCCAGGGCCCAGCAGGTACGCCAGGCGCTCGGTGTCTCGTTCGACGGGGAGACGTTCGACGACCAGTTCCTCATCTGCGACATCAGGGCCGACCTGCCCGGCTGGGAGAACGAGCGCCGCTTCTACTTCGACCCGCTGTGGAACCCGGGCCGCCAGGTCCTGATCCATCCCTGCCCGGGCGGCACGTTCCGGATCGACTGGCAAATCGCGCCCGACTTCATCCCAACAAAAGCCGATATTTCCAGAAAAATTGGGCAGATCATCGGCGGCCGGCCCTACGACCTGCTCTGGCACAGCACGTACCGCTTCCACTCCCGCATCGCCTCCCGCATGCGCGTCGGCCGGGTCCTGCTGGCCGGCGACAGCGCCCACCTGGTGGCCCCGTTCGGCGCCAGAGGGCTCAACTCCGGCGTGCCCGACGCCGAGAACGCGGCCTGGAAGCTGGCCTTCGTGCTCAACGGCTGGGCGGGGGAGGGGCTGCTGGAGTCGTACCACGCCGAGCGGCACGCGGCCGCGCGGGAGAACCTCGAGATCACCGCCGCCACGATGCGCTTCCTCGCCCCCAGGACCGTGGCGGAGCGCATGCGCAGGCGGGCCGTGCTGGAGGGCGGGGTGGTGGCGGAGGTGGACTCGGGGCGGTTCGCGGAGCCGTTCTGGTACGTGGACTCGCCGCTGACGACCCCCGAGCCGACGCGGCCGTTCGGGGGCAGGCCGCCCAAGGGCGCGCTGTGCGCTCCGGCGCCCGGCGTGATCCTTCCGGACGTGGGACTTTCGGGCGGCAGGTTGCGGGAGTTCTGTCGTGACGGTTTTCTCGTGTTGTTGGGTGATATGTGCGATTCGCGTTTGTTTGCGCAGGTCTTGGGCAAGGTCATTACGGCGCCGCTCGCCGTGCGCGGGCTCGCGGAGATGGATGGGACCGGCTCGCTCGCTGAAAGGCTCGGCGCCGGACCGGATGAGGCATGGCTCATCAGGCCCGACTCCCACATCGCCGCGATCATCCCCCATGCGGGTCCCGACTCGGTGGCGGACGCCGTCCGCCGCATGCTCGGCGAACAATAGGAGGAACTGCGTGACTGGCCGTAGCTCGTTTCTGATCGTCGCGAACCGGTTGCCGGTGGATCGGATGCTCGAGCCTGACGGAACGGCCTCGTGGCGCAGGAGCCCTGGCGGGCTCGTGACCGCGATCGCACCGGTGATGAAGCGCCGGCACGGAGCCTGGCTCGGCTGGCACGGAGCCCCCGACGAGAAGCTGGAGCCGTTCGAGCAGGACGGCATGAACCTCATCCCGATCCCCCTGTCGGCCGGCGAGGTGGAGCTGTACTACGAGGGCTTCTCCAACGCCACTCTCTGGCCGCTCTACCACGACGTGGTGGCGCCGCCGGTGTTCGACCGGGCGATGTGGGACACCTACCGCGCCGTCAACGAGCGCTTCGCCAACGCCGCCGCCGACGCCGCCGAGAAGGGCGCGGTGGTCTGGGTGCAGGACTACCAGCTCCAGCTCGTCCCGGCCATGCTGCGCAGGCTCAGGCCGGACCTGCGGATCGGGTTCTTCCTGCACATCCCGTTCCCGCCGACCGAGCTGTTCTGGCGGCTGCCGTGGCGCAAGGACCTCGTCGAAGGGCTGCTCGGGGCCGACCTGGTGGGCTTCCAGCTGCCCGGCGGGGCCTCCAACTTCCGGCGGCTGTGCCGCAGGCTGCTCGGGCTGCCGTACAAGGGGAACGAGATCTTCCTCGACGACCGGGTGGTGACGACGCAGGCGTTCCCCATCTCGGTGGACTTCGGGCAGCTCGACTCGCTGGTGCGCGACCCGCAGATCATGGCGCGGGCCAAGGAGGTCAGGGCGGAGCTGGGCGATCCCGAGCACGTGCTGCTCGGCGTCGACCGGCTCGACTACACCAAGGGCATCGGGCAGCGGCTGGAGGCGTTCGGCGAGCTGCTCAAGGACGGGCGGCTGAAGGCGAACGAGGCCGTGTTCGTGCAGATCGCCACGCCCAGCAGGGAGCGGGTGGAGGAGTACAAGCGGCTGCGCGACGACATCGAGCTGCAGGTCGGGCGGATCAACGGCGAGCACGCGCAGCTCGGCTACCAGCCGGTCCAGTATTTCCACCAGTCGTACGACCACGCCGAGCTGGCCGCCCTCTACCTGGCCGCCGACGTCATGGTCGTGACCCCGCTGCGTGACGGGATGAACCTGGTCGCCAAGGAGTATGTCTCCTGCCACCACGACCTGCACGGCGCGCTGGTGCTCAGCGAGTTCGCCGGGGCGGCCGACGAGCTGCGCCAGGCCTACCTGGTCAACCCGTACGACGTGGAGGACGTCAAGCGGCAGATGGTGGCCGCGATGCGGGCCACGCCGCACGAGCTGGCCCGGCGGATGCGCACGATGCGCCGCCGGGTAGCCACCTACGACGTGGACCGCTGGGCCAACGAGTTTCTCACTGCCCTTGAGTCACCTGCTTCACAGACTTCCACGCGTCGTAACGCTTCTTGGCGGTCCGGTTGACCACGATCTGCGCCACCGACATGCCGACGCCCATGAGCACGGCGTAGCCGATCGCCTCCCCCATGCTGACCTCGGGCGAGTCTGTGTCGAGCGGCGGCTCCTTCCCGGTCGCCTTCACCCAGACGAACCCGAGGACCTTCCTTGCCGCCCAGCCGGTGGCCAGACCGACCAGGCCGCCGATCACACGCCAGGCGACATCGGGCTTGTCCTCCGCCATGTCGATCTCCCTTCCCCTCTGTAACGAACACTAGTCTGCACCGCTTGCCGGGCCTGCGAAGCCGTACCATATGGAGGCATGACTCAACAGCGACTACGCCATGCATCCATGCCGGAAAAGCCGACCCTCGACGGCTTGGAGCAGGTATGGGTAGCTCGCTGGGAGGACGAGGGCACCTACCGTTTCGACCGGTCCGCGCCGCGCGAGCAGGTTTATGCCATCGACACGCCGCCGCCGACCGTGTCCGGCTCGCTGCACGTCGGTCATGTCTTCTCCTTCACCCACACCGACATCATGGCCCGCTACCAGCGGATGATCGGCAAGTCGGTGTTCTACCCGATCGGCTGGGACGACAACGGCCTGCCCACCGAGCGCCGGGTGCAGAACGTCTACGGCGTGCGCTGCGACCCGTCGCTGCCCTATGACCCTGACTTCGTGCCACCGGACAAGCCCGGCAAACGTGAGATCGCCATCTCGCGGCGTAACTTCGTGGAGCTGTGCCACAAGCTGACCGCCCTCGACGAGCAGGCGTTCGAGGAGGTCTGGCGGCGGGTCGGCCTGTCGGTCGACTGGTCGCTGCTCTACACCACGATCAGCGACGAGGCGCAGGCGGTCTCGCAGCGCGCCTTCCTGCGCAACCTGCTGCGCGGCGAGGCCTACCTCGCCGAGGCGCCGACGCTGTGGGACGTCACCTTCCGCACCGCCGTCGCCCAGGCCGAGCTGGAGGACCGGGAGTGGCCCGGCGCCTTCCACAAGATCTCGTTCTACGGCGAGAAGGGCCCGGTCTTCATCGAGACGACCAGGCCCGAGCTGATCCCGGCGTGCGTGGCGCTGGTCGCCCACCCCGACGACGAGCGCTACCAGCCGCTGTTCGGCACGTCGGTGCTGACGCCGCTGTTCGGGGTGGAGGTGCCGGTGCTGGCCCACCGGCTGGCCGAGCCCGACAAGGGCACCGGCATCGCCATGATCTGCACGTTCGGCGACATCACCGACGTCACCTGGTGGCGGGAGCTGCACCTGGAGACCCGGCCGATCATCGGCTGGGACGGGCGGCTGCTGGCCGAGCCGCCGGAGGGCGTGGAGGCGGAGCCGTACAAGGAGCTGGCCGGCAAGACCGTGCACAGCGCCCGCGAGCGGATCGTGGAGCTGCTGCGGGAGTCCGGCGACCTCGAGGGCGAGCCGAGGCCCGTCTCGCGCACGGTCAAGTTCTACGAGAAGGGCGACCGGCCGCTCGAGATCGTCACCACCCGCCAGTGGTACATCCGCAACGGCGGGCGCGACGAGGAGCTGCGTGATCGGCTGCTGGGGCGCGGGCGCGAGCTGACGTGGCACCCGCCGCACATGCGCGTGCGCTACGACAACTGGGTCGAGGGGCTCACCAGCGACTGGCTGATCTCGCGCCAGCGCTTCTTCGGCGTGCCGTTCCCGGTGTGGTATCCGATCGACGAGTCGGGGCAGCCCGTCCACGACGCGCCGATCGTGCCCACGGAGGACATGCTGCCGGTCGACCCGTCCTCCGACGTGCCGCCCGGCTACACCGAGGACCAGCGCGGCGTGCCCGGCGGGTTCATGGCCGACCCCGACGTGATGGACACCTGGGCCACCTCGTCGCTGACGCCGCAGATCGCGGGCCGCTGGGAGACCGACGACGACCTGTTCAAGCGGGTCTACCCGGCCGACCTGCGGCCGCAGGCGCACGAGATCATCCGCACCTGGCTGTTCTCGACCGTGGTCAGGTCGCACTACGAGTTCGGCCGGCTGCCGTGGAGCGACGTCGCGATCTCGGGCTGGATCCTCGACCCCGACCGCAAGAAGATGTCCAAGTCCAAGGGCAACGTGGTCACCCCGCTCGACCTGCTGAAGCAGCACGGCTCCGACGCGGTGCGCTACTGGGCGGCCAACGGCCGCTACGGCGTGGACACCGCGTTCGACGCCGGGCAGCTCAAGATCGGGCGGCGGCTCGCGATCAAGATCCTCAACGCGTCCAAGTTCGTCCTCGGACTGGCTGTGAACGACGGGCCAGGATCAAACACGGTCACCGAGCCGCTCGACCTGTCGATGCTCGCGGGCCTGTCCGACGCCGTGCGCGAGGCCGGCCAGGCGTTCGAGGCCTACGACCACACCAGGGCGCTGGAGGCCGTGGAGCGCTTCTTCTGGGCGTTCTGCGACGACTACCTGGAGCTGGTCAAGGCCAGGGCCTACGAGTCCGGTCCGGCCGCCGCCTCCGCCCACGCGGCGCTGCGGCAGGCGCTCGACGTGCTGCTGCGGCTGTTCGCGCCGTTCCTACCCTTCGTGACCGAAGAGGTGTGGTCGTGGTGGCGCGAGGGGTCGGTGCACCGGGCCCCGTGGCCCGCTCTCCCGCGCGGGGCCGGCGACCCGGCCGTGCTGGCCGTGGCGTCCGAGGTGCTCGGTCAGGTGCGCAAGGCCAAGTCCGAGGCCAAGCAGTCGATGCGGGCCGAGGTCTCCAGGCTGACCGTTTGGGCGCCCGAAGTCGGGCTTGTCCGCCAAGCTCAGGACGACCTTTGTGCCGCAGGCACTGTGGAGGAGTTCGTCTTGGAGTATGGTGACGAGCTGAAAGTCGAGGTCCACCTGGGCTGACGTCCGGATGGCAGGACGCCGGGCCGCCCCCCTCTGCGGGGCGCCCGGCGTCCGTGCGTCCAGGGGTCCTCAGGGGTCCCGGGTGACGTCGCGGTGCATGGCCAGGAAGATCGAGTACGCCTGCCCGTCCGGCGGCGCCGGCCGCCCGCGAAACTCGTCGAACAGCTCCTCCAGCCGCCTGCGCAGCTCCGCGTGCCCGTCGGAGGTGAGCCTGAGCCCCAGCCTGACGAGGTCGGCCCGCTCGATGTCGATGAGCCTGCTCTCCTGCAGGAACGCGTCGAGCATCGCCGCGCTGCCCCCGCCCACGCCGCTCTCGCGGACGTCCATCTCCCACGACTTGCCGGTGGCCCGGTAGGGGATCTCCGTGGAGCCGCGCGGCCCCGGCCGGCTGGGCTCGGCGGACAGGAAACCCGTCTCCACGAGCTTGCGCACGTGGTGGAGGGTGGTGGCGGGGTTGGCGTCGAGGCGGCCGGCGATCTCTTTGTTGGTGAGCGCCTGGTCGAGACAGAGCCGCAGGATGCGCAGCCGTACGGCCGAGGCCAGCGCGCGGGCCTCGGCCTCGGTGGCGGGGCGGCGTTGGGTGCCCATGGACCGCCACCCTATAACCGGTTGATTTTTCTCAATCGGTCAGGGATGCTCTGACGGGTGAGCCTGTTACGCGATCACGACTTCCGCCGGTTGTTCCTCGCCGACGTCGCCAGCCAGGCGGGCAGCCAGCTCCTGGTGCTGGCGCTGCCGCTGGTGGCCGTGTCGGCGCTGCGGGCCTCCGCGTTCGAGGTGGGCCTGCTGGCGGCATGCCAGACGCTGGCGTTCGTGGTGATCGGGCTCCCCGCCGGCGCCCTCGTCGACCGGCTGCGCAAGCGCGTGGTCATGGTGGTCAGCGATTGGGCGAGGGCGCTGGCGCTCGCGTCCGTGCCGGTCGCGTGGTGGCTGGACGTGCTGACGATCCACCAGCTGTACGCGGTGGCGCTGGTGCTGGGCGTGTTCACCGTGTTCTTCGACGTCGCGTACCAGAGCTACCTGCCCTGCCTGGTCGAACGCGAGCGGCTCGTCGAGGGCAACTCCACGCTGGAGATCGTCCGCACGGTGGCGCAGGTCGGCGGGCCGAGCGGGGGCGGCTACCTGATCCATCTCCTCACCGCGCCGTTCGCGCTGGTCGCCACGGTGGCCGGGTTCGCCTGGTCGGCGCTGTGCCTGGGCACGATCCGCAGGCACGAGGCCCGTCCGGAGCCCGGCCGGGCCAACCTGGGCCAGGAGATCGCCGAAGGCGTGCGATTCGTGCTCGGGCACCGGCTGCTGCGCCGCATCGCCGGCTGCACCGCCACCGCGAACTTCTTCGTCTCCGTGGCCCAGCCCATGCTCCTGCTCCTCCTGGCCAGGGAGCTCGGCCTGGACGCGGGCACCATCGGGCTGCTCATGGCCTCGGGCGGCCTCGGCGGGATCGTCGGCGCGCTGGTCAACGCCCGGGTCGTCAGGCGGCTCGGGCAGGGGCCGGCGATGTGGCTGGGCATAGCCGTGCCCGCGCCGCTGACGTTCGTGCTGCCGTGGATGGCGGCCGACTGGCGGCTGGGGCTGTTCGTGGCCTACGAGTTCTGCGTCGGGGCGGGAGTGGTGATCTACAACGTCACGCAGCTCAGCTTCCGCCAGGCCATCACGCCCGAGCCGCTGCTCGGGCGGGTGAACGCCACCATGCGCTTCCTGGTGTGGGGCACGCTGCCGCTGGGCGGGCTGATCGGTGGCGCGCTGGGCGGGGCGATCGGGGTGCGGAACACGCTCCTGGTCGCGGCTGCCGGGGCCTGCCTGGCGTTCCTGCCGCTGGTCACCTCGCCCCTGCGCTCGATGCGCGAACTGCCCGTCAGTAGTCGCACACTCCGGTAGGGAAGATCTGCTTCAGCCTGGCCCGCTCCTCCTCGGTCGGGTGCCAGGAGCCGTACAGGCCCCTCGCGACGGCCCGATCGACCGGTTGGAGGCGGCACCTGTAGACGCCGCCCGCCAGCGGGCCGCCCGCCACCACGCGGCTCGTCGAATAGAGCGGGAAGCGCTGCGTGCAGGCGCCGGGGGAGCGGCGGTCGAGGATGCCGTCCCAGACGTGCGGGCCCGCCGCGATTTGCGTGCCGTCCGTGGCGAAGCAGCGGTCCACCGCCTCCGGCGGCCTGTTGCCGACCACGCCGCGCGCCGGATATTTCCGGATGTTGGCCATCCAGGCGTCCATCACCTGCAGCGCCTGCGGCGTCTGGTCGAACTTCGGCCCGTCGGGCCGCGCGTCCGTGAACCAGATGACCTGGTTGCCCGCCCGGCCGTCGTGGTCGAGCATCCGCTGCCTGGAGGCGAACGACTGGTGCGAGTCGTGCATGTCGAGCCGGTCCTCCAGGTAGTGCCGCCAGTCGATGATCGGGATGTCGATGTCGCCCCTGAACACCAGGCCGCTGCGCCGCACGTTCCTGATCGCGATCGGGTCTCCCGCGCGCCTGGGCGCCGGGTCGCCCAGGTTGACGTTGCGGGCGCTCCAGGGGTCGAAGTCGGCCGGGCAGGCGGACTGCACGAACGGGCAGCCCTCCTGGACCATGTCCGCCGCCTCCTTCCACGAGCCCGCCTTCGCGTTGACGTCCAGGAACTCGGCCGGGGTGATCACGCCCTCGGCCAGCGCCTTCAGCCCGTACTGGACGCCCACGTTGTCCCAGGTCGAGCGGGCGTACCCGTGCTCGTCCACGCCGTAGACGTTGCGCGCGTCGTCCCAGTGCGTCCACTGCACGGTGTCCTTGACGCCCGGCGGGTCCATGCGCTGCCACTCGGGGTCGTTGTTCGAGGTCCACCGAGGATTCATGGTCAGCGGGGTCAGGCCGCGCCAGCCGTTGACGCACTCGTCGGAGCCCTGTCCACCGGTGTACGGGTTCGCGACCGTATCGCTGGCGTTCATGCCGATGAGGGCGGTCCTGTCGTCCCACCGGGCCCAGCGCGGATTGCGGTCCATGTAGCGTTCGAGCAGCTCGCAGTCGCCCACGTGGATGGTCTGGGTGACCATGTCCGGATAGGAGTACTGCGGGATCGCGGCGTCGATCAGCCGGTCGCCCAGGTTCTGGCCGTAGATGTACTGCTGGATGGCCCCGCCCGAGCCGCCCACGCCCACCGTGTAGAGCGGGACGCCGTACTGCTCGATGAAGCGCTCCTTGACCATGAGGGCCGTCTCGCCGCCCAGGATCAGGTTGTAGTGGGTGGAGGTGCGGGTGCCCGACGAGTACATGATCGCGTAGCCCTGGCCCAGCCCGTACGGGTCGAGGGCGTTGCCGCCGAGCGTGCCCTGGTCGTGGCCGATCCCCACGCCGCCGTCGAACCGGTAGATCGCCCGGCCGGTCCAGCCGTCCTCGACCATGGCGATGGAGTAGAGGAAGCGGTTGATCACGCCGCGCTCCCTGCGTACCACGAAGTCGACCGTTCGGCCGTCCTGCAGCGTGGTCGTGGACATGTCGGCGGGCCGCCCGGTAGATCCGCTCGTCGGCATGGGCTTGAACGTGCCGTCCGTGGACCGGTAGAGGCGGTCGGTGACGGCCGGCGCGAAGCAGTCCCTGCTCCAGCCGCCCGCGACGCGCATGCCCTGGCCGTCCTGGTTGTCCGCCGCGGGCGGGCCCAGCCCGCTGCGCTCGGTCTTGCACAGGAACGGGTACTGGTGCGGACCCGAGAAGACCGGCCCCTCGATGGGATGGTTGCGCAACGTCAGCGTCCGCCGCTCCCGGCCCGCCGTGGCGACGATCGTGTTCGCTCCCGTCCTCAGGCCGGTGACCAGGGCCGTGAGGCCGTCCCTGGTCTGCTTGAAGGCCGCCGTGACGTCCTCGCCGTCGCGCGTGACCCGGAGCCGCGTGCCTTCGCGGTGGCGGACCCTGAGCAGGGCGTCACCGCCGGTGACCTGGTCGGGGCGGCTGGAGAGCACGTCCAGCGCCAGGTCGGCGCGGGAGGCGTACGCGGGGGCGGGCAAGAGCGACGCGAGCACGGCGAGGACCACCACAGCCTTCATGACCATGACGGTGACACGCCGTCCATCCCTTGCACAGGCCCGACCTTGGCGAGGTGGGCTTGTGCTGGTCGCGCGGCCTTCGCGTCGCTCTGTGGTCAGCCGCCCCATGATTTATGGGCGCGCATCCGGGCCGCGGACATGCCAGTCTGGAATATGTGTTTCCCGACCGCCCTACCAAGCTCGTGCCGCCCGTGCTGGCCAAGATGGCCGCGTGGTGCGCGTGCCTGATCCTCGTCGGCGTGGTCGTCTACTTCTTCGCCCTCGTCATCGCCCGGCTCACGTTCGTGGCGCTGCCCGTGGCGATCGCGCTGCTGCTGACCGCGCTGCTGTTCCCGCTGACCAACAGCCTGCGCCAGGCGGGCATGCGGCCCATCTACGCCACCTGGATCACCATGCTGGTGGCCCTGGCCGTGCTCGCCGGCACCGGGTGGCTGGTGGGGGCGCGGGCCAGCGACGAGTTCCCCAACCTCGTCCAGCAGGTGCAGGCGACGGCCCGATCGGTGCAGGACTGGCTGATCACCGGCCCCCTGCACCTCAAAGAGGCGCAGATCACGAGCTACGTCGACGAGATCGCCACCATGGTCAACACGCAGCGCACGGCCATCACCGGCACCGTGCTGACGGCCGGGGCGGTCGCCTTCGAGGTGCTCGCGTCCATCGTGCTGCTGCTGTTCGTGACGTTCTTCCTGCTCAAGGACGGCGAGCGCATCTGGTCGTGGGTCCTGCGGGGGTTCGGCAACGTCGCGCCGCGCGTGGACCGGGCCGGGCGGGCCGCCTGGGCCACGCTCTCCCACTACGTGCAGGGCACCGTGGCCGTGGCCGCGGTGCACGGGCTGATCATGGGCATCGTGCTGGCGGGCATGGGCGTGCCGCTGTGGGCGCCGCTGGCCGTGCTGATCTTCTTCGCCAGCTTCATCCCCATCGTCGGCATCTTCTTCGCCGGCACGGTCGCCACCCTCGTCACGCTGGGCGCCAAGGGGCTCGTCTACGCGCTGATCTTCCTCGGCATCCTCATCGTCGAGCAGCAGCTGGAAAATCACGTGCTCCAGCCGCTGATCGTGGGCCGGGCGCTCAACTTCCATCCGCTGGCGATCATCCTGGTGCTGGCCATCGGCGGCATCCTGGCCGGCATCGCGGGGGCCGCCGTCGCCGTGCCGGTGGCCGCGGTGATCTACCGCGCGCTGCCCGAGCTCATGCATCAACCACCCGCCCTGCCACCGCCCAGCCATGGCCCCGGCGAGGACAAGGGGCCCAGAGGGGACGCCGGGGGAGGGCCCGGCGAGGTTCCCCGGCCGCGCGGCGAGGGGGCCGCTCCCCGCGACGACGTATCCGGATCGCGCGGCGCGGAGCCCGGCGGGAGAGGCGCCGAGCCCGGAAGCCAGGGCGAGAACGGCCGGCGGGTGGACACCGAGTAACCTCGTCAGCCGTGACTCCCTGTCTCCTCTCCGCTCCCGTGGGCACGACACTCCACTTGCGTGCCGGGTGCGACGGCAATGCGGGCGGGAAGGCGTACCTTGAGGCTGAGGGGCGAAACAGCCCTCCGACGGTCCGTCCGCCCGTCCGCGCGGCGGCGCTGTTCGTCGAGGTGAGCATGGGACACTTCGCCAAGCACGCCACCGTACAGAACACCCAGGACTACGAGGTGAACCCTTGAGCAACGCAGAGGTCCTCATCCAGCGGCTCGACGCCGGGCTGCCGATGCCGTCCTACGCCCACGCGGGAGACGCGGGCGCCGACCTCTACGCGGCCGAGGACGTCGAGTTGCTGCCCGGCGAGCGGGCCGTCATCGGGACGGGCGTCGCGATCGCCCTGCCCGACGGCTACGCCGCGTTCGTCCACCCGAGGTCCGGGCTGGCCGCCAAGCACGGTGTCACGCTGGTCAACGCGCCGGGCACGGTCGACGCGGGCTACCGCGGCGAGATCAGGGTGACGCTGATCAACACCGATGCCAAGGAGCCGTTCCGCCTCCAGCGGGGCGACCGGGTGGCCCAGCTCGTGGTCCAGCGGGTGGAGCGCGCGGCCTTCTACGAGGTGGAGAGCCTGCCGGGTTCGGTGCGCGGCGCCAACGGGTTCGGATCTACAGGACGATGAGCATCGGGCCGCGCTGACGGCCCGCGAGCGAGGAGAGTGAGGAACGTGTTCCGACGTCGTCGTCGTGAGCAGCCGGAGCAGGTCGTCGAGCAGGATCCTGCCGCCCTTGCGCGAGATTCCGGCCCGTGGGACGCCGACGAGCCCCACCCGGAGACCGACAGGATCGACCTGGGCGGCCTGCGGCTGCCGCACAATCCCGACTTCGACGTGCGGCTGGCCTCCGTCGGAGACCAGCACGTCGGTGTCGTCGTGCTCTACGAGGAGAGCTCGCTGCAGCTCCAGGCCCTGGCCGCACCGCGCAGCTCGGGCCTGTGGGACGAGGTCAAGACCAAGATCCTGGCCCAGGCGCAGCATCTGGAGGAGCGGGAGGGCCCGTTCGGCAGCGAGCTGAGGGGCGAGATGAAGGTCGAGGACGGCTCCCGTCCCGCCCGATATCTCGGCATCGACGGGCCCCGCTGGTTCCTGCTCGCCGTGATCTCCGGCAAGGCGGCGCTGGACGAGGCCGTGGCGGCGGCGTACATCGACTTCGTCAAGGACGTCGTGGTGGTCCGGGGCAGCGACCCGATGGCCCGCGAGGAGCCCATCCCGCTGCGCCGCCCCAACGAACAAGCAGGCGAGACGGGCGACGATCGGCCCGGGTTCAACCCGTTCAAACGGGGACCCGAAATCAGCGAGATTCGCTGAGGGCTGACATCGCGCCGACATCACATAGGCTGATTCATCATGAGTACGGCAGAGCCTCCGAAACGCGGGGGATTGCGCGGGTTCTTCAGTCGGCTGGCCTCACCCCAGTCCGAGATCGAGGCCCAAGAACTGCGAGAAGACGCCGACGAGGTCGGCGCGACCCCCATCGTCTCGTGTGGCGGCCGTCGGCGCTTCTGCGTGGCAGGTACGCTACGTACGGTGACACTCCGTCCGAGGGGCGGCGCCCCCGCCCTCGAGGCCGAGCTCTACGACGGGTCCGACGTGATCGACCTGGTCTGGCTCGGCCGCCGCAAGATCGCGGGAATCGAGCCCGGCCGCACGGTCAAGGCCGAGGGCCTGGTCAGCATGCAGGACGGACGCAAGGTGATGTTCAATCCGCGTTACGAGCTGCGCCCAGGGAGTTGACACGTGAGTGCTGAGGCGGAAGAGGTCGCCCACGACACCGTTGAGGCGGCGGTGCGAGCCCAGCTCGCCAAGGCCTTCGGCGGGGTGCGCGGCATCATCGAGGCGGCGATCCCGACGATCGCGTTCACGGTGTGCTGGGTCACCACCGAGGAGCTGAAACTGTCGCTCATCGTGAGCGTCTCGATCGCGGTGGTGCTGCTGCTGGTCAGGATCGTGCAGCGGTCCACGCCGCAGTTCGTGATCAACAGCCTGATCGGCATCGCGATCGGCGCGTTCTTCGCCAGCCGCACCGGCGACGCGAAGGACTACTTCCTGCCCGGCATCCTGTGGAACGCCGGCTACATGGTGGCGATGCTGCTGTCCATCGTCACCCGGTGGCCGGTGGTGGGCTTCCTGATCGGCTCGGTCACGGGCGACCCGACCGCCTGGCACAAGGACCCGGGCATCGTGAAGCTGTGCACGCGGCTGACCTGGCTGCTCCTGCTGCCGTGCGCGGTCCGGGTGGCCGTGCAGGGGCCGGTCTACTGGTTCGGAGGCGGCAACGAGGCGGTCGCCGCCCTCGGCGTCGCCAAGATCGCCATGGGCTGGCCGCTCCAGGTGGCCGCCCTCGGCGCCATGCTCTGGGTCCTGGGCCGCGGCCGCACCCCGATCAAACCCCCGGTGGCTCCCGCCTGACGATCCCTGGTAAAGATCTCCGGATCATTTCCTAGAAGAGCTGATCCACTTGCGCGGGTACGAAGGCTGGCGAAGGATCACTTCGAGCCAATCGGGGGCCCCAATGTACGCACGTGCCGTCACCGCCCTGGCCACGACCGCCGCCGCCCTGCTCCTGGCAGCGGGGCCGGCCGTCGCCGACGACGACTGGAGGGGGCCGGATGACACTCTGTGCGAACGGTTCCTCGAGAGCCTGGACAGGGGCTCCGTCGTGCTGCCCATGAGTGTCGTCTTCAACTGCATGGACGCGGATGATGCCAGGCGCTTCAGCGTGACCTTCGACTGAGCGCCGGTTCCGCTCCGGAAAGACCTCTCGCCGCCCGTGGTGAGGGGTCTTCGTGCTGTTTGCTCATGGGTCACGGGCAGCCGTTCGCGTCGGCGTGGGTGAACAGACGGCGGGGCTGGTGAAGCTGGGGCGATCTCGTCGGCAGAGGCGAGCAGCGCACTGCAGTACAGGGGCCAGGCGTGGGATGACCTGGACGAGGCATAGGGCGTTCGCGTGAATTGGCGCGGCCATGCCTACAGAAGCGAGGGCCAGAACTTCGGCGGCGTCTTGGCTGGATCGATGAGACGGAGGCGGCTTGCCGCAGTCGGATCGATCCCACGCAAGCTGATCAACCGCTGACCGTCAGACTCCTCCAGCAGGGCCAACGCACCAGGCATTCCGGCCGCAACGGTTGCGATCGCGATGCGCGAGTTGGCGAAGCGTGGCACCCGACAACGCCGCCGCAAGCTTCGGACTGTAGGACATAGGCTCCGCCCCCTCCCTCTTCTCGATCGAGAACCCGCATCGGAGCCATCATTCCAACGATCTCCTTGCAGCACATGCATTGGATGGCATTCAGTCCGGTCGCGTCCAGCTCGTCTGACACGCTGGTCGCACTCGGCTCTCTTCGCCGAAGATCTGCCGGCAGTCCTAGCTTCCCGAGGGCGTGAGCCGCGGTGAGTTGAATCAGACCGGGGCGCAGGCACCGGTTTGCGCTGCTCGATTTCTGATTACCTCGAGCCGAAGGGGCTGCCCTTCCCGCCGTTATCTGCCGAAATAGCTTGGCGCCATGGTAATCGGGGTCGCGTCCGGGGGTGCGGGGGCCGGCAGGTCCCCGCCTGGGGGTGTGGGGGTCTGCCCCCACAGGGGCGCTGCCCGAGCTCTCGTCGCGCGCAGCGCGCCTTCAAGCGAGGACCGCGCCGTTGCGGGGTCGAAGGGGCGGAGCCCGAGGGCTCTCATGGCGCGAAGCGCCTCCCGGTGCGAGGGCCTTGCCTTCAGCCCCGGAACCCCCCAAGGGGCCCGGGTTCGTACCGGCTAGTGCTGGGAGAGGAGGTGGGCAAGCTCCTGCTCCACCTCCTGGTTCGCGACGAACAGCAGCTCGTCCCCCGCCTCCAGCGGATCGTCCGCCGTCGGCACCAGGACCCGGCCCTCCCTGAGGATCGCGACCAGGGCGGAGTCCACGGGCCACGGCACCGAGCCGGCCCGCTGGCCCACGACCGGGGCGTCCTCGGCCAGCGTGAGCTCCACCAGGTTGGCCTGGCCCTGGCGGAAGGTCATCAGGCGTACGAGGTCGCCGACGCTGACCGCCTCCTCCACCAGGGCGCTCAGCAGGCGCGGGGTCGAGACGGCCACGTCGACACCCCAGGACTCGTTGAAGAGCCACTCGTTGTTGGGGTGGTTGATGCGGGCCACCACGCGCGGTACGCCGTACTCGGTCTTGGCCAGCAGGGAGACCACCAGGTTGACCTTGTCGTCGCCGGAGGAGGCGACCACGACGTGGCAGTTGTTGAGCCCGGCCTCGTCGAGGGAGGCGATCTCGCAGGCGTCGGCGAGGAGCCATTCGGCGCGCGGCACGCTGTCGATCTTGATGGCCCGGGGGTCCACGTCGATGAGCAGGACCTCGTGGCCGTTCTCCAGGAGCTCGGCCGCGATGGAGCGGCCCACGGCGCCCGCTCCGGCGATGGCGACGCGCATCACTCGTCCTCTTCCGGTGCCGCGGCGAGCACCTTGTTGATCCGGTCCATGTCGTTCTCCGCGGCGATGACGTGGAGCACGTCGCCCTCCTGCACCACGGTGTCCTCCGTGATGGTCAGGGCCTCGCCCATGCGGTTGATGAAGGCCACGCGCGTCTTGACGCGGTGCTCGAGGTCGACGACGCGGGTGCCGATCCACTCGGGGTTGGCGGTGACCTCCGCCAGGATGATCGTGCCCGTGGGGTCGCGCCAGAGCGGCTCGGCGCCCTCGGGGAGGATGCGGCGCAGGATCTGGTCGGCCGTCCACCGTACGGTCGCCACCGTGGGGATGCCGAGCCGCTGGTAGACCTCGGCGCGGCGGGGGTCGTAGATGCGGGCCACCACGTTGTCCACGCCGAACGTCTCGCGGGCCACGCGAGCGGAGATGATGTTGGAGTTGTCGCCGCTGGAGACCGCGACGTACGCGGCGGCGGACTCGATGCCGGCCTCGGTGAGCACGTCGCGATCGAAGCCCACGCCCGTCACCCGCCGCCCTCGGAACCCGGCGCGAAGCCGCCGGAACGCCTGCGGGTCGCGGTCGATGATGGCGACGGAATGGCCGCTGTCCTCGAGGATATGAGCGAGAGTCGAACCGACTCGGCCACACCCCATGATCACTATATGCATTTCCCCCCGCACTTTCGCGGTCGGCCCATTGCTGGACACCAGTATGGCCCGAGGGGGGAGCGCCTCGTTTAAGGCCTCGGCATGGGGCTAGCATCTCGTTACGTGGCGAAGGTAACGGATCTTGTCAAACGCTTGCTCGTGGGGCGCGCCCTGCGTAGCGGGCAGCTTCACGAGCAACTCCTCCCAAAACGGATAGCACTGCCGGTTTTCGCGAGTGACGCGCTCTCTTCTGTGGCGTATGCGCCCCAAGAGATTCTGGTCATCCTGTCGTTGGCCGGAGTCTCCTTCTACACCTACAGTCCCTGGGTCGCGATCGCCGTCGTGGTCGTGATGCTCACCGTCGTGGCGTCGTACCGGCAGAACGTGCACGCCTATCCGAGCGGTGGCGGGGACTACGAGGTGGCGACCACCAACCTCGGCAAGAACGCCGGGCTCACCGTCGCCAGCGCGCTCATGGTCGACTACGTGCTCACGGTCGCGGTGTCCGTCGCCAACGGCGTCGATTACGTCGGCGCCACAATTCCGTTCGTGGGCCAGCACAAGCCCGCCATCGCCATCGCCATCGTGATCCTCCTCACGGTGATCAACCTGCGCGGCATCCGCGAGTCCGGCGCCGCCTTCGCCGTTCCCACGTACGCGTTCATGATCGCCGTTCTGGCCCTGATCGCCTGGGGCGGGTTCCGGCTGCTGGTGCTGGGTGAGCAGCTCCAGGCGCCGAGCGCCCACTTCACCATCGAGGCCGAGCAGACCAACCTGACCACCTTCGCCGCCGCGTTCCTGATCCTGCGCGCGTTCTCCTCCGGCTGCGCCGCCCTGACGGGCGTCGAGGCCATCAGCAACGGCGTGCCCGCCTTCAGAAAGCCCAAGAGCAAGAACGCCGCCACCACGCTGCTGATGATGGGCCTGGTCGCGATCACCATGTTCGGCGGCATCATCGCGCTCGGCCTCGCGTCGGGCGTGAAGATCGCCGAGCCGTCCGTGGTCGCCACCGACCTGCACCTGCCCAACGGCACCCCCGTCGGCCCCGGCTACTACCAGCAGCCGATCATCTCCCAGGTGGCCGACGCGGTGTTCGGCGGTGGGTCGCTGCCGTTCGTGGTGATCTCGGCGGTGACCGCCCTGATCCTCTTCCTGGCCGCCAACACGGCCTTCAACGGCTTCCCGGTGCTCGGCTCCATCCTGGCGCAGGACCGTTACCTGCCGCGCCAGCTCCACACCCGCGGCGACCGGCTGGCCTTCTCCAACGGCATCATCATCCTCGCGCTCGGCGCGTGCCTGCTGCTGTGGGGCTTCCAGGCCGACGTCAGCCGCCTGCTGAACCTCTACATCGTCGGCGTCTTCGTCTCGTTCACGCTCAGCCAGATCGGCATGGTCATTCACTGGACCCGCCACCTGAAGACCGAGACCGACCCCAAGGTGCGCCACCAGATGCACCGCTCCCGCGTGATCAACTTCTTCGGCGGGATCATGACGGGTCTCGTGCTGGTGGTCGTGCTGCTGACGAAGTTCCTGGTCGGGGCGTGGATCGTGTGCATCGCGATGCCGATCCTGTTCCTCATGATGAAGGGAATCAGGCGCCACTACGACAACGTGGCGGCCGAGCTGGAGATCAGCGAGGAGTACGAGCCGACCATGCTGCCCGCGCGCAACCACGCGATCGTGCTCGTCTCCAAGCTGCACAAGCCGACCATGCGCGCGCTGGCCTACGCCCGCGCCACCAGGCCGTCCACGCTGGAGGCCATCACGGTGGGCGTCGAGGGCGAGGACGCGCGCAAGCTGCAGGAGGAGTGGGAGCGGCGGGGCATCCCGGTGCAGCTCAAAATGCTCGACTCGCCGTACCGCGAGATCACGCAGCCCATCCTCGACTACGTCAAGACCCTGCGGCGGCGCTCGCCGCGCGACGTGGTGACCGTGTTCATCCCCGAGTACGTGGTCGGCCACTGGTGGGAGCACGCGCTGCACAACCAGAGCGCGCTCAGGCTGAAGGCGCGGCTGCTGTTCAAGCCGGGGGTCATGGTGACGAGCGTGCCCTGGCAGCTGCACTCCTCCGATCGCCTCAAGGGCAGGCCGGAGCCGTTCGCGCCGGGCGCGGTGCGCCGTCCCTGGGACCAGACCGCCAAGGATGGGGAGCAGGCTCGGGCATAGGGTGTCCCTGTGGAACAGGCATCTCTCGAGCTGACGGTAGGTCCGGTCGCGCACGGCGGCTGGTGTGTGGCGCGCCACGAAGGGCGCGTGGTGTTCGTACGCCACGCCTTGCCAGGCGAGCGGGTGATCGCCGACGTCACCGAGGAGACCGCCAGGTTCCTGCGTGCCGACGCCGTGGAGATCCTGGAGCCCTCGCCCGACCGCGTCGTCCCGCCCTGCCCGTACGCCGGCCCTGGGCGGTGCGGCGGGTGCGACTGGCAGCACGCCACGTTGGAGGCGCAGCGGCGGCTCAAGGCGCAGGTCGTGGCCGAGCAGCTCAAGCGGCTCGCGGGCCTGTCGCGCGAGGTCGTGGTGGAGGAGGTGCCGGGCGCCAAGGACGGGCTCGGCTGGCGCACCCGCGTCCAGTTCGCCGCCCGGCCCGGCGGTGAGCTGGGCTTCCGCCGGCACCGTTCGCACGACATCGAGGTCGTGGACGCCTGCCTGATCGCCCACCCGGAGGTGGAGGCGGTCGGGGCGGAGCAGCACTCCTGGCCGGGCGCGGCCGGCGTCGAGGTCATCGCGTCCTCGTCCGGCGACCGGGCCGTGGTCGTCTCGCCCAGGCCGCGCCGCAGCGTCACCGTGCCCGAGCTCGAAGCGCCCGCCTCGATCCTCCTCGACCAGGGCAAGGGCCGTACGGTGCCGCGCCGCGGCTCGGGGGTGCTGCACGAGCAGGTCGGCGACCGCGGCTTCCGGGTCGCGGGCAGCGGCTTCTGGCAGGTTCACCCGGGCGCCGCCGAGACGCTGCTGGACGCGGTGCTGGCCTACGCGGCGCCGGAGCCGGGGGAGTGGGCGCTCGACCTCTACTGCGGGGTGGGGCTGTTCGCCGCCGGGCTGGCGGAGGCCGTGGGGGCCGAGGGGGCGGTGTTCGGGCTGGAGTCGGAGGCGGCCGCCGTCCGCGACGCCCGCGCCAACCTCCGCGACCTGCCGCAGGCCCGGGTGGAGCGGGGACGGGTCGAGGAGGCGCTGGACCGTTTCCAGATCGAACGCGCCGACCTCGTGGTCGTCGATCCGCCCCGTTCCGGGCTGGGGCGCGAGGTGGTGGAGCGGATCGCCGCGCTGGACGCGCAGCGGATCGTGTACGTCTCCTGCGACCCGGCCACGCTGGCGCGGGACCTGGCCTGGCTGGCGGAGCTCGGTTACCCGCTCTCCGACCTGCGGGCCTTCGACGCCTTCCCGATGACCCACCACGTGGAGTGCGTGGCCCTGCTGGCCAAGGCATAGATCATGGCTCTGACCAGCAGCGGATTCTCAAGATCATGACGCACCACTGACGCACGATCACGAAACGCCCCGCCACCGAAACCGGTGACGGGGCGTGTTCGTCGAGGGCGCGCGATCAATCCTCGGCCAAGTCCTCATCCGCGAACAGCGCTCCCAGCTCGTCACGGATCCTGATCGTCTGGCCTCAGTTAGCGATCTGTACGGTGTGACGTGAATGAGTATTTGGCTACCGGGCCCATCAGCTCGTGGCGGCGCGGGGAGCGTTGGTGTCGGGATGACGGGGCAGACGGCAAAGATCGAATCGCGTTGTGATGGTTGCGGGGGCACCCTGGTCCGCCAGGTGAACCAGTTCATCGACCGCGGGCAGCTGTGGTGGGATGCCGAGGCCTCCTGCACGTCCTGCGGTGATGGCTGGTGGGAGCATCCAGATTCAGGCAAGCCGCCGAAAGAGGTCCGCAGTGCCCTCCTGGCGGCGCATGGCCCAAGCCGACTGCGTGTGGTCGGTCCGGTGCCGAACCTGGTCTCGGTCTTGAAGGTTCTGCGGGAGGTCTGGGAGGTGCCACTTCCCCAGGCTCGTGAACTCGCCGACGAGCTCACTCACGCCGGCTTGGTCGGGACGCTGGCGGAGATGGAGTTTCTGCACACCCGGCTGAGGAGCCGTGGCGTCGCAGCCGAGGTGAGGTCCGATGCCGGCCCGGAGGGTGAGCGGATTCCCCCGTAAACAGTTGCTCCGCTCGGAGGAGACCAGGGCGGGGCCGCGGGTCACGAAGGGTCCGCGGGGTAGCGGTAGCGCAGATTCCACTGGTACGTCGGCATGACGTAGGTGGTGACCTTGACGGCCTGGTCGCTCGCGGTCCATCCGATATGGAAGATCTCGTACACCCACTGATCTGGGATCATGCGAAGGAAGCGAGCTTCGTCAGGCGTGGGCGGCCGGATACTGATGTTCTCCTCAAGCTCGACCTGCGCGTACCCGAGTTCGGCCAGGCGGCTGCTGATCCCGCCGACTCCCGGGTCGAGTTCGGCTATCGGTGTCCCATCGGCGATGGAGCGCGGGATGTAGCTGATGGCGATCTGGATGGGGACGTCTTCGGCCTTCATCCGTCGCGCGCGGATGATGACACTGTCGGTGTCGGCGTCGACGCCCAGGACGTCGGCCACATCCGGTGGAGGATGGCCGGGGCCGACCGTGTTGGCGGAGTTCAACTCGTAGCCGAACTGGGCGAGTTCGCTGGCCAGGGAGCCTCGAACGCCCCCGCGTTCGCGGTGGGCGCGGCTGTGCCGTACGGCGGCGTCGCGCAGCAGGGGCGGCAACTTGTGGACGTAGGTCCCCACGCCCATGTGCACGTAGACCAGTCCTTCGCCTTTCAAGATTCGCAAGGCCTTGTTCACGGTGGCCCTGTTCACGTGGAGCTCTTCGGCAAGCTGATCTTCGTTGGGGAGCAAAGAGCCGCGGGGGTAGACGCCCTCATGGATGGCCTGGCGGATGGTGTCCGCCACATCGCGATAGCTGCTTCCTGATGTGATCACGATCTCACCTTAGCGGAAGTATGTACTACATACTCATTGACCTGGCCTCGCGTGAGATCTATGAAGTACGTAGTACATACTTACCTGACCGGCAAGAACGCCCGACAGTCGGGCCTGCTGGAAGCCGACGGCTCGGAGGTACGAGCCGCCACAGCCGCCCCAACCCGGGCGGCCCTCAACCCCTGTCGGAGGACGACGTGCCTACCGATCTACCCATGCCTCGATTCGCCGGCGGCGGCGCCGACTTCGCTCGCCGCGGCGGCCAGCTGCGCGTCTCGCTCACCCCGCGCTGCCAGTTGGGCTGCTGGTTTTGCCACAACGAAGGCGAAATCCCACCCAGAATCACCCACCACGACCGCACCATTCAGCCCCGCCGCCGGGCACTGGACGCCAACGACTTCCTGTCCGCGATCAACACGATGACCGCCGCCGGGATCAGCCGCGTCTTCTTCACAGGCGGTGAACCGCTGCTGTCCCCGCTCGCCCGCCCGATCCTTCAGGGCCTGCCCCAGCACCAGATGAGCGACTACACCACCACGCTGATCACCAACGGGCTCACGCTCACCAAGGACCTCGACTGGCTGGCGGCCACCGCGCTGGACCGGATCAAGGTCTCGCTGCACTACTTCTCCGACACCTCCGTCGCCACCATCGCCGAGGGCAAACCCGGCGACATCGCCAAGATCAAGGCCGGGATCGAGGCCGCCACCAACGCCATCCCGATCGTCGAGTTGAACCTGCTGCTGCAAGAGCAGAACGCCCACGAGGTGATGGACATCATCGCCTACACCCGCGAACTCGGAACGGGCCTGCAGATCATCGAACTGGTCGGCGCCGACCACAACGCCGACCTTGGCGGCGTCAAGGTTGCTTCCGGTGACATCAGCGTCTACCTGCGCTCCATCGCCACCGCCGAGAAGGTGGTCACCTCCGGCACCGGGCAGGGCCGCCGCGTCTTCACCGTCCCCGGTCGGCGCGGGGAGATGACCATCGAGGTCATCGACGCCTCCCTCGGCCGCCACCACATCGGCCAGTGCGCCACCTGCCCCAAGTGGGCGCAGTGCATCGAGGGGTTCTGGGCGCTGCGCCTGGACTCGGCCGGCGAGCTCAGCCCGTGCCTGCTCCGCCCCGATCTCCGCTTGGACGTCACCCCGTACGCGCAAGACCCGGCCGGCCTGCTGGCGGCCGTCTCCGCCCACCTGGATTCACCGAAGGGACGTTGCA
This sequence comes from Nonomuraea sp. NPDC049625, assembly GCF_040675285.1. Taxonomy (NCBI): domain Bacteria; kingdom Bacillati; phylum Actinomycetota; class Actinomycetes; order Streptosporangiales; family Streptosporangiaceae; genus Nonomuraea; species Nonomuraea sp. NPDC049625. The sequence goes on along the minus strand of NZ_JBFAOQ010000003.1, from coordinate 594,186 downwards.
ATGACCATCGCCGCCCCCCGCCCCAGCATCGGCAACCAGCTGCCCGCCGCCTACCAGCCGGCCCAGACGCCACGATCGGGCGTCTTCGTGGTCCTGGAAGGGATCAGCGGATCAGGCAAGTCCACGCTCGCCCGGAACCTCGCCGAGCGCTTGGACTGCCGCTTCTTCCACACGGTGCCCGCCCCGGTGTCGGACCTGCAGCCGTACATCAACGCTCGCGCCCAGGCGCTGCCGCAGCTGGCCTTCTACCTCACCGGGGCGTTGCACGCCTCGGACCTGGCCCGCCAGGCGCTCCAGAGCGGGCACGTGGTGGCCGACCGGTACGTCAACTCCGTCATCGCCAACCACTCCGCCGTGCACGGCCTGGACAACACCACCGTCGAGGCGACCATCGCATCCTTCGTGGGCTACCTGGCCCAGCCGGACCTGACGGTCTACCTGCACACCGACCTGGACGAGCTGACCGCGCGGATGACCGCCAAGCCCGGCCAGACTGCTTCCGACCGCGACCTGATCGCCGACCGCGCCCTGCTGCGACGGCTGCAGGAGCACTACGACCAGATCGCCGGCAGCGACCCCACCGCGTACCATCTGCACACCGACGGCCGCACCCCGGAGCGGCTCGCCGTCCACCTCGCCGACATGGTCCACGCGATGACCGGCGTCCAGCAGCCTCGCACCGACGCCTAGAAGTTCGTCCTGGCAAACAGACCCGTGCTCCCCGTACGGCCGCGTAGCGTGACACCCACGACGCATCGCCCACTGCGGGAGCACGGCCATGGCCACACCATCCGAACCGTTCCGGCCCCACGTCGGCGTCCACCTGATCCTCATCGCGGCAGGCAAGGTCCTGCTGTTGCTGCGAGCCAACACCGGCTTCGCCGACGGCTCCTGGTCGGTACCCGGCGGCTGCCTCGACGCCGGCGAAACCCTGCCTGAGGGCGCAGCGCGTGAGGCCCGCGAAGAGCTCGGCGTCGTCATCGACCCCGCAGATCTCGCATTCGCGGGCATGTGCCATCACGCCGATCCAGACGGCCAGGCCCGCATCGGCGTGTTCTTCGCGGCCACGCGATGGGGAGGCGAGCCCACCAACGCCGAACCCGCCAAGTGCGACAAGATCGACTGGTTCGCGCTCGACGACCTTCCCGACGACGTCGTCACCTACATCCGTACTGGTATCGACGCGTACCGACATGACCAGGCATTCAGCCTCGACGGCTGGCAGGCACAGCACATAGCCTGACGCCCCGCGGCGTCCGCTTTGGAGCACTTTCCGGAGGCGTAGACACGACGAAAGCCCCGCCCCGCCTCACGAAGAGGCGCAGCAGGGTCCAGAGGATCGTCAATGCGGCGACGGTGTAGGCGAGGCGGTCGTGGATGGTCCACGCCTGTCCGAGGCAGAGGATGCCCACTGCGAGCCAGATGAGGCAGGCACCACGCTGGCTCAGGCGTTGTCTCAGGCTGGTCAGCGGAGATTGCACGCGGCTACCTCCAGGGTGCCGTCGCGGCTTGAGGAGTGGCGCCCGCCGGCACCCTCGACACGGCGGGAGGCAACGTCGGCCTGATCCTCCTCCTCGCCATTGGGCTCCCTCACCTCCTGATGCGGTGGAGGACTGCCCTGCTGGCCAAGCAGTGATCCGTCGTCCCGGCCCGCCTCGCGGGTGAGCCGGGTCCGTCTCAGCCCGCGGCGCACGATGCGCCGCGGGCTTCTTCGTGAACCCTCAAGCGATCCTCCGCGTATCTCCAGGTGGCTCCCATGGGGGCCATGGGGCGTGCAAAACCCGGTGGGACAGGAGTTTCGAGCCTGTGGCAGCGGGGGCACTGACGCCTCAGGTGGCACTCTGGTTTACCCGAGTTGCGAGATTTATATCGCAATTTAGTGACAAGTCGGTCTCGTTCCCGACAGAATGCCTTGCCATCCAGCGTCTATGGCAACTGGAGGGAATCCCCTATGCGTAGACCCATTGGGGTATTTGCCGGGCTCATCGGCCTGGCGGCGCTCTGCGCGCCGATCAGTGCGGCCGAGGCCGCGGCGCAGAGTTCGGTCGAGGCGCAGGCCTCGTGCCGCGTGAACGTGGCCAAGCCCAGCCTGACCAACGCATTGAAGATCAAGTCGTTCGCCACCCGTCGCAACTGCGACGACAGCGCACTCCTGCGCATCCGCATCAAGCGCGCCGTCCCGGGTCCCGACCCCGTCGTCAAGAGCGGGGCCTCCAAGGACGGCCGCATCACCTTGACACTCGCCTGCAAACCGGGCACCTATTACGCGGTCGCGACCGACTATCGCGGCGGCGCCGCCAAGTCCCGGGCCGTCCGGCTGACCTGCACCCCTGACAGCACGCCGACGCCCACTCCCACCACTCCCGGCCCCAGCGGCACGTCGACCCCGACGCCCACCGCGCCGCCCCCGTCGTCCGGAGGGACGGTCGGCACGGCCGAGGAGAACGAGGTCCTCAGGCTGACCAACGCCGAGCGGGCCAAGGGCGGCTGCCAGCCGCTCAAGCACGACCCGCAGCTCCGCACCGCCGCGTTCGGCCACTCCGACGACATGGCGAAGCAGGGCTACTTCGACCACACCTCCAAGGACGGCCGCAGCTTCATGGACCGCATCCGGGGGGCCGGCTTCAGCGGAGGCACGGCCTTCGCCGAGAACATCGCCTTCGGCCAGCCCTCCCCGGCCTCCGTGGTCCAGGGCTGGATGAACAGCGAGGGCCACCGGGCCAACATCATGAACTGCCGGTACAACCTGATCGGCGTCGGCGTGGCCAAGAACTCCCAGGGCCGGATCTACTGGACCCAGGACTTCGCGGCCAAGTAGGCCAGGCAGGCCAAGTAGGCCAGGCAGGCCGATCAGGCCAAGTGACCGCGCAGCCGTCCCATCTCGTCGGCGATGGTGGCCAGGGTCCAGTGGGCGTTCAACCCGCTCGGGTTGGGCAGCACCCACACCCTGGCCCCACCGACGAGCTCCTCCTGGAGGCCGATGCGGGCCTTGGGGCGGGCGAAGGCCATGCGGTACGCCGAGATCCCCAGCACCGCGAGGACCGTCGGCGTCGCGGCCGCCACCTTCGCGGTCAGGGCCAGGCCGCCCTCCACCAGCTCCTCCCGGGTCAGCTCCGACGCCTTGGCGCTCGGGCGGGCGACGATGTTCGTGATGCCCAGGCCGTACGAGGGGAGAAGGTGCTGCTCGGCCGGGGCCAGCAGGCGCGGGGTGAAGCCGGACAGGTGCAGCGCGGGCCAGAAGCGGTTGCCGGGCCGGGCGAAGTGGTGGCCGGTGGCCTCGGACATGAGGCCGGGATTGATGCCGCAGAACAGCACGTCGAGCTCGGGGGCCAGGACGTCGTCGATCACGTGCCGGAGATTAGCCCATCTCTTCGAGTTTGCGGCCCTTGGTCTCACGCACCCACCTGACGACGAACAGGAACGACAGCACCGCGAAGAACGCGTACATGGCGTAGGTGAGCGGCAGGTTCCAGGCCGCCATCGCCGGGAACGTCACCGTGACCGCCCAGTTCGCGATCCACTGGGCCCCGGCGGAGACGCCCAGGGCGGCGGCGCGGATGCGGTTCGGGAACATCTCCCCCAGCAGCACCCAGACCACCACACCCCAGGACAGGGCGAAGAACAGCACGAACACGTTGGCCGCCACGAGCGCGATCAGGCCCTGCGGGTCGGGCAGCGTGACCGTCTTGCCCACCTCCCTGGCCGCGCTGAACGCCCACGCCGCGGTGGCCAGCGAGATCGCCATGCCCGCGGAGCCGATCAGGAGGAGCGGCTTGCGCCCGATCCTGTCCACCAGCGAGATCGCGATGAACGTGCCCACGATGTTGATCATCGAGCTGGAGAAGCTGATCAGCAGCGAGGCGCTCTGGTTGATGCCGACCGACTGCCACAGCACGGACGAGTAGTAGAAGATCACGTTGATGCCGACGAACTGCTGGAAGACCGACAGGCCGATCCCGATCCAGACGATCGGCAGCAGCCCGAGCGCGGGCCCGCGCAGGTCCTTCAGCCCCGGCACCCGCTGGGTGCGCAGCACGTGCTGGATCTCCGCGATGTGGGCCTCGATGTCCACGTCCTCGGGCTCGATCTCGGACAGCACCTCGCGGGCCCTCCTGGTGCGCCCCGACATGATCAGGTAGCGCGGCGACTCGGGGATGATCAGCGCGAACGTCAGGTAGAACAGGGCGGGCACGACGCAGGCGCCCAGCATCCACTGCCACGCCTGCAGGCCCCAGAGGGGGTTGTTCACGTTGCCGCCGGCCAGCTGGACGATCACGTAGTCGACGAGCTGCGAGACCGCGATGCCGAGCACGATCGCCAGCTGCTGGAACGAGCCCAGCCGTCCCCGGTAGGCGGGCGGGGCCACCTCGGCGATGTACGCGGGCCCGATCACCGACGCCATGCCGATCGCGAAGCCCGCGATCACGCGCCAGAACGCGAGGTCCCAGATGGCGAACGGCAGCATCTGACCGATCGAGCTGACCGCGAACAGCAGCGCCGCCACCTGCATCGTCCTGGTGCGCCCCAGCCGGTCGGCCAGCCCGCCGCCCGCCCACGCCCCCACGGCGGACCCGAGCAGCGCGATGGCCACCACGAACCCGATCTCGACCGGACCCACGTGGAAGTACTTCTGGATGCCGACGACGGCGCCGTTGATCACGGCGCTGTCGTAGCCGAACAAGAACCCCCCGATGGCCGCGGCCGCCGTGATGAAGATGACGTGGCCGAGGTGCTCGTGGTGCGCGAACTTCGTTGCCATGCAGGTCCTTCCCCGTGGTGTGGGGACATACCCGCAGGTCATGGCGTTAGTCAGAGCCGGGGATCCACAGGCTCCGACTCCAGGGCCAGCACCGCGAAGACCGGCTCGTGCACCCGCCAGGCCGCCTCGCCGTCCGCCAGCCGCGACAGCGCCTCCAGCCCCAGCGCGTACTCGCGCAGCGCCATCGAGCGCTTCTTGCCCAGGAAGCGCCGGCGCAGCACGTCGAGCGACTCGGTGTAGTCAGGGCCGTAGATGATGCGCAGGTACTCGCGCCCGCGCACCTTCACCCCGGGCTGCACCCGCCCGGGAGCGTACGCGGCGGGCTTGACCACCATGCCCTCGCCGCCCGCCGCCGTCAGGGACTCCCACCACTCGGTCGCCGAAGCCCTCGACCCGGGCGAGTCGAGCGTGACGGAGACGTGCCGGGTGGGGGCGATCAGCGGCGAGTCGAGCAGCGCCAGCGTGGACAGGTGCCAGGCGTGCGGCTCCAGCGCCGTGGCCCGCCCCTCGCAGGCGAGGATCTGGAACGGCGCCACCCGGATGCCCTCCAGGCCGTCGACCGGCCAGCAGTAGCGTGCATAAGCGTCGCGGAACAGGGCAGCGTTGTCGGAGCGGCGCCGGGTGCGGGTCAGCAGTCCGCCCACGTCCATTCCCCGCCCGGCCGCCGCCTCCAGCGCCGCGACCGCCTCGGGCAGCGCGGCGCGGGCGGCCGCGCCGACGGAGGCGTACTGCGAGCGGATCAGCTCGCCGGCCTTCGCCGACCAGGGCAGCAGCTCGCAGTCGAGCACCACCCAGTCGGAGTCCAGCTCCGCCCAGAGCGGCTCGCACGCCTCGCGCAGCCGGGCGACCAGCGGCGCCGTGTCGTCGAAGAACGGCCGTCCGGTACGCGTGTAGACGGCGCCGGTGCTGCCGTCCGTCACGCCGAACCTGGCCGCCGCCACCTCCGGCGTCCTGGCCAGCACGGCGACGGCCCGCGAGCCCATGTGCTTCTCCTCGCACACGACCTCGCGCACCCCGGCGGCGGCGAACTCCTCGAACGCCTCGTGCGGGTGCTCGAGGTAGCCGTCCAGCCGGGACGTCTCCGGCGGCGCCATGGTGGGCGGCAGGTAGACCAGCCAGCGCGGGTCCACCGCGAACCGGCTCATGACCTCCAGGGCCGCGGCCGCGTTCTCCTCCAGGACCTTGACCCTGGTGCCGAACCTGGTCTCGACGTGCCGGGTGCCGATCACGTCGTTGATGTCCAGCATGCCGGGATCGCGGGCCGAGCCGGTGCCGAGGGGCTTGGCCGGCTCGTACCAGACCTTCTCTGCCGGGATCTGGACGATCTGCCGCTCCGGGTAGCGCAGCGCGGTCAGGTGGCCGCCGAAGACGCAGCCGGTGTCGAGGCAGATCGTGTTGTTCACCCACTCGGGGCGGACCGTGGGGGTGTGGCCGTAGACGACCATCGCCCGGCCGCGGTACTCGTCGGCCCACGGGTAGCGGACGGGCAGGCCGTACTCGTCGGTCTCGCCGGTCGTGTCGCCGTACAGGGCGAACGCGCGCACCCGGCCCGAGGCGCGGCCGTGGTAGGCCTCCTTCAGGCCCGCGTGCGCGACCACGAGCCGGCCGCCGTCGAGGCGGTAGTGGCTGAGCAGGCCGTCCATGAACGTCCTGGCCCGCTCCACGAACTCGGGCTCCTGCGCCGCGAGCTGGTCGAGCGACTCCTGCAGGCCGTGCGCGACCGTGACCTTGCGGCCGTTGAGCGCGCGCACCAGCTTCTGCTCGTGGTTGCCGGCCACGCAGATCGCGGTGCCGGCCTCGACCATGTCCATCACCAGGCGCAGCACGCCGGGGGTGTCGGGCCCGCGGTCGACCAGGTCGCCGACGAACACGGCCGTGCGCCCCTCCGGGTGCGTGAGCCCCTCCCAGCCGAGCCTGCGCAGCAGCGTCTCCAGCTCCGAGCGGCAGCCGTGCACGTCGCCGATGATGTCGAAGGGGCCGGTCAGCTCGGTCCTGTCGGACCAGGCCCTCTCGTACGTGATCTCCGCGTCGTCGATCTCGTCGAGGCCGCGCAGCACGTGGACCCGCCGGAACCCGTCGTTGGAGATCTTGCTCAGCGAGCGCCGCAGCTCCTTGCGCTGGCGGATGACCACGCCGGGGCCGAAGTCGCGGTCGGGCCGGGCGGCGTTGCGCTCGATGGCCACCTCCTCGGGCGCGTCGAGCACGATCGCGTCGCACAGCACGTCGTACTTCCTGGCCAGGTCGAGGAGGCTCCTGCGGGCCGCGTACTGGACGTTGGTGGCGTCGACCACGGTGAACAGGCCCCTGGCCAGCCGTACGCCGACGATGTGGTGCAGCAGGTCGAACGCCGCGGGCGTGGCCGACTGGTCGTTCTCATCGTCGGAGACCAGGCCGCGGCAGAAGTCGGAGGAGATGACCTGCGTGGGCTTGAAGTGCTTCTTGGCGAACGTCGACTTGCCGCTGCCCGAGACGCCGACGAGCACCACCAGCGAGAGCTCAGGAACGCTGATCACGGGTGAACACTCCCATCTGGGTCGGCGGGCCGACCTCGGGGTCATCGTCGCCGACCGGCGCGAAAGCGACCTGGTAGCCGTACTCGCCGGCGACCCTGGTGGCCCAGGCGGCGAACTCGGCGCGGGTCCACTCGAAGCGGTGGTCGGGGTGGCGCAGGCCGGTCAGGAACTCGTAGCGGACGTTGTGCTCGACGTTGGGGGTGGTGACGAGCACGTGCTGGGGCCGGGCGCGGCCGAACACGACGCGTTCGAGCGCGGTCAGGCGCGGCGGGTCGACGTGCTCGATCACCTCCATGAGCACCGCGGCGTCGTAGCCGGACAGCCGCTTGTCGGTGTACGTGAGCGCGCCCTGGAACAGGGTGAGCCTGCCGCGCTTGCTGTCGGGCATGCGGTCCAGCCGCAGCTTGCGGGCGGCGATGGTGAGCGCCATCGACGAGACGTCCATGCCGCCGACCCTGGCGAACCTGGGCCTGGCCAGCAGCGCGCCGACCAGCTCGCCCTGGCCGCAGCCCAGGTCGATCACGCTGACCGCGCCGAGCTCCTCCAGCTTGGCCAGCACCGCCTCGCGCCGCCGGAGGTTCAGCGGCTTCGCCTTGGGCGCCTGCTGGGTGGCCTCATCTTGGGCGGCCTCCTCCTGGGGAGCGTCGCCCTGGGCCTCGGCCTCCGCGGCGGCCGCCTCGTCGGCGGCGGTCTCCCCGGCGGGCGCGTCCTCCTCGACCGCGGGCTCCAGCTCCTCCTCGGTCTCGTCGCCCAGCTCAGCCAGGCGCGCCAGCGCGGTGCGGGCCAGCGCCCAGCGCCGCCCCAGGTAGCGCCGGGTGATCAGGCCCCGCTCCGGGTGCCCGGCCAGCCAGCCCTCGCCCGCCCTGATCAGCTTGTCGACCTCGTCGGGCGCGATCCAGTAGTGCTTGCCGTCGTCGAGCACCGGCAGCAGCACGTACAGGTGGTTGAGCGCGTCGGCGAGGCGCGCCGTGCCGCGCAGGGTGAGCCGGACATAGCGCGAATCACCCCACTCGGGGAAGCCCTCGTCGAGCGGCAGAGCCTGCGCGTCCACCTCCCACCCGAGCGGCTCGAAGAGCCTGGTGGCCAGCTCGGGGCCGCCCCGGCAGGGCAGCGCGGGCAGCCGCAGCTCCAGCGGCAGCGGCGTGCCCGCCAGCTCGGGCCTGGCCGCGCACCGGCCCGCCCGCGCCGTCCGGAACACGTCGGCCAGCGCCACGGCCAGCAGCGAGGAGGCCGCGTAGGGGCGGTCGTTGACGTACTGCGAAAGGCTGAAGTCGGGCGAGCTCTTGCCGCGCGACCTGACCAGCGCGATCGGATCGACTTCGAGCAGGAGGGCCGCCGTGCAGCGCTCCTCCTCGGCCTCGGGGTAGAACACCGTCGCCGTGCCGAACGACCGGCCGAACTCCTGCACGCGCCCGGGATGCTTGTGCAGGAGGAAACCCAGGTCAGTGGCGGGCCTCGCGGTGGTCGTGATCGTCAGCAGCACGCCCCAAGTCTGCCGTACCGCCACGAAGCGCCGCCAATGATTACTTACACGTGCGGAAGCACCTCAGCGGCGATCAGCTCCAGGTGGTCGAGGTCGTTCAGGTCCATGATCTGGAGGTAGACCGTCTCGGCGCCCAGCTCGGCGAACTTGCCGATCTTCTCCACGATCTCGGCCGGGGTGCCGCACAGGCCGCCCGCGGGCAGGGTCTCGGGGTTCTCGCCGATGGCGGCCGCGCGTCGCTCGACCTCCGCCCGATCCGCGCCCACGACGGTCGTCTGCGCCACCGAGTACGTCAGTTCGCGCCCGGTCGTCTCGCAGGCCGCGCGCACCCGCGCGAACGCCTGCTCCGTGTCGGCCAGGGTGTGGAACGGGAGGTTGTACTCGTCGGCGTACGCAGCCGCCAGCCTCGGCGTGCGCTTGGCGCCGAACCCGCCGATGATGATCGGCGGCCTGGGCCGCTGGACCGGCTTGGGCAGCGCGGGCGAGTCGGCCACCCGGTAGTAGCTGCCCTCGAACGAGAAGCTCTTCTCCGCGGTCCACAGGCCCGTGATGATCTCGAGCTGCTCCTCGAACCGCCCGAACCGCTCGTTCTGCGGCGGGAACGGGATGCCGTACGCCGCGTGCTCGGTGTCGAACCAGCCCGTGCCGAAGCCGAGCTCGACCCGGCCGCCGCTCATCTGGTCGATCTGCGCGACGCTGATCGCCAGCGGCCCGGGCAGCCGGAACGTGGCCGGCGTCACCAGGGTGCCCAGCCGGATCCTCGAGGTCTCCCTGGCCAGGCCGGCCAGCGTGATCCACGCGTCGGTCGAGCCGACCCCCGGGTCGCCGGGGCCGATGCGCATGTAGTGGTCGGAACGGAAGAAAGCGTCAAAACCCAGTCGCTCGGTGGCCTGGGCGACGGTGAGCAGGTCGTCATATGTCGCGCCCTGCTGGGGCTCGGTGAAGATCCGCAGCTTCATGACGACATTATCCGCACACAACGGACGCGTGCCGGAAAAGGACCGCACAGCGGCTCGCGCGCTTGCTACCGTTCGAGTCAGCGCCGGAGAGTAGCCGAATGACCACGTGAGGTGGCCTATGCCGCGGCACAAGAGGGAGCCGGGCATGCTCCCGCGCCCGCTCGCGATCCTCGGGGCCCTCGCTCTCACCGCCGCCACCGGAGCGATCGTGCGCATGCTTCCCGCGGGTGCCACGCTCGCGCCGAGGCCGCCGGTGGTGAGGCACACCCCTGCCGTCTCGCCGCCGGTGGCGGTGGAGCCGCAGGCGGCGTTCGTGGAGTTCGTCGACACCGCGCGGGAGCCCGAGTTCGACCTGACCAAGGAGACCCGGCGCACCGGTGTGCGCCGGTACGCGCTCGGCCACCTCGTCTCGGGCGACGACGGCTGCGCGCCCAAATGGAATGGCCCGTCCCAGTCCGACCCGCTCGATCCCGGCAAGAACCCCGTGGCCAACCGGATCGGCCGGCTCAGGGCGCTGGGCGGCGACGCCGCGCCCGTGTTCGGCGGCCCGGAGGGGCGGGAGCTGGCCGACACCTGCACCAGGCCGGGCGGGCTCGCGGCCGCCTACCGCAGGGTGGTCGGGGCGTTCGACGCCGACACCATCGACTTCGAGGTCAGCGACAGCCGGGACCAGGCCGCCGTGCTGCGCCGGGCGCGGGCCATCTACGCCATGCAGCGCGAGCGGCCGCTCCAGGTCAGCTTCACGCTGCCGCTGAAGTCGGACGGGCTGGGCTCCGGCGACGTGGCGATGCTGCGGGCCACCCGCCAGGCGGGCGCCGAGATCGGCACCGTCAACCTGCTGGCCGACATCGAACCGCGGGGCGCCCCTGACGGCCGCCTGCGCCGGGTGGCGGAGGCCGTGCTGGCGGCCAGGGACCAGATCGCGCGGGCCCAGGGCCTGGACGACCCCGAGGAGGCGTGGCCGCACATCGCGCTCACCCCGGTGCTGGTGGGCGAGGGCGATCTGAACGAGGTCGACGCCCGGACCCTGGCCGCCTACGCCGCCCGCCACGGCCTGGCCTGGCTGTCGCTGCGCGGAGTCGCCCCGAAACCGGACGTGTCACGGATTCTTTGGCAGACCTCTCCCTGACTATAGGATTTCCGCGACGGGCGAGGTTTCCAGCGGCAGGGGGATGGCGTGATGGCGGCGCGTCCGGAGACGGCGCGAAAGATCCTGCTCTACTGGATGGACGCCGCGGTCATGCTCCTCGGCGTCATGTTCGTGGTGGTCATCGTCATCTACCTGGCGGACGGCCGGATCTCCACGCTCCACGCCGCGGCCGTCCTCACATGCCTGCTTGTCTGCTTCGGCCTCTTCCCCTCCCTGCTCAGGGACGCCTACGACGCCAGGCCCCGGCCCACGCCGAAGCTGGTGGTCGCGGGGCTGTCCGCGGCGGTCGCGGTGGCGCTGGTCCCGCGCCAGCCGCTGGAGAACGTGCCCACCTGGCTGGAGATCGGCGTCCTGTGGCTGTCGATCGCCGCCCTCTACCTGCCGTGGGCCGTGACCCTCTGCCTCGGCGTGGCCGTGGTCGGCCTGGCCGGCGGCTATGTCATGGCCGTGACCGGCGAGCCGTGGTACGGGGTGCTCGTCCCCGAGACGTTCAGCGCCGTCGCGCTGACGGTGGCCATGCTGGTCTGGCGCTGGATCTGGTGGACGATCAGGGACGCCCACGACAGCAAGGAGGCCAAGGCCCGGCTGGCGGTGTCGGAGGAGCGGCTGCGCTTCGCCCGTGACCTGCACGACCTGCTCGGGCACAGCCTGTCGGTGATCACGCTGAAGAGCGAGCTGGCCGCCAAGCTGGCGACCAAGGACGCCGGGCGGGCGGACGCCGAGATGGCCCAGGTGCACCGGCTGGCCGGCGAGTCCCTGGCCGAGGTGCAGCAGGCGGTGCACGGCTACCAGACGCTCGACCTCGACGAGGAGCTGGCCGGCGCGCGGGTGGCGTTGGAGGCGGCCGGCGCGCGCTGCCTGATCGACGCCAGGGCCGACGGGCTGTCGCCGGCCGCCCGGACGCTGCTGGCCTGGGCGGTCCGCGAGGGCACCACCAACGTGCTCAAGCACAGCGCGGCCACCCGCTGCGCGATCACGATCGACGGCGGCGTGCTCGAAATGATCAACGACGGCGTGGACGGGCACCCCTCCGCCTCCGGCAGCGGCCTGCGGGGCCTCTCGGAGCGGCTGGCCACGGCGGGCGGCTCCTTCTCCGCCCGGCCGACCCCGGCGGGCGAGTTCCTGCTGCGAGCGGCGGTGCCCGCGTGATCCGCCGCGCGACGAAGCTGGACAAGATCCGCTGGGTGATCGTCTACTCGACCGACTTCATCAATCTGTTCTCCTTCTTCGGCTATTACGACCTCTATGTCCGCTGGCAGATGGGCGTGCCGTGGCCGGTGGTCCTGGCCGGTGTCGCCCTGCTGGTGGTCTTCAACGTGCTCGCGACGCGGCCGCACCGGGTGGCCATGAGGGGCGGCAGGCGGCCCACCGCGATCCTGGCGGTGACCGGCGTGATCATCCTGGTCATGTCCGTCGCCTTCTTCATGTGGGCCATCCCGACGTGGCTGGGCATGCTGGGGCCCTTCGTGCGCAGGCGCACCATCGTGATCCTTTCGGTCCTGTCCGTCGTGCTCTTCAACCTGTACGTGGCGCTGCAGGGCGCGCCCATCTGGGGCACGCTCCTGGTGCAGTCGGTGTTCACCGCCGTGAGCGTGGTCGGCGTGCTGACGAACCTGTGGCTCTGGCGGGTGGCCAAGGAGGCGTACGAGGGGCAGGAGGCGCAGGCCAGGCTGGCGGTCTCGGAGGAGCGCCTGCGCTTCGCCCGCGACCTCAACGACCTGCTCGGGCAGAGCCTCACCGACATCGCGGCCCGCACCGAGGGCGCGTCGCGCACGCTGCCGGTCGACCCGGCGGCGGCGGCCGAGGAGATGTTCGCGGTCCGCGACCTGGCCCGGCGGTCGCTGCGCGAGGTGCGCTCCGTCGTGCAGAGCTACCGGGCCGTCGACCTGGACGAGATGCTCGCCAGCGTGCGGGCCGTGCTGGAGGCGGCGGACGTACGATGCACCGTGCGCGCCGAGACGGGCTCGCTGCCGCCGGAGACCCGCACGCTGCTGGCCACGGTCGTGCGCGAGGGGACCACCAACGTGCTCAAGCACAGCACGGCCGGACGTTGCACGATCACGATCGAGGATGGAGTGCTGGAGATGTCCAACGACGGGGTGAGCGGGCCGGCGGGCGAGCACGCGCCGAACGGCCTGGCGGGGCTGGCCCAGCGCGTACGCGCGGTCGGCGGCACCCTGGAGGCCGCGCCGACGCACGAGGGCGGCTACCTGCTGCGGGCGGCGGTGCCGGCATGACGACCAGGGTGTTACTGGCCGACGACGAGCACCTGATCCGGGGCGCCATCGCAGCCCTGCTGGACCTGGAGGAGGGCATCGAGGTCGTCGCCCAGGTGGGCAGGGGCGACGAGGTCGTGGCCGCCGTGGCCGAGCACCGGCCCGACGTGGCCGTGCTCGACATCGAGATGCCCGGCATGGACGGCCTCAGCGCGGCCGAGCAGATCAGCGCGCAGTGCAAGATCGTCATCCTGACGAGCCTGGGCCGCCCCGGCTACCTGCGCAGGGCCATGGCGGCGGGGGTGAGCGGCTTCCTCGGCAAGGACGCCTCGGCCGAGGAGCTGGCCATGGCGATCCGCAAGGTCCAGGCGGGCGGCCGCTATCTCGACGCCGAGCTGGCCGCCGCCGCGATGGCGGCCGGCGACAGCCCGCTGACCGAGCGCGAGCGCGACGCGCTGCGGCTGGCCGGCGACGGGGCCACGATCTCGCGGATCGCGGCCGAGCTGCACCTGACCGAGGGCACCGTACGCAACTACCTGTCGAGCGCGATGACCAAGCTCAACGCCCAGAACCGCCTGGAGGCCATCCGCACGGCCCAGCGCATGGGCTGGCTCTGAACCCGGCCGGGGACCTCACCGCAGCAGGTCGCGCACCTTCGCCAGCAGGTCCACCTGGGTACGCCAGTCGCCGCCCGCAATGCCGATGACCGCGTGGCCCGCCCCGGCGTCGCGGTAGGCGGCGAGCGCCTCGGCGGCTCGCTCCGGCGGGCCGGTGAGCGGGATCGGCAGGACCTCCTCCAAGGGGCGGCCGTAGGCGGCGGCGACGCCTGACGCGATCTCCTCCCGCGACGGGATGCCGTCGCCGCTCCCCAGGGCCGCCGTGCCGCCGATCGCGACGACCGGTACGGGACGGCCCCGGCCCGCGGCCAGCTCCGCGAGCCGGGCCCGGCCCTCGGCCACCTCCCGGGGCGGGACCAGGGACGGGAACCACCCGTCGCCGAGCAGCGCCGCCCGCCGGATCGCCGCCTCGGACGCGTTGCCGACCCACACCGGCGGCATCGTGGCGGCGGGCGCCAGCCGTACGGGCGGCTCGCCGGGCTCGTCCCGCAGCCGCGTCTCCTCGCCCGCCAGCAGCCGGGGCAGCAGTTCCAGGGCCGTGTCGGTACGCCGGCCGCGCGAGCGGTAGGGCGCCCCCGCCGCGGCCCACTGCCCGGGACCGCCGCCCGAGCCCACCCCCAGGACGAGGCGGTCGCGGGTGACGTGCTGCAGGGTCGCGATCTGCTTGGCGGCCCACGCGAGGGGCCGGATGGCGGGGACGAACACGCTCATCCCCACCTTGATCCGCCGGGTGCCCGCCGCGGCGGCGGCCAGGGCGATGGGCCCGTCCAGGGTCGGCCCGCCGATGGCCAGGTGGTCGCCGTGCCACACGCCGTCCAGCCCGGCGTCCTCGGCGTGCCGCGCGGCGGCCGGCAGGTCGATGCCGTCGCGCCGCTGCACGGAGACTCCCGGCAGGATGACGCCGATCGTGAAGCTGTTCATGCGCTCCACCGTGCAACCTCAATCGCGGTCGAGGTCAACCGGTGAGAGCGTTTGCGGGGCGCGTCTCGAAAGAGTCACGGGTATTGACGGCACGGACATCGTGAACTTACGTTCGCGGTACTTATCCGGTTCAGCAGGCCCTCACGGCCTGTGACTACTCCTCAGTGAATCGCTCACCGGTCTCCAGGGCGGGGGCGCGTTCTGCGTCCTTGCTGGGAGCGCTCCCAGGTGGGAGCTCCCGCCGCCCGTTCGAGAGCAAGCCGGCCCATCGGGGGTCGATGGAAGACGTGCGAACCTTCGCGCCCCGCGCGGAGGAAGGAGAGAAGCGATGCGAAACCGGGCTCGGATCATGATTCCGCTCGTGGCGGCGGGCCTGCTCGCCGCGGCCTGCACCGGCGGCGGAGCCACGCCGACCCCACCGGCCTCCCAGCCGCAGAGCCAGGGCGCGGTGGCGAGCGCCAACCCCGACTCGCTGCCGCGCAACGAGACCCTCTACACGACCGGCACCCAGTGGGGGCCGCCCGTCAACTTCAACCCCATCAGGGAATGGGACCACGCCACGGGCACCAAGGGCCTGGTGTACGAGACGCTGTTCCACTATGACGCGACCGCCGGCAAGCTGACCCCCTGGCTGGCCGAGAGCGGCTCGTGGGCCGACGACAAGACGTACCAGGTCAAGCTCCGCCAGGGCGTCAAGTGGGCCGACGGCCAGCCTCTGACGGCCAAGGACGTGGCGTACTCCTTCGAGCTCGGCAAGATGGAGACGATCCCGTACCACAACCTGTGGACCTGGCTGAAGAGCGTCGAGGCGGTCGACGACCAGACGGTGAAGTTCAGCTTCTCCACGGCCAACTACCAGCAGTGGGACTTCAACCTGTACAGCCGGTCGATCGTCCCCGAGCACATCTGGAAGGGCCGCTCGGAGAAGGACGTGCTCGACGGGATCAACGAGAACCCGGTGGGCACGGGCGCATACACGTTCATGGCCAAGGACCAGGACCGCGTCGTGCTGCAGCGGCGCGACGACTGGTGGGGCAAGACCGCGCTGAACATGGAGCCCAAGCCCCGCTACATCGTCGACATCGCCACCCCGAGCAACGAGGTCGCGATGGGCCTGCTGCTGCAGAAGGGCATGGACCTGAGCAACAACTTCCTGCCCGGCGTGGCCAACCTGGTCAAGGGCAATTTCGGCCTGACGACCTACTACAGCGAGCCGCCGTACATGTTGTCGGCCAACACCGCGTGGCTGGTGCCCAACACCACCAAGAAGCCGATGGACGACCCCGCCTTCCGCAAGGCGCTCGCCGCCTCGATCGACGTCAAGAAGATCGTCGAAGGCGTGTACGGCAACCTCGTCAAGGCCGCCAGCCCGACCGGCCTGCTGCCGCAGTGGGAGCAGTACGTCGACCAGAACGTGGTGGCCGAATCCGGGTTCGCCTTCGACGCGGCCAAGGCGAAGAAGGCGCTGGCCGACGCCGGTTACAAGGACACCGACGGCGACGGGTACGTCGAGAACAAGGACGGCTCCAAGATCAGCCTGGCCATCATCGTGCCGTCCGGCTGGACGGACTGGATGGAGTCGGCCAGGTCCATCGCCGCCAGCGCCAAGACCGCCGGGATCCAGATCACCCCGGACTTCCCCGACTTCAACGCCCTGGTGGAGAAGCGTGCCAAGGGCGACTTCGACCTGCTGATCAACAACGAGCGGCAGCTGTCCAACTCGCCGTACACCTACTACGAGTACCTCTTCCAGCTCCCGATCCAGAAACAGCAGAACACCGTCAACTTCGCCCGCTACGAGAACAAGCGGGCCTGGGACCTGACCAAGCAGCTCGACCAGGTCAAGACCGACGACGTCGAGGGCATGAAGAAGATCATCTCCCAGCTCCAGCAGATCCACCTGGACGACCTGCCGGTGATCCCGCTCTGGTACAACGGCCTCTGGGCGCAGTCGAGCAACCAGGTCTGGAAGAACTGGCCGGCCGCGGCGGGCAGCACGCCCAAGACCCCGGCCGTGATGTGGCACAACTGGCTCGAACTGGGTGGTTTCGAGACCCTCACGCAGCTCCAGCCCTCCGGCTCCTGACCCCATCGTCCCCCGCTCCCGCAGGAGCGGGGGACTTTCACGGCTCTCACGGAGAAAGCATCACGTGCGTCGATATTTCGGCAGAAAACTGCTCATATACGGGCTGACCTTCTTCGTCGCTGTCACCGTCAACTGGCTGATCCCGCGTTTCATGCCCGGCGACCCGGTGGCGAGCATGGTGGCCAGGGCCAACGTCACCCAGCCCGCCGCCGCGGAGGCGATGCGGGTCTACTACAGCAACCTCTTCGGCTTCGACCAGCCGCTGATCACGCAGTACCTCAACTTCTGGGCCGCGCTGTTCAGGGGCGACTTCGGGATCAGCATCTGGCTGTTCCCTTCCCCCGTCAGCTCCGTGATCATGAGCGCGGTGCCGTACACGCTGGCGCTGATCGTCCCGTCGGTGCTGCTGAGCTGGGTGGTGGGCAACTGGTTCGGCGCGTACGCGGCCCGGCGCAAGCTGCTCGACAACACCGTGCTCCCGGTCGGGTACGTCCTGACCGCGATGCCGTACATGTGGCTGGCCGTGCTCCTGGCCTGGGCGCTCGGCGTGATCGCCGGACTGTTCCCGGTGGCCGGCGGCTACAGCTTCTCGATGCGGCCCAACTGGTCGTGGGCGTTCCTGCTCGACCTGCTGCACCACTGGACACTGCCGTTCCTGTCGCTGTTCCTGGTGGCGCTGGGCGGCTGGGCCATCGGCATGCGCAACATGATCATCTATGAGCTGGAGTCCGACTACTCCAACTACCTGGCCGCGCTCGGCGCGCCGGCCAGGCTCATCCGCAGGTACGCCTTCCGCAACGCCGTCCTGCCCCAGATCACCGGCCTGGCCCTGCAACTCGGCGTGATCGTGGCCGGAGCCCTGGTCACCGAGATCGTCTTCGCCTACCCGGGCCTGGGCAGCCTGATCCTCAACGCCATCAAGAACAAGGACTTCTTCCTGCTCCAGGGCACGTTCCTGTTCATCGTGCTCGGCGTGCTGATCGCCAACTTCATCATCGACATCGTCTACGTCGTGGTCGATCCGCGTACCAGGGCGGGAATGGCGGGTGCGCGGGCATGACGGCACTCCAGGAAGTCGCCCCGCGCGAGCGCGCCGGGGTCCGGCGCGAGGCGCTCTACTTCGCGGTGCGCAACGGCAAGCTGATGTTCGGCTTCGGCCTCGTGCTGGCGCTGCTCCTGCTCGGCCTGATCGGGCCGGTGCTGACCGGCGGCACGCCCAACGAGTACGGCCCCCAGCCCATGAGCCCGCCCTCGGCCGGGCACTGGCTCGGCACCACCACGTTCGGCCAGGACATCTTCCTGCAGTTCGTGCACGGCCTGCGCAGCACCTTCGCCGTAGGCGTGGTCGGCGGCGGCATCGCGGCGGCCATCGGCATGCTCGTCGGGTTCGTGGCCGGCTACCGCGGCGGCATCGTCGACGAGGTGCTCAACATGCTGACCAACGTCATCCTCGTCATCCCGACCCTGGCCGTGCTGCTGATCATCAACGCGTACCTGGGGATCAGGAGCGTGGCCGTGCAGGGCCTGTTCATCGGCCTGACGCAGTGGCCGTGGGCGGCGCGGGCGATCAGGGCGCAGACGTTCTCGCTGCGTACGAGGGAGTTCGTGGACCTGGCCAGGATGAGCGGCGCGAGCACCTGGAAGATCATCACCAGGGAGATCGCGCCGAACATGAGCTCCTACCTGTTCATGACGTTCATCCTGCTGTTCGGCGGCTCGATCCTCATCGCCTCCTCGCTCGACTTCATCGGCCTCGGCCCGACCGAGGGGGTCTCGCTCGGCCTGATGCTGCAGAACGCCAACCAGTGGAGCGCGCTCCAGCTCGGCATGTGGTGGTGGTTCGTGCCGCCGGGCGCGGCCATCACCGCCATCGTGGGTGCCCTGTACGTGGCCAACGTCGGCCTCGACGAGGTCTTCAACCCGAAACTGAGGGAGACATGAGCCTGCAGGTCAGCGAGCTGAGGGTGCACTACCGCACGCTCAGGGGCGAGGTCCGCGCCCTCGACGGCATGTCCTTCGAGCTGTCGGACGGCGAGATCCTCGGCCTGGTCGGCGAGTCCGGCTGCGGCAAGAGCACGCTGGGCAAGAGCCTCATCCGCATGGACGGCCGCATGCGCCACGTCGGCGGCCGGGTCGTGCTCGACGGCCGGGAGCTGCCCATCGCCGACGACCGCGGGATGAACGACTTCCGCTTCAAGGAGGTCTCCCTCATCCCGCAGTACGCCATGAGCGCGCTCAACCCCACCCGCAAGATCCGCAGGATGGTCGGCGAGCTGCTCCGGTCGAGGGGCGCGGAGGTGGACGCGGCCGAGCTGGAACGCCGGATGGACCAGGTCGGCCTGCCCCGCGAGGTGCTCGACCGCTACCCGATCGAGCTGTCCGGCGGCATGAAGCAGCGCATGGTGATGGTCATCTCGACGCTGCTCGACCCGTCCCTGCTGATCGCCGACGAGGTCACCTCCGCGCTCGACGTCTCCACCCAGAAGGCCGTCGCCCGCGCGCTGCTCGGCTTCCGCGAGAGCGGCTACGTCAAGAGCATGATCTTCGTCACCCACGACATCGCGCTCACCCACCACATCGCCGACACGATCATGGTCATGTACGCGGGCAAGCTGGCCGAGAAGGCGCCCGCCGACGTGATCGTCAAGGCACCCCGCCA
Organism: Nonomuraea sp. NPDC049625; assembly: GCF_040675285.1. NCBI lineage: Bacteria > Bacillati > Actinomycetota > Actinomycetes > Streptosporangiales > Streptosporangiaceae > Nonomuraea > Nonomuraea sp. NPDC049625. The sequence continues at coordinate 574,823 of NZ_JBFAOQ010000003.1, read as the reverse complement.
CCCGTACACGAAGCTGCTCCTCGACTCCCTGCCCGAGGTCGGGGTCCGCTACGCCGACCGCAGGCTGGAGGGCATCGCCGGCAGCCCGCCGTCGCTGCTGGACCCGCCCGCCGGCTGCCGCTTCCGCGACCGCTGCCCGATCGCGGGGGACGAGTGCGCCGAGGAACCGCCCGTGGTCGAGCTCGCCTCCGACCATCACGTCGCCTGCTGGAAGGCCTGATGCTGAAACTCGACGACGTCACCAAGGAATTCAGGATCGGCGCGTTCGGCGGCAAGAGCGTCGCGGCCGTACGGAACGTGAGCTTCGAGGTCGTGCCCGGCGAGGTCGTCTCCCTCATCGGGGAGAGCGGCAGCGGCAAGAGCACGATCGGCCGGATGATCCTCGGCCTGAACCCGGTCACCAGCGGCACGATCACCTTCGACGGGCGGCCCGTGCGCGGCGGCAAGGCGTACTACCGCCACATCCAGGGCATCTTCCAGGACCCGTTCAGCTCGTTCAACCCGGTGTTCAAGGCCGACCGGGTGTTCGACCTGGTCAAGGAGGCGTACCACCCGTCCGTCCCGGCGGCCGAGTGGGCCGGACGGGTCGCGGCGTGCCTGCGCGACGTGCGGCTCAACCCCGACCAGGTGCTCGGCAAGTATCCGCACCAGCTCAGCGGCGGCCAGCTCCAGCGCCTGCTCATCGCCCGCGCGCTGCTGCTCGACATCAAGCTGCTGGTGGCCGACGAGATCACCAGCATGCTGGACGCCTCCACCCGCATCGACGTGCTCAACCTGCTCGCCGAGCTGAAGACCCGGGGCCTCGGCGTGCTCTACATCACGCACGACCTCTCGCTCGGCAACTACCTCGCCGAGCGCACGGTGGTGCTGCGCCAGGGGAGCGTGGTCGAGATGGGGCTGACGGACAAGGTCTTCGGCGATCCGCTGCACCCGTACACCCGCGAGCTGCTGTCCGCCGTGCCGCGCCTGCACCAGGCCTGGGACGACGCCACGCCCGTGGAAACCTGCCTCTACCACGAGCGCGGCGGCACGGGAGCGCTGCTGGAGGCCGAACCCGGCCACCTCGTGGCGTGCGCCCGGTTCCCGGCCTGCTGAGGAATGTGAAGGGGGCGCTCAGACCCGGAACTCCTCGGTACGGTGCGCGTAGGCGGGCAGCGCGGCCCGCATCTCGTCGGTGACCTGCGGCGGCGGCAGCGGCACGATCTCCCGCTCGTGGAAGTCGAGCACGTTCTCCCCCTCGGCGAACAGCTCCTGGACCGTCCGCAGGCACGGCCCCACGACGGCGGGATCGGTGATCCGCCGCCCGCCCATGCACCCGCCGTACCGGTCGTACAGCACTTCGTACATCAGGGACGGAGAGAAGATCACCAGCTCCGGCATCGGGTCGAGCCCCGCCACCCGCTCGGCCGGCACCACCCGGCACGGGGAGCCGGCCCTGGCGCGTAAGGCCAGGATGTGCATCTCCCACTGCAGGTACGAGGTGATCGGGAACTCGACGACCCGCACCCGCTTGACCGGGACGCGGTGCCGGAAATAGTCGGCCACGGTCGCCGCCATGTGCGCGGTCAGGGCCAGCGAACGCTCCCAGTCGCCGTCCATCATGGCCCGCCAGCTCGCCACGTCCGGCTCGTAGAAGTGCTGGGCGCGCTCCAGCTTCCACATCGGCTCGGGGCAGATCGCGTGGTCGCGGTCGAAACCGGTTTGGTACTCCGGCACGTCCAGGGCGAGGCCGTCGGCCGGGGCGACGGCGGCGAACGGGTTCGTGCGGCGGGCCGGAGCGCCCTGCTGGGTCATGCGGCGTCCCTTCGACTCTGAAGATCCGCCCTGATCATGAAATGAGCCCCTGACAGGGTCAAGGCCCAAAACGATCCGGGCGGACCGTCAGCGCCGGTAGTGGAAGCGCCGGTGGATGAGGCTGAACACCATGGCTCCCAGCCACACCACGAAGAGCACCTTGAAGATCCCGAAGCCGCCGAAGATCAGCCCCAGCAGCAGGAACACGAACAGCACGCCCATGAACGGATGCGGCCCGCGATGGCGCCGCCACGGGTGGTTGCCGCCCTGCTCGCGCCACTGACGGCGCATATCCCGGCGGGCCTGGTGCATGGAGTGGCGCATGTCATGGTGGGCCTGGTGCATGGACTGCATCTGCCGGCGGTGCGCCGACATCGCCTCCCGCCAGCCGTCCATGTCATGGTGGGGGTCATGGTGGGGGTCGTAGTGGGGTGCGGGCTCGCGGTAGCCGGGCGCGGGCTGCGGCCCCGGTAGGTCGGCCGTCACCTTTGCCAGGTCACGGGCCGTCTTCGAGGCCAGCGTCTGGTCGAGTCGCTCGTCGAGCTCCTCGTGGGTCAGGCGGCCCTGCGCGAAGTGCTCGCGCAGGACGGCCATCGTCTGCTCACGCTCGGCGTCGCCGATGCGAAGGTCGTGCGAGTCCATACCTGATCCCGAATCCTTCCGGAAGCTCGCGCTCACTCCTCGCCCGGTTCGTCGTCCGCCAGGATCTGGTAGAGCTTGCGCCGGGTCTCTATAAGAGTCTTACGCGCTTCTCGGATTTGTGCGTCGTTCCCGGTCTGCAAAACCTGCATCATGGCGAAGGCCGACTGCCGGGCGATGTGCCAGAGATCGGCGGTGTTGTCGTCGATGTCGGGGCGCATCTCGTCCCACGGGGCCCGGACCTCGTCCGCGTGCGACTCGATGTAGTTGCGCCCCGCCTCGGTGAGGCGGAAGGTCTTGCGGCCCTCGCTCTCCTCCGAGATCACCAGGCCCTCGTCGGTGAGCTGCTGCAGCGCCGGGTAGACGGCGCCGGGGCTGGGCTTCCAGCCGCCCTCGCTGCGCTCGGCGATCTCCTGGATGATCTGGTAGCCGTTGCGCGGCTCCTCCGAGAGCAGGGCCAGGATCGCGGCGCGGACGTCGCCCCGCTTGGCCTTGCGGCCCCGGCCGCCCCAGCCCCGCTGGCCGCCCCACGGCCCGCCGGGGCCGCCCCAGGGGCCGCGCCCCCAGTCGAACGGGAACGGCCCGCCGGGGCCGCCACGCCTGCCGCGCTGGCGGTGCTCGTGATGGTGGCGGCGGCCACCCATGTCGTCGAAGGCCTCGGAAACGGCCCTGAACGCCTCGCGGGCGGCCTGCTTGGCCTCACGGGCCGCCTGCCGGTACTCGTGCGCGCCGGGCCAGTGCCCGCCTGCTGCCTGTGCGGAATCCATTTCTCCCCCTATATCGTGATCTGTTCTCGATGCGTCAACGATATATCGATAGTGTGTCGTTAGCAAGGCCGGTGCGGGAGTGAGCCAGATCACGAAAAAGTTGCGGAATCCGGGAACAGGATTGAGGAAAGGCTCGTTATCTACAGCAGACGAGGTCGTTCCGCGTCGGCAGGGCTGGGGGGTGCTGTCGCCGCGGAGACGGCCTCGTCTGCGTTTGCGGGGACTTTTCGGGACCGCGCGCCCGCTCCTTCCCGCTCGCGTGCGCGGGGGAGCGGGTCGGCGAGCCGGCCGGCCGCGAAGACCGTGCGTGACCACGTATCCCCATATTTTCGCCAAGTAACGCGTCGCGGATCGGCCCCAGGCCATCGTGAAGGCCCCGCCAGGCGGGTCTCGGCGCGTAAAGGACTTCTTTGCCGTACAGTCCGGATCATGATGGGGCACACGCACGCGATGACCGGGGCCATCGCCTGGCTGGGGCTGGCGCCGCCCCTCGCCGCACTTCCGTTGCTGAACGAGTCGTCCCGGTTCGTCGAGACGGGAATCATGGCCACCGCGCTCAGCCCGGCGGAGCTGATCGCCGGTGCCCTCATCTGCGCGGGCGCCGCGATGCTGCCCGACCTCGACCATCCGAGCGCGACGATCGCGCAGACGTTCGGGCCGGTCACGTGGGCGCTCAGCAAGGCCGTGTGCTGGATCAGCGGCGGCCACCGCGGCGCGACCCACTCGCTGGTGTTCGCGGCGGCGCTCGGATTCGGGGCCCACTGGCTGGCCAACACCTATCCCATCGGGCGCGACATCATGGTCGTGCTGCTCATCGGCCTGGCCCTGCGGGCGATCGGCGTCGGGATCCCCGGCAACAAGGCGGGTTCCGCGATGATCAACATCGGGCTGACCGCCGGGCTTTACGCCGTCTTCCTCTCGCTCGGCGTGGGCTACGCCTGGCTGGGGCTCGCGGTGGCGATCGGGTGCCTCATCCATGTCGTCGGCGACTGCATGACCGAACGGGGCTGTCCGGTGCTGTGGCCGCTGGGGGCCAAGTTCGTGCTGCCGTGGAAGATCGGCATCAAGACCGGCAAGACGTTCGAGCAGAAGATCCTCGCGCCGATCCTGTCGGTGGCCATCGTCGGCCTGCTGTTCTGGCGGCTGGCACCCGGTTAACTTGATGTCGAGATAACCTAGGGATATCTTGACGTCGAGACATCCGCCGCGGAGCTCGCCAGTTAGGGTCACCTAACGTGCTGGTCGTGCGAAGAGTGCGGCAGGATTTGGTCTGAGGAAAAAGTCTGATGGAGGAGGCGAATCACCGTGTCCGCGAACAGCTTCGGCAGCCGTGACACGCTACGCGTCGGCGACGCGTCGTACGAGATTTTCCGGCTGGATGCCGTCGAGGGCGCCGCACGCCTCCCGTACAGCCTGAAGATCCTGCTGGAAAACCTCCTCCGCACCGAGGACGGCGCGAACATCACCGCCGACCACATCCGGGCGCTGGGTGGCTGGGACCCGAAGGCGGCGCCGAGCGTGGAGATCCAGTTCACGCCCGCGCGCGTCATCATGCAGGACTTCACCGGCGTCCCCTGCGTGGTCGACCTGGCCACCATGCGCGAGGCCGTGCGTGACCTCGGCGGCGACGCGGCCCGCATCAACCCGCTCGCGCCGGCCGAGATGGTCATCGACCACTCGGTCATCGTCGACTTCTTCGGCCACCCCGACGCCTTCCAGCGCAACGTCGAGCGCGAGTACGAGCGCAACCGCGAGCGCTACCAGTTCCTGCGCTGGGGCCAGACGGCCTTCGACGAGTTCAAGGTCGTCCCGCCCGGCACCGGCATCGTCCACCAGGTCAACATCGAGCACCTGGCCCGCGTGGTGATGATCCGCGACGGCAAGGCGTACCCCGACACCTGCGTCGGCACCGACTCCCACACCACCATGGAGAACGGCATCGGCGTCCTGGGCTGGGGCGTCGGCGGCATCGAGGCCGAGGCCGCGATGCTCGGCCAGCCGATCTCCATGCTCATCCCGCGCGTGGTCGGCTTCAAGCTCAACGGCAAGCTGCCCGCCGGGGCCACCGCCACCGACCTGGTGCTCACGATCACCGAGATCCTGCGCAAGCATGGCGTCGTCGGCAAGTTCGTGGAGTTCTACGGCGAGGGCGTCTCGTCCGTGCCGCTGGCCGACCGGGCCACGATCGGCAACATGAGCCCCGAGTTCGGCTCCACCTGCGCGATCTTCCCGATCGACGGCCAGACCGTCGACTACCTGCGCCTGACCGGCCGCTCCGAGGAGCAGATCGCGCTCGTCGAGGCGTACGCCAAGACCCAGGGCCTCTGGCTCGACCCGTCCGCGCCCGAGCCGGTCTTCTCCGAGTACATCGAGCTCGACCTCGGCACCGTCGTGCCGTCCATCGCCGGTCCCAAGCGCCCGCAGGACCGCATCGCGCTGTCGGCCGCCAAGGCCACCTGGCGCCACGACGTCCAGAACTACGTCGAGGACGGCGTCGACGAGGCGGGCCAGGAGACCTTCCCGGCCTCCGACGCGCCCGCCTCCAACGCCCGCGCCAACGGCGGCCGGCCGCACAAGCCGGTGGCGGTCACGCTGGCCGACGGCACCTCGTTCGAGATCGACCACGGCATCGTCTCGATCGCCGCGATCACCTCGTGCACCAACACCTCCAACCCGTACGTCATGCTCGGCGCGGCGCTGCTGGCCCGCAACGCCGTCGAGAAGGGCCTGACCCGCAAGCCGTGGGTCAAGACCTCGCTGGCCCCCGGCTCGCAGGTCGTCACCGGCTACTTCGAGCGCTCGGGGCTCCAGCCGTACCTCGACAAGATCGGCTTCAACCTCGTCGGCTACGGCTGCACCACCTGCATCGGAAACTCGGGCCCGCTGCCGCCCGAGATCTCCGAGGCCGTGCAGGCCAACGACCTCGCGGTCACGGCCGTGCTGTCGGGCAACCGCAACTTCGAGGGCCGCATCAACCCCGACGTCAAGATGAACTACCTGGCCTCGCCGCCGCTCGTGGTGGCGTACGCGCTGGCCGGGACCATGGACGTCGACCTCGACACCGAGCCGCTGGGCCTGGGCAACGACGGCAAGCCCGTCTACCTGAGGGACATCTGGCCGTCGCCGGAGGAGATCTCCGCGGTGGTCAACTCCTCCATCGGCCGTGACATGTTCGAGCGCGACTACGCCGACGTGTTCAAGGGCGACGACCACTGGCGCTCGCTGCCGATCCCGACCGGCGACACGTTCGAGTGGGACCCGTCCTCGACCTACGTGCGCAAGGCCCCCTACTTCGACGGCATGCCGTCGAAGCCGGAGCCCGTCACCGACATCGCCGGCGCCCGCGTGCTGGTCAAGGTCGGCGACTCGGTCACCACCGACCACATCTCGCCGGCCGGCTCCATCAAGACCGGCACCCCGGCCGCGCAATATCTGCAGGCCAACGGGGTCGAGGTGAAGGACTTCAACTCCTACGGCTCGCGGCGCGGCAACCACGAGGTGATGATCCGGGGCACGTTCGCCAACATCCGCCTGCGCAACCAGATCGCGCCGGGCACCGAGGGCGGCTACACCCGCGACTTCACCCAGCCCGACGGGCCGGTGTCGTTCATCTACGACGCCTCGGTCAACTACGCCGCGGCCGAGACGCCGCTGGTGGTGCTGGCGGGCAAGGAGTACGGCTCCGGCTCCTCGCGCGACTGGGCGGCCAAGGGCACGGCCCTGCTGGGCGTGCGCGCGGTCATCGCCGAGTCGTACGAGCGCATCCACCGCTCCAACCTGATCGGCATGGGCGTGCTCCCGCTGCAGTTCCCCGAGGGCGCCACGGCGGAGTCGCTCGGGCTGACCGGCGAGGAGACCTTCGACATCACGGGTGTCGAGGAGCTCAACTCCGGCGGCATCCCGAGCACGGTCCACGTCAAGGCCGGCGAGGTCGAGTTCGACGCTGTGGTGCGCATCGACACGCCGGGCGAGGCCGACTACTACCGGCACGGCGGGATCATGCAGTACGTTCTTCGCTCGTTGCTCGCGAAGTGACTTCCCGGGCTCGCGCGCGGTCATGAGCCGCGCGGGGGCCGGGATCCCTTGGCCGCTCGTTGAAGCCGGGGGTGGGGCGTGATCCTCACGCGCCCGTATCGGGGGAACCACCCGACACAAAGAAGAGCCGCCCGGCGGGACAACCCCCGCCGGGCGGCTCTTCGTCATCGGGACATCGTCCGGTAGCGGTGGACGGACAGCGGCAGGAACACCGCGAGGATCGCCAGCGACCAGATCAGGCTCGCGGCCACCGGGTGCTGCAGCGGCCAGGCCGAGGAGACCGAGGTGGGGTTGCCGAACAGGCCGCGGGTGGCGGCCGCGACGGCGCTCATGGGGTTCCAGTCGGTGACGGGCTTGAGCCAGGCCGGCAGCCCCTCGGTGGGGACGAACGTGTTGGCCAGGAACGTCATCGGCATCAGCCAGCCGAACGTGGCCGCGTCCGCCTGCCCGCCGCTCTTGACCCACAGGCCGATGTACGTGCCCATCCAGATCATCGCGAACCCGAACAGCGCCAGCAGCCCGAACGCCCCCGCCGTCGCCCCCAGGCTCCCGTGCGCCCGCCACCCGGCCAGTAGCACTCCGGTCAGCACCATGGCGGACAGCGACAGCAGGTGCAGCGACAGGGCGGCCACGCTCCGCCCGACCAGCACGGCGCTGCGGGCGATGGGCTGGGCGCGGAACCTGTCGGTGATCCCGCGGGCCATGTCCTCGGCCACGGTGGTGGCGGCAGAGGTGGCCGTCATGGCCATGACCTGCATGAAGATGCCGGGCATGAGGTAGTCGCGGTAGTCGCCGCCGTTGGGCAGGGTGATCGCGCTGCCGAAGACGTAGCCGAACAGCACGGTCATGATCACGGGAAACACCAGGAACCCCGCGATCTCGCCCGGCTGGGCCTTCAGCCGCGAATAGGTGCGGCCTGCGATGGTGAGGGAGTCGTTCAGGGTCCAGCGCAGCGTCTCGTACATCTCTCCGGCTCCTTCTCAGGCCGTCAGGTGGAGGAAGACCTCGTCGAGGGTCGGCCGCCGCAGCGCCAGGTCCTCCACAGGGATGCCGGCCGCGTCCAGCGCGCCGGCGATGCGGACGAGCGACTGCGCGCCGTCGGCCGCGGGGACGGTCACCTGCCGCCCCTCGGCGCTCTCGATCTCCGGGGATCCGGCGCCGCGCAGCAGCCGCAGCCCCGCGTCCACGTCCCCCGGCTCCCGGAAGACGATCTGGACCCGGTCGCCGCCGATCTGCCTCTTCAGCTCGGCCGGTGACCCCGCCGCGGCCACCACGCCCTCCCTCAGCACCACGATCTGGTCCGCGAGCCGGTCGGCCTCGTCCAGGTACTGCGTGGTCAGCAGCAGGGTCGTGCCCTCCTTCACCAGGTCGAGCATCAGCTCCCAGAGCTGCATCCGGCTGCGCGGGTCGAGCCCGGTGGTCGGCTCGTCCATGAACAGCACCGGAGGCGACACGATCAGGCTCGCCGCCAGGTCGAGCCGGCGCCGCATGCCCCCCGAATACTCCTTGACCGGCCGCTGTCCCGCCTCGGCCAGCTCGAACCGCTCCAGCAGCTCGACCGCCCTGCGCCGCGCCACGGCCCTGCTCAGGTGGTAGAGCCGCCCGAACAGCTCCAGGTTGCGCCGCCCGGTCAGCAGCTCGTCGACGGCCGCGTGCTGCCCGGCCAGGCCGATGCGGAAGCGCAGAGGAGCCGCGTCGCGCACGACGTCCAGCCCGGCGACCTCGGCGTGGCCCGCGTCGGGACGCAGGAGCGTGGCGAGGATGCGTACGGCGGTGGTCTTGCCCGCCCCGTTCGGCCCCAGCAGGCCGCAGACGGTGCCGGCCGGGACGTCCAGGTCGATGCCCTTGAGCGCTTCCGTGGCCGCGTACCGCTTCCGTAAGCCTTCCGCGTGGATCATGAAGATCCCCCTTAACAGTGTTAAATCTAACAGCGTTAAGGATGCATTGAACGTTGTTAAGCTGTCAACCGTGGCACTCGAAAAAAGCACCATCGTCGCGACCGCGCTACGGCTCCTGGACGAGGTCGGGCTCGACGGGCTGACGCTGCGCCGGCTCGCGGGCGAGCTGGGCGTGCAGGCCCCGGCCCTCTACTGGCACTTCAAGAACAAGCAGGAACTGCTGGACGCGATGGCGGCGGCGATGATGTCCGCGCACACGTCCCGCCCCACGCTGACGGAGCCGGGCAAGTGGCGGGAGTGGGTCGCCGGCTACGCGCGCGCCGACCGCGCGATGCTCAACTCCTACCGCGACGGGGCCAAGCTGGTGGCGGGCACGCGGCCGTCGTCGGAGCTGTTCGCCGTGGTGGAGCGGGCGCTGGCGGGGCTGGAGGCGGCGGGGTTCGGCCCCGGGGACGCGGCGCGGGGGCTGTTCACGGTGAGCGGGTACGTGGCCGGCTTCGTGCTGGAGGAGCAGGCCGACCGGACGCGTACGGACGAGGAGCGCGGCATGCCGGACATGGAGGAGTTCCAGGCGGCCTATCCGCGGCTCATGGCGGGCCTGGCGGAGGTGGGCGACCCGCAGGGCGACCTGTCGTTCGAGGGCGGGCTGCAGCTGATCCTCGACGGGATGGGGCTGCGCCTGAAGGCTCAGGACACCTTGGCGGCGGGCGCGGACCAGGTGTCGCAGGCGGAGGGGGAGACGGCGCGGTAGCCGCGCTGGAGCCAGTAGACGCGGGTGGCGCCCTTGCCGTGGCTGCGGTAGCCGTCCTCGTCGCCGCCGGCCCGGGTGGCGTCGAGCAGCGCCGCCCAGTCGTCCTTGCCGCGCCGCAGCGACCCCCACACGCTGCCGAGGAACACCCCGGACAGGCAGTCGGCCTGCAGCTCGAAACGCCGCTTCAGCTCGCCCTGGCGGTCGGCGGGGATCTTCGCCTTGTACTGCCGCCAGACGCCGAGCCGGCTCTGCAGGTGGTGCCCGTACTCGTGGGCGGCCACCTTGAACGGGTAGAGATCGGTCCTGTCCTCGATCCACCGGCCGGTGAGGGGGAACACCAGCGTGCCGCGCTCCATGCAGTAGAAGGCCGCCGCCTGCTCGGGCCACGGCACCCCGCACACGGTGGTCTCGGGCTCCTCGTAGTAGCGCACGACGGGCTTGCCGAACGACCATCCGGCCCGCCCGAAGTAAGCACCCCACGACGCGTCCAGACATTTCACGACTGCTGCGAGGTACTCCCGGGCCCGCGGGATCCCCCCGTGCGTGATCGCCGTCTCGGGACAGGCGGTGTCACGCAGCTTCCCGGCCTTCTTGGCGAACGGGCTGGTGACGGGGGCGGCGTGGGCGATCTGAGCGGGCACGCAGACGGCCGCGAGGACCGCGGCGAGGGCGAGGACGCGCGTGAGCGGGAGGGACTGCACGGAGGGCAGCTTAACGATCGGCGGGAGCGTCTCGAGCTCGGTCACTCCCGCAGGGGGAAACGGCGACAGAGGGTGAAGGTGATTGACTCTCGCCCATGACTGATGCGGCATTGGTGCTGATTGTTGGCGGTTTGGCGGTCTTCGTTGGGGCGATTGTCCAAGGTGGTGTGGGTTTCGGTCTCGGACTGGTCGCCGCTCCCGTGCTCACCATGCTCGACCCCGACCTCATGCCCGGCGCCATCCAGGTCGTCAACGTGACGCTCCCGCTGTTCACGCTGGCCGCCGAATGGCGGACGGTGGACTGGCGCGGGCTCGGGTTCGCGGTGCTGGGGAGGCTGCCCGGGAGTGTCATCGGCGCGGTCATCGTGGTCTACGTCTCCGCATACGCCAGAGGCGTCTTCGTCGCGGTCATGGTGCTCGTCGCGGTGGCCCTGACGGCCAGAGCGCTGAGCGTGCCGCGCAACGGGGTGACGCTCGCCTCCGCCGGGTTCGTCTCCGGGATCACCGGAACGGCGACCGGCATCGGCGGGCCGCCCATGGGGCTGGTGTACCAGCACGCCAAGGGGCCGCATCTCAGGGCGACGCTGGCGATGTTCTTCTTCCTGAGCGCCGCCCAGTCGCTGGTCATCCTCGCCGTCGTGGACGAGCTCCCGGCCCGGGCGCTGACGACGGGGGCGATCCTGATCGTGCCGATGGTGCTCGGCTTCCTGGTGTCGGGGCCGCTGCGGAGGTATCTCGACGGCGGCAAGGTGCGGGTGGCCGTGCTCGTGGTGGCCGCCGCCTCCGCCTTGGCGCTGCTCGCGCAGAACGTGATCGCGCAGCTCGCCTGAGACCGTGAGGCTGTGGGCGGTGGATGGCGGACGTAACGGGACGCTGCTCGACGCGGCGATCGCCGAGGCGCTCGAGACCCACGCCGCCTGGCTGGAGCAGCTGCTCGCCGACGTCGGCGACCCGGCTGTGGTCTTCGCGACGTCGATGCGACTCACCGGCCGGCTCGTCCGCACCCGCCCCCGGCCGGCGCAGGTGATGCTGAACAGCAGGGGAGCGCTGCTGGAAGCGCCGTACGGCCATGCGGTGCACGCCCGCAACGACATCGAGGCGGCCATCTCCGCCGGCCGCTTCGTCATCGACGACGTCGGGGTTGCGCTCGCCTGCACCGCGGGATGCCCACGATGCACCTCTGCTTCACCGACCCGAAGGCCTCGGTCGACGACGTCGCCGCCCAGACCGTGCTCAACGTCCTGCGGATGTTCGGCATGGCCGAATCGGAGGCCCGCCGCATCGTGGCACTGCCGCTCCCGGCCGACGAGCCTCCGCCCGAATCGATCTGAGCGACGGGACGTACCGGCGCAACTCATGGGTCATGAGGTTGCGTGATGCGTTCGAGCCATCGCCGCAGGAGGGCGGTCTCGGCCGGTTCGAGGGCCTCGGTCCCGACGAGATCGAGTTGCGCGTGAAGGCGTAGTGCGGCGGCGCGCACGGGGTCGGCGTCGTTGTGAGCGGTCGTTGCGGTGAGTACGTACGAAAATACGGCGTCTCGCATGCGGTGGGACAGTGCGGGGTCGTCGAACAGAGCCGGTCTGGAGATGTGGTCGAGGGCGGTCCCGACGTTCGCGGACAGGATGAGCTGAGCGGCGGTCCGCGGCGCGACCGTCAACGCGCCCGCCGCCGCGCACCGGGTGAGCGCCGCCACCAGCAGGTCCATCACGCGATCTCGCGCCGTTGAGTGGGACCACGGCCGGGGAGCGAACATGAGCTGGTAGAGGGCCGGGTTCTCCTTCGCGAACGCCATGTGACCGTCCCAGCCGGCGTGCAGATCGGCGACCGGGTCGTGCGTCCGCTCCTGAGCGGCCTTGATCGCGGCGTACCGCTCGTACCCGTGGTCGGCGACGGCGTCTAGAAGCCCGTGCTTGTCACCGAACAACCGGTAGAGCACGGGCTGGCTCACGCCGACCGCCTCGCAGACCGCGCGCGTGGCGATCTCGTGGTTCGCGGACGTCGCCAGTTGCCGCACCGCGGCTTCGATCATCGCCGTGCGAAGCGGGTCTGTCGCTGCCATGGAATCAATGATACTGCCATTCGATAGCGATGATACGGATCTGTGCTATGGTCACTTTGTAGCAGCGATATGGAAAAGCCGTATCGAAGATAAGGAGCTTCCGTGAGTGATCAGCATGTTGCCGTCGTCGCCGGCGGCTCTCGCGGGATAGGCAAGGCGATCGCGATGGCGCTGGCGGCGCGAGGCTGCCCGGTCGCGGTGGGGTTCCAAGGGTCGGCCTCGGCCGCGGCGCAGGTGGTCGAGAAGATCACGGCGTCCGGCGGCCGGGCGATCCCGGTTCAGGCCGACGTGGCGGACGAGCACGCCGTCGCGGCGATGTTCGACACGGTGGAGAAGGCCTTCGGCGGGGTCGACGTGGTCGTCAACTCGGCGGGGCGGCTGTCGCTGTCCCCCATCGCCGAGCTCGACCTCGACGACCTGGACGCCCTGCACCGCACCAACATCCGCGGCGCCTTCGTCATGGCGCGGGAGGCCGCGCGTCGCGTGCGCGCCGGTGGCGCGATCGTCACCCTTTCCACCTCCGTGGTCGGTCTGCAGTTCCCGCACTACGGGGCGTACGCCGCCAGCAAGGGGGCCGTCGAGGCGATGACGCTCGTGCTCGCCCGCGAGCTGCGAGGGCGGGACGTCACGGTCAACGCGGTCGCGCCCGGCCCGACCGCCACCGAACTGTTCCTCGACGGCAAGGACGAGGCCACCGTCGAACGGCTCGCCAAGCAGCCGCCGCTGGAGCGGCTCGGCACCCCCGAGGACATCGCCGAGGTCGTCGCCTTCCTGGCGAGCCCGGCGGGGCACTGGGTCAACGGGCAGGTCGTACGCGCGAACGGCGGGATCATCTGACGACCGCCGCCCACCGCCTCCGTACCGAGTTCTACCAACCCTCTGAATCCCCGATGTGGAAGGAAGCCGGCATGCCGTTCGCCAACCTCAAGGTGCCCGCCGACACCCTGACCCCCGAGTCCAAGAAGAAGCTCATCGACGCCGTCACCGACGCCTACGCCGACGTCTACGGAGAACGAGCCCGCGCCACCACCCTGGTCCTCCTGGAGGAGGTTCCGGACGGCGGCTGGGGCCTGGGCGGCAATATCCTCACCGCTGAAATGCTCGGCCGAAGCTGACCCGTCCGGGGCCGGATCGACGGGATCGTCCCGCCCGGCACCGCGCTCGGTCACAGGACCGGAGCCCCCGAAGATTCCGGTGACGTTTCTGGATTGTTACCCGAAACAACAAACTCCCGGCCCACAGGGTCTTCCAAAGCAGGCCATCCCGGAATACGTTGCCGCAAACAACATTCATCCGGGCGCCTCCGGAAGAAAGGACCCTGCACCATGCGCAAGGGGATCCTCAGCCTGACCGCCGCGGCAGCCACGCTCGCCCTCGGTCTCACCGCCTGCGGGGGCAACAGCGGTCAGAACACGACGTCGACCTCGTCGACCGCGTCGGCCACGGCCTCAGCGGCGAAGGCCGGGAAGATCGGCGTCATCCTGCCGGACAGCAAGTCCTCGGCCCGGTGGGAGACGGCGGACCGCAAATACCTCGAAGAGGCGTTCAAGGCCGCCGGTGTCCAGTACGACATCCAGAACGCACAGAACGACAAGACGGCATTCCAGACCATCGCCGACCAGATGATCACCAACGGCGCCACCGTCCTGATGATCGTGAACCTGGACAGCGGCAGCGGCAAGGCGGTCATCGACAAGGCCAAGTCCCAGGGCGTGGCCACGATCGACTACGACCGGCTGACGCTCGGCGGCGGCGCCGCCTACTACGTCAGCTTCGACAACACCAAGGTCGGCACCCTGCAGGGCGAGGGCCTGAGCAAGTGCCTGACCGACAAGAAGGCCAGTAAGCCCATCGTGGCCTACCTGAACGGCTCGCCGACGGACAACAACGCCACCCTGTTCAAGCAGGGGTACGACGGGGTGCTCAAGCCCAAGTTCGACTCTGGCGACTACGTCAAGGGCCCCGACCAGGCCGTGCCCGACTGGGACAACACCCAGGCCGGCACGATCTTCGAGCAGATGCTCACCCAGCAGCCGAAGATCGCCGGCGTGCTGGCCGCCAACGACGGCCTCGGCAACGCCGCCATCACCGTGCTGAAGAAGCAGAACCTCAACGGCAAGGTGCCGGTCACCGGCCAGGACGCCACCGTCCAGGGCCTGCAGAACATCCTCGCGGGTGACCAGTGCATGACCGTCTACAAGGCCGTCAAGAAGGAGGCCGACGCGGCGGCCAAGCTCGCGGTGGCGCTGGCCAAGGGTGAGAAGCCCACGGCGAGCGGCAGCGTCAAGGACCCCGAGAGCGGTCAGGACGTCCCCTCCGAACTGCTCGAGCCGCAGGCCATCTACCTCGACAACGTCAAGGACGTGGTGGCCGACGGTTACGTGACCAAGGAGGAACTGTGCACGGGTGACTTCGCCAAGAAGTGCACCGAGGCAGGTATTCAATAAGACCAAAGGGGGCGCGGCCGGACCGGTCGTGCCCCCTTTTAGGGAGCCCCATGACCCCCCTCCTTGAAGTGCGCGGGATCGACAAGAGCTTCGGCCCGGTGAAGGTGCTGCACAAGGTCGAGTTCGAGGCGTACGCCGGCGAGGTGACGGCCCTGGTCGGAGACAACGGCGCGGGCAAGTCGACCCTGGTCAAGTGCATCGGCGGCATCTATCCGATCGATGCCGGCGAGATCCTTTTCGACGGCAGGCAGGTGCACGTCCACAGCCCTCGCGACGCGGGCGAGCTCGGGATCGAGATCGTGTACCAGGACCTGGCCCTGTGCGACAACCTCGACATCGTCCAGAACATGTTCCTCGGCAGGGAGCGCAAGAACGGGCTCCTGCTCGACGAGGACAGCATGGAGGAACTGGCCGAGAAGACCCTCAGCGGCCTGTCCGTACGCACGGTGAAGTCCATCCGGCAGCAGGTCTCCAGCCTGTCCGGCGGGCAGCGGCAGACCGTGGCCATCGCCAAGGCCGTGCTGTGGAACAGCAAGGTCGTCATCCTCGACGAGCCGACCGCGGCGCTGGGCGTGGCCCAGACCGCGCAGGTGCTGGAACTGGTGCGCAGGCTGGCCGACACCGGCCTGGCCGTCGTGCTCATCTCGCACAACATGAACGACGTCTTCGCCGTCTCCGACCGGATCGCGGCGCTCTACCTCGGCAGGATGGCCGCCCAGGTCAAGACCGCCGACTTGACGCACGCCCAGGTCGTCGAACTGATCACCTCAGGCCGCAGCGGGGAACTCGGCCTCAAGAACGGGGTCACCCCATGAGCAAGGTCAAAGAACTCCCGGGCGAGGCCATCGTCGCCGCGACGCAGTCGCCGTCGATCGGCAACAGCTTCCTCGCCTACGTCGAGCGGGTACGCGGCGGCGACATGGGCGCGCTGCCCGCCGTGCTGGGGCTGGTCGTGCTCTGCACGGTCTTCGCCGTCGCCCGGCCCGCCTTCGTCACCTCGATCAACTTCGCCAACCTCTTCACCCAGGGCGCCGCGATCACGCTGATCGCGATGGGCCTGGTGTTCGTGCTGCTGCTCGGCGAGATCGACCTGTCCGCCGGCTTCGCCAGCGGCGTGTGCGCGGCGGTGCTGGCCGTCACGCTCACCAGCCTGGGCCTGCCCTGGTACGTGTGCGCGCTGGCCGCCATCGTCACCGGCGTGATCATCGGCACGGTGCTCGGCACGCTCGTCGCCAAGGTCGGGATCCCGTCGTTCGTGGTCACGCTGGCCGCCTTCCTCGCCTTCCAGGGCCTGGTCCTGGTGCTGGTCCAGGAGGGCACGAACATCTCCATCCGCGACAGCATGATCGTCGCCATCGCCAACAAGAACCTGCCGCCCTGGCTGGGCTGGGTGCTCTACGCGGCCAGCGTGGCGGTCTACGCCGCCGTCCAGCTCCTGCGGGCCAGGAAGCGCACCAAGCGCGGGCTGGTGGCCGACCCGATGTCGCTGATCGCCGCCCGCGTGGGCGCGCTGGCGGTGCTGGCCGGGCTCGCGGTCTACGTGCTCAACCTGGAGCGCAGCCGCAACCCGGCGCTGGTCTCGCTCACCGGCGTGCCGATCGTGGTGCCGATCATCCTGGTGCTGCTGGTCGCGTGGACGATGGTGCTGCGCCGTACCGCGTTCGGACGCCACATCTACGCGGTCGGCGGCAACACCGAGGCCGCGCGCCGGGCCGGCATCCCGGTCGACCGGATCAGGATCAGCGCGTTCGTGATCTGCTCCTCGATGGCCGCGATCGGCGGGATCGTGGCCGCGTCCAGGGCCAGCTCGGTCGACCCGAACACGGGCGGCAGCTCCGTCCTGCTGTACGCGGTCGGCGCGGCGGTCATCGGCGGCACGAGCCTGTTCGGCGGCAAGGGCAGGGTGCTGGACGCCGTGCTCGGCGGCGCCGTGGTGGCGGTCATCGAGAACGGCATGGGTCTGATGGGGTACGGGGCCAGTGTGAAGTACCTGGTCACGGGGTCCGTCCTGCTGCTCGCCGCGGGCGTCGACGCCCTGGCCCGCAAACGGGCGTCGGCCGCTGGTCTAAGGTGATCAGCGACTCTCAGCCCCCGAAGGAATACCAGACGATGCGTGCCGGCCCTTCCCAAGAGGACATCAGGCGCCACAATCTCGGCGCGCTGCTTCGCCATGTCCATCTGGGCGGGCCGATCTCGCGCGCCGAGCTGACCTCGAGGATGGGGCTCAACCGCAGCACGATCATGGCGCTGACCTCGGACCTCACCGCGGCCGGGCTGGTGCGCGAGGAGCTGCCCCGCGAGACGGGCCGCGCGGGACGGCCCTCGCTCGTGGTGCGGCCGGAGTCGGCCCGGGTCTACGTGTTCGCGTTCGACGTGGGCCCCGACCGGCTGGCGGTGGCCCGCGTGGGGCTGGGCGGGGTGATCCTCGACCGCCGTGAGACGACCCGCGAGCGCGGCAAGTTCGAGCTGGACGAGCTGACCGGGGTGCTGTCCGGCTTCGCCCGGCAGATGCGGCGCAAGACCAGGGACGACACCGTCTGCGTGGGCGCGGCGGCGGCCGTGTCCGGCGGCGTGCGCAAGGCCGACGGCGTGGTGCGGTTCTCGCCCAACCTGCTGGCCGAGGAGATCCCGTTCGGCGAGGAGCTGGGCCGCCGGCTCGGCCTCGGGCTGCCGGTCAGCGTGGGCAACGACGCCAACCTGGCCGCCCTCGCCGAGCACAGCCGGGGCGTCGGCGCCGCCGTCAGGGACCTCATCTACCTGCACGGCGACGTGGGCATCGGCGGCGGCATCATCGCGGGCGGCCATCTGCTCGGCGGCCACGACGGCTACGGCGGCGAGGTCGGCCACATGGTCGTCAACCCCGGCGGGCGCGCCTGCGGCTGCGGGTCCCACGGGTGCCTGGAGGCGGAGGTGGGGGAGCGGGCGCTGCTGGAGGCCGCGGGCCGCATCGGCCCCGGGCAGCACGGACGCGACGCGGTGCGCGCCGTGGTGGAGGCCGCCGACCGGGGCGACATCGAGGCGCAGGACGCGCTCAAGAAGGTCGGCGACTGGCTCGGCCTCGGCGTGGCCAACCTGGTCAACATCTTCAACCCCGAGATGGTCATCTTCGGGGGCATCCTCCGGGAGATCTACCTGGGGTCCGCCGCGCGGGTGCGTTCCCAGCTCGCGCTGCACGCGATGGCGCCGCAGCGGGAGCGGCTGCGGCTGCGCACGGCGTCGCTCAAGGACGCCGCCCCGCTGGTGGGCGCGGCCGAGCTGGCCTTCGCCAACGTCCTCGCCGACCCCCTGGAGGTCCTCGCCCGCGCCACCGCCTAGACCCCCGTCAGCCGACCTTCGACTTGGCGGCCGTCCAGGTGTTGCAGAAGCCCGTGGCCCCGCCGCGGTAGCCGCGCTCCTGCCAGAAGGCGAGGTTGCGGGGCTTGCCGTGGATCTCGCTCTCGTCGGCCCTGCGCACCGCGTCGATCCAGTCGTCCCACTCGATCCCCGGCCTGATCGACTTCAGCGTGGCGCTGTACAGGACGCCGGCGAAGCATTCGGCCTGCATCTCCAGCCGGTGGCTCAGCAGGGTCCGCGCGCTGCCGGACGCCTGCCAGGACAGCGCGTTCTGCGCGTCCAGCACCCCGATGAGCTGCTGCACGTGGTGTCCCCACTCGTGGGCGACGGAGTGCGCGATGTTCATCCTGAAGGGGTCGCGCAGGTCGTGCTTCATGATGCGGATGGCGATCGTGCGCTGCTCGGGGCAGTACTGCGCGCCGTTGCTGGTGATCTCCCCGCAGACGGAGTCGCTCCCCGTCGTGATCGTGACCTCGGGCGGCGCGTACGGCAGCCGGGCCTGCGCGAACCGCCCGGCCCAGAAGCGGTCGGCGCATCCGGCCATCGCCCGGTAGAACGTCTTGAGCGAGGCGACGCTGCCCGGACGGATCTCCGGGACCTCGCAGGTCTGCGCGACCACGTCCCCGCCCATCTCTCCCAGAAGGCCGGCCTGCGCGATACGCGACGCCGCCCAGGCCGGCCCAGAAAAATGCCCGGAGAACAGCAGTAGACCCGCGACCATGCCCGCTAAGAGGGATATGCGCACGATCGCGGATCTTAGAGGAGTTTTACGACACTTGGGACTTCGGAGCCTTCCAGGTGTTGCAGCCCCCGGCCGACTCGGTGTCGAAGCCGCGCTTGAGCCAGGCGCCGGTGTTCTTGGCGTTGCCGTGCGTCTTCTCGCCCCAGTTGTCGACCTTCACGCCGAGGGCGGACAGGTCGAGGCCGGTGCCCCCGTTCCTGACCCAGTAGGTGAAGTCGGACTCCTGGCGGCCCAGCGAGTGCCAGACGCTGCCGGTGAAGACGCCGGACAGGCACTCCGCCTGCAGTTCGAGCCGCCGGCTCTCGTCGAGCACTCGGGCCTCGTTCTTGCGGTTGTACGGCGTCAGAGCCTTGAACATGCCCGTCGTCTGCTGGATGTGGTGGCCGTATTCATGGGCCAGGACCAGCATCAGCATCAGGTCGTTCTGCTCCTCGACCAGGTTGGAGCTGGCGAAATAGGTGATCTTCTTGTTGGTCGAGCAGTAGAGCGCCTGCACGCCGCCCTCGGGGAACTTGCCGCACCCGGTCTGTGCGCCGGGCTTGGTGATCACCTGCATGGTGGGCTTGGTGAATGTGAAGCCGGCCTTCTTGACCTTCGGCTCCCAGGCGGCGTTGAGGCAGTCGAGCACGACCTCCAGGTAGCCCTTGACCTCATCCAGGGTGCCGGACTGCACCTTCGGCTCCGGGCACGAGTCGAAGCCGAGCTTGCCCGTCTTGTAGATCGGGCTTTTCGCCAGTACAGGCTTGTATGCCGGCGCAGCGGTGGCCGCGTGGGCCGTTCCGGCGAAGAGCAGGCTCGCCATGGTGCCTGCCATAAGCGCCAATCGGGTGATACGCATGAGAAGGCACCCTATTGAATAGGGAGTTCCAGGTAAAGGAAGATTAAAGCGTGTTGCGGGCCGTGGCGGACCAGGTGTTGCACGCGCCCGGACCGCCGCGGTTGAAGCCCCGCGTCATCCAGGCCGCCTGCGTCGGGCCCTTGCCGTGGTCGTTCTGGGGCCAGCCCTTGGCGCCGTTCTTCCTGAACCAGTCGACCGTGTACGCCCAGTCGGCGTCGGTGACCAGTTCAGTTCCCTTCATCGTGCTCATGAACACCGACGAGAAGCACTCCGCCTGCAGTTCCGAATTGCGCGAGAGTTGCAGCCGCTTCGCCTTGCCCGCGACATTCCTGGCGGTCCAGTAGTAGTTCCAGATGCCGGAGATCTGCTGGACGTGGTGCCCGTACTCGTGGGCGATCAGGCGGGTGATGCCCAGCGGGAACGGGTTGCGCAGCTGGTCCCTGCTGATCATCAGGTACATCGTGCGGTCCGTGGAGCAGTAGACGCCGTCCGCGCCGGTGTTCCAGGTGCCGCAGGGGGTCCTGACCTTGGTGGTGATGATGCGCAGCCGCGGCTTGGCGAAGGGCAGCCCGGCCTTGCGGAACTGCGCGGCCCACGCCTTGTTGAGGCAGTTGGTCACGCGGGTCAGGAAGCGCCGGTACGCGGTCATGCTCCCGGCCGGCAGGTCGCCGGGCGCGCAGTTGACGTCGGCCAGGCGCCCGGTCCGGTACAGCGGGTTCGCCATCGCCAGCGCCCGGCCGATCGAGGGCCCCTTCTTCGACTCGCTGGAGCCCTTGGCCGGCGGGGAGGAGAGCTGCTGGGCCGCCCCGTTCAGCGACTCCGACGAGGGGGTGGCCACGCCGGCCAGCACGAGCACCAAACCGGCCGCTGCCAGGGCAAGCGCCACCATGGCGACCGCCAGCGCCGCGAGTTTGCTTTTGGGGGCAGAGTTCATATGCTCCGAAAAACTATCCCAAGATCAGACATATGTGGGTGGATTTGACTCGATGGAGTCAGTGAGGCGGGAGCGAACTAGACTCGGGTCAACGGCGCACAAGAGCAGAGGGGAGTCGGATCCGTGAGCGGGTTGCTGGGCTCGATAGAGGGACCGCACGACGTCAAACGGCTCACTGTCGAGGAGCTGCCGCGGCTTGCGGGGGAGATCCGCGACCTGCTGGTCGACTCGTGCGCCAGGTTCGGCGGCCATCTGGGCCCCAACCTGGGAGTGGTCGAGCTCACCATCGCCATCCACCGGGTCTTCGACTCCCCGAACGACCCCGTCGTCTGGGACACCGGCCACCAGTCGTACGTGCATAAGGTCCTCACCGGACGGGCCTCCGGCTTCGAGGCCCTCAAGCAGGAGGGCGGTCTGTCGGGCTACCCGAGCCAGGCCGAGTCGGAGCACGACTTCGTGGAAAACTCCCACGCCTCGACCGCGCTGTCCTACGCCGACGGCCTGGCCAAGGCGTTCAAGCTGCGCGGCGAGCAGGACCGCACGGTCGTGGCGGTGATCGGCGACGGCGCGCTGACCGGCGGCATGGCCTGGGAGGCGCTCAACAACATCGCCGCCGGCAAGGACCTCCGGCTCGTGATCGTGGTCAACGACAACGGCCGCTCCTACTCGCCCACGATCGGCGGCCTGGCCTCCCACCTGTCCAACCTGCGGGTCAACCGCAGGTATGAGGACTTCCTCGACTACGTCAAGGACAAGTTGGGGAACGTTCCCGTCCTCTACGACGCCCTGCACGGCTTCAAGAAGGGCGTCAAGGACGTCCTGGCCCCGCAGGTGATGTTCGAGGACCTCGGGCTCAAATACGTCGGCCCCATCGACGGCCACGACGAGCAGGCCATGGAGGCGGCGCTGCGCAAGGCGCGCGACTTCCGCGGCCCCGTCATCGTCCACGCCCTCACCCAGAAGGGCCGCGGCTACACGCCGGCGGAGAATCACGACGAGGACCAGTTCCACTCGCCCGGCGCCTTCGACCGGGCCACCGGCGCGGAGAAGCCCAAGCCGCGCATCTGGACCAACGTCTTCAGCGAGGAGCTCGTCCGGCTCGGCAAGGAGCGCGAGGACCTCGTCGCGATCACCGCGGCCATGCTCCACCCGACGGGCCTCAACGCCTTCGCCGACGCCTACCCCGAGCGCATCTACGACGTCGGCATCGCCGAGCAGCACGCGCTGACCAGCGCCGCGGGCCTCGCCCTCGGCGGCATGCACCCGGTCGTGGCCGTCTACGCCACGTTCCTCAACCGGGCCTTCGACCAGCTCCTCATGGACGTCGCGCTGCACCGGCTGCCCGTCACGGTGGTGCTCGACCGGGCCGGCGTCACGGGTGACGACGGCGCCAGCCACAACGGCATGTGGGACCTGTCGATCCTCCAGGTCGTCCCCGGGCTGCGGGTCGCGGTGCCGCGCGACGGCGACCGGCTGACCGAGCTGCTGCGCGAGGCCGTCGAGGTCACCGACGGCCCGACCGTGCTGCGCTTCCCCAAGGGCCCGGTCGCCGAGCCGGTCGAGCCGGTGGGCAAGCTGGGCGAGATGGACCTGCTGCGCGCCCCCAAGGGCGACCCCGACGTGCTGCTGGTCGGCGTGGGCCCGATGGCGCAGCTCTGCATGGACGCCGCGGTCCTGCTCGACGCCCAGGGGATCGGGGCCACCGTGGTCGACCCCCGCTGGGTCAAGCCGCTCGACGAGGCGCTCGTGCTGGCCGCGAGCGCCCACAAGCTGGTGGCCGTCGTCGAGGACAACGGCCGCGTGGGCGCCGTGGGCGACGCCGTGGCCCGCCTGCTGCGCGACGCCGACGTCGACGTGCCGGTGCGCACGTACGGCATCCCGCAGGAGTTCCTCGACCACGCCAAGCGGGCCGCGATCCTCGCCAAGATCGGCCTGACCGCGCAGGACCTCGCCCGGCAGATCACCGAGGCGGTCGCGAAGCGGACCTCCCACGAGGTGCCCGCCCGCCACTGAGCACCCGGCGCGGCGCGGCGGTGATCCCCGGCATGGCGATCACCGCCGCGTCGCGCTCCTATCCGGAAGGTGAGACTGGATCCCGACCACGCATGATCACTCAGGGCGTGGGAAGGATCACCGGGCGTGGACATCTTTCGCACGAAGAGTGTCGAGCAGTCGATCCGTGACACCGAGGATCCGGAGCATCAGCTGCGCAAACGCCTGACGGCCACCGACCTGACGGTCTTCGGCATCGGGGTGATCGTCGGCACCGGGATCTTCGTGCTCACGGGACAGGTCGCCAAGGAGGTGGCGGGCCCGGCGGTGGCGCTCTCGTTCGTCGTCGCGGGCATCGTCTGCGGCCTGGCGGCCCTGTGCTACGCCGAGTTCGCCTCCACGATCCCGGTCGCCGGCTCGGCCTACACCTTCGCCTTCGCCACCCTGGGCGAGTTCCCCGCCTGGGTGATCGGCTGGGACCTCACCCTGGAGCTGGCGCTGGCCGCGGCCGTGGTGGCGGTCGGCTGGTCGGGCTACTTCGCCTCGATGCTGGCGTCGATCGGCATCCATCTGCCCGCCTCGATCGCGGGCGAGAACCCCGTGGTGAACGTGCCCGCCATCCTCATCGTCCTCCTCCTCACCGTGATCCTGGTGATCGGGATCAAGGTCTCCTCGCGGGTCAACCTCATCCTGGTGATCACGAAGATCACGGTCGTGCTGCTGGTGATCGTGGCCGGGCTGTTCTTCGTCAAGGGGGCCAACTACACGCCGTTCATCCCCGAGGCGGTGTCCACGCCGCGGGTGGAGGGGCTGAAGGCGCCGCTGATCCAGGTGCTGTTCGGCGTCACGCCGGTCGCCTTCGGCGTGCTGGGCGTCTTCTCCGCCGCGGCGATCGTGTTCTTCGCGTTCATCGGCTTCGACATCGTGGCCACCGCCGCGGAGGAGACCATCCACCCGCAGCGCGACGTGCCGCGCGGCATCCTCGGCTCGCTGGCCATCTGCACGGCCCTGTACGTGGCCGTCTCGCTCGTCGTGGTCGGCATGCAGCGCTACGACCGGCTCAGCACCTCGGCGCCGCTGTCCGACGCGTTCACCTCGGTCGGCTACGGCTGGCTGGCCACCATCATCAGCGTCGGCGCCATCGCCGGCCTGACCACCGTGGTGCTCGTGCTGCTGCTCGGCCAGACCCGGGTGCTCTTCGCGATGTGCCGCGACGGGCTGCTGCCGCGCCCGCTGGCCAAGGTCCACCCCCAATTCGGCACGCCGGCCCGGCTCACGATCATCATCGGCGTGGTGACGATGGCGCTGGCCGGGTTCGTGTCGTTCGGCGAGCTGGCCGAACTGGTGAACATCGGCACGCTCTTCGCGTTCGTGGTGGTCTCGATCGGGGTGGTCATTCTCCGGCGCACCCGGCCCGACCTGCCGAGGGCGTTCCGCGCGCCGTTCGTGCCGGTGCTGCCGGTCCTGTCGGTGCTGGCCTGCCTCTACCTCATGCTCAACCTGCCGGTGCAGACGTGGCTGAGGTTCCTCATCTGGATGATCGTCGGCGTCGTCATCTACTTCGTCTACGGCTACCGCCACAGCAGGACGGTCAAGGTCCGCGTCAAGAGTGGCGGCTGAGGGGGCGGGCGCCCGCCCCCTCGCGGCCGGTCAGAACGAGACGAGGGCTCCCAGCGCGGCCTTCGTCGTGCAGCCGTTGCCGAAGACCTTGGCCCACTGCACCGTCGCGCCCTGCCACTGGCCGGCCACCACGACGACGTGCGGCTGCAGTTCCTTCGTGCAGATGGCGTCCGGTGTGACGTTGAGCCGCTCGGGGTGCCCGTCGACCTTCTCCAGCAGCCGGCAGGCCGCGCGCGCGTTGGGGTGGGCCCCTCCCGCGGGGCCGCAGTTGAGCCAGACCGTCTTCGTCACGCCGTCCTTGACGGCGTCGACGATCTTGAGCTGCGCCTTCGGGTGGGGTGCGGCCACCGCGGGCGACGACGCGCCCACCATGAAGGCTCCGCAGAGCGCGATGGCACCGAATGCTCTCATCATGACTACTCTCCGTTCGTAGAACGGTACTCAACGCTACGACGGAGGCCGGTGAGGATCAGGGAGGCCCGCCGGGGCGGGCCTCCCTCAAAGGGTTCAGGCGGGCAGCGAGGCCACGCCGGGCGACAGGAACCGCGGCCGGGCGATGCCCGTCCTGTCCAGGTACGGGGTGATCCCGCCCAGGTGGAACGGCCAGCCGGCCCCGAGGATCATGCACAGGTCGATGTCCTGCGGCGCGGCGACCACGCCCTCGTCCAGCATGATGCGGACCTCCCTGGCCAGCGCCGCCAGGACGCGCTCGCGCACCTGCTCGGCGGTGGACGGTGACGTGCCGCCCGAGAAGAGGGCGACCGCCTCCGGGTCGAGCGTGAAGTCGGGCCGGTAGACGCCCGGCTTGCCCGCGGCGACCAGCTTGGCCATGTTCTCCGAGACGCCGAACCGGTCGGGGAAGGCCTCGTGCAGCGTCTCGGCCACGTGCAGGCCGACGGCCGGGCCGACGAGCTGCAGCAGCGCGAACGGCGACATCGGCAGCCCGAGCCCGTCCAGCGCGTGCTCGGCCACCTCCAGCGGCGTGCCCTCGTCCACGGCCGTCACGACCTCGCCCATGAAGCAGGTCAGCAGCCGGTTGACCACGAACGCCGGGGCGTCCTTGACCAGCACCGACGACTTCTTCAGCGACTTGCCCACCGCGAACGCCGTGGCCAGCGTGGCGTCGTCCGTCGCGGCGCCGCGGATGATCTCCAGCAGCGGCATGACCGCGACCGGGTTGAAGAAGTGGAACCCGACCAGCCGCTCGGGGTGCGCCAATCCGGCGCCCATCTCGGTCAGGGAGAGCGAGGAGGTGTTCGTGGCCAGCACGCACTCGGCCGAGACCACGGCCTCCACCTCGGCGAACACCTGCTTCTTGACCGCCATGTCCTCGAACACGGCCTCGATCACGAAGTCGGCGTCGGCGAAGGCGTCCTTCGTCAGCGACCCGGTCACCAGGGCCTTGAGCCGGTTGGCCTGGTCGGCCGAGACGCGGCCCTTGCCCAGGAGCTTGTCGACCTCGGCGTGCACGTACCCGACGCCTTTGTCGAGCCGGGCCTGGTCGAGGTCGGTCAGCACGACCGGCACCTCCAGGCGGCGCGCGAACAGCAGCGCCATCTGCGAGGCCATCAGCCCCGCGCCCACCACGCCGACCTTGGTGACCTTGCGGGCCAGCGACCGGTCGGGCGCGCCCGCGGGCCGCTTGGCACGGCGCTGCACCAGGTCGAACGAGTAGAGCCCGGCCCGCAGCTCGTCACCCATCAGCAGGTCGGCCAGCGCCTCGTCCTCGGCGGCGAAGCCCTCGTCGCGGGAGGCCGTGCGGGCCTGGGCGATCAGGTCGAGCGCGCGGTAGGGGGCGGGCGAGGCGCCGCGCAGCTTCATGTCCACCAGGAAGCGCGCGTCGGCGACCGTCTTGTCCCAGTCCTCGTCACTGTTCTCGTCGTGTGCCGGCCGCTCCACGGCCAGCTCGCCCTTGACCACGCGGGCGGCCCAGCGCAGCGACTCCTCCAGGAAGTCGGCGGGCTCGAACATCGCGTCCGCGACGCCCAGCTCGTACGCCTCCTTGCCCTTGACCATGCGGTTCTGCGAGAGCGGGTTCTCGATGACGAGCTTGATCGCCTTCGCCGGGCCGATCAGGCGGGGCAGGAGCTGCGTGCCGCCCCAGCCCGGCACCAGGCCGAGGAAGCACTCCGGCAGCGCCACCGCGGGCACGCCCGAGGAGATGGTCCGGTACGTGCAGTGCAGTGCCACCTCGAGCCCGCCGCCCATCGCGGCGCCGTTCACGAACGCGAACGACGGGATCGCCAGCTCGCCCAGCCTGCGGAACACGTGGTGGCCCAGCGCGCCGATGGCCAGGGCCTCCTCGCGCGTGGACAGCGCGGCCGCGCCCTTGAGGTCGGCGCCGACGGCGAAGATGAACGGCTTGCCCGTCACGCCCACCGCGGCCAGGTCGGTGCGCTCGGCGATCTCCGACAGCGCGCCGTTGAGCGCGAACAGGCCGTTCGGGCCGAACGTGTTGGGCTTGGTGTGGTCGAAGCCGTTGTCCAGCGTGATCAGCGCCATCGTGCCGGCGCCGTAGGGGAGCTGGACGTCGCGCACGAGCGCCTTGGTGACGACTTCGTCGGCGTTGCGCCCGCCCAGCAGCGCGCGCCAGTTCTCGACGTTGCTCATGCGAGGTTCTCCCAGATCACAGTGCCGCCCATGCCCATGCCGACGCACATGGTGGTGATGCCGTACCGCACGTCGGGACGCTCGCCGAACTGCCGCGCGAGCTGCGTCATCAGCCGCACGCCCGAGGAGGCGAGCGGGTGCCCGTAGGCGATCGCGCCGCCGTACTGGTTCACGCGGGGATCGTCGTCGGCGATCCCGAAGTGGTCGAGGAACGCCAGCACCTGGACGGCGAACGCCTCGTTGATCTCGAACAGCCCGATATCGGAGATGTCCAGGCCGGCCAGCCGGAGCGCCCGCTCCGTGGACGGGATCGGTCCCACGCCCATGACCTCGGGGTCCACGCCCGCGAACGCGTAGGAGACGAGCCGCATCTTCGCGCCCAGCCCCAGCTCGTCCGCGACCTCCTTGGCGGCCACGACGCACCCGGTGGCGCCGTCGTTGATGCCGGAGGAGTTGCCCGCCGTGACGTTGCCGTGCGGCCGGAAGGGCGTCTTGAGCGTGCTCAGCCCTTCCACCGTGGTGCCGGGCCGCGGCGCCTCGTCCTCGACCGCCAGGCCCCAGCCCTTCTCGGCCGTCCTGATCGCGGTCGGGACCAGGTCGGGCTGGATCCGGCCGTCGGCGTACGCCTTGGCCGCCCGCTCCTGCGACAGCACCGCGTACGCGTCCGCGCGGCCCTTGGTGATGTGCGGGTAGCGGTCGTGCAGGTTCTCCGCCGTCATGCCCATGACCAGCGCGCTCGGGTCGACCAGCTTCTCCGACAGGAAGCGCGGGTTGGGATCGACGCCCTCGCCCATCGGGTGGCGGCCCATGTGCTCGACGCCGCCGGCGATGGCCACGTCGTACGCGCCGAACGCGATGCCGCCCGCGACCGTGGTGACCGCGGTCATCGCGCCCGCGCACATGCGGTCGATGGCGTAGCCGGGCACGCTCTTGGGCAGCCCGGCCAGCACCGCCGCCGCCCGGCCGATGGTCAGGCCCTGGTCGCCGATCTGCGTGGTCGCGGCGATGGCGACCTCGTCCACTCGCTCGGGGGGCAGGTTGGGATTGCGCCGGACGAGCTCGCGGATGACGCGGACGACCAGGTCGTCGGCGCGGGTCTCCGCGTACAGCCCTTTCGGTCCTGACCTGCCGAAAGGCGTGCGCACGCCGTCGACGAACACGACGTCACGAGAGGAAGGCACGGATTCGCTCCTCGTTGATAGGGTTCCGTGCCTATGCTACTCGTCAGTAACTACTCCGCAGACGAGGGCGGCGGTCAGCAATGTGTAAACGACCGCCGTGGCCGGCTCCCAGAGATGGGCGCGGGCCCCGACCAGGGCCGCGACCGCCACGGCCGCGCCCGTCCAGAGCGCCGCGCCCTCTCGCCGGCGCGCGCCTCGGCCGGGGTCCCACGGATCGCCAGGTGACCCGCCCGACCGCAGGGCGCGCGCCAGTGTCCCCAACGCGTCGCCTGCCCACCAGAGGACGAACAACACCCCCGTCGCGAGACTCATCAGCGCCAGCGCCTCGGTGGCCCAGCCCAGGGAGTCGGCGAAGCCGTATAGGGCGGCCTCCCGGAACAGGCGCGGCGCCGTCCAGCCGAGCAGCAGCGTCACCGCCCAGCAGCAGGCCACGGCCAGCCTGCTGAGGGGGCGCACGCGTCCGGTGCGGGGGGCGGCGTACAGCTCGCGCTCCTTGCGGTGGACGTGCCGGGCGTGGGTGCCCCAGACGTACTGGGTGATCGCCTGCGCGGGCACCGCGGCCGCGAAGACCGCCAGCGACAACACGGCCAGCGGCAGCGTCTGCTCCCTCGTCTGCGCCCGGTCGGCGAGCAGCTGGGCGGTGGCCAGCAGCGCGATCGAGGCGGAGAGCGCGACGAAGGCCCGGCGGCGGGCGGTTCTGGCTCTGGCCCGCAGCCCGGCCAGTTCCTGGGCGCCTGGAGGGGGCGCCATCTCGGTCAACAGCATGAATGTCATCATGGCGTCACTCTGCGTGGTGACGCCCCGGATTCCCGTGCTTTGGATGGAGCTCCTCGCCCGGCACGCAACAGTGGCAGCCCCGAGGATTGCCACTTTTATCTGCAAGGCGCGACAGTCCTGGAATCATCGGTAACTCGGTGAGCTACGCGCCGCCCCCTGGCGGTACGCGTTTCTCTTGTGGGGTGGGTGAAGGGGGGCGCGTGAGGCAGAGTCCGGAACACGTGGGGGATGCTCCGCCGCGGCGCAGGAGGAGGCGCGAGCGCGGCCCGCGATGGCGGGTCTCGGTGCTGGGGTGGGTCGGCATCGGGATGACGCTGGTGCTGGTGGTCGTCTCGGTCGGGGCGTACGCGTACTACCGGCACATCGAGAGCGAGATCCCCCGCGAGCCCATCGCCGTCGGCGAGAGCCGCCCGCCGGACACCGGCGCGCTCAACGTCCTGCTCGTCGGCTCCGACTCCCGTGAGGGCGACAACAAGAAGTACGGCCCCCACCTCAAGGAGATCGGCGAGCGCACCGACACGATCATGCTGCTGCACATCTCCCCGAACCGGGACAAGGCCACCATGATCAGCTTCCCGCGTGACTCCATGGTCCTGATTCCGGAGTGCAAGAGCCGTACCGGCGGCCTGATCCCCGGCGGCCTGCGCCAGATCAACGCCGCCTTCAACGACGGCGGCATCAACTGCACGATCAAGACCCTCGAGTCGCTCACCAACATCAGGATCGACCACTTCGTGAAGGTCGACTTCACCGGCTTCAAGGGCATCATCGACGCCATCGGCGGCATCGAGATCTGCCTGCCCAAGCCCGTCAACGACCCCAAGGCGAAGCTGGTGCTCAGCGCGGGCCGGCACGTGGTCAGCGGCGAGCAGGCGCTGGGGTACGTGCGAGCCCGGTACTCGCTGGGCGACGGCAGCGACCTGAGCAGGATCCAGCGCCAGCAGGTCTTCCTCACCAAGGTGCTGCAGGCGGTCACCGACGGCGGCCTGCTCACCGACCCGGTCAAGCTGAACTCGTTCCTGCT
Organism: Nonomuraea sp. NPDC049625; assembly: GCF_040675285.1. NCBI lineage: Bacteria > Bacillati > Actinomycetota > Actinomycetes > Streptosporangiales > Streptosporangiaceae > Nonomuraea > Nonomuraea sp. NPDC049625. The sequence continues at coordinate 544,681 of NZ_JBFAOQ010000003.1, read as the reverse complement.
GGCCGCCACCAAGGCCGTCACCCTGGACGATCAGCTCACCCTCGACCGCATGGTGGACATCGCCCTCAGCGTCAAGGGCCTGACGACCAAGGAGCTCAAGGGCATCACGGTGCCCACCGAGCCCTACCCGGCGGACAAGAACCGGGTCCAGTTCAGCCAGCCGTCCGCGCGCGACTTCTTCGAGAGCGTGCGCAACGACGTCGAGGTCACCGCGGCTCCCACACCGGGCAAGTCGGCCGGGCCCAAGATCGAGAACAAGCAGGTGCGCGTCCAGGTGCTCAACGGCACGGGGGAGCAGGGCAAGGCGCTCAAGGTGGCCGACGAGCTGGCCGCCCAGGGGTTCGTGATCACGGAGGTCGGCAACGTCGCCGCCACCCCGAAGACCGCACTCCGGTACGCCAAGAAGGACGCCGCCGACGGGCCCGCCTACGGGGACGCGGTGGCCTCGCGGCTGTCGAAGGAGAAGAAGACGCCCGTGGCCGGCAAGGTCAAGCCGATCACCACGCAGCCGTACAAGTCCAAGGCCGGCGTCGAGGTCCCCGGCGGGCCGATCATCCAGGTCGTGATCGGGGCGGACTGGCCCGGCGTGCGCGTCGTGTCGGCGATCCCCGACTCGCTCAAGGACAAGGTCGTCGACTCTGACACCAACCCCTGCCTGTGACTCCTGACTGTGCTCTTGACAGGCCGCCCGGACCCGGTCCGGGCGGCCTTTCGCCTGCCGTGCCCCGTGACGCCGGAGCGTGCCCGCGCGGGTGAACTCCGTGGTCAAAGGGGGTTCTGGAGGGCCGATCGGCTCACCAACAGCGTGCCTTCGATCTCTTAGAGTGACGAATGTTACAGAGAGTGTTTTTAGGGAAACATGTGAAATTTCCGGACAAGTGATGGTCGGGTCTGTTAAGAAGGGCGCGGTCCGAATTCGTACTAGAGAGGTTCATCGTGGCGCGCGACGAGAACGACAGGCCTTATGAGGATGGGCAGGGGAGGTCGTTAAACCCGGATCTGACGGGCGACGTGCTTTCCCCACGGTGGAGCACCGATGACACCGACGAGCAGCCCGCCATCCAGGTCGTCGGCAACGAGACCTACATCCTCCCCCTCGACAAGAGCGAGCCCCAGCTCATCGGGGGCCGTGACCTGCTCGACGACGGCCCGCACGATGTCCTCGGCGGTCAGAGCGATCCGCTCGACGCGGGCCAGCGCGACCTGTACGGCGACCCGCTCGACGTGGGGGGCCAGCGTGACATGTACGTGGCCGGCGACCCCCTGGACGGCAGCAAGCGCGACGTGTACGCGGCCGGCGACCCGCTCGACGTGGGCCACCGCGACGTGTACGGCGGGGCCAGCGGTCCCCATCACGTCCTGGACGCCGACGACCTGGGCGGACCCAGCGGCTCCCACCGCATCGATGACGACAACCCGTACCTCCCGCTCGACCGCAGCTACGACGCCGGGATCGACGACGACCACGACGACGACAAGCCCAAGCGCGGCTTCCTCGGCTCGGGCTGGACGGAGGACTCGGACGACAAGCGCCCGCAGGACAGGCGCTCGGGCGGCCGTTCCGGCGGCGGCAACGGTGACGACGGCGGCGAGGTGCGCCGGCGCACCAGGAAGCTGCTGGTGGTCGCGGCCGCGGTGGTGCTGGTCGGCGTGGGCGCCGGCTTCATGCTCACGGGCAACTCCTCCGACGACCCCTGCAAGGGTGGTCAGTGCGCCAGCGCGGGAGAGGTGACGCGTCCCTCGGAGAGCGCGGCCCCCGAGGACACCACCTCGGAGGAGGAGACTCCCGAGACCGAGGATACGGACACCCCGGAGCCGACCGAGACCGAGTCCGATACCCCGACGACCGCGCCCACGCGGGCGGCCCGGCCCACGCGCGAGCCCTCGGCCCGTCCGACGAACACGCGCATCGGCCAGCCGACGGCGAAGGCGAGCACCAGGCCCACCCGCGCCCCGCAGAACCAGACGAACGACAACGACGACCGCACGAGCACGACGAACGACACGGACAGCAGGGACAACACGGTGTCGACCAAGGCGCCGGAGTCGAAGTCCACCCAGGCTCCCTCCACGCAGGCGCCGCCGCAGACCCAGGCGCCCGCGCCCACACCCACCAAGGAGAGCAAGGGACTTCTGGACATCCTGTTCCCCTGGGCCTGAGACGTGCGAGGATGCGGATCCAGGTGCTGATCTGGCAGACTTGGAAACCGCTTTCCGGGGAGGTCTCGTGGTCACGCTTGAGGATGTCGCCAAGCAGGCGGGCGTCTCGCTCGCGACAGCCTCGCGGGTGCTCAACGGCAGCACCCGCCAGGTGGGCGCGACTCTGCGGGCGCGCGTCGAGCAGGCCGCGGACGAGCTGGGCTACCGCGCCAACATCGCCGCCCAGACGCTCGCCCGCGGCGCCAGCAACGTCATCGGCATCGTCGTCCACGACCTGACCGACCCCTACTTCGCGGCCCTGGCCGACGGGGCGATGCGGGCGGCCGCCACCGAGGGCCTGCTGGTCATGGTGGGCACCACGCATCGCGACCCCGAGCAGGAGATCGCCTACGTGGCCACGCTGAACGCCCAGCGCGTGCGGGCGGTGCTGCTGGTCGGCTCGCGCGTCGCCGACCACGCCGTCACGGGGCGCCTGCGCGACGAGCTCGCCCGCTACCAGTCGGGCGGCGGTCGCGCCGCCTGCGTGGGCCAGGATCTCCTCGGCGTCGACACCGTCGCGCCCGCCAACAGAGCGGGCGCCGCCGAGCTCGCTCGCGCGCTGGCCGGGCTCGGGCACACGCGGTTCGCGGTGCTGGCCGGGCCGCCGCACCTGGTGACGGCCGCCGACCGGTGCGCCGGGTTCGCCGGGGCGCTGGAGGAGCTGGGGCTGCCCGCGCCGCACGTCATCCACGGGCCGTTCGACCGTGACGGCGGCTACGCGGCGGCCCAGCAGGTCAAGGACGCGACCTGCGTGTTCGCGGTCAACGACGTGATGGCGGTCGGGGCGCTGGCGGCCTACAGGGAGCGCGGGGTCCGGGTGCCGGAGGACGTCTCGGTGGCCGGGTTCGACGACATCGTGACGCTGCGGGACCATGTGCCCGCGCTGACGACCGTGCGGCTGCCCCTGACGGACATGGGCGCGCGGGCGCTGGAGCTCGCGCTGGGTGAGACGGACGAGGTCGTGGTCGAGCAGGTCGCGGGCGAGGTCGTGCTGCGAGAGAGCGTACGGAGGATGGCGTGAAGCTGGCCGTCAGCACCCTGGGGATGCCCGGCGAGGGGCTGGACAGGGCGATCGGGATCGCGGCCGGAGGCGGCTGCCAGGGCCTCGAGCTGCGCCTGCACCCGGACACCGGGGTCCACGCCGGCCTCGACGCCGCGGAGCGGCGCTCGGTGCGGGAACGGGTCGAGCGGGCGGGCCTGGAGATCGCCGCACTCGCCGGATATGTCAAGGTTTGTGCGCCTGGACCGGACGAACCGGCCATCGAGGCGCTCCTCGCCGACCTCCGGCTCGCCGCCGACCTGGGCGCCCCCGCGGTGCGGGTGTTCCCGGGCGGCGACGATCCCGCCGTCGGTGCCCGCCGGCTCAAGGCGGTATCCGGTACGGCCTCCGCGCTCGGCACCCGCGTCCTCGTCGAGACGCACGACCACATGGCCACCGGCGCCGCCGTGGCCGGGCTGCTGGCCGAGGCGGGCTGCCCCGAGTCCACCGGCGCGATCTGGGACCTGCTGCACCCGTGGCGCCACGGCGAGCCCCCGGCCGAAACGCTGGCCGCGCTGGGCCCGTACCTCTCCTACGTCCAGGTCAAGGACGCGGTCTCGGCCGAGGACACCACGCCGGTGCCCATGTGGACGGGCTCGGTGCCCTTGGAGGAGTCGGGCGAGCTGCTGCGCGCGGCCGGTTACGACGGATGGGTGTCGCTGGAATGGGAGCGCACCTGGTATCCGCAGGTCGCCCCGGTCGAGGAGATCCTCCCGGGCGCGGCTGACTGGGTGCGGCGTTTCGCCCTTTAGATACCTTTCGCCGCTTAGATAGGGGGATGCCCCTATCTAAGCGGAACAAGGTGCTGGTCGTCGGGATGGACGGCCTGCGGTTCGACCGCCTCCAGGCTCTGGGCGCGCCCGTGCTGGGCTCGCTCATGTCCTCCGGCGCGTACGGCACCAGCAAGCTCCCCTACGGCGAGGCGGGAACGCCGCGTACGGAGTCGCCCGGCCAGGTCGTCCCCAAGGCTCCGGAGCCGGGCGGTCGCGTCATCGCCTCGCGGACGGACTCGGGCCCCGGCTGGTCGTCGATCGCCACCGGGGTCTGGCCGGACAAACATGGCGTGGTGGACAACGGCTTCGCCAACCCCCGTTTCACGAAATATCCGGACTTCTTGACTCGTGCGAAGCATGCGCGGCCGGAGCTGAGCACCGCCGCGTTCTTCTCCTGGGGGGCGCTGGAGGAGCACGGCGCGTTCAGCCGGGCCATCGACCACCGGTTCGTCCTGGACGGCTACGAGTTCGGCTCCTGGGCCGAGGCCGACAGGCGGGTCGCCGAGGCCGCCGAGCGGCACCTGGCCGCGGCCGACCCCGACGCCGTCTTCGTGTATCTGGGCGACACCGACGAGGTGGCCCACGACCTCGGCCCCCATTGCCCCGAGTACTTCGACGCGCTCCAGACCCAGGACGCCTACCTGGGGCAGCTGCTCGACACCGTCCGCGGGCGGTCCTCGTACCCCGGCGAGCGATGGACGGTGCTGATCACGACCGACCACGGGCACGTGGACGAGGGCGGCCACGGCGGGATCTCGGACGAGGAGCGCACGGTGTTCGTGATCGCGAACCGGCTCGAGGAGGACCTGGGCGGCCGCTCGCTCGGCGAGCCGCGGCTGGTCGACGTGGGGCCGACGGCGCTGGGCGTGCTGGGCGTCGGGGTCGATCCCGCCTGGGATCTGGACGGCGCGGATCTTTTCATCAACCGTTGAATTTCTCTCCCGGAAGAGCCACACTGGGTGACAGGAAGCTGAACCGCAGGGGAGCAGACGATGAAGACGGCACTGGCCTTCTCCGAGATCGACGCCGGGATGCTCGCCGAGGTGGGCGGCAAGGCCGCGAACCTCGGCGAGCTGGCCAGGGCCGGCCTTCCCGTCCCGCCGGGATGGGTGCTCACCACGGAGGCGTACCGGCGGGTCGCGGAGGGCCTGGAGACGAGCGGCGACGGGCTCGCCGAGCGGGCCAGGCGGCACCTGCTGGAGGCGCCGGTGCCGGAGGACGTGCGCGAGACGATCGTGACGTCCTACGCCGCGCTCGGTGACGACGTGGCCGTGGCGGTGCGCTCGTCCGCCACGGCCGAGGACCTGCCCTTCGCCAGCTTCGCCGGGCAGCAGGACACCTACCTCAACGTCGTCGGCGCCGAGGCGGTGGTCGAGGCCGTGCGCCGCTGCTGGGCCTCGCTCTGGACCGACCGCGCGGTCGCCTACCGCGAGTCCAACGGCCTCGACCACGCCGCCGTCCGGCTGGCGGTGGTCGTGCAGGAGATGGTGGACGCGCGGGTGGCGGGCGTGATGTTCACCGCCAACCCGGTGACCGGGCGGCGGCGCGAGGCCGTCATCGACGCCAACCCCGGGCTCGGCGAGGCCGTCGTCTCCGGCGCCGTGAACCCCGACCGGTTCGTCGTGCACGGCGGCGAGATCCTCGAACGCCACGCCGGCGACAAGCGCCTGACCATCCGTTCCGTGCCCGGCGGCGGCACGGAACGCGTCGAGACCGCGCACGACGGACTCTGCCTGACCGACGGCGAGGTGCGCGCGCTGGCCGAGCTGGGCGCCCGAGTGGAGGACCACTACGGCGCGCCCCAGGACACCGAGTGGGCCATCGACGGCGACGGCCGGCTCTGGCTCACCCAGGCGAGACCGATCACCACCCTCTACCCGCTGCCCGAGCAGACCCGGCCGGGCCTGCGGGTGTACTTCTCGGTCAACGTCGTCCAGGGCGTCATGGGGCCGCTCACCCCGATGGGCCTGTCGGCGTTCCGGCTGATCTCCTCCGGGGCGGCGGGGCTGCCCGGCTACGGGCCGGCCGACCCGCGGGACGGCGCGCCGTTCATGACCGTGTCGGGCCAGCGCATGTGGCTGGACCTGACCACGGCCGTACGCAGCCGCTTCGGCCGCGCGGTCCTGCCGCGCATGCTCGCGCTGGGCGAGGCGCGCACCGTCCCCGTCTTCGAGCGGCTGATGGAGGACCCGAGGCTCTCGGTGGTGCACACGTCACCCCGCCCGGTCCTGCGCGGCCTGCGCAGGTTCGCCCGCCGCATCCACGCGCCCTCCCGGATCCTGCTCGCCCTCACGCGGCCGAAGGAGGGCCTCGCGTACGCCGCCCGCATCGGCGAGCAGCTGGACCGGCGCCTGCGGCTCCCCGAGGCGGCCACCCCCGCCCAGCGCCTGGACCACGCCGAACGCCTGCTCGCCGCCACCTTCCCGGTCATTCTCTCGATCATGCCCATGGTGCTCACCGGTTACGGCCTGTTCGCGCTGGCCTCCAGGCTCTCCGGCGTGCCGATCGCCGACATGCAGGACGTCCTGCGCAGCGTCCCGCACAACCCGACCACGGAGATGGACCTGGAGCTGTGGCACCTGGCCACCCGCATCGAGCCGGAGCCGTTCAGGAAGGAGCCGGTGGCCGAGCTGGTCCGCCTCTTCGAGGCCGGCAACCTCCCGCCGGTCGCCCAGCGCGAGATCACCGCGTTCCTGGACGAGTACGGCCACCGCGGCGTCGCCGAGATCGACCTGGGCGTGCCCCGCTGGTCGGAGGAGCCCGCGCACATCCTCGGCGTGCTGGCCAACTACCTGCGTATGGACGGCGGCGCCGACCTCGCGCCCTCCGCGCTGTTCGCCAAGGGGGCCGAGGCGGCGCGCTCCGCCATCGCCCACGTGGCGTCCGAGGCCCGCCGCAAGGGCCGCTGGCGGGCCGCCGTCGTGCGTTTCGGGCTCCGGCGGACCAGGGAGTTCGCGGGGCTGCGCGAGCTGCCCAAGTTCTACCTGGTCAAGACCCTCGCCGGGGTACGGCGCAGCATGCTCGCGGTGGGGGAGCACCTGGTGGGCCTCGGCGTCCTGGACTCGGCGCGGGACGTGTACTTCCTCGGCTTCGACGAGGCCAGGGCCGCCCTGGACGGGGGCGACCTGCGCGCGGTCGTGGCGGAGCGGCGGGAGACGTACGAGCGGGAGTCGCGCCGCAGGCACGTCCCGAGGGTCCTGCTGTCCGACGGCACCGAGCCCGAAGCGCTCGCGACCAGTGCCGTGGAAGGCGCGCTGACGGGCACCGCCGCCTCGGCCGGCACCGTCAAGGGCGTGGCCAGAGTGGTGCTCGACCCCATCGGCGCGCACCTGGAGCCGGGCGAGATCCTGGTCTGCCCCTCGACCGATCCGGGCTGGACGCCGCTGTTCCTGACGGCGGGCGGGCTGGTGATGGAGATGGGCGGCGCGATGTCGCACGGCGCCGTGGTGGCCAGGGAGTACGGCATCCCGGCCGTCGTCGGCGTCCCCGACGCCACCCACCGCATCACGACGGGGCAGGAGATCGAAGTGAACGGCGCCGCGGGGACCGTGACGCTATCGTGATCAAATGCCCGAGACCTACTGGAATCACAACGTTCATTACCAGAGGCTCGTCCTGAAGCTCGTTCCCGAGGACTGCGCGCACGCGCTCGACGTCGGATGCGGTGACGGGCTGCTGGCGGGCAAGCTCGCGGCCCGCGTCCCCTACGTGACCGGCGTCGACCGCTCCGCCGAGGCGATCGCCATGGCCCGCGAGCGCCGCCCCGGCAACGTGTCCTTCCTGGAAGGCGACTACCTCGACGGCCGGCTCCCCGAGGGCAAGTACGACCTCGTCACCGCCGTCGCGGTCGTCCACCACGCGGACTTCGGCGAGGCCATGGACGCGCTGGTGGGGCTGCTGGCGCCGGGCGGCCGGCTGGTGATCGTCGGCAACGCCAGGGACCGCACGCTCCTGGACGGGATCGTCCGGCTCTCGGGCCAGGCGGTCTCGCACGTGCTCAAGCTGTTCCACGGCGGCAAGCGCGGTCCCGGCGTGCCGGCCATGGACCCCGTCATGTCGTGGGGCGAGGTGGGGCGGGCGGCCCGCCGGCTGCTGCCCGGCTGCCGCTTCCGCCGCCTCCTCCTGCGGCGCTACCTGCTGGTCTGGGACAAGCCGAGGTAGCGCCGGACGTCACCGTACGGGGAGCACCACGTCCTCGTAACGGGCCTTCATCGTGGCCACCACCTCGTCGGGGTCGGCGGCCCAGACGTCGGCGTTGAAGATCTCCACCTCGACGTCGCCCGCGTAACCGGCGTCCAGGACGGCCCGCGTGATCGGCCGGAAGTCGATCACGCCGTCGCCCATCATGCCCCGCCCGAGCAGGATGTCCTGCGGCAGCGGGTGCAGGTAGTCGCACACCTGGTAGGAGGCGATCCTGCGGCCGGCCCGCGCGATGTCCTCGAACACCCTCGGGTCCCACCACACGTGGAACGTGTCGACCACCACGCCGACCTGCTCCTCCGGGTGGGCCAGGCTCAGGTCCAGCGCCTGGCCCAGGGTGGACAGGACGGCGCGGTCGGGGCAGTAGATCGGGTGCAGCGGCTCCAGGGCCAGCTTGACCCCGCGCGCCCCGGCGTACGGCGCCAGCTCGGCCAGCGCCTCCGCCACGCGCTCGCGCGCCCCGGCCACGTCCCGCGAGAACCCGCTCCGGGGCAGGGCCTCGCCCGGCTTCACCCCGGGCAGGCCGCCGACCACCATCACCAGGCAGGCCGCCGACAGCTCGGCCGCCTCGTCGATGGCCCGCCGGTTGTCGTCCAGCGCCTGCGCGAAGGCCCGCCGGCCCTCCTCGCCGGGCAGCCCGCCCGCCGTGAGGAAGCCGCCCCGGCACAGCGAGGACACCCGCAGGCCGGCCTCGCGCACCAGCTTCACGCTCTCCGCGAGGCCCTGCTCGGCGACCTTCTCCCGCCACAGCCCGACCGCCTCCAGGCCGTGCCGCACGCACCCGTCCACGGCCTCGGCCACGGACCACCGCCGGGTCGTCCACTGGTTCAGCGCAAGGCTCACAGGCCGTTCACCGCCAGCAGCGCCTTCATCCGGCCCACGGCCAGCTCCTGGTCGGACAGGAGCCCGGCCTGGTCGGCGAGGCGGAACACCTCCGCCAGGTGCCGCAGCGAGCGGGCCGACTGGGCGCCGTTCACCATGGCGAACGCGTCCTGGTGGCCGTTCAGCCAGGCCAGGAAGACGATGCCGGTCTTGTAGTTGTACGTCGGCGTCTCGAAGATCTTCCTGGACAGGGGGACGGTCGGGGCGAAGATCTCGTCGTAGCGGGCGAGCTGCCGGGCGGCCTCGTCCGCGTCCTGCGCCGCCTCGGCCGCGTCCAGGGCCTGCAGCGCCGCCGTCGCCGCCGGGGCGATGGCGTCGAAGATGCCCAGCAGCGCGTGCGAGCCCGACTTGATCAGCGACGGGTAGTTGAAGTCGTCCCCCGTGTAGAGCCGGACGCCCTCGGGGAGCGCGGCGCGCAGCCCTACCTCGTGCTCCTCGTCCAGCAGCGACACCTTGACGCCGTCCACCATCGGGGCGTGCGCGTGGATCAGCTCCAGGAACGACTCGGTGGCCGCCGCCACGTCGCCCGAACCCCAGTAGCCGGCCAGCTGCGGGTCGAACATCTCGCCCAGCCAGTGCAGGATCACCGGCCGGTCCGCCAGGCCGAACAGCTTGCCGTACACCTGGTGGTAGTCCTGCGGACCCGCCGCCACCCTGGCGAGCTGGCGGGAGGCCATGACGATCACTCCGGCGCCTGCCGACTGGACGGTCTCGATCTGCTCGGCGTACGCGGCCGTGATCGTGTTGAGGTCGGCGGCCTGGGGCGCGTGGTCGGTGCCCGCGCCGCAGGCGACCAGCGTCGCCGGGTCGCCGTACGAGCGGGCCTCGGCGGCGCTGCGCCGGATGAGCTCCTTGGTCGCCGCCCAGTCCAGGCCCATGTTGCGCTGGGCGGTGTCCATGGCGTCCGCGACGCGCAGGCCGTGCGTCCACAGGTGGCGGCGGAAGCGCAGGGTCGCGTCCCAGTCGACGGCGGCGGGGGAGCCGGGCGTGTTGTCGCCGAGCGGGTCGGCCACCACGTGCGCGGCCGCGTACACGACGCGGCCGGCGGGCGGCCCGCCGGGCGCCTCCCATGTGACGGGCTCGCGCAGGGTGTAGGCGCCGATCCCGGGCAGGTCGATCGTCGTCACAGCTGCGGCACCTCGATCCTGCGGCCCTCGGCGGACGAACGCAGCCCCAGCTCGGCGAGCTGCACGCCGCGGGCGCCGGAGGCGAAGTCGTTCGGGAAGGGCGCGTCCTCCAGCACGTGCTTGATGAACGCCTCCCACTGCACCTTGAACCCGTTGTCGAACTCGGCGTTGTCCGGCACCTCCTGCCAGCCGTCGCGGAAGCGGGCGGTGGCGGGCAGGTCGGGGTTCCAGACGGGCTTGGGGGTGGCGGAGCGGTGCTGCACGCGGCAGTTGCGCAGGCCGGCCACGGCGCTGCCGTGCGTGCCGTCCACCTGGAACTCGACCAGCTCGTCGCGGTTCACGCGAACGGTCCAGGAGGAGTTGATCTGGGCGACGATGCCGCCTTCGAGCTCGAAGATCCCGTACGCGGCGTCGTCCGCGGTGGCCTGGTACGTGTTGCCCTGCTCGTCCACCCGGGCGGGGACGTGGGTCACGGCGCGGGCGTAGACGGACTGGACGCGGCCGAACAGGTTCTCCATCACGTAGTGCCAGTGCGGGAACATGTCGAGCACGATGCCGCCGCCGTCCTCGGCCCGGTAGTTCCACGACGGGCGCTGCGCCTCCTGCCAGTCGCCCTCGAACACCCAGTAGCCGAACTCCCCGCGCACCGACAGGATCCGGCCGAAGAAACCACCGTCGATCAGCCGCTTCAGCTTGAGCAGGCCGGGCAGGAAGAGCTTGTCCTGCACGACGCCGTTCTTGACGCCCTTGGCCGTGGCGGCCTCGGCCAGCGCCATCGCCTCCTGCGTCGACTCGGCGGTGGGCTTCTCGGCGTAGATGTGCTTACCCGCCTCGATGGCCTTCAAGACGGCCTTGACGCGGGCGCTGGTGACCTGGGCGTCGAAGTAGATCAGGTTGTCGTCGTCGGCGAGGGCGGAGTCGAGCTCCGTAGTGAAATCCGAAATCCCATGCTTCGCCGCGATATCTGCCAATTTATCGGCATTTCTGCCGACAAGTACTGGCTTGATCTTCACCCTGCCGCCGTCCGAGAGCGTAACCCCGCCCTGCTCGTTGATGGCCAGGACGGAGCGGACCAGGTGCTGACGGTAGCCCATCCGCCCGGTGACGCCGTTCATCACGACGCCGATGGTGCGCACGCTCATTGAGGATCCCTTCAGGACAAACATGGGGAAAGCGCTTTCCCGAACCGTACGGCCGCCCCACCAACCCCGTCAAGTAGCCCCAACCCCCACACACCCGAAAACCCACCCCCCAGCCCGGCATCCGGGCCCGCAAGGGCACTCGGGCACGGTGCGTTCGGGTGTGGCGCCCGGGGGCGCAAGGGGCGCTTGGGCGCGGCGCTCAGCCCGGCGTTTGGGTGCGGTGGCCGGTCGGGCGCGAGGCGGGTGTCGGCGTCGTGGGTCGTTGGCGTCTTGCGGCGCGCCGGGGGGCCGTGCGCGGGCCAGGCCGCGGGTGTGCGACGCGCCCCGACCCTCCCGGGTTCGGGTGGGTCGGGGCGCGTCGCGGTGAGGCGTGGGGCGCTAGAGGTCGCCGCGGGTCTCGAGGCGGCCCAGGGCCTTGGTGATGGGGTGGGCCGTCAGGGAGAGCTGCCACTCGCGGGCCCCGAGCTCGCGCAGCCGCTCCGTCACCGTCTCCTCGGTGATCTCCTCCGGCGGCTCCCAGGTGAGCCGCCGGACCGCGTCCGGCTGGAGCAGGTTCTCGGTCGGCATGTGGTGCTGCTCGGCCAGCCCCGCCACCACCGCTCGCGCGGCGGCGAGGCGTTTGGCGGCGGCCGGGTCGCGGTCGGCCCAGCGGTTGGGCGGTGGCGGTCCGTCGCCCGGGGTGCTCGGCTGCGGGAGCTGGTTGTCCGGCAGTCCGCGGGCCCGGGTGACGGCGGCGAGCCAGTCGCCCATGTAGCGGCGTGCGCTACGCCCGGTGAATGCTGATATTTCGGTCAAGGCCTTCTTGGTGCGGGGTCCCTCCAGCGCGGCGGTGACGATGGCCGCGTCGGGCAACACCCGCCCCGGCGCCAGGTCGGACTCCCGGGCGATCCTGTCGCGCATGGTCCACAACTCCCGCACGATCGCCAGCGCGCGTACGTTCCGGACCTTGTGGATGCCCGACGTACGCCGCCAGGGATCGGACCGCGGCACGGGCGGCGGCGTGTTGAGCACGGCGGCGAACTCCTCGCGCGCCCACTCCAGCTTCCCGCTGTCGGCCAGCTCCTGGTGGAGCACGTCGCGGAGCTCGACCAGCACTTCCACGTCGAGGGCCGCGTACCGCAGCCAGTCTTCCGGCAGCGGCCGGGTGGACCAGTCGGCGGCCGAGTGTCCCTTTTCCAGGCGCAGCCCGAGCACGGTCTCGACCATCGTGCCGAGTCCGACCCGCTCGTAGCCGAGCAGCCGCCCCGCCAGCTCCGTGTCGAACATCTCCCGCGGCCTGAAGCCCACCTCGAGCAGGCACGGCAGGTCCTGGGAGGCGGCGTGCAGCACGATCTCCGCCTCGGCCACGGCCGCGTCGAGCGCGGACAGGTCGGGGCAGGCGATCGGGTCGATCAACGCGGTCCCGGCCCCGGCCCGGCGCAGCTGTACGAGGTAGGCGCGGTTGCCGTACCGATAGCCCGAGGCGCGTTCGGCGTCGACCGCCACGGGACCCTTGCCCGCCGCGAAACGCGAAACGATTTCAGTCAGCGCGTCGGCGTCCGCGATGACCGCTGGAATGCCCTCGCGCGGCTCCAGGAGCGGCACGACGGTATGTTCTTCTGTCACGAGTTCACCGACCTCATGACGCTTGTGCTGTCTTGACTGGTGCCCTCACTTCGTACGGTCACTCTCCGGATCATCGCGGCGGCGGGGAAGGGCGGCCACGTCGGGCGGGAGCGGCGGGATCCCCGCCGCCAGGCACATGAGGTCGCACCAGGCGGCGACGTGGCCGGAGAGATCCTCCTGCGCGGGTGACCAGGACGCCCGTAGCTCGAGCTCGGTCGTGACCGGGTCTTCGGCTTTGTTGCCGAACCCCTCTGACACGGCTCTTGTCACGGTACCGCCAGCGGCGGAGTAGTCGGCTTGGTGGGCCTCCAGAGCCTCCGTCAGCCAGCTCCAGACGACCGGCCCGAGCAGCGGGTCGGAGGTGATCTCCGGCTCCATGTCGGCCCTGACGTAGGCCACCAGCCGGAACGGGCCCTCCCACCCGCGCTGGCCGTCAGGGTCGTAGAGCAGGATCAGCCTGCCCACGGCGAGCTCTTCGTCGTCGCGGTAGACCGACGCGCCGATGGCCGACGAGTAGGGGGCCAGCCGCTGCGGCGCGGGCAGCTCCTCCAGCTCGATCTCCGGCCTGACCTCGGTCAACCGCATGCTCTCCGCCGCGCGCGTGAACGCCGCGGGCGGAGGAGGCTGGTCACTGAGTGTCATAGCGGAAGCGTAGGTCGAAGTCGGACGGAAGGGGACCACAGGGGTGCTCATCCTTCGTGATCAAGCCGCTGCCGTAACCAGCTGGCGAACCTGTCGGACGGACTCGGCGGTGCCGATGACGATCGCGTGACCGCACTCGACGCAGGCCCACTCCGGGCAGTGGCCGGGCTCGTGCCCGTCGAGGCACGGCGGCTGCTCGAACAGCCGCTCGCCGGCACAGGACAGGCAGCGCTCATTGCGGCGCTCTGGGGAAGTCCACAACGCGGTAGTCGCACGAGTCATCGAACCGGGGCCTTTCTTCGGGTCGTGGCTCCGACGTTGGCACGAGCCGCTGACATTTCCCCGCAACGCGCTCGGCGTGTCCCGAAAGTGGTCTCTGAATCGATGCCGCGCGGGGGGTTGGTGAACATTTGGCCCAGTCGAGACCGGCACTCTGGCCGGGCATGGGGTGTGTTCGACCCTCGTGCGATGCCGATGCCGAGCAGACCGGTAAACCTTCATCTGGCTATCTGATCATGACTTGGGGTGTTCGATCGATGTTTTTCCGACACCTCGCACCAGTGTCGGGACCGCCGCCCGGTCATGGCACCCTTGTGGAGTGAACCTCGCCGACTCAGCGTTCCTGCGTGCCTGCCGCCGCCAGCCCGTCCCGCACACCCCGGTCTGGTACATGCGCCAGGCCGGGCGGGCGCTGCCGGAATACCATAAGGTCCGCGGGGGCGTGCCGATGCTCACCGCCTGCGCGAGGCCCGATCTGATCGTCGAGATCACCATGCAGCCCGTGCGCCGCTACGGCGTGGACGCGGCCGTCTTCTTCAGCGACATCGTCGTCCCGCTCAAGGCCATCGGCGTGGACCTCGACATCAAGCCGGGTGTCGGCCCCGTCGTGGCCGACCCGATCCGCGACGCCAAGGGCGTCGACGCGCTGCGCCCGCTGGAGCCGGACGACGTGCCGTACGTCACCGAGGCCATCCGCGCGCTGACCGGCGAGCTGGGCGGCACGCCGCTGATCGGCTTCGCCGGGGCGCCGTTCACGCTCGGCTCCTACCTGATCGAGGGCGGCCCGTCCAAGAACCACGACCACACCAAGGCCATGATGTACGGCGAGCCGAAGCTGTGGCACGCGCTCATGGAGCGGCTGTCCACGATCGTGCTGGAGCACCTGCGCATCCAGATCGCGGCAGGGGCCTCGGCGGTGCAGCTCTTCGACTCCTGGGTGGGGGCGGTGGCGCCGGCCGACTACCGGGAGTTCGTCCTGCCGTACACGCGGCGGATCTTCGAGGGAGTGACGGACGTGCCGCGCATCCACTTCGGCGTCGGCACGGGCGAGCTGCTCGGCGTGCTCGGCGAGGCCGGGGCCGACGTGGTGGGCGTGGACTGGCGGGTGCCGCTCGACGAGGCGGCCCGCCGGGTCGGCCCCGGCAGGGCCCTCCAGGGCAACCTCGACCCGGCCGTGCTCCTGGCACCCTGGGAGGTCGTCGAGCGCAAGGCACGCGAGGTGCTGCGCCAGGGCCGGGCGGCCGAGGGGCACGTGTTCAACCTGGGGCACGGCGTGCTGCCCTCGACCGACCCCGACCAGCTCACTCGCCTCACCGACCTGGTCCACGAGGCGAGCGTCACCGGCTGACACCCGGCCGCAGATTCGAGGCCTGTCCCGCAGCGCGCGGGGCAGGCCTTTTCGCATGTCACGGAATGTTTCCCGGCGCGTCACTAGACTTGGATCGTTCGTTATCTTGTATAGTTCGTGTTTATGAAGACCACCGCCGAGGAGCTGCGCGGTGTAGGCCTGAGAGTGACGGCCGCCCGCGTCGCGCTGCTCGAGACCGTCCGGGAGGGCGATCACCTCGATGTCGAGGCGATCGCCTCCGGGGTGCGCGACCGTGTCGGCCATGTCTCCCTTCAAGCCGTGTACGAGGCCCTGCACGCGCTCACCGCAGCGGGACTCGTACGTCGCATCGAACCGGCCGGCAGCCCGGCCCGGTTCGAGGGGCGCATCGGCGACAACCACCACCACGTCGTGTGCCGCTCGTGCGGTGTCGTCGCCGACGTCGACTGCGCGGTGGGCGAGGTGCCCTGCCTGACCGCGTCCGACGCCCACGGCTTCACGATCGACGAGGCCGAGGTCATCTACTGGGGCCTGTGCCCCGAATGTTCCACCGCCCGCAGTGCCTGAGCACCGTGATCTAGTCCGGAAGGATTCCCATGTCTGAGAACCATGATGCAATCGTCACTGATGCGAAGGCGGAAGGCGCAGGCTGCCCGGTCGCGCACCAGCGCGCCCCGCATCCGACTCAGGGCGGCGGAAACCGCCAGTGGTGGCCGGAGCGGCTCAACCTGAGGATCCTCGCCAAGAACCCCGCCGAGACCAACCCCCTCGGCCAGGAGTTCGACTACGCCGAGGCGTTCAAGAGCCTGGACCTCCCGGCCGTCAAGCGGGACATCGCGGAGGTGCTGACGACCTCGCAGGACTGGTGGCCGGCCGACTTCGGTCACTACGGCCCGTTCATCATCCGGATGGCCTGGCACAGCGCGGGCACGTACCGGATCAGCGACGGCCGCGGCGGCGCCGGGGCCGGGCAGCAGCGCTTCGCCCCGCTCAACAGCTGGCCCGACAACGGCAACCTCGACAAGGCCCGCCGCCTGCTCTGGCCGGTCAAGAAGAAGTACGGCCAGAAGCTCTCGTGGGCCGACCTCATGATCCTCGCCGGCAACGTCGCCCTGGAGACGATGGGCTTCGAGACCTTCGGCTTCGCCGGCGGCCGCGCGGACGTCTGGGAGCCTGACGAGGACGTCTACTGGGGCCCGGAGACCACCTGGCTCGGCGACGAGCGCTACACCGGCGACCGCGAGCTGGAGAACCCGCTGGGCGCGGTCCAGATGGGCCTCATCTACGTCAACCCGGAGGGCCCGAACGGCAACCCCGACCCGCTGGCCGCGGCCCGCGACATCCGTGAGACGTTCCGCCGGATGGCGATGAACGACGAGGAGACGGTCGCCCTGATCGCCGGCGGTCACACCTTCGGCAAGACCCACGGCGCCGGCCCGGCCGACAGCGTCGGCGCCGACCCCGAGGCCGCCCCGATCGAGGCGCAGGGCTTCGGCTGGAAGAACAGCTTCGGCACCGGCAAGGGTGGCGACACGATCACCAGCGGTCTCGAGGGCATCTGGACGAACACCCCGATCACCTGGGACAACAGCTTCTTCGAGATCCTGTTCGGCTACGAGTGGGAGCTGTTCCAGAGCCCTGCCGGCGCCAACCAGTGGCGGCCGAAGGACGGCGCGGGCGCGGACACCGTCCCCGACGCCCACGACTCGTCGAAGAGCCACGCTCCGACGATGCTGACCACGGACCTCTCGCTCCGGTTCGACCCGGTCTACGAGCCGATCTCGCGGCGCTTCCTGGAGAACCCCGCCGAGTTCGCGGACGCCTTCGCCCGCGCGTGGTACAAGCTGACCCACCGCGACATGGGCCCGATCGTGCGCTACCTCGGCCCGGAGGTCCCGTCCGAGACGCTGCTGTGGCAGGACCCGCTGCCCGCGGTGACGCACGAGCTCGTCGACGCCGCCGACATCGCCGCCCTCAAGGACCAGGTCCTGGCCTCGGGCCTGTCGGTGTCGCAGCTCGTCTCCACCGCTTGGGCGTCGGCCGCGTCCTTCCGCGGCAGCGACAAGCGCGGCGGCGCCAACGGCGCGCGCATCCGCCTGCAGCCGCAGAGCGGGTGGGAGGTCAACGACCCCGACCAGCTGGCGGCGGTGCTGGGCACCCTTGAGGGGATCCAGAAGGCGTTCAACGGCGCCCAGACCGGCGGCAAGCAGGTCTCGCTGGCCGACGTGATCGTGCTGGCCGGTGCCGCGGCCGTGGAGAAGGCCGCCAAGGACGCCGGCTTCGACGTCCAGGTGCCCTTCACGCCGGGCCGCGTGGACGCCACGCAGGAGCAGACCGACGTCGAGTCGTTCGCCGCGCTCGAGCCGGCCGCCGACGGGTTCCGCAACTACCTCGGGAAGGGCAACCGGCTGCCGGCCGAGTACCTGCTCATCGACCGGGCCAACCTGCTGACCCTGAGCGCTCCCGAGCTGACGGTCCTCGTCGGCGGCCTGCGCGTCCTGGGCGCGAACTACCAGCAGTCGCAGCTCGGCGTCCTCACCGCGACCCCCGGGGCGCTGACCAACGACTTCTTCGTCAACCTGCTCGACCTGGGCACGACGTGGACGGCGACGTCCGAGGACGCGAACACGTTCGAGGCCAAGGACGACGTCACCGGTGCGGTCAAGTGGACCGGCAGCCGGGCCGACCTCGTCTTCGGGTCCAACTCCGAGCTGCGCGCGGTCGCGGAGGTCTACGCGAGCGACGACGCGAAGGAGAAGTTCGTGACGGACTTCGTCGCGGCGTGGGACAAGGTCATGAACCTCGACCGGTTCGACCTGGTCTGATGATCGACGTCCGGGTCGGCCCACGCCGGGCCGGCCCGGACGGCGTATCCAGCCTCAGGCCTCAGTACCCGGTCTCTGGGCGGTCAGGCCGCTTCGGGGCCGGGGCCCGGCGGGGGCGTGGGGACGGTGGGACGCCTGACGCGATTGCGCCGCGCCAGGTAGATCACCAGCGCGATCAGGGGCAGCGACGCGATCAGCCACGGCAGCAGCGCGCCGAGCACCGTCAGTGCGATCTTCGTGAACGACACCAGCGCCTTCCAGCCCGCCTTCAGCCCGCCCAGGAAGCCCGCGGGCTCCTCCTCGGGATCCTGGACCTCGGTGACCGGCCCGACCAGCCGGAGCGTCAGCGTGGCCATGGCCACCTGCGTGGTCAGCTCCTTCTGCTGCGCCTGCAGCGACTCCAGGTCCGCCTCGCGCGTGGAGATCTCCCGCTCCACCTGCAGGACCTGCCCGATCGTGTCGGCCTTCTTCAGCAGCGTACGCAGCGAGTCCAGCGACTGCTGCGCCGACTTGAGCCGGCTGTTGACGTCGGCCATCTGCATGGTGACGTCCTGGGTGCCCTGGTTCATGGACAGCTGCTTGCCCAGGTCCTTGCCGAGCCGGCCGAGCACCTCGGCGTACTTGTCCGGCGGGACCTTGAACTCCAGCATGGCCGTGTCCTCGCTGTCACTGGCCGAGCTGGTCTCCTCCTTGGACAGGTAGCCGCCCGCCGACGTCACGATCTGCTTGGCCTGCTGCACGGCGGCGGTGACCTGCTTGGCCCGCACGGTCATGCTGCCGGTGTAGATGACCTGGCGGTCCTGCTGGGTGAGCTTGACGTTCGAGACCAGCCCGCCGTCGTCCTTGCGCTGGGGTCTCGGCTGCTTGCCGACGTCCTGCTCCTGTGCCTGATCCGGCGCCGCGGAGGCCACGGCGGGTGCGGCCGCCCCGCCGCCCGCGTCGCTGGTGAGGACGTTCGAGCGGCTGCCGCCGCCGCAGCCGGCCAGGAGCAGGGCTGAGCAGGCGGTCGCGAGTGCGATTCCGTACCGGATTCTCCTCATGCCCATAAGACGGACGCGAGATAACCCCGGTTTGAGCGGATGAATCACGTTACGGTCACCCTGCTTATGGTCTCCACTCCGTGGAGACGGCGCTCCCTCGCACCCAAGGGGGGAGGCAGGGCGCTGAGGCGGTAGCGTCAGGAGGCGTGGAAGGGAATCGGGCCCACGTGGTCGTCATCGGCGGGGGGATCTCCGGTCTCGCCGCCGCGTGGTATCTCCGCCAGAGCGGGGGCAAGCGGGTCAAGGTGACCGTGCTGGAGGGCGCCTCGCGCATCGGCGGCAAGCTGTACGCCTCGGAGGTCGCCGGGGTGAGCGTGGACGCGGGCGCGGAGGCCATGCTGGCCAGGCGGCCCGAGGGCAAGGAGCTGGCCGGAGCGGTGGGGCTCGGCGACGACCTGGTCTTCCCCGGCACCGCCGGCTCGGCCATCTACAGCAGGGGCACGCTGCGGCCGATGCCGAAGGGCCAGGTCATGGGCGTGCCCGCCGACCTGACCGAGCTGGCCAAGTCCGGCATCGTCTCGCCCGGCGGCCTGCTGCGCGTGCCGCTCGACCAGATCCTGCCGGCGACGCTCGTCCGCACCGACGTGTCCGTGGCCGCGTACATCCGGGCCAGGATGGGCGCCGAGGTCGTGGAGCGGCTGGTCGAGCCGCTGCTCGGCGGCGTCTACGCGGGCCGGTCCGACATGTTGTCGCTGGAGGCCACGATGCCGCGGGTGGCGGCGGTGGCACGCTCCGAGCGCTCGCTGCTGACCGGGGCCAGGCAGCTCGTCGAGGAGGCGCCGAAGGACGCGGGGCCGGTCTTCACGACCCTCAAGAACGGCGTCGGCAGCCTCGCGGAGGCGGTCGCCAAGGCGTCGGGCGCGGACATCAGGACCGGCGTCACCGTACGCGAGCTGCGCAGGACCGGCGACGGCTGGCAGCTCGTCACCGGCCCGGTCCCGAGGCCCGAGGTCATCGAGGCGGACGCGGTGATCGTGGCCACGCCGGGGCCCGCGGCCTCCCGGCTGCTCAAGGCCGAGGTGCCCAAGGCGGCGAGCGAGCTGGCCAGGATCGAGTACGCCAGCATGGCCATCGTCACGCTCGCGTACCCGATCGACGCCTTCCCCGAGCCGCCCGCCTCCAGCGGCTACCTGGTGCCGCCCGTGGAGGGACGGGCGGTCAAGGCGGTCACGTTCAGCTCGGTCAAGTGGCCGCACCTGGCCAAGGACATGGTGATCCTGCGCTGCTCGATCGGCAGGGTCGGCGAGGAGCACCTGCTCCAGCGGGACGACACCGAGCTGGTGTCGCTGGCCTCCGCCGAGATGGCCGACGTGATGGGCACCAGCGGGCTGCCGCTGGACACCCGGGTCACGCGCTGGGGCGGCGCGCTGCCGCAGTACAACGTGGGTCACCTCGACCGGGTGGCCAGGGTGCACGCGGCGGTGGCCGTGCAGCCCGGGCTGGCCGTCTGCGGCGCCGCGTACGACGGGATCGGCATCCCGGCCTGCATCGGCACGGCGCGTACGGCCGCGGCCCGGATTCTGGACCACCTGTCCCCGAGAGGACAATAGAGGCTATGACAGAGGCAGCCCCGCGGCCCAAGGCCCGCGATCTCAACCAGGTGATCCGTTACACGATGTGGTCGGTCTTCCAGGTGACCGAGCCGTGTCCCACCGACCGCGAGGGCCTGGCGGGTGAGGTCGAGGAGCTGCTGGACCAGGCCGCCGGCAAGGGCGTCGTGACCAGGGGGGTCTACGACGTGGCCGGGCTGCGGGCCGACGCCGACTTCATGTTCTGGTGGCACGCGCCCACCGCCGAGGACCTGCAGGACGTCTACTCCAGGTTCCGGCGCACCGAGCTGGGCCGCCACAGCAGGCCCGTCTGGTCGGCCATGGCGCTGCACCGGCCGGCCGAGTTCAACAAGTCGCACATCCCGGCCTTCCTCGCGGAGGAGGAGCCGCGCGCCTACGTGAGCGTCTATCCGTTCGTGCGGTCGTATGAGTGGTATCTGCTCGAGGACTCCGAGCGCCGGGCCATGCTGGCCGAGCACGGCAGGATGGCGCGCGACTACCCCGACGTGCGGGCCAACACGGTGGCGTGCTTCTCGCTCAACGACTACGAGTGGATGCTGGCGTTCGAGGCCGACGAGCTGCACAGGATCGTCGACCTGATGCGTACGCTGCGGGGCGCCCAGGCCCGCCGCCACACGCGCGTGGAGATCCCGTTCTACACGGGCGCCCGCAAGCCGGTGCGGGAGCTGATCGCGGCCCTGCCCTAAGGTGCGGTGGTCGCGGTGCGGTAGAACTCCGCCGCGGTGACGGTGGCGGGGACGCCGAGTTCGGCGGCGACCGCGGTGATCGCGGTGGCGCCGACGGCGAGGTCGGCTTGGCCCTCGGTGGTGAAATACGGGGCGATGAACGTCTCGTAGTGGGCTCGGGCCTCGTCCGCGGTGTGCCGGCCGAGGAACGTCCGGAGGTGCCGCACCGCGGTGCCGGGTTCGTCGTGGATCACCCGCAGGGCGCGCCGGTGGGCTCGTACGACGGCCTGGACCGCGGGGTCGTCCGGAGGGATGTGGGTGGGATCGACGGCCACCCCGACGGTGGGGATCTGGAAATGGTCGCCGACCCAGGCCGGCACCCGCCAGCCGTTCTCGGCGGCCACCGCCTCCGGCGCCATGGTGCTGCCGACCAGGGCGGCGTCGATCCTGCCCTCGTGCAGCCGGCGCAGGTCCATGCCGTAGTCGCCGGGCTGGCGGACGATGGCGCGGATGTCGAGGTCCGGGTCGAGGCCGGCCCGGCGCAGCACGATCCGGGCGAAGCACCCCGGTGCGGTCTGCGGGGCATGCACCGCGACCCGCCGGCCGGCCAGATCGGCCAGGGAGGTCAGACCGGCGCGGGCGAGGAACCAGAACAGCGGGCGGTGGGTGTTGACGTTGAGCGCGACCCAGGGCACGCCGTCGGCCAGCCGGGACAGCAGCGCCCGGCCGAGCCCGATGGTGGCGACGTGGCGCAGCCGCTCCTCGTCCCAGGAGCAGCCGTCGTGCAGCGCGACGTGGACGCCCTCGTCGGCGTAGTAGTCCTGCTGGTCGGCGATGTAGGCGACCAGTTCCTCGTGCAGGCCGCGCCCGACGTAGGCGAGATCGATCGTGTACATCAGTACATGGCCATCCCGCCGTTGACCGCGGCCGTGGTGCCGGTCATGAAGGCGTTGTCCTCGCTCGCGTAGAAGGCGACCACTTGGGCGACGTCGCCCGGGTGCGCCAGGCGGCCCAGCGGGGTGGCGGCCACCTGCCGCCGTACGAGCTCCTCGTCGAGCACGTTCGCCATCCGGGTGTCCGCGACCGGGCCGGGCTCGACGACGTTGACCGTGATGCCACGCGGGCCCAGTTCCTGGGCGAGGTAGCGGGCGAACTGCGCCAGTGCCGCCTTGGCCGTGCCCAGCGCGACCATGCCCTCCCGGGGCCGGCGGCTGAGGCCGGTGCCGAGATAGATGATGCGTCCCCAGCTCCGTTCGGTCATGGCGGGCAGGACGGCCTTGGTGATCGTGAACGCCGCACGCATCTCGTCGTCGAGCTTCCCGCCCAGCTCCTCCCATGTCATGTCCTGGAAATGCTTGATCACATATGGGGTGAGCGCGTTGTGCACGAGCACGTCGATGCCGCCCCATGCCGCCTCGACCTGCCGGATCATGCGCCCGACCGCCGTCGCCTCGCGTACGTCGGCCTGTGCGGCCATGGCCCGGCCGCCTGCGGCCTCGATGCCGGCCACGACCTCCTCGGCCGCCCTGGCGCTGCGGAGGTAGTTGACCACCACGCGCATCCCTCGCTCGGCCAGAAGGCGTGCGGTGGCCGCGCCGATTCCGCTGCCGGCCCCCGTCACCAACGCCACCCTGCCAGTTGCCTCAGCCACGGGCCCACCCCCTGCCCATCCAGCGGCCTGGACTGTCCCTGCTCTTCCTTGCTGCCCCCGGGGCTGTCCGGATAACGGCAGAAAGAGCGAGGCCGAAGTTGGCGATCCAGGCGACTTGATCTATCCGCTTTGTCACAATCAGGGAAATCCTCTGTTCGTACGGGCGGCTTGCGGTGGCACGTTCCAAGGCGCTCCAGGCGCTTGATGGCGGCGTCCCACGGTGGCGGGGAGGGCGGGGTGATGGGTGGATCGGGAAAACGGGGGAGCCGGCGGCGCGGGGCAGGCCGTCATGTGGCGACGCGCTCGCGGCGGCGCGGTCTGGGCCGGCGGTGGGCGGTCGGGGCGGTCGGGGCCATGGCGCTGGCCGGCGGCGTGGCCGCGGTGCTCGGCGCGAACGGGACCTTCGGCGGGGCGATGACCGCCGCCTCGTCCCAGCAGGCGCGAGCGGCGCCGCAGGCTCGGGTGGAGCCGGAGAACGGCTCCGCGGCACTGCCAGGAAAGGGCGGCGGCACCACCAGCGCGGAGGTGAGCGCGGAGGTCAGGACGCGTGAGCTGCCGAAGCCGGAGCCGCCGTCCCAGGCCGCTCCGAGCCCGGGTGCGGCTTCTCCCGGCACGGTCGAGCAGGGGCTGGTGCCGGGCACCACCGACGCGGAGGACCTGCTGGCGGGCGGTCCCGACCCCGGCGAGGCGGAGGGGTACAAGGCGAACGGCCCGTCGCGGCACACCGATCAGCAGGCGGCCGAGTATTTCCGTACGCACTGGGGCCCGGACGACAAGGCGCTGAAACGCCTCAAGGACATCCGCACGGTCGGCGGATATTTGCGCATTTACACGGATCTACCGGAAACGGCGGGGAACTCGTCCCAGGCGATCACGCTGTGCGAGCGCGGTCTGGCGTACCTGCGCGCGAGGGGCGCGGCCAATCCGGTCGTGTTCGTACAGGCCGAGTTCGGCGAGAACGGCAATCCCGTGCTCGCCAACATCCTCGGCCCGTCCGACACCAGCTGTCGCGTCACCCACCCCGCCCCTGACTAACGGACCCGGACGCGGGTCTTGGCGCACACCTCACACCGTTGCGTCACGACCCGCCCGATGGCCTCAATCGTCACCCAGCGATGGCGCAGATGGACAAAGCGCACACAAAACTCCTACCCGAGGCAGGTGATCAGTACGCGCTGTCGCTGGCCGATCACCCCTTGGGTTCAAGCCTAAGGGAGATCGAGTTGATGCAGTAACGATCGTCGGTCGGAGTGGGATATCCCTCTCCGTGGAACACGTGCCCCAGATGCGAGTCGCACCGCGCGCACCGCACCTCCGTACGCACCATTCCATGGCTGTGATCCTCGATCAGCCGGACCGCGTCGGAGTCGCCCGGCGCGAAGAAGCTCGGCCACCCGCAGTGCGACTCGAACTTCGTGTCCGACCGGAACAGCTCCGCCCCGCACGCGCGGCACGAGTAGACGCCCTCCGCCTTGGTGTCCACGTATTCGCCCGTGAACGGGCGCTCGGTCCCGGCCTCCCTGAGGACGTGGAACTCCTCAGGCGAGAGCTGGACCCGCCACTCGGCCTCGCTCTTGACCACCTTCTCCATGCGTCCAGCGTACGAGATCGGAGGCGATGAGAGATCAGGCAAAAAGAGATCTTCGCAGGCTGAAGCATCTGTTCTGGGGTGAATTCGCGTCTTTGTAGGCAAGGGGGTGTCATCGCCTCCTGTCAGGGGTGAGATCATCCGCAGATCCCGCCAGGCGGCACAGCCCACGCCCGTGCTGGAGCCGCTGGGGATCGCCACGGCCGGCCGGGTGGCGCGCCAGCGCCCGGAACGGCGGCGGGTGATCTAGCGGCCCGTCCCGTCGAGCCCTCGGTCCCGCCACCGAGGCGGCTCCGGGACGGGCCCACCTCGGCCATGGCACGCGAGCGCTCCTCCACGAGTGGAGAGTATGTTCGGTGCATGGCATCGCCGTACATCGAGCTGCAGGTGGGGGAGCGGACCGTCAAGGTCACCAACCCCGACAAGGTCTACTTCCCGGAGATCGGCGCCACCAAGCGGGAGCTGGTCGAGTACTACGTGAGCGTCGGCGAGGGCGCCCTGCGCGCGCTCAAGGACCGGCCCACCAACCTCAAGCGCCACCCCGACGGCGTACAGACCGAGGCGATCTATCAGAAGCGGATGCCGCCCAAGCACCCCGACTGGCTCCAGTCGGTGACGGTGCGGTTCCCGAGCGGCCGTACGGCGCAGTCGCTGCGGGTCACCGAGGTGGCTGCCATCGCCTGGGGCGCGAACCTCGGCACCATCGACTTCCACCCCTGGCAGGTGCGGGCCTCCGACGTCGAGCATCCCGACGAGCTGCGCGTCGACCTGGACCCGCAGCCGGGCCTGGACTTCGACGCCGCCCGCAAGGCCGCGCTGCTCACCAGGGAGGTGCTGGGGGAGCTGGGGATGACCGGGTTCGTGAAGACGTCGGGCAACCGCGGCGTGCACATCGCCGTACGCATCGAGCCGCACTGGGACTTCATCCAGGTACGTCACGCCGGCATCGCCCTGGCCAGGGCCGTCGAGGACCGGGACCCGGAGCTGGTGACCACGGCGTGGTGGAAGGAGGAGCGCGGGGAGCGGGTGTTCATCGACTTCAACCAGAACGCCCGGGACCGTACGATCGCCAGCGCCTACTCCGTCAGGGCCCAGCCGCACGCCCCCGTCTCGGCCCCGCTGACCTGGGACGAGCTGGTCGACGCCGACCCGCGTGACTTCGACATCCGTACGGTGCCGGCCCGGTTCGCCGAGGTGGGCGACGTGCACGCGGCCATCGACGACGTGGCGTACTCGATCGAGCCGCTGCTGGAGCTCTACGCCAAGGACGACCGGGGCGACATGCCGTACCCGCCCAACTACCCGAAGATGCCGGGCGAGCCCATGCGCGTGCAGCCGAGCCGGGCCCGGAACGCCGACTAGCGGACGAGGTGGTGCGGGGCGAGTTCGCGGATCTCGCCTCGCCGCATGTAGACCACCCGGTCGGCCAGGCCGTTCTGCTCGATGTGGTGGCGGAAGTCCTCCAGCGGTGAGCTGAAGGCGGCGTAGTCGTCGTAATGCACCGGTACGACCGCGTGCGGGTTGATCAGGTCGCACCACGACGCGCCCTGCTCGCCGTCCATCGTGACGAGCAGGAGGCCGAGCAGCCGGGTGCCGCCCAGGTGCACGATGGCCAGGTCGATGTCGGGGAAGCGGCGCGGGATCGCGTCCAGGCGGCGGTCGAGCAGCGTGTCGCCGCTGACGTGCACGGTCAGCTCCAGCCGTTCGTCCAGGTTGCGGAACTCCAGCATCGTGCCGATCACGGGCGGCAGCAGCGCCTCGGCCGGGCCCGGCGCGTGCTTGGCGGGCAGCGCGGTGATCCTGACCGTGCCGTGCGGGCCGCGTAGCTCGTGCGTGTGCCATTCCTCCAGCCCCACGCTGCGGCGGAAGCCCTGGAGCCGGAGTCTGCGGGCCGCCGCGGTCGTCGTGACGATCACCGTGCCCTTGTCCAGTTTCCTGCGGGCGACCCGGTCCCAGTGGTCACCGTGCAGGTGCGACAGCACCACCCCGTCGAGCGGCGGCAGGTCCTCGATCTCCAGGGCCGGGTCGGTGAGGCGGCATGAGGACAGGCCGTAGCCCAGGTACGCCCGCTGGCCCCGGTGCAGGAAGTTGGGATCGGTCAGCAGCGTGAGGCCGTTGTAGCGGATCAGCGTGGTCGCGTTGCCGATGAACTGCAGGCTGCCTTTCACCTCGGCTCACCCCGGGTACGGTGAGCGCTGGTCGGGAGGCACGCCTCCGCCCTTGCCGCCCCCTTTGTTGCCCTTGTCCGTGGAGTGCGGGTTGTCGGCGCGCCTGGCGCCGCGCTGCTTGTCGGAGACGAGGTGGGTGGACTTGAACTCGGTGGGCGATTTGCCTGATCTGCGAATCTCGGGCTGCTGTGGATTGCTCATGGCATTTGTCCCCCTTTATGCGGTTATGTCCTGCCACATGGGGACGTGCTTAAACCCTCCGTGTCTGGCTGGTTTCACTTCGATCACATTACTTGACTCGTTATCTAATAATTCGCAAGGCTCTCTTGTGTATCGGGGGCGACAACCGATTCTGGAGCCTTCTCTCATGGCAAAAGCGCGACATCTCGCGGCGCTGGTGGCCGTCTTCGTGGTCGGAGGAGTGACCCTGGCGGCGGGCCCGTCCCATGCCTCCGCCCGCACCGGTCCCGACCTGCCGGTTGACCTACCGGTCGATCTGCCGACCTGCCTGCTTCCGCTGCCGCTGCTCTGCGACGAGCAGCCCGAACCCGAGCCTGAGGAGCCGAGCCCGCCGCCCTCCGCCGAGCCCGGTCCCGGCGAATCCTGGCCGGGGCCGGAGGAGTCCGCCCAGCCGTGGCGGCCCGCGGCCGAGAACGAGCACCGAGTGCCGAGGGGGCACCCGGAGACCGGTGGCGGCGGGCTCGCCCCGGACGACCCGATGTGGCCGTTCGCGCTGGGCGGGGTGGCGCTGCTGACGGGCGCGGGGCTGGCCGGAGCCGCGGTACGACGCCGCAGAGGTGTCGCCTAGCTTGGCCACAGCGGAAACCCCGAGCCGGGACCCATCCGCGCGCCGGGACCTGGGCGGTGGCCGGAGGTCCGGGCAGCGGGGGATGCTGGTCGTGGCCGGTGCGGTGTCGTTGGCCGGGGCGTTGCTGGTCGGGCTCGGGCTGAGCGGCATCGTGGGTGGGGAGCCCGAGCCGGAGCCCGTCGCCGCCACGCGGCGCGGACCCGTCGAGGGTGCTGCCCCGGTCACCGGCCTGCCGCTCGGCAAGGTGGCCGCGCCCATGCGGGCCGCCAAGCCGACCGCCGTCTACATCCCGTCCATCGGCGTGGCCGCCTCGCTCATGGAGCTGGGTCTGGAC
The DNA here is from genome assembly GCF_040675285.1 of Nonomuraea sp. NPDC049625. Classification (NCBI taxonomy): domain Bacteria; kingdom Bacillati; phylum Actinomycetota; class Actinomycetes; order Streptosporangiales; family Streptosporangiaceae; genus Nonomuraea; species Nonomuraea sp. NPDC049625. The sequence continues at coordinate 516,816 of NZ_JBFAOQ010000003.1, read as the reverse complement.
GCGGCGGGAGCCATCGAGAACCCGCCGTTCGACCCTCCGGACCTGGCCGGCTGGTACCGCTACGGCCCTGTGCCCGGCCAGCGCGGCGCCGCCGTGATCACCGGCCACCTGGACACCAGATCCGGCCCCGCCGTCTTCGCCAACCTCAAGAACGTCAAGCGCGGCGACCAGGTGCAGGTGCTGCGTGCCGACCGATCGGTGGCCGTGTTCGTCGTCGACAAGGTCGAGCACACGCCGAAGCGCAGCTTCCCCGTCAAGAAGGTGTACGGCAGGCTCGCCTATCCCGGGCTGCGGCTGGTGACCTGCGGCGGGACGTTCGACCGGCAGGCGCACAGCTATCGGGACAACACGATCGTGTACGCGCACCTGGCGGCGCCGTACTACCCCAAGAGCTGATCACGGGTCGCGCGGCAGGCCGAGGGCGCGTTCGGCGATGATGTTGAGCTGCACCTCCGTGGTGCCGCCGCCGATCGTGAACGCCCGCGTCGCGAGGATCATGCGGTTCCAGCGGCGGCTCGCCGGGGCCAGCGACCAGCAGAACTCCGAGATTGCCTGAGCGTGCCGCATACCGAGCAACTTCCGCACGCTGGACGCGGTCGCGGCGTCCACGCCGGACAGCTTGGAGAGCGTCACGCGCAGGCCGAGCGCCGAGATGGCCTGGCCCTCGGCCCACAGCCGACCGGCCTGCTCGCGTTGCGACTGCCGGAGCGGGGGCAGCGTCGCGATCAGCTCGGCCATGTCGGTGTGCTGCGAGCCGGGGCCCCAGGAGTCGCCGAGCGCGACGCGTTCGTGGGAGAGCGTGTCGCGGGCCACCCGCCAGCCCTCGTCCACCGCACCGACGACCAGGTCGTCCGGTACGAAGACGTCGTCGAGGAAGACCTCGTTGAACACCTCGTCCCCGTTGATCTCCTTGAGCGGCCTGACGGTGACTCCCGGGGACGCCATGTCCACCAGGAAGTACGTGATCCCGTTATGTTTCGCTTTTTCGGGAGAAGTCCTGGCGAGGCAGATGCCCCAATGGGCGAACTGCGCGAGGGACGTCCAGATCTTCTGACCCGTCAGCGACCAGCCGCCCTCCACCCTCGTGGCCTTCGTCGCCAGCCCGGCCAGGTCCGACCCGGCGCCGGGCTCGCTGAACAGCTGGCACCACACGATCTCCCCGGTGAACGTCCTCGGCAGGAACCGCTCCTGCTGCTCCCGCGTGCCGTACCGGACGATGGAGGGGACGGCCCAGGCCGCGATGCCCAGGTTCGGCCGCTTGAGGTCGCGGAACTCCTGGTGGATGATCACCTGCTCCAGCGGCGAGGCGTCCCTGCCCCAGGGCCTGGGCAGGTACGGCATGATCCACCCCTCCCTCGCGAACCTGCCCAGTCGCGCCAGCGGCTCCTCGGCCCGCAGCGACTCGGCCTCCGCCCTGATGGCGTCCCTGACGGCGGCCGCCTCCTCGGGCAGGTCCGGCTCCATCGCCCGCCGCACCCCGGCCACCGCCAGCCCGGCCACCTCCTCGGCCCACGGTCCCGGGTCGCCGGCCAGCATGCGGTCGGACAGGGCCCGGCGGTAGTAGCGGTGGGCGTCGTGCTCGAAGGTGTAGCCGATGCCGCCGAGCACCTGGATCGCGTCCGCCGCGCACCGCACGGCCGCCTCGGTCCCCAGCACCCCGGCCACCCCCACCGCCAGCCTGACCTCGCCCCCGAGCCCGCCCCCGGGTGTGGCGTCCAGGGCTCTGGCGGCGTCCCATACGGCGGCGCGTGCCTGTTCGAGGGTCACGAGCGCGGCAGCCACCCGATGCTTGACCCCTTGGAACTGCCCGATCGGCCGCCCGAACTGCTCGCGTACCTTGGCGTACTCGGCCGCCGTCCGCACGGCCCACGCCGCCACGCCGCACACGTCCGCCCCGAGCAGTACGGCGGCGAGCTCCCGTACCGGCACCTCGCCGAGGACCCGGTCGGCGGGCACGGTGCGCGCTATGACGGAGCAGAGCGGCCGGTCGAGGTCGACGCCGTCGGCGGGTTCGGCGACGACGTCGGCACGGTCGAGCACCGCCCATCCCCGGGCGTCCACCGGCACGAGGAAGAGGTCGGCCTCCGGAGAGCCCAGCGCCAGGACGCGTCCCGGAGCGCCATCCTCGGCGGGGAACGCGACGGCTGCGGTCATGGACCCGTCGGCGAGCCCCGCGATCAGCGACGCTCCGACTGCGGACGACTGGCCCCCCGGCCCGGCGACCGCAGCGCCTCCGGCCGGGCGGCCCGTTCCCGGCTGAGGGAGCGCGGTCGGGTGGGCCGGTCCGGGCCAGGTGAGCGCGGCCGAGGTCAGGACGGTCGGCAGGTACGCGCCCGGGACCCGCCGCTCACCCAGCGCCTCCAGCGCGACGCACAGCTCCAGCAGCCCATACCCCTGCCCGCCGCACTCCTCGGGCAGATGCAGCCCCAGAATCCCCTGCCCCGCCAGAGCCGCGTGCTCGGTCGTGCGCGTGGCGAGCCCCCGTACGGAGTCGGCCAGCGCCTGGTGTTCCTCGGTGGTCCCGATGCCCATACGTCCGAACCTAGAAGATCATTCGGTCGATGGCCAGGAAACCAGACGACCAGGAAAACCAGACGGCCAGGAAAACCATTGGCGGCCGCCGGACTCGCCCCGCTAATCTCCCTGATGTCCTGACGATGGAACTCATGATCTGGGGAGGGGTGGATTAATGCCTGGCACCGCGCCTTGCGCGCCTCGTCGTGCCGTGGGCGGATCCTGCCTCTGAAACACCACCTCTGACCGGCCGGACCGCCTGCCGTACCAGCATGCCCGCATACACCGCGAGGCTCGCTCGGCGCTCTCTTGCTGCCTTTCGACAAAGTCATTCCGGCAAGGAGTACCCAGGTTGTCCACCAACGGCAAACCTCGTTCCATCGTGAACACCGACACCTTCCCGTGCGTGCGCTGCGGCCTGACCGTGGCCGTGACCGCGCCGGACGGGACCCGCCGCAACCACTGTCCGAGTTGCCTGCACTCGCAGCACGTGCTCGACCGTGCGGAAGGCGGCCCCTCGGAGTGCGGGGCGCGGATGATCCCGATCTCGATCGCGGTCCTGCGCACCGGCGACTGGATGCTCATCCATCGCTGCACCCGGTGCGGTGAGCTGACGTCCAACCCCATCTGCGGGGACGACAACCAGCTCATCCTCATGCGCATGGCCGTACGGCCGCTGGCGCAGCCGCCGTTCCCGCTCGAGGCGTTCGGCGGTCTGTGACATGCCCAGGAGGAATCCGGTCCGGGACAGGGCCCGGCAACGCAAGAAAGCGCATCACCCGGACGCGTTCCGCTGTGTCTCCTGCAGGCTGGACGTCCCGATGATCGCGCCGGGCACCGCCCACCGTAACCACTGCCCGCACTGCCTGACGAGCCTGCACGTCGACCACCGGATCCCGGGGGATCGCCGCGCGGCCTGCCGGGGCAGGATGGCGGCGCTGAGCATCACCGTCCGGCCGGACGGGGAGTGGCTGATCATCCACCACTGCCAGTCCTGCGACGAGCTCAGCGCCAACCGCATCGCGGGCGACGACAACGCGCTGGCCCTGCTCCGCGTCGCCATGCGCCCCCTGTCCGCGCCCCGCCTCCCCCTGCCCGCCTGGGCGGGGTAGGCGACCCGACGGCCGTCCGGGGTGACCCCCGGACGGCCCGATGTGCCCCGGACGGACATCGGGTCAGCGCAGGCGGCCGTCCTGGTGGAGGTCGTCGAAGATGATCTGGTCCACGGGCGCCACGCGGTCGCGGTCGGCGTAGGTGAGCCAGACCACCTCCTCGATCTCACTGCTGGGCGTCGGCGTCCCCTCGTGGTCGGCGGTGTAGCAGGTCATCTTCACGATCACGCCGTCGGCGTGGCTGTCCGCCTGAGCCTGGTACGTGCCCAGGTGGACGGCGGTGGAGGGGACGATGGCGACCGACAGCTCCTCGTCGATCTCGCGGACGAGGGTGTCGAGGTCGCTCTCGCCGGGTTCGCGCTTGCCGCCGGGGAGGTAGTAGACGGTCTTGCCCCGTGACCGGGTACTGAGGATCTTGCCGTCCGCCAGGTGGATCCACGCGATCTTGTCAATCATGCCGACCATCATGCACATATCCATCCGCATTTATCCTCCTTGGAGAGTCATCGGATGGTTGGTCATTTCCTGCGACCGCGCGGCTTACATACGTCATCCCCGCAGAGATCTCTGGCACTCCCGAGACAGAGAAAACCACACCCAGCGCGTTCTCGCCGAGCCTCGCAATCTCGCGCTACCTGCGACGATGTCTCAGGGGAAGCGGAGATTCGCGTCATCGGGGCACGGAATCCCTTCCGAGTACATGCAAAGGCAGGAGTACGTGGACATTGAGGCGGAGATCCGCGCTTTGAAGCTCCGCATCGACGCGTTCGAAGCGATCGTGCGTTCCGGTGACGCAGATTCTGACGACTACAGCCATGCCCACCTGCGAACGGGGAGACGTACACGCGCGAAAGGCTCGAAGATCACCTCGGCGGACATCGCCGTCGCCGAGATGCGGGCCGAGATCGCGGATGTTCAGCTGGAGATCTCCCAGGACTTCGCGGCCCTGGGCGACGAACTGACAGGTCTTCGACGGCAGACCAACGATCAATTCATCTCCGCCCGCGCGGAGATCCTCGGGGTATTCGACTCCCTGCGGCACGACATGGTCGACCTCGGCCGCAGGCTCGACCGGTTGCTGGAGACCCGCAACGCATAGACGGGGGCGCGGCCAGGTCTCGCACCTGGCCGCCACTCCCGCCCGCGAGGTCAGTCCCCGAACTCCAGGTGCAGGGCCCGGGTGAAGTCGGAGATCGCCTCCTCGTGGCGGTCCGCCTCCTGCAGGATCTCCCCGCGTACGCGGAACGCCCAGATGTACTCGGGATCCAGCTCGATCGCCCGGTTCAGATCGCTCAGCGCCGCCTCGTTGTCGCCCAGCTCGCTCAGCACCGCCCCCCGGCTGCCATAGGCCCGGTCGTTCTCGGGGTCGAGCTCCACCGCGCGGCTCAGGTCCGCCAGCGCCTCCTCGTACCGGTCGATCATGCGGTACGCCTCACCCCGCCGGCTCAGCGCGCGCACGTACTCCGGGTTCGCCTCCAGCGCCTTCGTGTAGTCATCGATGGCCTCGGCGTAGAGGTGCATGCGCTGGTACAGGTCGCCCCGGGCGGCCCAGGAGTAGGGCAGGTCCGCGTTCAGAGCGATGATCTTGGCGTGTTCCTCCAGGGCCTCGTCCAGGCGGTCCAGGTCCACCAGGACGTCGGCCTTCGCCTCCAGGATCCACAGGGAGTCGGGGGAGAGGGTGAGGGCGTGCTCGAAGTCGGTCATGGCCTCGTCCAGGCGGCCCATCGCGGCGTACGTCTGGCCCCGGGAGCCCAGCGCGTACGCGCTGTCCGGCTCCAGCTTGAGCGCCTCGTCGAAGTCCTCCAGGGCGGTCTCGTAGCGTTCGATGACGCGATGGCTCTCGCCGCGCAGCCGCCAGGCGCGGGCGTTGTCCGGTACTAACGCGATCGATTCCGTCAGATCCGCGATCGCGGCGTCATACCTCGACAGGGCGATGTACGATTCGGCGCGACTGCGTAGTACGGACGCACGGGACTGCGCGGCTGCGTCCGGCAGCTCGGATTCGTCCTTGATCCCCTCGCTCATGAGGCGTAAATCTATCCGACTAAATCTGGATTATGGCCGCCTTTTCGCGGGTGTACTCGAGGACCGAATCGTGCCCGTACCCGCTGTCCTTGACGCCCCCGAACGGGAGGCCGGGCGGCATCTGCCGGAACGTGTTCACCCACACCGTCCCGCTCTGCAGATCGCGCACGAAACGGTGCGCCCGCCCCAGGTCACGCGTCCAGACGCCGGCCGCCAGGCCGTAGCGGGAGTCGTTCGCGATCTCCAGGGCCTCCTCGTCGGAGGAGAACGGCATGGCCACCGCCACCGGGCCGAAGATCTCCTCCTGGCAGAGCCGGAGCGAGTTGTCCGTGGTCGTGTAGAGGGTGGGGGAGACCCAGTAGCCGCCCGGCAGGCCGGGCACGACCTCCGCCCCCGTCCGTCCGCCGAAGAGCAGGCTCGCCCCCTCCTTCTCGGCCAGCTCCAGGTACGACCTCACGTGCTCGTACTGGGCCGAGGAGACGATCGGGCCCATGGTCGTCCGCAGGTCGAGCGGGTCGTCCAGGACCAGCTCGGCGCAGATGCGCGCGATGCGCTCCAGCAGCTCGTCCCAGATCGAGTGGTGGATGAGGATGCGGGAGCCCGCCACGCAGACCTGCCCGGCGTTGCCGGTGTAGACGGAGTTCACGGTGACGCCCTGGGCGGCCGCGTCCAGGTCGGCGTCGGGGAAGACGATGTTCGGGGACTTGCCCCCGAGCTCGAACGTCAGCGGCTTCAGCGCGTCCGCCGACGCCCGGGTGATGGCCTGGCCGGTGGCCGTCGAGCCGGTGAGGCTGATCTTGGCGACGTCGCGGTGCCGTACGAGCGCGTCCCCCACCTCCTCGCCCAGGCCGCTGACGATGTTCAGCACCCCGGGCGGGAACACCTCCGCCAGCAGCTCGCCCAGCCGCAGCACCGACGCGCTCGCCTGCTCGGCCGGCTTGACGATCACCGTGTTGCCGGCCGCCAGCGCGTACGCCGCCTTGGCCGAGAACGTGGAGATAGGTGAGTTCCACGGGATGATGCAGACCGCCACCCCGTACGGCTCCCGCCGCGTCAGCCCGAGCGTGTCCGGGCCGAGGATGACCGTGTCGCCCTTGGCCGCGTCCAGGCACTGCCCGGCGGCCAGCTGCCACAGGTACGCCATCCCGGGCAGGTCCTTCTTCAGCGTGTCGCGCAGGATGCGGCCGTTGTCGCGCGTCTCCAGCCTGGCCAGCTCCTCGGCGTTGCGGGCGAACACCTCCGACACCTTGCGCAGGTAACCCGCTCTGGCCAGGGCGGGCAGCGCCGACCAGGCGGGGAAGGCGCGCCGGGCCGCCGCCACGGCCGCCTCGGCGTCGGGCGCCCCGCTCGCCGGGATCCGCGCCCACACCTCCCCGGTCGCCGGGTTGACCGAGTCGAGGGTTCTGCCGTCGCTTGCGGGGACCAGCTCGCCGCCGACGAGATTGCGATAGTCAGACACGGACCAAGCATATGCTTGCTTGTCATCATTCGCCATGAAGCCCTAAGATCACGTAAAGTGCCCGGATCTTCACGCATAGCGGTCCTTGGCGTCGGGGAAGACGCTTCGCATGGCATATCGACTGTTGAGCCGGTTGGTGTATGGCTCCCGATACGACCGCATTCCCTGGGCGCAGCGCGTGTACGTCCGTCCGGGGGAACGCCTGGTGCGCGAGGCGCAGTGGCAGCTGCTGACCACGCGGGCCCCGGTCATGGAGCTGACGGACTACCGCAGGCTCAGGCCGCTGAAGGCGAACGAGGAGTTCCTGGCCTGCATGATGTGCGGGGAGTCGCGCCAGCAGCCGATGTTCGAGCCCTCCGGCAACGGCTGGCACTATCACGTCGTCCGCTGCCCCTCGTGCGGCTTCCTCTACCGCAACCCCAACATCCTGCCCGAACGCCTCGGCGACCTGTACGCCACCGGCTACAACACCTTCCTGACCGGCTCGTACGCCGCAAAACGGCAGCGCCGGTACGAGCTGACCATGGACGCGTTCTCGCCGGTGTTCGACGAGGGCAAGGAGCGCCGACTGCTCGACTTCGGGTCTGGGACCGGGCTGTTCCTGGAGCTGGCCGAGCGGCGCGGGTTCGACGCCTGGGGCGTGGACCTGTCGCCGGAGTCCGTCGTCCAGGCCAACGAGCGGCTGAGCAGGGCACGCGCGTATCTGGGCGCCCCCGAGGACGTCCCGGAGATCGCCGCGGGCGGGTTCGACGTGATCACGCTCTGGTCGGTGCTCGCGCACCTGCCCAGGCCGCTGGACGACTTCCGAAGCTTCCGCCGCCTGCTGGCGCCCGGCGGCGTGCTGCTCATCCTGACCGTGAACGCCCAGTCGCTCCTGCTCAAGGCGTACGGGCCGGCGTGGAGCGGCTTCACCAGGAACCACCTGATGTTCTACTCCCCGTGGACCGTGCGCAGGCTGCTGAGCCGTACCGGCTTCGCGGGCGTCTCCTTCGCCCCGCACTACGGCGACACGGTCGAGGCCGGCACGACCGCCCTGCCCCGCCCGCTGCGGCGGAGGCTGCGCCGCAGCGTGGACCTCAGCGACGGCGGCAACATGATGCGCGTGCTGGCCTTCGCCGACGACGAGGCGATCGGCCGCTGGGGCGGCGGCCCGCTCGCCGTCCACCGCCTCAGCCGTTGACCTCCTCGTCGTAGACCACTTCCGCGCGTCCGAGCGTGGTGCGGCGGCCCGTGTCGTCCTCGCCCCACAGCTCCAGCTCCGCCCGGTTGCCGTCGGTCGACACCACCCGGCCCCGGCACGTGTGGGCGCGGTCGCGGAAGTCCATGCCGCGGTAGCTGACCTCCAGCACGGCCAGCCGCCCCCGTCCGCCGAGCCAGCCGGTGACGAGCCTGCCCAGGTAGGCGGCCTTGAGCAGCCCGTGCACGGCCAGCTCGGGGTGGCCGAGCGAGCGGGCGAAGCCGAGGTCGTAGTGCATCTCGTAGAAGTCGCCCGACGCTCCGGCGTACTCGACGAGCCTCCGCAGCGTGGTCGTCTCCGTCAGTGGGGGAATGTCGGTCATTTCCTGATCCTGGTGCCGATGTGCCTGACCACCAGCTCGCCGTCCGGCCGGCGGAACTCCGTCTCGAACGTCAGCAGCGCCATCGGCCCCGCCGACCCGTTCTTCTCGACGACCCCGGTGAACCGGGGCCGCGACACGATCACGTCGCCCACGCGCAGCGGCGCGTGGTACTCGAACCGGTCGCCGCCGTTCAGCCAGCCGGACCCGTACGACGAGGCGGCCGGCAGCGACGGCGGCTCGTCGAGGAAGCACGCCGTGAACGTGGGCGGCACCTCGTCGCCCGACGCCCCGACGGCGCGCAGGTAGAAAGCCAGGTGCCGCCGCTCGACGACGTCCTCGCGCGGCGGCCCCGTCCAGCCCACCGCCTCCTGGAGAGCCTCGATCATGTGTTTCCTTCCCTGACCCGCTTCAGCCAGGCCAGCGACTCGGGGGAGTGTCCGCCGACCCGGTCCTCGATGCCGTCGAGGAACGCCATGTCACCGTGCCCGGCCAGCTCCCGGTGCACGGCCTCGGGCGAGCCGGCCTCGATCACCTCCAGCAGCCGCCGATGCCGCTCCCAGTCGTCGACGAGCGACTCGCCGGACGCCCTGACCTGCCGGTTCATGCCCATGCAGAGCAGCATCTGGAGCTGGATCGACCGGTAGGCCTCCTCCAGCCGCCGGTGCCCGGACAGCCCGATGACCGAGCTGTGGAACTCGACGGCCTGCTCCAGCACCCCCAGCCAGTCGCCGGATCGCGCGGCGGCCTCGTGCCGGTCGAGCGCGGCGTGGCAGCGCCGGAGCCGGGCGGGCTCGCGTACCGGGACGCCGAGGTCCACGGCCATCCGCTCCAGCTCCCGCCGCAGCGTGACGATCTCGTAGATGTCGTGCAGCGTGAGCTGCGTGACGAACGCGCCCCGCCGCGGCTGCTGGGTGATCAGCCCCTGCTGCTCCAGCACGCGCATGGCCTCGCGCAGCGGCGGCCTGCTGACGCCCAGCTCCTGGGTGAGCTGGTTCTCCACGACCCGGTCGCCCGGCTGCAGCTTGCCGCTGAGCAGCATGCGCATCAGCGCCTCGGTGGCGAGCTGAACCATGCTGGGGGGTGCCTCGATGCGCATCGTGGTCTCTCTTGTCGTAGGCGATCATCGTCTGCCGCCATAGTGCCGAAGAACTTCCGGCAGAACCCTTGTCTAGCTCACTTGTCTTCTGTAGACAATAGACCAATCCGGCCCGAAGTGAGGTTTTCGTAACACATGACCACTCCACTGTCCGGCATCCGGGTCGTCGAGGTCGGCGCGTTCATGGCGGCCCCCTTCGCGGCCATGCAGCTCGCCGACCTCGGCGCCACCGTCATCAAGGTCGAGAACCCCGACGGAGGCGACGGAGTGCGCGCCGTCGGCCCGTTCGCGGCCGGGCACAGCTCCCCGTTCGCCCGGCTCAACAGGAACAAGCGGTCGGTCGCGCTGGACCTGAAGTCCGAGCTCGGCGTGGCGGCCTTCCGCCGCCTCGTCGAGGACGCCGACGTCCTGGTGGAGAACCTCCGCCCCGGCGCCATGCGCCGGCTCGGGCTCGGCTTCGCCGACCTGAAGGAGCTCAACCCCGGCCTCGTGTACGTCTCCGCCTCCGGCTGGGGCCAGGACGGCCCGCTCGCGGACCTGCCCGGCCTGGACATCATGGCCCAGGCCAGGGGCGGCCTGATGAGCGTCACCGGCATGCCGGGCGGCGACCCGGTCAAGGTCGGCGTGCCCATCGCGGACCTGGTGTGCGGGCTCTACGGCGCGCTCGGAGCGATCTCCGCACTGCACGCCCGCGCGCTGACCGGCCAGGGCCAGCACGTGGACGTGTCGCTGCTGGAGTCGGCCGTGTCGTTCGCCATCTGGGAGGCGGGCAAGTATTTCGCCACCGGCGAGGTGGGCGGGCCGCTCGGGTCCGCGCACCAGAGCACGGCGCCGTACCAGGCCGTCCGCACCTCCGACGGCTGGTGCACGGTCGGCGCCGTCACCCCCAAGACCTGGCGCGGCTTCTGCGTGGCGCTCGGCCTGACCGCCCTGCTCGACGACGAGCGCTACACCGACGCGCACGATCGGCACGGCCTGCGCCACGAGCTGATCCCTGCCATCGAGGCGGCCACCACCCGGCGCACCACGGCCGAGGTCGTGGCCGCGCTCGACGAGCACGGCGTGCCGTGCGCCCCCATTTCCGACTACTCCCAGGTGTTCGAGGACGAGCACCTGAACCAGCGCGGGTTCTTCTGGGATGCCGAGCATCCCGAGATGGGCCCCGTACGCCAGCTCGGCTCGGCCATGCGTTTCTCGGACACGCCGACGAGACGCGGCCCCGCCGGACCGTCGCTCGGCGCGGACACCGTGGAGGTGCTGCGCGAGTGCGGTCTGACCGAGCAGGAGATCGACCGGCTGCTCGCCGAAGGCGCGGCGGCCCAATCCCCCACCCCCTTGGAGAGTTCATGAGCGACCAGCTGACCCCGGGTGTGAGCGCCGGCCTCACCTGGGTCGTGACGGAGCGGCACTGCACCCGCCGCGGCGACCACGACATCTTTTCGACCCCCAACCTGGTCCACCTGATCGAGGACGCCGCCATCGAGGCGCTGGCCCCGTACCTGGCCGACGGCGAGGGCAGCGTCGGCAGCAAGGTCGAGATCGCGCACGTGGCGCCCACGCTCAAAGGGGGCGAGGTGACCGCGACCGCCACGGTGACCGAGGTGGACCGGCGGCGCGTCGTGTTCGCCGTGGTCGCCGAGGACGCCAACGGGAAGGTCGGCGAGGGTACTCACGAACGCTTCATCATCAACCTGGACAAGTTCGCCGCCAAGCTCGCGGAGCAGGCGTCATGAGGGGGGCGTGGGTCGCCGTGCTCCTGCTCGGGGTCGCCGCCTGCGGCACGAACGCCGACGCCGGGGGCGGCGCGTGGAAGCCGCGCGGCGACGTCCGCATGATCGTGCCGTTCTCGGCGGGCGGCGGTAGCGACCTGGCGGGCCGCGCCATCGCCGCCGCCCTGGAGAAGGCCCAGCCCGGGCTGAAGGTCACCGTGGAGAACCGCGAGGGCGGCTCGGGCGCGGTCGGCTACTCGGCCCTGCTCGGCAAGAAGGGTGACGGCAAGTACCTGCTCGCCACCGAGAACGCCATCCTGTCGCTGCCGCTCAGCGGCCAGGTGTCCTTCACCCGGCAGGACTTCACGCCGGTCGCCAAGCTGGCCGAGGATGGCGGCATCGTCGTGGTCAGGAAGGACTCGCCGCTCAAGACGTGCGCCGACGTGGTCGGCGCGGCCAGGAGCGGCCGGGTGAGCGTGGGCATGTCGGGTGCGTACGGCGTGGACAACGTGATCTTCACGATGATCGAGCAGAAGACCGGCGTGAAGTTCCAGCGGGTGCCGTTCGAGTCGGGCGGCGAGCTGGTGCCGGCCGTGCTCGGCGGCCAGATCCAGGTCGCCCTGCTCAACCCGGGCGAGGTGATCGGCCAGTTCAGGTCCGGCGACCTCCGGGGCCTGTGCGTCACCACGGACAAGCGCTACACCTACCCCGAGTTCGCCTCCCTGGGTACGGCCAAGGAACAGGGCATCGACGTCTCGTACGTGCAGTTCAGAGGCTTCATCGGGCCGGGCGGGCTGGACGCGCGGGAGAAGGCGTACTGGGAGCAGGCGGCCAGGGGTGTGGCCAAGACCGCCGAGTTCCAGAAGTGGCTCAAGGACAACTACCTGCAGCAGGCCGAGCTGTACGGCGCCGACTTCGGCGAATACCTCGAACAGCTCGACACGGCGCTCGCGCCGGTGCTGAAGAAGTCGTCATGAGGCAACTGCTCCGCGGCGAGGCCGTCGTCTGGGCGGTGCTGGTCTGCCTGGCGACGGCCATGGCCGCCGGCTCGTTCGGCTACGGCATCACCAAGGACGGCGGGCAGGTGGGGCCCGGGTTCCTGCCGCTGGTGAGCGGCGTGGCGCTGGCCGTGCTCTCGGCCGCCTGCCTCCTGCAGTCCGTACGCCGTGCCGCGCCCGCCACCGAGGCGGACGACCCGCGGCGCGTCAGGACTCTGTGGACCGTGTTCGCCATGCTGCTGGTCGCGCTGCTGCTGGTGCCGCTGACCGGGTTCCTGGTGGCGTTCGGGCTGCTGGTCTTCGCCGTGTCGGCGTTCGTGGAGAAGCAGCGGGTCGTGCCGGCGGCGGGCGTGGCCGTGGCCGCCACGGTGGTGATCTACGCGGTGTTCGTGCTGTTCCTGGCCGTCCCGCTGCCCGGCGGGCTGCTGGGCGTCGGAGGTGACGGGTGATGCTGGACAACCTGGTCATGGGCTTCGGCGCGGCCCTCACGCCCGCCAACCTGCTGTGGTGCTTCGTCGGCGTGCTCGCCGGGACCGTCATCGGCCTGCTGCCGGGGCTGGGCTCGACGACCGGCGTGGCCGTGCTGCTGCCGCTGACGCTGTCGTTCGAGCCGCTGACCGCGCTCATCATGCTCGCCGGGATCTACTACGGCGCCCAGTACGGCGGCACGATCACCTCCGTGCTGATCTCCACGCCCGGCGAGGCGGCCAGCGTGGTGACCGCGATCGACGGCTACCAGATGGCCCGCAAGGGACGGGCCGGGGCGGCGCTGGCGATCGCGGCCATCGGGTCGTTCGCCGCCGCGATCGTCTCGCTGGTGCTGCTGGTCGCGATGGCGCCGCCGTTCGCCAAGCTGGCGCTCGACTTCGGCCCGCCCGAGAACCTCGCCGTCATGATCCTCGGCCTGGCCACCATCGTGAGCTTCTCCGGCGGGGCGCGGCTGCGCGGCCTGGCCATGGCCGTGCTCGGCGTCCTGCTCGCGACCGTCGGCGTGGACGCGGCCACCGGGCTGCCCCGCTACACCTTCGGGGACGTGGACCTGCTGTCCGGGCTGCCGTTCGTCCAGGTGATGATCGGGCTGTTCGCGGTGGGGGAGGTGCTCTACCAGATCAGGCAGGGTGCGGCCGAGCCCATCCGGGCCCGCTTCAGGGACCTGGTGATCACCCGGGAGGAGCTGTCCCGCTCCAAGGGGGCGATCGCCCGGGGGAGCGTGATCGGCTACCTGCTCGGCTGCCTGCCCGGCGCCGGGTCCACGCTGGCGTCCTTCCTCGCGTACGGGGTGGAGAAGCGGGTCTCGCGGCACCGGGACGAGTTCGGGCAGGGTGCGATCGAGGGCGTCGCGGCGCCGGAGAGCGCCAACAACGCCGCCGCGAACGCCAACTTCGTGCCCACCCTCGCGCTGGGCATCCCGGGCGGCGCGACCACGGCCGTGCTGCTGGGGGCGTTCACGATGTACGGGATCCAGCCGGGGCCGCTGCTCTTCGACGAGCAGCCGGAGCTGGTGTGGGGGCTGCTGGCCTCGTTCTTCATCGGGAACGTGCTGCTGCTGGTGCTGAACCTGCCGCTGGCGCCGCTGTTCGCGCAGATGTTGCGGATCCCGTACGGGTATTTGTATCCGCTCATCCTGGTCACCAGCTTCGTCGGGGCCTATTCGATCGACAACAACATGTTCAGCGTGTGGATCGTGTTCGCTTCCGGACTGATCGGATATTTCATGAAAAAATTTGATCTGCCGATGGCGCCGCTCGTGCTCGGGCTGGTGATCGGGGCGCTGTTCGAGAAGGCGCTCGTGCAGACGTCCGCGATGGGGGACGGCGATCTGACGATCATCCTCACCCGGCCGATCGCGCTGGCGGTGCTCGTGTCGGCCGCCCTGCTGGCGGCCGGGCCCTCGCTGCTGAAGCTCATCCCACGAAGAGTCAAGGAGACGGTGTGACCGAGCTTGTCGTCGTCGCCGACGGGCCCGTGCTGCGGGTCACGTTCAACCGGCCGGAGCAGCACAACGCGCTGACCTGGGCGATGTGGGACGGCCTTTACGACGCCTGCGAGCGGGCCGACGCGGATCCCGCCATCAAGCTGCTCGTGTTGTCGGGGGCCGGTGGTCGGGCCTTCGTGGCGGGCACCGATATTTCGCAGTTTTCCACCTTTGTCGATGGGGACGACGGGATCGCGTACGAGCGCAAGGTCCAGCGGATCATCGACCGGCTCGAACGCGTCAAGGTGCCCACCGTGGCCGTCGTCCAGGGCTACTGCGTGGGCGGGGGCCTCGTCGTGGCCGCCGCCTGCGACCTGCGGCTGGCCGTGCCGGATGCCCGGTTCGGGGCTCCCATCGCCAGGACGCTGGGCAACTGCCTGTCGATGAACACGTACTCGCTGCTCGTCCACCACCTCGGCCCCGCCCGCACGCTGGACATGCTGCTGCGGGCCCGCATGTACACGGCCGAGGAGGCGCACGCCGCCGGGTTCGTGGCCGAGCTGTGCGCTCCCGACGACCTGCCCGCGCGGCAGGCGGAGGTGGAGGAGCGGCTGCTCTCCCACGCGCCGCTGTCGATGTGGGCGGCCAAGGAGGCGGTCAGGCGGCTGCGCGTGGCCGGCCTGCCGGACGGCGACGACATCGTGGCCACGGTCTTCGGCAGCACCGACTTCCACGCCGCCGTGCCCGCCTTCCTCGCCAAGGAGCGGGCCACCTGGCAGGGCCGGTGAGCCTCGCGCTCTAAGATCGAGCCATGGAGCTGGCCCCTGGAGTGCGTGTCGCCGTCACCGATCGCCACGGAGGGATCAGCGTCCCGCCGTTCGGGTCGCGCAACCTCGGCGGGATGGTCGGCGACGACCCGGAGGCCGTGCGGGCCAACCGGGCGGGGGTGGCCGCCGAGCTGGGCGTGCGAGGCGTCGTGTTCATGCGCCAGGTCCACAGTGCCGACGTCGCGTACGTGAGCGAGCCCTTCGGGGACGATCCGCCCGCGCTCGACGGCGTGTTCACCACCGAGCCGGGGCTGGCGCTGGCCTCGCTCGGGGCCGACTGCCCGGCGGTGCTGGTGGCCGACCCGGTGGCCCGCATGGTGGGCGCCGCGCACTCCGGCCGCCCCGGCACCGAGGCGGGCATCGCGAGCACCCTGGTGGCGGCCATGGCGGCCAAGGGCGCGGCGCCGGGCCGGATGGTCGCGCTGGTCGGGCCCGGCGCGTGCGGCCGCTGCTACGAGGTGCCCGCCGACCTGCGCGAGCGGGTGGCCTCCCGCGTCCCCGAGACGTGGTCCACGACGTCGTGGGAGACGCCCGCGCTCGACCTGCGGGCCGGGATCGAGGCCCAGCTCCGTGCCGCGGGGGTCCAGGACGTACGCCATGACGCCCGCTGCACGATCGAGTCGGCGGAGCTCTACTCGCACCGCAGGGAGCAGCCGGGCGGTCGTTTCGCCGGGCTCATCT
The DNA here is from genome assembly GCF_040675285.1 of Nonomuraea sp. NPDC049625. NCBI lineage: Bacteria > Bacillati > Actinomycetota > Actinomycetes > Streptosporangiales > Streptosporangiaceae > Nonomuraea > Nonomuraea sp. NPDC049625. Next base: position 500,921 of record NZ_JBFAOQ010000003.1, on the reverse strand, counting down.
GGCTCACATAGGCTCCTTTTTCCGCATTTCTTCGGTTAATGTCGCTCCATGCGCGTCGTCATCGCGGGGGCGGGCATCGCCGGGCTGACCGCGGCCCTGAGCCTGCACGCCGCGGGAGTCACCGATGTGGTCATCCACGAGGCGGTCGACGAGCTCCGGCCGCTGGGCGTGGGCATCAACATCCTGCCCCACGCCGTACGCGAGCTCATCGAACTCGGCCTGGCCGACCGCCTGGCGGAGATCGGCGTTGAGACCGCCGACCTCACCTTCGTCAACCGGTACGGCCAGCGCATCTGGTCCGAACCGCGCGGGCTGACGGCCGGCTACAAATGGCCCCAGTACTCGATACACCGGGGCCGGCTGCAGTTCATGCTCCTGCGGGCGGTCCAGGAGCGCCTCGGCGCGGAGGCGGTGGTGACCGGGTCGCCCGTCACCGAGCTCGACCACGACGCGGACCTGCTCATCGGCGCCGACGGCATCCGCTCCGGCGTCCGGCAGGCGCTGTTCCCCGAGGAGGGCGAGCCGTTATGGAGCGGCGACGTGCTGTGGCGCGGCACCTCGTACAGCACGCCGTTCATGACCGGCAAGTCCATGATCATGGCGGGTGACGGCGCACAGAAGATCGTCATCTATCCCATCGCGCCGCCGGACCCCGACGGCAGGCAGCTGATCAACTGGGGCATCCAGCACAGGGCCACGGAGGCCACGCACCGGGGCGACTGGAACCGGCCGGTGAGCCTGGAGAAGGTCCTCCCGCACGTGGCGGACTGGCACTGCGACGAGCTCGACATCCCCGGGCTCATGGCGGCGGCGGAGAAGGTGTTCGAGTATCCGCTGGTGGACCGGGACCCGTTACCGTCCTGGTCGACGAAGAAGGTGACGCTGATGGGCGACGCCGCGCATCCGATGTACCCCACCGGCTCCAACGGCGGCACCCAGGCCATCATCGACGCCCGCGTCCTGGCCTACGCGCTGGCGACCGGCCGGGGGCTGGAGTTCTACGAGGAGCAGCGCCGGCCCGTCACGAACAACGTCGTGCTGGCCAACCGCAAGGACGGGCCCGAGGTCGTCCTGAAGCTGGCCCACCAGCGCGCCCCGCGAGGTTTCGCCGACGTCGAGGACGTCCTGCCGCTGGCCGAGCGCGAGGAGATCGCCCTGCGCTACAAGCAGCTGGCCGGCTTCGAGCCCGCCACGCTGAACGCACGCCGGAGCTGGTCGGTGGAGACCGACGCCTCCCCGGAGTGAGGGATCAGGCGCGGGCCGCCGGAGTCAGCCGCTCTTGTCGTTCGACCTCCCCGAGTTGAAGATCGCGTTGATGATGATGATCCCGAGCCAGATCGGCACCAGGTAGCCCGCCTTGTCGTCCCCCAGCAGGACCAGCAGGAGGGTGGAGATGGTGCCGAGGCTGAGCGAGACGATCGCCAGGGCGAGCCGCTGCCCGTCGGGCGCCCGGTCGCGTGCCGGCGCCTTCGACGCCCGCTGCGCGATGCGCTCGTCCACCCGCCGGTCGACCTCCTGCCCCATCTTGTCGAGGAAGGACTCGACCACGGCGTCCTCGAACTCCGGCCCGAGGTCCCGGCGGGCGGACACAGCTGCCTTTAACTCATCCCCTGTACTCATATGTCGAGATATAACGGGTGGCATGGCTACCGGGCAAGGATGTCGTCCAGGTTGTAACTCACGGGACGTTCGAGCTGCTCGTACGTGCATGACTCCGGCGTGCGGTCGGGCCGCCAGCGCCGCCACTGCGCCGTGTGCCGGAACCGGTCGCCTTCCATCTGGTCGTAGGCCACCTCGATCACCAGCTCCGGCCTGAGCGGGATGAACGACAGGTCCTTCTTGGCGTTCCACCGCGACACCGCGCCGGGCACCCGCTGCCCGCCCGTCGCGGGCCCGGCGGCGGGCTGGCCGACGTTGGCCGCCGCCTGCTGGGCCCAGTGGCCCCAGGGGTGCTCGCTCAGCTCCGCGAGGTACGGCTTGATCTCCTCGACCAGCTCGGCCCTGCGCGCCATCGGGAACGAGGCCGCCACGCCCACGTGGTGCAGCCGGCCGTCGTCACCGTAGAGGCCGAGCAGCAGCGATCCCACGATCGGGCCCGACTTGTGCTCGCGGTAGCCGCAGATCACCACGTCGGCCGTGCGCTCGTGCTTGACCTTGAACATCGTGCGCTTGTCGGGGATGTACGGCTGGTCGCCCGGCTTGACGATGATGCCGTCGAGCCCCGCGCCCTCGAACATCTCGAACCACTCGGCCGCCTGCTCGTCGTCGATCGTGACCGGGGTCAGCCGAATGGACTCGCCCTTTTCCGAAAATATCCCCTCAAGTCGCGCGCGGCGCTCCGAGAACGGCGTCTCCATCAGCGACTCGTCGCCCAGCGCCAGCAGGTCGAACGCGACGAACTGGGCCGGCGTCTGCTCCGACAGCAGCTTCACCCGCGAGGCCGCCGGATGGATGCGCTGCTGCAGCGCGTCGAAGTCGAGCTGCGACCCCCTCGGCAGCACGATCTCGCCGTCCACCACGCACCTGTCCGGCAGCTCCGCCCTGACCGCCTCGACCAGCTCCGGGAAGTAGCGCGTGAACGGCCGCTCGTTGCGGCTGCCCAGATAGACCTCGTCGCCGTCACGGAACACGATGCACCGGAAACCGTCCCACTTCGGCTCGTAGAACAGCGAGCCGTTCTGCTTGGGCATGGCCTTGACCGGCTTGGCCAGCATGGGCGGCACCGGCGGGCGCACCGGCAGGTTGGGCACCGGCTGCTCTTCGGCGGGCTCCGCGAGCCCGGTCGGCTCCGTGGGCTCAGTCGGCTCGGTCATGGCTCTGCTCCCTGTCGTATTTGCAGAAGAGGACCCCCTCCTCCTCCAGCACCTGGCTGAGGCGCAGCGAGACCTCCGAGGGCTCGCCGTTGAGTATGCGCGCCGCGCCGCCCCCCACCAGCAGCGGGCTGATGGACAGGCACATCTCGTCGACCAGGTCGTGGGCCGCGAGCTGGGCGTTGATCCTGGGGCCGCCCTCGCACAGGATCCTGGTCAGCCCGCGCGCGTGCAGCTCCGTGACGGCCGGCGCCAGGTCGACGCTCTCGCCCCCGGCCACGATGACGTCGGCGTGCCTGGCCGCCGCCTTGCGCCGCTCCTGCGGGGCGGCCTCGCAGGTGATCACGATCGTCCGGCTGGGCGCCTCGGTGAACAGCTCGTCGTCGAGGTCGAAGTCCAGGCTGCGGGTGATGACCGCGATGGGCGGCACCTCCGGCCTGCCCGCGCGGATCTCGCCCCACCAGTCACGCGGGGGGACGGGACCGTATCCCTCCTTGCGCACGGTCGCGGCGCCCGCGAGGACGACGTCGGCCAGGCCGCGCAGGGTCTGGAAGATCCGCTTGTCACCCGCGCTCGACAGCCCGCCCGAGCGGCCCTTCAGCCACGCCGCGCCGTCGGCGCTGGCCACCATGTTGAGCCGCAGCCACGGCCGCCCCTCGGGGTAGGCGTACGCCTGCACGATGTCCGGGTTGTCCTGTATGTCGGGATAGATGCGCCGCACTCCTCTACCTTGGCACACCCCACCGACAGTTGGCCCACGCGGGAGCTCGCGCTGGGGCGGGGCCCGCTCGTCGCGGGCCCCGCCCGGTTCCTGGGCTGGTCAGGCGGTGGTGAAGGAGATCCACGCGTCCGGGGGAACGTCGGGCCGGTTCGGCACGGCCAGGCGCTCCTCCGTCCACGCCTCACCGGCGATCTCGATGGCGACGCGCCGCCAGAACGCGACGGCCGCCGCGTTCGAGTCCTGGAAGGCGATCTTCCAGGGGCCGGGGTGCCGGGAGATCACCTCCCGTACGACCTCCATCCCGATCCCGGACCGGCGCGCGCCGCGTACCACGAAGAAGCTGTTCAGCACGCGCGCCGGGCCGGACAGCGCGCGCACGAACGAGAACCCGACGGGCCGGTCGTCGCTGGTGAACAGGTAGGCCGCCCAGTCGTCGTCCTCGAGCGCCGAGCGCAGCCGGTCGCTGTGATAGGTGGCGTCGGGGTTGGGCAGCCCGCCCTGGAACTCCGCCATGTCGTGGCGGAACATGAGCCAGAGCCGTTCGACGGTGGGGTGGTCGGCGGCGCATACGGGCCGCACGGTTGCCTGAGAAATGGTCATACAAACACGTTCCGGCCGGAATCAACATCCGACCGGAAAGGTAAAGCTAGCAGATGCGAGCGGGCATTTCGGGATATGGGGCGTATAGCACTTTTGTGTATCCAAGGACGCGCGGGCGTTCACGTGCTTACGTGGCGGAAGGGGATCGGGGGAGGGAGGCCCTGTGGGTCTGATCACCGCTGTGGCATGGGCGATCGCCGCGCTGGCCGGAGTGTACCTGCTCTACTTCTGGCTCTCCGGGGACGGGCTGCGCCGGGCCAAGGTCACCCGCTTCCCGGCCGCGCTGGTGTTCTCCCACCCGACGCTGGCCGTGTCGGCGCTGGTGTGCTGGGTGGGCGGGCTGGTCACGGGGAGCAGGGCGCTGGCGTGGGCCGCGTTCGGAGGGCTGGCGGTGGCCGCGCTGCTGGGGTTCACGATGTCCACGCGCTGGCTCGGGGCCGGGCGGCACACGACAGGCGGGCGCCGGTTCCCGGTGCTGGCGGTGACGCTGCACGGCCTGGCGGGGGTGGCGACGTTCGCGCTGATGCTGCTCACCGCGAGCGCGGCTGGCGCAGGACCTGGAGGGAACGGGCCGTGACGGCGACCAGGTCGCCGGCCTGCCAGCCCTCGTCCACGAACGCGTCCTCCATCGTCTCGTGGCTGGTGTCGAGCACGGGCACCCATCCGGTGCCGCACTCCTCGCCCGGCAGCGTGAACGACATGTTCTCGTGGTGGGCGTTGATGAGCAGCAGGAACGAGTCGTCCACGATCCGCTCGCCGCGCGGCCCGGGCTCGGTGATGGCCTCGCCGTTGAGGTAGACCATGAGCGACTTGGCGTAGCCGATGTGCCAGTCGCTCGCCGTCATCTCCGTGCCGCCCGGGGTGAGCCAGACCAGGTCGCGCTTGCCGTCCTTGGGATGGCGGCCGTGGAAGAAGCGGCGGCGCTGGAAGACCGGGTGCTCGCGGCGCAGCTTCGACAGCGCCCTGACGAACTCCAGCAGCTCCGGCTCCGTGTGCAGCATCGACCAGTCGACCCAGGCCAGCTCGTTGTCCTGGCAGTAGGCGTTGTTGTTGCCGCGCTGGGTGCGGCCGAGCTCGTCGCCGTGGGAGAGCATGGGCACCCCCTGCGACAGGAACAGGGTGACCAGGAAGTTGCGGCGCTGGCGGTGGCGGAGCTGGACGATGCCGGGGTCCTCCACGGGGCCCTCGGCGCCGCAGTTCCAGGAGCGGTTGTCGTTGGTGCCGTCGCGGTTGTCCTCGCCGTTGGCCTCGTTGTGCTTGTGGTCGTACGAGACCAGGTCGCTGAGGGTGAAACCGTCGTGGCAGGTCACGAAGTTGATCGAGGCGACCGGGCGGCGGCCGGAGGACTCGTACAGGTCGGCGGAGCCGGTCAGGCGGGAGGCGAACTCGGGGAGCGCGGAATGCGTGCCTCTCCAGAAATCGCGCACGATGTCGCGATATTTGCCGTTCCACTCCGTCCACAAAGGCGGGAAATTCCCGACCTGGTAGCCGCCGGGCCCCACGTCCCACGGCTCGGCGATCAGCTTGACCTGCGAGATCACCGGATCCTGCTGGATCAGGTCGAAGAACGCGCTCAGCCGGTCGACGTCGTGCAGCTCCCTGGCCAGCGCCGAGGCCAGGTCGAACCGGAACCCGTCCACGTGCATGTCGAGGACCCAGTAACGCAGCGAGTCCATGATCAGCTGCAGCGCGTGCGGCGAGCGTACGTTGAGGGAGTTTCCGCACCCGGTGTAGTCGAGGTAGTAGCGCCGGTCGCCGTCGTGCAGCCGGTAGTAGGCGGCGTTGTCGATCCCCCGGAACCCCAGCGTGGGCCCCATGTGGTCGCCCTCGGCCGTGTGGTTGTAGACGACGTCGAGGATGACCTCGATGCCCGCCTCGTGCAGCGCCCGCACCATCGCCTTGAACTCCAGCACCTGCTGCCCCCGCGTCCCCGCGCTGGAGTAGCCGCCGTGGGGAGCCAGGTAGGCCATGGTGTTGTAGCCCCAGTAGTTGGTCAGCCCGCGGGCGACCAGGAAGTGCTCGGGGATGTAGTGGTGGACCGGCATCAGCTCGACCGCCGTCACCCCCAGCGACAGCAGGTGGTCGATGATCGCCGGATGCCCCACGCCCGCGTACGTGCCGCGCAGGTCCGGCGGCACGTCGGGGTGGCGCATGGTGAGCCCGCGCACGTGGGCCTCGTAGATCACGGTCTGGTGGTACGGGATGCGCGGCGGCCGGTCGTTGCCCCACTCGAAGAACGGGTTGATGACCACGTTCTTCGGCATGTAGGGGGCGCTGTCCTCGGTGTTGCGCCGGGTCGGATCGGTGAAGTAATAGGGGAACAGCGCCTGGTTCCAGGTCAGCTCGCCGTCGATGGCCTTGGCGTAGGGATCGAGGAGCAGCTTGGCCGGGTTGCACCGGTGGCCCTGCGACGGGTCGTGCGGGCCGTGGACGCGGTAGCCGTAGCGCTGGCCCGGCTGGATGCCCGGCAGGTAGCCGTGCCAGACGAACCCGTCGACCTCGGGCAGGTCGACGCGCTCCTCGGTGCCGTCGTCATGAAAAAGGCACAGCTCGACTCGCTCGGCGACCTCGGAGAACACCGCAAAGCTGGTGCCAACGCCATCCCAGGTGCCGCCGAGTGGATAGGGCTCGCCCGGCCAGACCTCGCGCATGTGGCCCAATTGTCGCACGCGAACACGCTCTTGGTCTCTCAATGCGCCGATCGCCCTCCGTACCGGGGTCTCCACGTGCCCGGCCTCCGGGCCGGGCAGGTCGCGGAGACCGTCAGAGCAGCTCGGCGTTGAGCGTGATCATGGTGCCCGTCAGGGCCTTGCTGACCGGGCAGTTGGCCTTGGCCGTCTCGGCGGCCTCCGCGAACTGCTCGGCCGAGATGCCGGGAACGTGGCCCTTCACCGTGAGCACGATGCCCGTGATGCCCTCACCCGGCTGGAACGTCACGTCGGCGCTGGTCTCCAGCGACTCCGGCGGGGTGCCGGCGCCGGCCAGCCCGTGCGAGAGCGCCATCGAGAAGCAGGAGGAGTGGGCGGCCGCGATGAGCTCCTCCGGGGACGTCTTGCCGCCGGCCTCCTGGGACCTGGACGGCCAGGAGACCTCGAACGTGCCCACGCCCGAGGTGTCGAGCGACACGGTGCCCGAACCGTTGATCAGGTTGCCCTTCCACTGGGTGGTGGCGGTGCGAGTGGTGGCCATGACGTGCTCCCTCCGTATTGGTCCTCCGACCTTATCGCGCGCCGGCAAACTCCCTGCCTCTCGGTCATCCAGCTCTACTTTTCCGGCGAATAATGACATGCTCGGGTCGCGGCGCACCCGCCGCCTTGGTCCGGATTACACGGGAGTGTGGTGCCAGTGGAGGCACCGTACGACGACCGCCTGCTGCACCAGCGGGTGGTCGGCGGCGATGAGTCCGCGCTGGGCGAGGTCTACGATCGGCTCTCCTCGCTGATCTTCGGGCTCGCGCTGCGGGTCACCAGGGACCGGGTGATCGCCGAGGACATCACTCAGGAGGTGTTCCTGGTCTTCTGGGAGCGCCCCCTGTCCTATGACCCGGAGCGCGGCACCTTACGCGCCTGGCTCGCGACGATCGCGCACCGCCGCGCGGTCGACCACGTGCGCGCCGAGGAGCGGCGGCGGGTGTCGGCACTCGGACCCAGGCTGTTCGAGCGCGAACCTGACAGACTGGAGGACACGGTCCTGGCCTCGGACGAGGCCAAACGGGTGCGGCAGGCGGTGACCTCGCTGCCCGACGGCCTCCGGGAGGCGGTGGAGCTCGCCTACTTCGGCGGCAGGACCTATCGGCAGGTGAGCGAGGAGCTGGGCGTGCCCGAGGGCACGGCCAAATCGCGCATCCGGCTGGCGCTGAGACGCCTGGCGGACGCGCTTGCGGAGGAAGAGGTGTAATGGACCCCATCGAGCGCCTCTATCTGGACGCGATGATGGAGGACCCGGAGGTGCCGGCCCGTTCGTTGCGGCCCCAGCTCCTGGCCGGGGCCAGGGCCCGGCGCAGGCCCGCGGCCCCCACCGCGACCTGGGCGGAGCCGTACGCGGGCCGGGTGGCCGCGATGGACGCGCTGCTGGCCTCGGCCGTGGACGACGACTGGTCACGCGTGATCGTCGAGGGCTGGACCCTCCAGGAGCTCGTCGCCCACCTGGCCGCCAAGGACGGCCTCCTGGCCGCCTCCGTCGGCGCCCCCGTGCTGGGGCCGCCCATGGGCGCGACCGATTCGACGGGACGGACGAGCGACGTTCAGGCGTACGAGCGCACCCGCAGCCCCGAGCAGACCAGAAGGGACTGGCGGGCCCAGGCCGACGCCCTCTGCCGCCACCTCGCCGACCTGCCGCCCACGACCCCGGCCACCCTGGACGGCATGGAGGTCCCGGTCCGCGACCAGCTCCTGGCGCGCTGCCTGGAGACCTGGATCCACACGGCCGACGCCGCCCGGACCGCCCGGCTGCGCCTGCCCGACCCCATCGCCGAGCACATCCACCCGACCGCCGACCTGTGCGCGCGCCTGCTGCCCTGGACGATGCTCCTGTCGGGCATGGACGGCTCCGGCCGCACCCTCCACCTCACGCTGACGGGCGCGGGCGGGGGCGAGTGGCAGGTGCCGCTGGGCGTGGAGGACACCCGGCCCGGCCCGCCGGACGCCCACATCACGGCGGACGTGGTCGCGTTCTGCTTCCTGCTGGGCGGCAGGGGAGAGCCCGCCGAGTTCCCGGCCGAGCTGGCCGGCGACCTGCCGCTGGCCAGGGACGTCCTGACCGCGGCCCCGGCGCTTTCCGGCCCCTGACCGGCGGCGCTGTCCATTCTGGGGGAATTGGGCGGGAAATGCCCTGGGATATAGCGCGAGGTCCTTTAAGTAACTCGCAAAACCATCGTTTAATGACCCCGCATGGTTTTGACAGGTTATTTGGGTTTACATAGTTAGGCGAGAATATTCACATGGGTACGTCTGCCCCTGTCTGAGTGCCTGCGGAGATAGTGGGCACTGGATTTCGGGCCGATCTACCCATGAACGGAAACGAATGCACGTGAACACTGAAAGTCGGCAATCGCGGACGCCTCGCCATGGGCGGGCCGCGACACTAACGCTGGCCGGCGCCATCGTCGGCTCCCTGCTCCTTCCCACGGGTCTGGCGGCCGCGGCGAGCGCGGTGCCGAGCAGCGCCGCGGGCGTCGGGGTCATCTCGAACGAGAAGCCGCCGCTCTGTGGGAAGCACTGCGGCCGTCGCGGATGGGGAGGCGGCTGCTGGCGCCCCTGGTGTGGCCCCTGGGGCTGGGGCGGCTGGGGACGTCGTCACCACCACCGTGATGACGACGAGATCATCCGCATCCGCACACCGCGCCGCGAGCACCACCGTCCGGTGCACCACACGCCGCCGACGGTGCAGACGCCTCCCGTCAAGGAGACGCCGGTCAAGCAGCCGATCAAGGACGACGACCAGTACGAGGCCCCCGAAGAGACGGGCCAGGAGACGGGCCAGAACGACAGCTGGTGGCCCAACGGGGACGACTGGCGGGATATCTTCGGGCCCGAGAATTAACCGGTGAGCTGAAACAGCTCCCGTTTTTGGAGAAACGGTCGATGACAAATGCCGTGGCCGGCGAAACGGCCACGGCATTTGCCGTAGGAGAGGAGGGTCCCCGTGATGGACGACGCGACGGGACTGGCGGGGCTGCTGTACGAGTTCGGGCTGCTCAAGCGCTACAAGCGGACCGGGTGGCTGGTGGCGGGCGTACGGGACCCGGAGAGCATCGCCGAGCACTCGTTCCGCGCGGCCGTCATAGCCGGCGTGATCGCGAGGCTCGAAGGCGCGAATCCGGAGCGGGCCGCGTTCATGAGTCTCTTCCACGACACCCAGGAGACCCGCATCACCGACATCCCGTACATCGGCAAGCGCTACCTCAAGGCGGCCTCCAACGAGGACGTCACCGCCGACCAGATGCGCGGCCTGCCCGCGGAGGTGGCGGACATGGTCGCCGACGCGGTGGGGGAGTACGAGGAGAAGGCCAGCCTCGAAGCCGTCTGCGCCCGGGACGCGGACAAGCTGGAATGCCTCATCCAGGCGCTCGAATACCGGGAGCAGGGGCACCAGAACGTCCAGGGCTGGATCGACAGCTCCCTGGACGCCCTGACGACCCCGACCGGGAAACGGCTGGCCGAGGAGGCCCTGCGCACCGGCACTCTGGAGTGGGTGACGCGCGTGCTCAACGGCGACTGAGCGCTCCCCGGTCCGGCGGGAGGGTGCGGGTCAGCCGGTGACGGGCTGGGTGACGAGGTCCCGCTCGTACTCGTCGTCGCTCTCCGCCAGCACCCGCTCCACCCCCCGCGAAGCGCGCTCGTCGCCCCGCGTCAGCAGCCCGCGCGTGGCCTCGGCCACCGTGCGCAGGTCGGCGTCGGCGAGGCGGGCGGCCAGGGCCTCACGGATGACGGGCGTGTCCTCGGACAGCCCGGCGAGCCCGGCGGTGGCCCAGTCGCGCACCTCCGTGTCCTCGTCCTCCGTCATCGCGATCAGCAGCGCCAGGCCCTCCTCGTGGCCCGGCGGCAGCACGTCGGCCAGCGCGATCGCGTCCGTCATCGTGCGCTTGTGCCCCGGACGCCCGATGACGTCCAGCACGTACGGCAGCGCGCGGGCGTCCCCCTGGTGCCCGAGCGCGGCCAGGACCGACCGCAGCACCTGCGGGTTTCCCTCCGTGGTGACCATCTTCTGCAGCAGCGGCAGCGTCGTGTCGAGGTAGGGCTTCTCCCCCTCCGCGAACCCGAACTGGGCGATCGCGTCGACCCCGAACTCCCGCTCCCTGGCGTCCTCGCTCCCGCACAGCCGGACCAGCGCCTCGTACGTCTCGTCGTCCGCCCGCCTGCCCAGCGAGTCGGCCACGATCCACCAGGTCTCGGCGTCCTCGTCGATGTCGCGGTGCGCCACGGCCCGCGCCACGAGCTGCTCCACCGGCGTGTACGTGCCCGTCGCGTCCTCCAGCAGGGTCGCGACGGCGGCGTGGCCGCGCTGCGCCTGCACCTGCTCGCTCTCCGAGCCGTCGGCCGCGCGTCCGGCCACCGTGACCAGCTCGGTGCCGTCCTTGGCGTACTGGCGGGCCACGACGTACTCCCAGCCCTCCTTCTCGATCTGGTCGAGCAGCGCGCTCTCCAGGTGCACGCCCACCCAGGAGGCGGCGATCTCGAGCGGCGTGTCGCCGTCGCCGTCGTACTTCTCGGCATCGGCGCCCGCTTCGAGCAGCACCTGCACCACGCCCAGCGCGCCGCGCCGGACGGCCAGCGTGAGCGGGGTGTCGCCGGACTCATTGGCCGCGTCGACCTCCGCGCCAGCCTCGATCAACGCCTTGGCGGTGGCGGCGTGGCCGTTGGAGGCCGCCCAGTGCAGCGCCGTCCAGCCGCCCTCCTCCCGGCCGTTCACGTCGGCGCCGGCCGTCAGGAGCGCGCCGGCCACCTCCACGCGGTCCCAGGCGGCGGCCGCGCACAGCGGCAACCCCTCCTCACCTGGGCTGTTGGGATCGGCGCCGCCGGTGAGCAGCTTGCCCACGGTCTCGGTCTCGCCGTTCAACGCCGCGCGGTAGAGCTGTTCCTCATGCATGACAGGGACCCTAGCCTGGTCCGGCCGCGCCCCGGGCCAAGCCAGAGCCCCGTGTCATCGCTTGGTACGCGCCAAAGCGGCGTCTAGGTTCAAACACCTACAAGGGATGACATGTTTTCCTTCTCGGGGAGGAGTCGCATTCCCGGCAAGACGCGATATGTTGCGAGTATGACTGATCCCGGTGGGCTCCGCGCCTCGGACGCCGAGCGCGAGGCCGTCGTCGAGCAGCTGCGTGTCGCATCGGTGGAGGGCAGGCTGACGCTCGCCGAGCTGACCGACCGTACCGAGGCCGCCTATTCCGCGACCACGCACGCCGAGCTGGCCCTGCTCACCCAGGACCTGCCGGGGGGAGCCACGCCCGCGCCTGCGCCGGCGCCCGCCCCGGTGCCCGCGGGCAGGAAGCGGCGGTGGTTCGTGGGCTTCATGGGCGACTCCAAGCGGCGCGGGACCTGGCGGATCGACCAGGAGCTCGGCGCGGTCGCCGTGATGGGCGACGTGGTGCTCGACCTGCGCGAGGCCGAGGTGCGCACGGACATGGTGGACATCATGGCCGTCTCCGTGATGGGCGACGTCAAGATCATCGTCCCCGACGGCGTGAACGTGGACCTCGACGGCGTGGCCGTCATGGGCGACAAGCGGGTGGACGTCCTCCAGGCGGCCCCCGGCATGAACGTCCCGGTCGTGCGCGTGCGCGCGTACGCCGTGATGGGGGACGTCAAGGTGATCGGCGACTCGCGGGCGCAGCCGGTGCAGCGCGCGTTCGCGGCCTGGCGGGAGCACTGGCGGCGGCTGCACGGCGAGGACTGGCGGGCGCTGGGCCGGCAGATGCGGGAGGAGACCCGCGAGCTGAACCGGCAGGCCCGCGAGCTGGGCAGGCAGGCGCGCGGGGACCGCGGCGACCGGTGGGGCTACTGACCCCGGCTCAGCCGACCAGGGAGGACACCGGCTGCCGCTGGGCCGCCTCGTAACGCTCCAGGAGCACCTCCACCAGCTCCGGCGCCGGGCCGAGCACGTCCGACACGACCGCGGCCCCGGCCTCCAGGCTCGTCTGCCGTACCTTGTCCGCGAAGTAGCCGGGCGCCAGCAGGTACGGGGCGACGACGACCTTCGGCGCGCCCGCCCGCCTGAGCGCGGCCACGGCCTCGGCGGGCGACGGATCGGCGGCCGACGCGTAGCCGGCGGACACCGTCCACCAGCCGGAACGCCGCCACGCCCGCGCCTGCCCCGCGATCACCGCGTTGGCCCTGGCGTCGCTCGAACCCGCCGACACCAGCACGACCGCGGTCTCCGGGTCCCCGGCGCGCACGCCCGCCTCGGCCAGGCGCCGCTCCAGCGCCGTCAGCAGCAGCGGGTGCGGCCCCAGCGTGCTGCCGTAGTGCACGCGCAGGCGCGGCTCGCGCGCCCGGACCTCGTTCAGCGCCGCCGGCAGGTCCACCCGGCTGTGGTAGGCCTCGGTGAGCAGCAGCGGCAGCACAACGGCCTCCTGGAGGCCGCTCAGCGCCTGTCCCAGTGCGGGAGTGCAGTGGTCGAGGTACGCCACCCGTACGGGCACCTCAGGGCGCGCCAGGCGTACCCGGTCGAGCAGCGCGGCCACGGTGGCGGCGGCACGCGGATCTCGCGACCCGTGCGCCACCGCCACCAGTGGCACGCGGCCGGGGGCCGCCCCGCCTGCCAACGGGACGGGTCCCCTGCTGGGGATCACAGGTGAATGCCGCATTCGACCTTCCCCAGGCCCGCCCAGCGTCCGCTGCGCGGATCCTCTCCCTCCGCGACCTGCCGCGTGCACGGCGCGCAGCCGATCGAGGGGTAGTTGTCGTAGTGCAACGGGTTGATCAGCACCCCGTTGTCGGCGATGTAGTTGTCGACGTCCTCCTGGGTCCAGGCCGCGATCGGGTTGACCTTGACCATCTGCCGCTTGGCGTCCCACTCGACGACCTTGGAGCCGGCGCGGCTGGAGGACTCGTCGCGGCGGATGCCGGAGATCCACGCCAGGTACGGCTCCAGCGCCCGGTTGAGCGGCTCGACCTTGCGCAGGAAGCAGCACAGGTCGGGGTTGCGGCCGAACAGGCGCGGGCCGAGATCGCGATCCTGCTCCTCGACCGTCCGTGACGGCTTGATGTCGATCACGTTGACGTCATAGACCTGGCGCACCGCGTCACGCGTGCCGATCGTCTCGGCGAAGTGGTAGCCGGTGTCGATGAACAGCACGTCCACGCCGGGCTTGACCCTGCTCACCAGGTCGATCAGGAGGGCGTCGCTCATCGAGGAGGTCAGGCACAGCCGGTCGCCGAACGTCGCCGCCGCCCAGCGGATGATCTCGCGGGCGGGGGCGCCCTCGAGGAACGTCGCGGCGGACTCGACGATGTCCTGCAGGTCAAGGGCGCCGCGCTGCTGTTTCAGGCCGACCTCGATGTCCACGAGCGTCATATCTTCACTCCGATCCCGAGAAACTTGAGCTTGAAGGCGCGGGCGCAGGCGCGGCAGTACCAGCCGCCGTCCCCCTCGTAGGGTTCGAGGTCCTCGTCGCCGCAGTACGGGCAGTGGAACGGGACCGCTCGCTCGCTCATTTGAGGTCCGCCTCGTCGGCCCGCTGCACCCAGTCGGCGAACGACTCGCCTTCCTTCTTCTGGGCGTCGAAGTGCTTGACGACGCGCTCCACGTAGTCGGGCAGCGCCTTGGCGGTGGTCTTGAGGCCGCGCACCTTGCGCCCGAAGCCGGCGTTGACGCCGAGGGAGCCGCCCAGGTGGATCTGGAAGCCCTCGACCTGGTCGCCGTTCTCGTCCACCACGAGCTGGCCCTTGAGGCCGATGTCGGCGACCTGGATGCGGGCGCAGGAGTTGGGGCAGCCGTTGACGTTGATCGTCAGCGGCTCCTCGAACGCCGGCAGCCGCCGCTCCAGCTCGTCGATCAGGTCGGCGGCCGCGGCCTTGGTCTCGACGATGGCCAGCTTGCAGTACTCGATGCCGGTGCAGGCCATCGTCTGGCGGCGGAACGTGGACGGCCGGACCCGCAGGTCGTTGGCCTCCAGCTCGGCCACGATCGAGTCGACCTGGTCGGGCGCGACGTCGAGGATGACCATCTTCTGCTCGACGGTCGTGCGGACCCGGCCGGAGCCGTGCCGCTCGGCGATGTCGGCGATCAGGTGCAGCCTGTCGCCGTCGAGCCGGCCCACCTTGGGCGCGAAGCCGACGTAGAAGTTGCCGTCCTTCTGCGGGAAGACGCCCACGTGATCGCGGCGGCTGCCGCGCGGCAGCGCGGGGGCGGGCCCGTCGGGCAGCGGCTCCTTGAGGTACTCCTGTTCGAGAACTTCGCGGAACTTCTCGACTCCCCAGTCGTTGACCAGGAACTTGATGCGGGCCCGGTGCCGCAGCCGCCGGTAGCCGTAGTCGCGGAAGATCCCGACCACGCCCTCGAAGACGTCGACCGCCTGCTCCGGCCGGACGAACACGCCGATCCGCTTGCCCAGCATCGGGTTGGTCGACAGGCCGCCGCCCACCCACAGGTCGTAGCCGACCTCACCCTGCTCGTTGACCACGCCGACGAACGCGATGTCGTTGATCTCGTGCACCGTGCAGTGGGCGGTGCAGCCGCTCAGCGCCGACTTGAACTTGCGGGGCAGGTTGGAGTACGCCGGGTTGCCCACGATCCGGTCCTGCACCTCGTGGATCTGCTCGGTCGCGTCGAGCACCTCGTCGGCGTCGATCCCGGCCAGCGGGCAGCCCAGGATCACGCGGGGGGTGTCGCCGCACGCCTCGGTGGTGGACAGGCCCACGGCCTCCAGGCGCTCCCAGATGTCCGGCACCGACTCGATCTCGATCCAGTGGAGCTGGATGTTCTGGCGGTCGGTCAGGTCGGCGGTCCCGCGGCCGTACTCGTTGGAGATGTCGGCGATCGTGCGCAGCTGGGCGAGGTCGAGCTGGCCGCCGTCGATGCGCACCCGCAGCATGAAGTAGCGGTCGTCGAGCTCCTCCGGCTCCAGGATGGCGGTCTTGCCGCCGTCGATGCCGGGCTTGCGCTGGGTGTAGAGGCCGTACCAGCGCATGCGGCCGCGCAGGTCGGCCGGGTCGATCGAGTCGAAGCCCCGCTTGGAGTAGATGTCGATGATGCGCTGGCGGACGTTGAGGCCGTCGTCGTTCTTCTTGTTCTCTTCGTTCTTGTTGAGCGGCTCACGGTAACCGAGAGCCCACTGGCCTTCGCCGCGCGGGCGTTTGTGGTGCCGGCTGGCAGGAGTGCGGCTGGCAGGGGTGCTCATTGCGCGTCCTTCGGTTCATGGGCGCGCGCAGGGTTCCTCCTGCCTCGTCATCGAGGGCAGGGGTGGAGAGGAGGTGTGCGACGCGCTCAGCGGTGAAAAGGATGGGGTTACAGGCGGGCGTCGCAACAGATGGCACTGCGGACACGCTGAAGATCGACGTGGCGTCGACCGACGAGCATGGGGTCCGCTGGCATACCTAGAAGATACTCTGGCCGTCCCGTTTGTCCAAGACAGGGTCCAGAGTGTGGGACTGTCCAGCTCGCTCAGCCCTGGCTCTTCCAGCTGAGGTCGGGCTCATGGGGCTTCTCCTGGACCTGGTGCTGGCAATCGCACCAGGAGCCCCCGCGGCAGTCCTCGTGGCGTTTGTCCTTGCAGCTCTCACAGATCACATGACGATTATTCTCCTAGAACGTTGTTCGGGTTAGGCTGGCGGGCGTGGATCTCATGGCCGAGCTGCTCGACGACCTGCGTGCCGAGACCGCGTCCCTCGAAGCCCTGCTCGATCCTCTGAGGGACGAGGACTGGGAGCGGCCCACACCCGCCGAGGGCTGGGCGATCCGTGACCAGGTGAGCCATCTGGCCTGGTTCGACGAGGCCGCCGTGCGCGCGGCCACCGACCCCGGCGGCTTCCAGGCCTCGCTGGCGGGCTTCACGTCCGTGGACGACCTCGCCCTCGAGTCGCGCGGGATGCCGCCGGCCGAGCTGCGCGCGTGGTTCCGCGCGGCCCGCTCCCGCAGCCTGGAGGTCTTCGCGAGGCTGGACGCGCGCGAACGGGTGCCGTGGTTCGGCCCCGCCATGTCGGCCGCCTCCTTCGTGACCGCGCGGCTGATGGAGACGTGGGCGCACGGCCAGGACGTGGCCGACGCGCTCGGCGTCACCCGTGAGCCGACGGCCCGGCTGCGCCACGTGGCCATGATGGGCTTCCGCGCCCGGCCCTTCAGCTTCGCCGTGCGCGGCCTGCCGGTGCCCGAGGAGACCGTACGCGCCGAGCTGGCCATGCCGGACGGGACCACGTGGACGGCGGGGCCCGAGGGAGCCGACGGCCTCGTCCGCGGCACCGTCCTCGACTTCTGCCTGGCCGTCACCCAGCGCGTCCACCTGTCCGACACCGCGCTGGAGCTGACCGGCGAGCCCGCGCGGGCCTGGATGGAGATCGCGCAGGCATTCGCCGGGCCGCCCGGCAAGGGGCGGGCGCCCAGGTCAGGGTGAAGTCAGGGTCTTGCCGGATGACGCGGGCGGACCGGCCGGTGAGATCCTTCAGGTATGCGCACGATTCTGAACGTCATCTGGCTGATCTTCGCGGGACTCTGGCTGGCCGCCGGCTACGCGCTGGCCGGGATCATCTGCTGCATCCTGATCGTCACGATCCCGTTCGGCGTCGCGTCGTTCCGGATCGCGGCGTACGCGCTGTGGCCGTTCGGCAGGACCGTGGTGCGCGACCCCGACGCGGGCGCGTTCTCCCTGATCGGCAACGTCATCTGGTGCGTGGTCGCCGGCGTCTGGCTGGCCATCGGGCACGTCGTGACGTCGATCCCGCTGTTCCTGTCGATCATCGGCATCCCGATGGGCATCGCGAACCTCAAGCTCGTCCCCGTTTCCCTGCTTCCGCTGGGCGCACGCATCGTTGACAACGACTAGGGCAGTCTCCGGGACGTAAGCTGTCCCGAAGAGTCACTGCGAATACCGTTGGGTGCCATGACGTCCACCGATGCGCCTCCCCGGCCGAAGAGAGGGCTCGTCTCCAACGCCAGGGCCAGGCTGAGCTGGGTGCTCGACACGAAGTCGTGGGCGATCGTCCGCGCGGCCACCAACGCCGGCGTCACCTACCGGGTCACCGGCCTGGCAGGTGAGGCGGCGTTCTTCGCGCTGCTGTCGCTGCCGCCGTTCGTGCTGGGCCTCATCGGCGTGCTGGCCAAGCTCGGCACCTGGCTGGGCTCCAGCGTGGTCGCTCAGGTCAAGGCGTGGGTGATCGCGCAGGCGGGGGTGCTGTTCACGGAAGAGGCCGTGAACAAGGTGATCAACCCGCTCCTCACCGACGTCCTCAGCGACGACGCCAGCAAGGTGTCGATCATCTCGGTCGGCTTCCTGCTGTCGCTCTGGTCCGGCTCCCGAGCTCTTTACGTGTACGTCGACCTCATCTCCGTGGCCTACGGGCTCGGCGAGGAGCGCGGCATCATCCGCACCAGGCTGATGTCGTTCGGCCTCTACGTCGTCGGCCTGATCATCGGCATCATCGTCATGCCGATCCTGGTCATCGGGCCGACCCTGCTCAGGGACGCCCTGCCCGCCCAGTACGGCGTCCTCATCGACATCCTCTACTGGCCGGTCGTGATCATCGGCTCGGTCCTGTTCCTGACCGTGCTCTACCACGTCAGCGTGCCGGTGCGGACCAAGTGGTACCGGGAGCTGCCCGGCGCGATCCTGGCGCTCTTCCTGTGGATCGTGTGCGCGGCGGTGCTGCGGGCCGTGCTGGCCGCCTGGTTCTCGCCCGTCTCCGTCTACGGGTCCCTGGCCGCGCCCATCGCCGTGCTCCTCTGGCTCTACATCACCGCCCTGGCCGTGCTCATCGGGGCCATCCTGAACGCCGAGGTGGACCGGCTCTGGCCGGGCGTCAGCCGTACCAAATAGAGTCCCCCCGATATGGAGGCGCAGCGGTCGCCGTGAAGACGATGCGGCCCGAGCCGGCCGCGCGGGAGGAGTTCAGGAGCAGGTTCGGCAAGGAAGCCGAGGCCGCGCGGCGGGTCGCCAGGTTCTGCACCGCGCCCGTGCTGGACGCCGGGTTCGACGGCGGCACCGCGTACCTGGTCACCGAATACGTCGAGGGCCCCGACCTGGCCGCCGTGGTCAGGCAGGCCCCGCTGACCGGCGCCAACCTGGAGGCGCCGGCCGTCGGCGTGGCCACCGCGCCGGCCGCCATCCACGCGCCCGTGGGAGCCGCCGGGCAACGACGCCGGGACCCCGGCCGCCCGGAGCGCCCTCGACTCCACCGTCTCGCGGGTGAACCTCATCCCGCCCGGCGTCGGCCGGCCGATCTACCCCGCCTGGAAGGACAAGACCTGCGCGTGCACGGACCTGCCGATGGCGTCGTTCCCCGCGGGAGCGCGGCTCCGGATGTACGCGATCTTCGAGGGCGTGCCGCAGGACTCCGACCGGGTCGACGTCGATCTGGTGCTGCTCGGGGTCATCAGGAACGTGGCGGTCAGCTCATCGTGACACGACGGATGGGCCCCGTGACATCCGCTATCGTCTACGAGGAGACGCGACTGGCGCATTTTGGTGGGATCGACCACCGGGGAGCGAAAGGAGCGGAGGCCGTGCGCCTGGGTCTTCGCAATTGTCAACGATGACAGGAGAATCATGAGTTCTCTCGCGAGCGTCGACCCGCAGATCGCCGAACTCATCAAGGCGGAAGAGCGCCGCCAGGCCGACACCGTCAAGCTCATCGCGTCCGAAAACTACGTGTCCAAGGCCGTGCTCGAGGCCACCGGCACCGTCCTCACCAACAAATACTCCGAGGGCTACGCGGGCAAGCGCTACTACGAGGGCCAGCAGGTCATCGACCAGATCGAGACCGTGGCCATCGAGCGGGCCAAGTCGCTGTTCGGCGTCAACCACGCCAACGTCCAGCCCTACTCCGGCTCGCCCGCCAACCTCGCCATCTACATGGCGTTCCTGCAGCCGGGCGACACCGTCATGGGCATGGGCCTGCCGTTCGGCGGCCACCTCACCCACGGCTGGTCCGTCTCCGCGACCGGCAAGTGGTTCAACCCGGTCCGCTACGGCGTACGCAAGGACACCGGCCGCATCGACCTCGACGAGGTGCGCCGGCTCGCCCTCGAGCACCGGCCGAAGCTGATCTTCTGTGGCGGCACCGCGATCCCGCGCACCATCGACTTCGAGGGCTTCGCCTCGATCGCCCGCGAGGTCGGGGCCGTGCTGGCCGCCGACATCGCCCACATCGCCGGCCTGGTGGCGGGCGGCGCGCACCCGTCCCCGGTGGGCCACGCCGACGTGATCTCCACGACCACGCACAAGACGCTGCGCGGGCCGCGCGGCGCCATGCTGATGGCCACGGCCGACGAGCACGCCACGGCGCTCAACAAGGCCGTCTTCCCCGGCCTGCAGGGCGGCCCGCACAACCACACCACCGCCGCCATCGCCGTCGCGCTCCACGAGGCCGCCCAGCCGTCGTTCCGCGACTACGCCCACCAGGTCGTCGCCAACGCCAGGACCCTGGCCGACGAGCTCGCCTCCCGCGGGTTCGACCTGGTCTCCGGCGGCACCGACAACCACCTGATCCTGCTCGACCTCACGCCCAAGGGCATCGGCGGCAAGCCCGCCGCCCAGGCGCTCGACCGGGCGGGGCTGGAGACCAACTACAACACGGTCCCCTTCGACCCCCGCAAGCCGTTCGACCCGTCGGGCATCCGCATCGGCACCCCGTCCGTCACCTCCCGGGGCATGGGCGAGGCCGAGATGCGCCAGATCGGCGCCTGGATGGACGAGGTCGTCACGGCCCTGGCCAAGGGGGACGCGGAGGACGTCATCACGCGCGTGCACCACGAGGTCAGCGAGCTCACCGCCCAGTTCCCGGCCCCGGGCCTGTAACCGACCCACCTCCCGCCGGGCCCACCCGGCCGCTCCGGGCCGGCGTCTCCTCCGGGGCGACGCCACCGGCCCGGCGCACGGCTTCCGGGGGTCGCCGGCGACTCGGTGCACCGCCTCCGAGTCGCCGCCGACCCAGCCGCCCTATGCTCCACCACCGCGGCGTGCTGAAGGGACGGCTGGGGTTCGTCGGTCCCGATCTCGCTCCTCGGCCCGCGCCCTCGCGGCTTCCTCGCCGTCGGCCCGCCATCCGCCGTCGGCCCGTGATGCGCCGTCAGTGCGCGTCGATCGGCGGCTGCCCCCGAATCGCCCCGTGGAGATGGCGATGTGGGGAGCCCGCTGCGGGACGTCGGCGTGGGCGGCGGTGTGCGGACGGCGCTGCGGGGCGACCATGTGCGGACGGCGGTGCCAGGGGCGGCTGCGGGCAGACGCGAACGCCCCGCCGCACGGGCTCCCGGAGTGCGGCGGGGCGTTCGGTGCGAGCGGGGCGGGCCGGAGTGCCCCGCTCGCGGTCGGCCGACCGGCGGCCCGGGGGACGTGGGCCGGATCGACCGGGGAAGGCGTTCCAGGGGACGGGACCGAATCGTCCCCCGGAAGCCTCAGCCCAGGAACAGGTAGTCGGCCCCGTACGGGACCCGGGCCTCGGAGCCCGGCGTGCAGGCGCCGGACGGCGCGACGCCGCCGGTGGTGTTCAGGCGCAGGATCTGGGTGGCGTGCGCGAGGAGCCCGCTGTCCTTGCCCGCCTGGGTGGCGTCCAGCACGAGCTCGGGGATGTTGCCGTCGCCGTTGGGCGTCTTGGTGACGACCGCACCGCGCACCGCGCTCCCGTCTGGAGCTATCCACTGCGGCGGTCCGGCGGCGGGCGTCACGAACGAGTGGTCGATCCCGCGCCGCAGCTTGGCCGAGACGCCGAGCTGGGTGAAGGCGTACCCGCCGCTCGGCTGCGCCGTGCAGGAGTAGATCTGCGCGCCGCGCAGCACGTCGGCGGTGAGCGCGCGCGGGTGGGTGAACGGCCGGTCGGACAGCTGGCCGCGCACGGCACCGCCGTCGAAGTCGGAGGTGTGCAGGTTCGCGTAGTAGCGGTCGGGGTGGGCGGCGATGCGCTTGACGACGCCGGCGGCGACCGGGGCCTCGCCCGCGACGCCGGTGAGGTTCTCCGGCAGGGCGCCCGCGAACAGGTCGGCGACCACTGGACCGTTCCCGCCTGCGGAACCCTTGTGCAGGTGGCCGTTGGTGACCGCGCCGAGGCCCGACCAGAAGGCCGTGTACGCGATGGACGAGCCGCCGGGACGCAGCCACCAGCCGGCCTGGCCGTCCTGGTCGCCGCGCTTCTTGCCGTCGTTCTCCGGCACCTCCTGCGCCCCGTCGGCGCGCGTGGAGAGCGTGGCCTGGTTGCTGCCCTGCAGCACGCCGTTGAGGTCGATCGGCTTGTTCAGCCGGTGGAACTGGCCGCGGACCGCGCCCTTGGGGTGGTCGGCGTCGTGCAGGTTGGCGTAGAAGCCGCCGGGGTTGTCGATGAGCGCCTTGACCAGCTCGTTGTCGGCCCTGACGGTGCCGGTGACGCCGAGCACGCCGGCGGGCAGCGGCTTGGTGAAGAACTCGAGCCTGACGTCCCCGTTGACGCCCTTCGCGCCCAGGTGGACGTGGCCGGCGGTGGGCGTGCCGATCTTGTTCCAGCGGGCCGCGAACGTGACCTCGTTCCCGCTGATCCTGATCACGACCGTCGAACGCCCGTCGGCGTCGCCCTTGACACCCACCTCGTTGTCGCCGCGCAGGCCGGCGGCGAGATAGACGTCGTCACCGGAGGCGTTCGCCGGCGAAGCGGGGGAGGCGAGCAGGGCGGCGGCGAGCAGCGTGCCAGGAATCGCGAACTTTCGGATGAACATGGCTAAACCTCTTAAACGGTTTGATATTCCGGTTGGTACGGCAGGCAGTACGCGCCGGGTATCGGGGGAGGTTCAACCCGCGAATCCGTAATTTTGCACACAGGCCCGAAGGCATGAAAAAGCCCTCCCACCAGCGGCGGGAGGGCTTGGAGCGCCTGTCGGGTCAGGCGGTGATGGTGAGCAGCTTCTTGCCTGCCGAAGTGACCACCTCGAAATGATCGATGTCCTTCAGCGGCGTCGCGCTGCCGCCATGCATGTAGAGCGGATCGGGCGAACCCGGCACTCCGTACCCGGCTGGAGGTACGGACCACCCGGTCATCACCCGGCGCTCACCCGACTTGCCGACCGAGACCAGCTCGCACTCGAGCGGCCCCTTCACCCCGGCCAGCTTGAGCGCGGCGTGCGTGCCCCAGGCCTTCGACTCGACCACCAGCCCGCCGGTGACCCCGTCGACGCCCTTCCCCTCGATGGGCGTGCCGTCGGCGAAGAACTGCTCGGCGGGGCCCATGTGGCTGCCGTGCCCCTGGGCGGCCATCGGGGGGACGTCGCCGACGGAGAGCTGCGTGCCGACCGTCAGGCCGCCGGCCACCAGCGTGACCGCCGCCGCCATCCCGATCACGAACGTCCCCCTGCGGGTCTTCCTGTCCGTCCTCTTCTTGCGCTGGAGCAGGTCGATCACCGGTTCGGGGGACGGCGCCCCGTAGTCCTCCACCGGGCCGATCCCGCTCAGCACGCTGGCCATGCCGGACAGATCGGACAGCTCGGCGCGACAGGGGGCGCAGCCCAGGAGATGGGCCTCGAAGGCGTGCCTGTCGTCCTCCTCCAGCAGACCGAGCGCGTACGCGCCCACGTCTGTGTGCTCGACTCTCGAAGTCACGCCGTCACCCCCCTCTCCTCAAGTGCGATCCGCAGCGCGCGAACGGCGTAATAGACCCGGGACTTCACAGTGCCGACCGGGATGCCAAGCGCCTCGGCGGCGTCGTTGACCGACCGGTCTCGCAAGATCGTCTCGTTGAGGATCTCGCGGTGTGCCGGCGACAACGTCTTCAGTGCCTCTGACACGACCACCTGGTGCAGCAGGCCCTCCATCTCGTCAGGCACGGGCATCGTCTCCAGCGGCCCGTCACCCGACTCCCGAGGGCGGGCGTCCCGGCGCCGCCGGTCATCGATCACGATACGTCTGGCGACCGTCGCCAGCCAGGGCATCAGCGAGACCGACTCGGGATCGAGCTGCTCCGCACTGCGCCAAGCCCGGATCATGGTCTCCTGCACCACGTCTTCCGCCCACTGCCGATCGCCCGCCGTCAACCTGATCACGAAGGCCAGCAGCGGCCTGTGATACTCCCGGTAGAGCGCGGACACTGCCGCCTCGTCATTTGACACCCCGTCATTTGGCACCCCGTCATCCGGCCGTACGCGGCGGATCCAGTGTCGAAAACGCGGCTTCCCCATGGGGGCGGCTCCCTCGGCCGAGGGCGGGGGATAAGTGCTGGTGTGCATCATTCCCCTTTCTCGGGTCCGTCGGCAGGTGGTACGGCCAGCCGCCCAGGCAGGGTTCAACAGATCGCCATACTTAATCCGATTGCGTCCCTGCGGAGAGGTGCGTAGAGTCTGCGGCAACTGATCGAGGAGGTGAGGACTATGCGGGTCATCGCGTTCCGTGTGCCCTTCGTCCACCTCCCCGGGCTCCGCTGAGCTGCCGGGTTTCCCTTCTCGATCAAAGGTTTCACTGCGTTGAATCACGATCTTTCCCTGCTCGGCTGGACCGCTCTCCGCGCCGCCGAGCTGCCCGCTGACACCGTCCCCGCCCGCGTGGCCCGCGTCGACCGCGGCGCCGCCGAGGTGATCGCGGCCGAGGGTCAGCTTCAGGTCAAGTACGGCGCCCGCGTCCGCAGGGCGGCGGCCGCCGACCCGGTCGCGCTGCCGTGCGTGGGCGACTGGGTCGCGCTCAGGCTGCTCCCTGAGGGCCGCTACGAGCTCGATGAAGTCCTGCCGCGGACGACCGCGTTCATCAGGGGCGGCGTGAGCCGCGACTCGGTGGGCGGCCTGTCCGGCGACGGCCAGGGCCAGGTGCTCGCCGCGAACGTCGACGTCGTCTTCGTGGCCGAGCCGTCCATGCACTCCACGGACTTCGCCGACCTCGGCCGCATCGAGCGCCTCGTCGCGCTGGCCTGGGAGTCCGGCGGCACGCCCGTGGTGCTCATCACCAAGTCCGACCTGTTCGAGGACGGTCTCGACCAGTTGCTCGACGACGTCCGGGTGGCCGCGCCCGGCGTGGACGTGCACGCGGTCTCGTCCCTGCACGGCGACGGGGTCCCGCTGGTCGCCGGCTACCTGGAGGGGTCCCGTACGGCCGTGATCCTCGGCCCGTCGGGAGCCGGCAAGTCCACCCTGGTCAACGCGCTGGCCGGGGAGAGCGTCATGGAGACCCAGCAGGTGCGCGCCGCCGACGGGCGGGGCCGGCACACCACCGTGCACCGGGAGCTCATCCCGCTGTCCGGCGGCGGGCTGGTCATCGACACGCCCGGGATCCGGCGGATCGGCCTGTACGACATCGCCGACGGCGTCGACCTGGTCTTCTCCGACATCGAGGCGCTGGCCGGGCTCTGCCGCTTCGGCGACTGCGGGCACTCCGGCGAGCCGGGCTGCGCGGTGCTGGCCGCCCTGGAGACCGGTGAGCTGCCGGAGCGGCGGCTGGACAGCTGGCGCAAGCTGCAGCGGGAGGCGGCCTGGATGGCCTCCAGGACCGATGCCCGCCTGCGCAAGGAGCAGCTGAGCAAGTGGAAGCTCATCACCAAGGAGATGCGCCGCTCGGGCCGCAGCCGGCCCTAGCGGCCCGGCCGCCGCGGGTGAGGCGAGGAGCGCGTTTGAGCGGGTAGGGCACTGGTCATGGAGCTCTTCGCAGACCGTGCCCAGGCCGGGGAGCTGCTGGCCGAGCGCCTGGAGGACGTGCGCGACCCCGTCGTGCTCGCCCTGCCCCGCGGCGGCGTGGCGGTGGCCCTGCCGATCGCGCGCAGGCTCGGCGCCCCCCTCGACGTCCTCGTGACGAGGAAGATCGGCTATCCGCCCACCCCGGAGCTGGGTGTGGGCGCGATAGCCGAGGGCGGCGAACCCGTGTTCGACCACACGCTGCTGCGCCGCCTCGGCATGACGCCCGAGTCAGTGGCGGACGTGGTGGAGAAGGAGCGGCGCGAGCTGGCCCGCAGGGTGCTCGCCTACCGCGGCGACCGCCCGCTGCCCTCGCTGGAGGGACGCGAGGTCATCGTGGTGGACGACGGCCTGGCCACCGGCGGCACCGCGCGCGCCGCGCTCAGGGCGGTCCGCACGGCCAAGCCCGCCAGGGTGACGCTGGCCGTGCCGGTCGGGGCCCGCGAGACCGTCGGCTCGCTGCGGCGGGAGGCCGACGAGGTGGTGGTCCTGCTGACGCCGATCGACTTCAGGGCGGTCGGCCAGTGGTACGAGCACTTCGACCAGCTCACTGACGCCGACGTGCTCGAACTGCTCGACCGGGCGCGGCGATGAGGACGTACGGGGGGTCAGGCGGCGAGCACGGCCCAGACGAGCTTGCGGGCGCCGCCGGGCGACAACCAGCCCCAGGCGGTGCAGAGGGCGTCGATCAGCCGCAGCCCCCGCCCGAACTCGGAGAACACGTCGGGAGCCGTCGCCACCGGCACGGTCCGGCTGTGGTCGGTCACCACGCACGCCAGCTCCGCCCCGTGCGACAGCAGCCGGAGCTGCGCCGCCCCGCCGCCGTGCCGCATCGCGTTGGTCACCAGCTCCGACACCACCAGCTGAGCTTCGAAGGCCGGCCCCGGAACCCCCCACGTGGTCAGCGTCTGGTCGACGAACCGCCGTGCCGTCCCCACGCAGGCGGGCTCGAGCGCGACCCGCTGATGGAAGGGGAACACCGCGTCGCACTCCCAGGCATGCCCCTCGACCAGAATGGAAAAAAGCCATCCTGGTGGCCGGGAACCGATGGCGGCTTGCGGCCGAGCGTCGAAAGTCGTCATTCTGGCCCCCGAAGCGCGGTCTGGTGATCCAATGCCCATCTTTACGGGGAGTGCTGACCGATGCAAGACTTTTCGTCGTTTACGGATGCGAATCGCATCTGCACGTGCAGATGACCAAGGAGCGGCAGAGTGAGCGCAGAGAGCGCGGAAGGGAAGCTTCTCAACCATTCGCCGGGAAGCCCGACGGTGCTGCGGATCCTGCTGGGCACTCAGCTGCGCAGGCTCCGCACGGAGAAGGGTATCTCGCGCGAGGACGCCGGGTACTCGATTCGCGCATCTCACGCCAAGATCAGCCGGCTGGAGCTCGGCCAGGTCAGCTTCAAGCAGCGCGACGTGGCCGACCTGCTGACCCTGTACGGCGTCACCGACCCCGCCGAGCGCGAGCCGCTGCTCGCCCTGGCCAAGCAGGCCAACGCCCCCGGCTGGTGGCACAAGTACGGCGACGTGCTGCCGCCCTGGTTCGAGGTCTACATCGGCCTCGAAGGCGCGGCCTCCAGCATCCGTACGTACGAGAACCAGTTCGTGCCCGGCCTCCTCCAGACCCCCGACTACGCCAGGGCCGTGATCGAACTGGCCCACGAGAAGGCCCCGAGGGTGGAGCTCGACCGCCGCGTGGCGGTGCGCACCACCCGGCAGGGGCGGCTGGAGAGCGGGCTGACGGTCTGGGCGGTGATCGACGAGGCCGTCGTGCGCCGTACGATCGGCGGCTCCGAGATCATGCGCGCGCAGCTCGCCCATCTCCTCGACCTCACCGCCGAGCGCAACGTCACCGTGCAGATCATGCCGTTCGACCGCGGCGGCCACGCGGCGGCCGGGGGCCCGTTCAGCATCCTGCGCTTCCCCGAGCCCGAGCTGCCCGACGTCGTCTACATGGAGCAGCTCACCAGCGCCCTCTACCTGGACAAACCCGCCGACTCCGACAACTACATGGAAGTCATGGACCGGCTCAGCATCCAGGCCGAGGAGCCCAAGGAGACCAGGCGCTTCCTGGAACGCCTGCTTTCCCGATGAGCTGCTGATATCCCTGTGACCCACCCCATATCTGGCTTTTTGGTCGTCCGCTATATGGAGACCGACGCGTTACCGTATTGTCTCCTCGCAAACGCGGATGCACGTGCATCCGTAAGATCGCGAGGAGCTGCCCCCATGCATGAGTTCCGGAACGGAACGTCCGCCGGCCGCCTTCCTGTCGTCTGGCGCAAGAGCAAGCGGAGCAACCCCAACGGCAACTGCGTCGAAGTCGCGAACCTGCCCACGGGGGAGATAGCCATGCGTAACTCACGTTTTCCCGAAGGTCCCGCGCTGGTCTACACCCAGGCGGAGATCACCGCGTTCGTCCTGGGGGCCAAGGACGGCGAATTCGACGATCTGATCGTCTGAGGTCTGACGTTTAGGGGAGCACACGCCGCTCAGGACCGCGGCGCGCTGTACCAGCGCCATTTCACCGGGCGCTCACGGCCGGGTAGGTCGGCGCGCCCGGTGACCCACAGCATGGTCGTCCACGGATCCGTGTCGCGCGGGGCGTCGGGGAACAGCCGCCCCAGCACCCGGGCGCACATCCCGGCCGGCGGCGCCCACCCGAGCCCGAGCCCGTCGGCCAGGTCGTGGGTGTGGACGAGCGTCTCCACGATGCCCATCGCCGCCGAGCCCTCGGGGTCGGCCGCGCCGAAGCCGTGGTGGGCGCGGACCTCCGGCGGCGTGGTCCGCACCATGGCGGACAGCATCGCGCCGCACGACTCCAGCACCTGCAGCAGCCCGACGGGACCGGCCTTGGGATCGGCGTGGATGGTGTTGGCGGGGCCTTCCGGCCTGCGACTTTCCAGGATGAACGGGACGTACGTGTCCAGCGGCGGCATCCTGAGCCCGAGCTGGGCGGCATAGGCGAACAGGTCGTCGGCCAGGTGCTCGACCGTCTCCCAGCACGTCCACTCCAGCGTGCCGGCCTTGCGGTCCCACGCGGTCTCGGGCGCCCCGCGGAGGGCGGCGACGGCCAGCCGGACGGCCTCGTCGAGGTCGTCGGCCGTCACGGGGGAGAGCTCGGATTCTGTCATGCCGGGCACCCTATCGGCCGGGTGCGACAATCTCCGGAGAGCCCGGTTTGTCGGTGGCGCGTGGGATGCTGTCGGGCATGGATGTGTTGCGCGTGGTCGCCGCGGCGGTCGTGGACCGGGGGCGGCTGCTCGTCGTGAGCAAGCAGGCCGCTCCGGACGTCTTCTACCTGCCGGGGGGCAAGCCCGAGGCGGGGGAGGAGCCGGAGGAGACGCTCGCGCGCGAGCTGGCCGAGGAGCTCGGGGTGACCCCGCACGACCTGGCCCTGCTCGACCACGTGGAGGACGTGGCGGCGCTGGAGGGCGTGCCCATGCGCATGACGGTCTTCACCGCCAGGGTTTCGGGGGATCCGAGACCGGCCGCGGAGCTGGCGGCGCTGGGGTGGACGGACGGGCGTGACGCTTATGTGCCGCGTCTCGCGCCTGCCGTGCGCGACCAGGTGGTGCCGCTGCTCGTGCGGGCCGGTGTTCTCGGAGGTGCTGCCTGATCAGGCAGTTGTCCCGACCGGGTTCGCCGGAGCCTGTGCATGGAGGGCCAGGCTCCGGTTCATCGGGACAACTGCTTGATCACGCGATGATGGTGACGCTGCCGGGTATGTCAGGCGGCGGAGATGCCGGCGCTGGCCGCGCGGCGCATGCGACGACGACGCTCGGAGGCGCGCTCGTCTTCGTTGAGACCGCCCCACGTGCCGTACTTCTCCGGACGGGACAGCGCGTAGTCAAGGCACTCGTTGCGAACGGGGCACTGGGCGCAGATCGCCTTGGCCTTCCGCTCACGTACGTCACGCTCGGGCTGCCGCTCCCCGTCGGGGCCGAAGAAGAGCACGAGGTCCTCACCCCGGCACGCGGCATCATCCTGCCAACCCCAGCTGGGGCGCGGGCGGGCGAGCTGCCGACGTACCTGAGACATGAGAAAACCACCTTCGTGAGAGGTATTTCGGTAATTGGGCCGCATTGGACGCTTATGGCGTCACTGTTCCAACGCAACGTTGGGCCGCGATGTTCCCTGTTCAGGCGAGAGCGGGCGTGGCGTACCGCACAGGCGTGAGCCTGTCCAGCGAAACCAGCCGGTAGGTGGTGATCGTCTCGGCGCAAGCCGTACCACACGGCGCTGTGAACGCCGATGGCTCAACCACAACCTGGAACCGGACGTCCCCGCAGCGTACGAGCGCTTCGGTGACGTCACCGTCCGACCTGGAGGATTCCACGGCCACCGCGCCGACAGAACACTCTCCCGTATGGGCTCGGGCGAAGTGCTCCACGGCTTGCAATGGCTCAGGGATGCCTGCGCGTCCCCGGTAGCGGTCGAGAATGACCTCGCCCGACCGGTACGCGTTAGCCGCTGCCAGTGCAGCAGCCTGAGACATGCTGCCGTAGAAAATTCCGTGTGGCAAGCACACCAGGTTGGCGGCGTAGCGATCGCCGCCAACGTGTGACGTTTCCCACACTCTGTCCGGCAAAGAATCGGCCAGCGTGCGAGCGAGGGGTAGTCCAATGCGGGCGCAGCACGCATTGCGCTTGGCGTGCGTGCAGACCAGAAATACCGGCTCGTCTTCAAGTATGCAGGACTCCGGGACCACTCCCGCCACGAGCGCGTCGAGGTCAAGATCGTCGGGACCTGCGACGACACCGCTCGCCAACCAGGGCCGGTCTCCTACCGCGTACGCGAGTAGCACACGGATCCCCTGCTCCTGTGGGCGGGTTCGCTTTCCCGGCCGGCGGATCAACTGGGGCCTGATACCGCGCTCGAGCGCCCGGCGGACCAGTTCGGAGAATTTTTCAGGAAGTTCGAAGTTTTCCAGGTGTGACGGCCAGGCGCCGGTGTATTCGACGAGCAGCCACAGCCGGGCTCCCACGGTGGCGCTGGCCAACGTCGGAACCCCTCCGGTGTGGCACCCGTTCGGATGCTCGCAGCCCCTTGCCAACGCCTGTTCTCCCTCTCCAACCCGAATTAGGTAAGACTAACCTAACGGATTGGTGGGGTCAGTCGCGGGCGGTTCGGTCCAACACGTCCCGTGTCGCGGGCAGTGCGCGGTCCCTGTCCTGCTTGACCAGGCCGATCCTGGTCCTCCTGTCCAGCAGGTCGCCCTCGTCGAGCGCGCCCTCGTGTAGGACCGACCAGACCAGCTCGCCCTCGGTGATGCCGAGCCCGACCTCCTCCGGGTGCGCCTTGACGAGCTCGTGCACGGCGCCGGCCTCGCTGCCGTACCGCTCGGCCAGCCGGTGCGGCACTCCGGACGGTCGCGGGCCCGCCCCGGCGAGCGGGATCTTTCTGGTACGACTCCGGCGCGCCCGGAGTTTCCCGGACGAGACCGCTTCATCCACCGCGTCCTCGGCCATCCGCCGATATGTCGTGAGCTTGCCGCCGACGACCGTGACGATCCCGTCATGCGCGAGAACGGCGTGTCTACGCGAGATGTCGGCCGTGTGGCCGTCGGCCGCCAGAAGGGGCCTGAGGCCCGCGTACGCGCCCGCGACCGCCCCCCGGGTCACCTGAGTCTCAAGAACCCCGTTCAGCACCTCCAGGAGCGTTCTGACGTCTTCCTCGGGCACTTCCGGAACATCGGGGACGGGCCCGTCCACCGGTTCGTCGGTGAGGCCGACGTACACGCGGCCGTCGCGCTGGGGGAGTACGAGCGCGAATCGGTTGGTCTCTCCGGGAATGGGCACATGCATGCCGGCGATCAGCCCGGGCAGCGTCCCCTGGGTCAGCACGAGGTGGGTGCCGCGCGAGGGACGCAGCTTCACCTCGGGATCCAGCCCGCCCGCCCACACCCCGGCCGCGTTGATCACCACTCTGGCGCGGACGTCGAACTCCTCGCCCGTCAGCTCGTCGCGTACCAGCGCGCCCCGGTCCGTGGGCCCGTCCGTGAGCCGCAGCGCGCGGCAGCGGGTCAGCACGCGGGCGCCGTGCGCGGCGGCGGTCCTGGCGATCGCCACGACCAGGCGCGCGTCGTCCAGCAGCCGGCCGTCCCACGACAGGAGCGCGCCGCGCAGGCCGTCGCCGTCGAGCACGGGCGCCAGCGTGCGCGTGCGGGCCGCGCTCAGCCGCGTCGGGCCGGGCAGCAGCCGGCGCGGCGTGCGAGCGGCGGCCCGCAGGCCGTCGCCGAGCCGGTAGCCGCTCATCACGAGCGCCGCCTGCCGCCGCGAGACCGCCTTCGTCAGCGGCAGCAGGTACGGGTGGGCCGCGACCAGGTGCGGAGCCGTCGTGCGGAGCAGGATGCCGCGCTCGACGGCGCTCTCGTAGGCGACGTCCACCTGCCCCTTGGCCAGATACCGCAGGCCGCCGTGGATCATCTTGGAACTCCACCTGGAGGTCCCGAAAGCCAGGTCGTGCGCGTCGATCGCCGCTACGCTGAGCCCCCGGGAAGCCGCGTCCAGCGCGGCGCCGGCGCCGGTCGCGCCGAGCCCGACCACCAGCACGTCGAGCCGTTCCTCCGCGACGCGGCGCAGCTCACGGGATCTTCTGCGGGCGTTCAGCGAGCCGTTGTCCAAGGTGCCTCCATGCGAGCTATCCAAGATAGGCCTCCAGCAGGGCGGTGAGCTCGCCGTCGAGCTCGTCCATGGTCACCGGGCCGAGCATCGTGGGCGCCGACAGCAGGAACGACTGCGCCACCAGCAGCACCGCCCGCGCCCTGCCCGGATCCCCGACGGCGCGCTCCAGGACCTCGAGTATCGCCTCGTGGCTGGCGCCGCGCCGGTCGAGCAGGTAGGGCAGCAGCAGCTCCGGATCCGCTTCCACGATCTTCCGCCACAGCGGGTGGGCGCGCAGCCCCCTGACCCCCTCGACGACCGCGCGCACGGGGTCCGCCAGGTCGAGCTCCTCGACCACCCGCACCCATTCCCTGGTCATCAGGTCCGCGACCAGCGTGCGCACGTCGGGCCAGCGGCGGTAGATCGTCATCCGCGACACCCCCGCCCGGC
The DNA here is from genome assembly GCF_040675285.1 of Nonomuraea sp. NPDC049625. Taxonomy (NCBI): domain Bacteria; kingdom Bacillati; phylum Actinomycetota; class Actinomycetes; order Streptosporangiales; family Streptosporangiaceae; genus Nonomuraea; species Nonomuraea sp. NPDC049625. The sequence continues at coordinate 468,478 of NZ_JBFAOQ010000003.1, read as the reverse complement.
GCGCCACGTCGGTGAGCGTCGTCCTGCGCACGCCATAGGCCAGCACGCAGTCGCGGGCCGCGTCCAGCACCCCATCATTGTGACGAATCGACGTCATGTGTCACAGTGTAAGCGTGACTGGAGAACCGATGCTGTGGTCCGGCTGGGGCGACCCGGCTCTCGCCCGCGAACTGCCCGAGCAGGTCCGCGCGCTCCTGCGCGACTTCCTCGGCGTCCGCGCCCCGGACGTCCCCGCCGTCGGCCTCGAATCGGTGCGCCTGCCGCCGGTCGCCCTGCCCGAGCCGCTGCTCGGCGCGCTGGCCGGGGTGGTCGGCTCCGCGTACGTGCTGACCTCGCACGAGGCCCGCGTCCGCCACACGCGCGGCAAGTCCACCCCCGACCTGCTGCGGATGCGCGCGGGGGACGGCTCGGCCGCGCCGGACGCGGTGGTGCTGCCCGGCTCGCACGAGGAGGTGGCCGAGCTGCTGCGGTTGTGCTCCGCCGAACGCGTCGCCGTGATCCCCTTCGGCGGCGGCACCTCCGTGGTGGGCGGCCTCACCGGCTCCGGCTCGGGCTTCACGGGGCTGATCGCCCTCGACCTGGGCCGGCTCGACCGCCTGCTCTCCGTGGACCCGGAGTCCCTCGTGGCCTCCTTCGAGCCCGGCGTACGCGCCCCCGAGGCCGAGCGGCTGCTCGCCGCGCACGGCCTCACGCTGGGCCACTTCCCCCAGTCCTTCGAGTACGCCACCCTCGGCGGCTTCGCGGCGGCCCGCTCCAGCGGCCAGGCCTCCGCCGGGTACGGGCGCTTCGACGACATGGTCGTGGGCCTCACGGTGGCCACGCCCACCGGCACCCTGGACCTCGGGCGCGCCCCCAAGTCGGCGGCCGGGCCCGATCTGCGCCAGCTCGTGCTGGGCTCCGAGGGCGCCTTCGGGGTCATCACGTCCCTGCGGCTGAGGGTGCGGCGGGCTCCTGACGAGCGGCGGTACGAGGGGTGGCGGTTCGGGACGTTCGCGGAGGGGACGGCGGCGGTGCGCGCACTCGCCCAGGAGGGGCCGCTCCCGACGGTGCTCCGGCTCTCGGACGAGACCGAGACCATGATCGGCCTCGCCAAGCCGGACGCCATCGGGTCGGGCGGCTCGGGCTGCCTCCTGATCGCCGGCTACGAGAGCACCCCCGCCTCGGTCTCCGGATGGGGCTCGGCGGCCGCCCGGCAGGCCGGGGCCGCCGCCGTGCTGACCCGGATGGGAGGCGAGCCGCTGGGCGCCGGGCCGGGGGAGGCGTGGGAGCACGGGCGCTTCTCCGCGCCGTACCTCCGCGACTCGCTGCTCGGGGCCGGGGCCACCGTCGAGACGCTGGAGACGGCCGGCTTCTGGGCGAACCTGCCACAGCTCTACGACGCGGTGCGGCTTGCCCTGGCGGGCGCGTTCGGCTCGCCGCTCGTCATGTGCCACGTCTCCCACGTGTACGAGACCGGCGCCTCGCTGTACTTCACGGTCGTCGTCGCGCAGGAGGGGGACCCGGTGGCGCAGTGGGAGCACGCCAAGGAGGCGGTGAACGCGGCCATCGTGGCGGCCGGCGGCACGATCACCCACCATCACGGGGTCGGACGCGACCACCGGGACGCTTATGCGGCCGAGGTGGGGCCGGTGGGGATGGGCATCCTGCGGGCGGTCAAGGACCGGCTCGACCCCGCCGGAATCCTCAACCCCGGTGCCCTCGTCCCACCCCCACCCGCGTAGCCCGGCCCACTCCCACCCACCCGCCGCCGTTGGCTCGGATGGGTCAGGGTTCGTCCGGGGGGAGGATCCGGTCGGCTTCCGCGATCGCGGCGGCGGCTTCGCTGTAGCGGTGGAGGGACTCGAGGGTGGTGGCGAGGCAGTTCAGGGCCACCACCAGCGGGGCGCCGCCCGTCAGCCGGGTGAGCGCCACCGCCTCCTGCGCCAGGGGGAGCGCCTCCGCTGCCCGGTCCCGCTTGAGCAGGAGTTTCGCCTTGGCGAGCAGGCTGCGGGCCAGCAGGGTCGTGTGCGTGCCGGGAGCACGCGCGTCGAGGGCCCGGCTGCGCGCGACCGCTTCGCTGACCCGTTTGAGTGCCGCCCCGCTCCAGCGGGATGACCGGGTTTGCGCGTATGCCAGCAGACCCTCGATGGCCTCAACGTCGGAAGTGCCGCTCCGGGTCGTGTCATCAGGGCCGTTACGGCTCATGGAGCACTCCCCTCGACGTCCCTACCGCTTGCTTGGGGGGTTGAGGGTACACCATTGCGAACCTTCTGTGTTCCTTACGGTACGGAGCGTTCCGGGTGCACGAATGGGTGATCGCGGTAAGTATGTGGTCATGGTGGAAGTCGCGGCCGAGCGGGGAAAGCAACTTTCCTCAAGGGTGTCAGAGGAGGGAGCAGGATGGGCCTGCACACAGACGGGGACGTTCGCGCAGCTCAGACCTAACGATCACGGGTTTACCTGGCTGAATTTGGTGACGCTGTGGAGATCGCGTAACGACATCCTCGCGGGGTTGTTCGGGGATCCGTCGGGAGAGGTTCGGGCGCGATGGGTGGAGGCTCAGGAAGCGCGGGGGATTGATCCGGAATTTCGCATTAAGCCCCCGGTCGGGGGAAATTTCAGTTTCCTCCTGCTCGGTGATACCGGCGAGGGAGACGCGTCCCAGTACGCCGTTGTTCCGGGGATGTTGAAAGTGGGGGAAGACACGTCGTTCGCCGTCATTGCGAGTGATGTGATCTATCCGACGGGATCGGGAAACGAGTACGGGGACAAGTTCTTCCGTCCGTACAAGGACTATGACGCCCCGATCTACGCCGTCCCCGGCAACCACGACTGGTACGACGGGCTCGGCGGTTTCATGCGGGTCTTCTGCGACGCGCCGGCGCTCAAGCCGAAGCCGGACCGGTGGCTGCGCGGCCTGCTGTGGCGCAAGCCGGAGGCCATCGACGAAGAGGGGCTGGCGCAGGCGCGCGAGCTCAGGGGCAAGCCGTCCCAGCAGGTCACGCAGCCGGGGCCGTACTGGGTGATCGAGAGCGACAGCCTGCTGATCGTCGGGGTCGACACCGGCATCAAGAACATCATCGACAAGGGGCAGACCGCGTGGCTGCGGCGCGTCTCGCGCGATCCGCGGCCGAAGATCCTCGTCACGGGCAAGCCCATCTACACCGGGAACGTCTACAAGCCCTCACCGCTGGAGGAAGGCGGCACGATCGACGACATCGTGCGCGATCCGGCGAACCGGTACGTCGCGGCCATCGGCGGAGACGTGCACAACTACCAGCGCTACCCGGTCAAAGTGGGCGACCGGGTGATCCAGTACATCGTGTCCGGCGGCGGCGGCGCCTTCATGCACGCCACGCACACGATCCAGAGGGTCGACGTCAAGGGCGTGCACGAGGACGACTTCAGGTGCTACCCGCTGCGCGGCGACTCCCTGTCCTTCTACAGCCAGCTGTACGCGCACCGCCTGAGGATGAAGTGGATCTACCTGACGCCCTCCGAGGCCCTGTGCGTCATGTCGGACCAGATCAAGAACGAGCCCGTCCGAACCCCCCAGGGCCCGGTCACGATCACCCGCAGGATGCGGTGGGCGGCGCGGCTGCTCGGGGCGTGGCCGTGGCCGCTCAGGCTGCCGGTGGACAAGGTGTTCCACCGCTACCTGTCGGAGCTGTCCGACTGGGACACGCCGCCGTTCTTCAAGCAGTTCCTGCACCTGTCGGTCACGCCCGAGGAGCTGACCGTGCGGTGCTTCGCCGCCACGGGCTGCCGGGCCCAGGAGGTCGATCCGCCGCTGGAGGACGAGGTGCGCATCGCTTTGTCGTAGCCGTTTGGCACTCTTGACCACGTGCATGTCGTGGTCGCCGGAGAGACGCTGCTGCCCGTGGGCGGCTCGGCTCGGCGTCCCGCCGACCTGGCGGGGGCCGTACGCGAGCTGGAGGAGGCCGAGCGCCCGCGGTGGGTGTGGGCCGACGCGCGGGAGGTCTACCCCGACCTGCTGAGCGCGGGCACGCGAGTCTCGCGCTGCCACGACGTCGCGCTCACCGAGGGGCTGCTGCTCGCGTACGAGGGCCGCTACGGCGAGAGCCGCTCGGCCCGGGCCGCCCACGCCCGGCTGCACGGGCTGCCGGTGCCGGAGGAGCAGCCGAACGCGCCCGGCACGCTGTTCGCGCCCGAGCCGCTCGCGCCCGAGGCCGTGGCGGAGGTGCTGGCCGACCAGCTGCGCCGGATCGAGGCGCTGCCCGAGCCGGGGAGGTTCCGGCTGCTGGTGGCGGCCGAGTCGGCGGGGGCGCTCATCGCGGCCGAGATGTCGTACGACGGCATGCCCTGGCGGCGCGACGTGCACGACGAGCTGCTGACCGAGCTGCTCGGGCCGCGGCCCGTCCACGGCATGCGCCCGGCCAAGCTGCAGGCGCTGGCCGACGAGGTGACCGCGGCCCTCGGCCAGCCGGTCAACCCCGACTCGGTGCAGCAGCTCGTCAAGGCGTTCAAGGGGGCGGGGGTGGCGTTGAAGACCACCCGGTCGTGGGAGCTCAAGCAGATCGACCACCCCGCCGTGAAGCCGCTGCTGGCCTACAAGGAGCTGGCCCGGCTGTACAGCTTCCACGGGTGGGTGTGGGCCGACCAGTGGGTGCGGGGCGGGCGTTTCCGGCCCGAGTACGTGGTGGGCGGCGTGGTGTCCGGGCGCTGGGCCACCAGCGGCGGCGGGGCGCTGCAGATCCCCAAGGTGATGCGGCGGGTGGTGGTGGCCGACGAGGGGTGGGTGCTGGTCGTCGCCGACGCCGCCCAGCTGGAGCCGCGGGTGCTGGCCGCGATGGCCGGCGACGTGGGGCTGGCCAGGGCCGCCGGGGAGATCGACCTGTACTCGGCGCTGGCGCAGTCGTTCGGCGGCGAGCGTGACAATGCCAAGATCGCGATGCTGTCCGCCATGTACGGCGGCACCAGCGGTGACGCGCCCAAGCTGCTGGCGGTGATGCGGCAGCGCTTCCCCAGGGCGTACCAGTTCGTGGAGGACGCGGCCAAGGACGGGGAGGAGGGGCGGCTCGTGCGCTCCTGGCTCGGGCGCACCAGCCCGCCGCCCTCGCCGCGGTGGAAGGAGCTGGTGTCGGGGCCCGAGGGCACGCGGGCGGCCCGGGACCGGGGGCGGTTCACGCGCAACTTCGTGGTGCAGGCCACGGCGGCCGAGTGGGCGCTGGCGCTGATGGCGGTGCTGCGCGGGCTGTTGCCGGAGCCGGCGCGGCTGGTGTTCTTCCAGCACGACGAGGTGATGGTGCACTGCCCGGCGGAGCAGGCGGAGGAGGTGATCGCCGCGGTGTCGTCGGCCGCGGTCGAGGCCACCCGGCTGCTGTTCGGGGCGACGCCGGTGCGCTTTCCCATGGAGGCGGTGGCGGTGTCGTCCTACGCCGAGGCGAAGTGACGGCCGCGTCGAGTGCCTAAGGGCGGTCGGCGCGCCAGGTGATGGTCAGCCAGATGCCCGCGAGCGCCACCATGATGCCCACGACCAGGCCGAGCACGCCGTAGCCGAGCATCCCCACGATGGCGCCCGCGACGATCGTGCCCGTGGCGCCGCAGACGTTCATCAGCAGGTCCGAGAGCCCCTGGACGGCGGGGCGGCGTTCGAGCGGGACGGACTCCGTGACCAGGGCGGAGCCCGCCACCAGGCCACACGACCAGCCGAGGCCGAGCAGCACCAGCGCGGCCGTCACCTGCCAGATCGCATGCCCGGCCGTGCCGGCGAGGGTGGCGGCGCTCAGCAGCAGGGCCATGCCGAGCACGAGCACCGGCACCTTGCCCGCCTTGTCTGCCAGCCAGCCCACCACCGGCGACAGCACGTACATGCCCGCGATGTGCAGGCTGATCACGAGGCCGATGACGTCCAGGTTCGAGCCGTCGTGGTGGAGTTTGACCGGGGTCATGGACATGACGGACACCATCGCCGTGTGGCTCACCGCGATCATGACGAGGGCGCGGCGGGCCGTCGGGGTGGTGCGGAGGGTCTGCCAGGCGGTGCGGATCGTCCCCTTGGGGCCGCGGCCGGTGTCCGGGCCCTCGTTCAGGGAGCGGGCCAGCGTGAGCGGGTCGGGGCGCAGCAGGCAGAAGATCAGGGCCAGCGCCACCGCGAACGCCAGCGCCGCGAACACGAACGGCCCCGCCTTCTCCACCAGCCCCAGCCGCATGCCGATCTGGTCGGTGGGCCTGGCCAGGTTCGGGCCGGCCACGGAGCCGATCGTGGAGGCCCAGACGACCAGTGACAGGTGCCTGGCCGAGCGGCCCTTGGGCGACAGGTCCGTGGCCGAGTAACGCGCGGCCAGGCTGCCCGCGCTCCCGCCGCCCACCAGCACCAGGCCCGCCAGCAGCAGCGGCCACGTACGCAGGCTGATCGCGAGCGCCGAGATCAGGCAGCCCGCCAGCGCCGCCGCGTACGCCAGCGACAGGCCCGCCCGGCGGCCGCCGCTGCCCGACGCCTTGGCCGTGGGCAGGGCCAGCAGCGCCGCGCCGAGCACGGTCGCGGTGCCCGCGAAGCCGCTGATCACCGTGGAGCCCGAGAGCTCGTCCACGACCACCGAGCTCAGCGCGAGCCCGACGGCGACCCCCACCCCGCTCACGATCTGCGTCGCGGACAGGACGGTCAAGGTGCGGCGCTGGACGCCGCGAATTCGGTCAGAGGACGAGACAGTGGGCGTTGTGGGGGCACTGGTCACTCGTGAAGTCTCGCATAGCCCCTGACATCACCCCAAAGGGCGATATTTCAGTGAATGGTGACTGAATCTCCCTGGGCGATGCGTCCGGGCATGTCCGGGATCAGGTTGATGCCGAACCACACCTTGCCGTCCCACCTGCGGTGCCGCGAAAGCGTCCTGATGGGCTCCTTGCCCTTCGTGTACGTGGACGTGTCGATCGTGGTCAGCACGCACCGGTCGCACCGCTTGCTCACCCGGAAGTCGACCTCGCCGATGCGTACCCGCTTCCACTCGTCCTCCGCGAACGGCGTGCCGACGCCGTCGATCACCACGTTCGGCCGGAACCGGTGCATGGGCAGCGGCTCCGGCGCTTCCTCGCCGCGCTCCAGCGCGGTCTCCACGATCCAGTCGTTCAGCAGGGCGAGCGAGGCGCTGGACGTGAGCAGCAGCGGATAGCCGTCGGCCAGGCTCACCCGGTCGTCCGGCCGCCCGTACTCGGGATTGACCGGCCGGCGGGTCGGGTCGTCGAGCCACTTGAGCCGCACGGGCCGGCCCACCAGCCCGGACAGCCAGTCCGCCGCGTCGTCGCCGCAGTCGGTGAGCTCCACGGGGGTGCGGCCCACGCTGACCGTGGACATGACGGCGGTCGGCGTGACCCGCAGCGGGACGGCGTGCGGGCCGGTCAGCGTGAGCGAGCCGCCGTCGACCCGGGCCACGCAGGCCAGCAGGCGGGGCTCCTGACGGGCGGTCAGGAGCTCGCCGTGCTCGTCGGTGATCAGGTAGCGGCGGTCGTCGGCGAGCCCCCACGGCTGCACCTCGGCCTCGTGGACCTGGTGTCCCGCGGTGGACTTGACGGGGTAAAAGTGGATGCTCGCCAAATTCATCTGAGCTGTGGCGCGGACACCCTGGTCTTTCAGGATGGGGAGGGAGCGCCACTCCTCCTTTCGAAAACAGTATGGAAAGCCTTAGTAACGCTCGATAGTGTTCGTGGTGAGTGACTCTTCCACGACAGGGAGTGTGTAATGGCGATCCGCCGCTCCACGGCCAAGCTGGCAGGCCTGCCGTCGGTGGTGCGGTTGCGGCTCATGCCTACACCTGCTCAGGCTGACGCCCTGACTGCGACGGTGCTGGTCTGTAATCAGGCGGCCACCTTTGTTTCCCGTCTGGCTTGGCAGCACCGTACCTTCACCGTCCTCCAGTTGCATCGGCTGGCCTACCATTCCGCGCGTGCGCAGTTCGCCGGGCTGGGCGCGCAGGCGGCGGTGCGGGCGATAGCCCGGGTGGCCGGTGCCTACGGCAACCGGCGAGCCACCAAGAAACGGGCCCACACCTTCCGCCAGCACGGCGCCATCCCGTACGACGCGCGCCTGATGAGCTGGTCCCGTGAAGCCCGGACCGTGTCGCTGTGGACCTCCACGGGACGTGTGGCCGTGCCATACACAGGTCGGCCAGAGGACCTCCAGGCTGTCAACGCGCTGCCTCTCGGGGAGGCCGACCTGATCTGTCGGCGCGGCGTATGGCTGCTGCAAGTTGCCATCACCTTGCCCAAGCCCCGGACGCGTGAGCCGGTTCACGGCTTTCTAGGGGTGGATCAAGGGGTGGCGAACCTGGCGGTCACGTCAGACGGGGCCGTGCTCCCCGGCTCCGCCCTGGCCGGGCCGATCACCGGCAACGGCCACGTCCGTACGCTGCGGGAGCGGCGGCATCGGCAACGCCAACGGTTGCAGAGGAAGGGCACGAGTGCGGCGCGGCGGGTCCTGCGTCGCTTGGCCGGGCGTGAGCATCGGATGATGACCGACCTCAACCATCAGCTTTCGAAACACGTGGTGCGCGAAGCCGAACGCACCGGCCGCGGGATCGGCTTGGAGGATCTGCAGGGCATCCGCGGGCGGGTAAGGGCTCATCGGTTCCAGCGGCGCACCCTGCACAGCTGGGCGTTTGCTCAGCAGATGGCATTCACCCGTTACAAAGCCGCGCGGGCCGGGGTCGCTTTCGTACTGGTCGACCCCGCACACACCTCTCAGCGCTGTCCAGAGTGCGGGTGTATGAGTAAGGCGAATAGGCCGACGCGGGGTCGGTTCGTCTGCACTGGGTGTGGCCTCGCTGGGCACGCCGATCACATCGCGGCCCGCAACATCGCCGCACGCGGCGCTGCGGGCTGGGCTGCTGTCAACCAGCCACACGCTACCGGCCTCCCTTCAGCCAGACGGGACCGTGAGAGCAAGCCACCGGCCTCAACCGGTGGTCGTTGACACGGCCGAAGGTACCCCACTGCGCTCCGGCGCCGGCGAGCGGTGCAGAGCACCCGCCACGGTCACGGTGGCCAGGGCGAGCACGCCGATCGCGGCCCCGATCCAGGCGACGGACGGGTAGCCGAGGCCCGCGCCGATGGCCAGCCCGCCGAGCCAGGGGCCGACGGTGATGCCGACGTTGAAGGAGGAGACGTTCACCGCGGCGGCCAGGGTGGGGGCGTCCTTGGCCAGGGAGAAGACGCGGGTGTTCAGGGCGGGGTTCATGCCGAAGCCGAACGCGCCGAGCAGGAAGATCAGCGCGATGGCCGCCACGGGGACGGACGCGGTCAGGGCCAGCGCCACCGAGCAGACGATCAGGCCGGCGACGCCGAGGTAGAGGGACGGGAACGGCCGCGCGTCGGCGGTCCGGCCGCCGATGGTGATCCCGATCAGCGAGCCGACGCCGTAGAGCGCCAGGACCGCGGGCACCCAGGCGGGTGCCAGGCCCGTGGTGTCGACCAGCAGCACGCTCAGGTAGCTGAAGGAGGCCAGCAGGGCTCCCGTGGTCAGCGCGGTCGTGCCGTACGCGAGCCAGAGCCTGGGGTTGATCATGGAGCGCAGCTCGTCGGACATGCGCGGGGTCGCGCCGGCCTCCGGGCGGCCGCCCGGGATGGTGCTGAGCACGCCCGCCCCGGCCAGCGCCGACAGCGCCGCGACCGCCCAGAACGCGGCCCGCCAGCCGAGGTGCTGGCCGATGACCGTGCCCAGGGACAGCCCGACGATGGTGGCGACCGTCAGGCCGCCGGCGAGCACGCTCATCGCCTTGCCGCGGGCGTTGGCGGGTACCAGGCCGATCGCCGTGCTCGCCGCCACGGCCCAGAAGCCCGCGTACACGAACGCGCCCACGACGCGGGTGGCGAACACCACGGTGTAGCTCGACGTCAGCGCGCCCGCGACGTGCGACAGGACGAAGACCGCCATGAACGTCAGCAGCGCCGTACGCCGTGGCCAGCGCAGCGTGAGGACGGCCAGCACCGGCGCCCCCACCAGCATCCCCATGGCGAACGCCGAGATCAGCAGCCCCGCCTCCGGCACGGACACCCGCAGGTCGGCGGCCATCTCCGGGATCAGCCCGGCCAGCATGAGCTCCGAAGTGCCTTGGGCGAAGATCGAAAGGCCCAATATGTAGATGGCCAAGGGCATGGTGCTTCTCCTTTTTGGATTGTTCGGTTCAAAATGAGGGCGTAAAAAAGATCAGAAAACGCCCAGGGCGGTTTTCGCGATCGACTCGAGCCCGTCCCGGTCCGTCCCGCCCCGCGCGGCCACGCGCAGGCCGCTGACGGTGGCGAAGACGAAGTGCGCCAGCGCGAGCGGGTCCCTGTCCGGGGCGATCTCGCCCCGCGAGCGGCCGGTCTCGATGGCGGCCCGGACCATCTGCCGGCGCCTGTCGTTGTCGCGCCGCAGCAGCTCGGCGATCTCCGGGTCGTGCGGGGCCAGCTCGGTCATCGAGTTGACCACCAGGCAGCCGGGCGGCTCGCCGGGCTCGGGGTCGACGGCCCACCACAGGACGGTCCTGATCTTCTCCTTGAGCGGCAGGTCGGCGTCCAGCGTCTCGGCGAGCGTGGCGTTGCGCTGGTCCATGTAGCGGGTCAGGGCCTTCACGAACAGGTCGTGCTTGCTGGCGAAGGTGTTGTAGATGCTGCTGCGCCCGAGCCCGGTGGCCGCGCACAGGTCCGCCGTCGAGGTGGCCTCGAAGCCCGCGGACCAGAACGCGCGCATCGCGGCCTCGACGGCGCGTTCCTCCTCGAACTTCCTCGGTCGCCCCATATGTCGAACATTACCCGTTTTGGACTGAACGGTGCAATACGTCAGCCATCCCGCCGGAACGTGTCCAGGAACACCTTGCGGGTCTCCGCCTGGTCGTCCCACTTGAGCTCGGGCAGGTCGAAGGTAATCTTGTACGCGGTGATGTCGTCGATCGAGACGTACCGGGTGAGCGCGTGCATGGGGACGCCACTTGCCGTGGTGTAGGTGTACTCCCAGTCGGCGGCCTGCCAGCCGCGGTAGTCGACGGCCTGGAGCTGCACCTGGATGTAGCCCTCCACGCCGCCCTTGGCCTCCTGGCGGCCCAGCTCGGACAGCCCTCCGTCGGTCTGCGGGCTCACCTTCTGCACCATGATCCGCATGCCGGAGTCCTTCGGCCCGCTGAACGTGGTCACCCCGCCCGACGTCGCCGGCTTCCAGCTCCCGGGCACGGCGGCGGCGAACCCGGCCGTGCCGTGCTCGGTGTAGCCCGACGGTATCGCCGAGGGCTCGGCGTTCCCGGGTTTGGCGGGTGAGGACGTCGCGGCCTGCGACGTGGCCGTCTGCGGGGGCGGCGACCCGCCCGGCATGAGGAACATGACGGCGCCCACGACGGCGGCCACCGCCACGATCACGCTGATGATCGTGAGCGGCGTCGGCCGCCCGCGGCGCACCCACATCCCGTCGTCCTCGTCGGGCCTGCGCCGGCTCTTGCCGGTGCGCGGCGCCGTGCTGGGCAGCGTGGCCAGGCGGTTGTGGCCGAGGTCGCGGGACAGGTCGCGCGACTGCTCGCGCAGGTCCTCGGCGGAGGCCAGCGGCCACGGCGTGGCGGCGGACGACGTACGGCTGTCCGTGGTCAGCGGCAGGATCGGCGCCGGCTGCGGGCCGGACTCGTCGCCGCGGCCCCTGGGAGCCCGGTGCGGACCCGAGGGCATGCCGAAAGCGGGCTGCGCCCCCGAGGGCCCGCCGAACTCGGGCGGCGGCGGCACCAGCTGGTCGGTCCGGTGGCTGCCGGAGGGGCTCGTCAGGCCGTCGAACGGCATCGAGTGACCGCCGGACGGGCTGCTCATCGGGTCGTACGGCACGCGTATCGGACCCGAGGGCGTCTCCACGATCCGCGACGGCATCGGCCCCGACGGGGAGTCCAGCAGCCCGGAGGCCGGCATGTCCCCCGGGGCGGGCCCGGCGGTGGGCAGCGACTCGGCCGGGCGCGGGCGGACGGAGCCGTGCGCGCGCAGCACCGCCTCCAGCATCTCGATGACCTGGTCGGAGGTCAGCCGCTGGGCCGGGTCCTTGCGCAGCAGGCCCTCGACCACCGGCATCAGCGAGCCGGCCCGCTGGGGCGCGATCGGCTCCTGCGTGAGCACCGCGCCGAGCACCGCCACCGGGTCGGGCCCCTCGTACGGCGGCCGCCCCTCGAGGGCGGCGTACAGCGTCGCGCCGAACGACCACAGGTCGGCCGCCTGCGTGATCGGCTGCCCGGACAGGCGCTCCGGCGGGATGTACGCGGGCGACCCCATGAGCAGACCGGTCTGCGTGATCGCCACGTCGCCCTCGATGGCCGCGATGCCGAAGTCGGTCAGCACCACCCGGTCCTGGGTCAGCAGCACGTTGCCGGGCTTGATGTCACGGTGCAGGATCCCCGCGGAGTGCGCGTGCCTGAGCGCGTCGAGCACCCGGATGCCGATCTCGGCCGCCTGCAGCACCGGCAGCGGCCCGCTCTGGCGTACGGCCTGCTCCAGGGACCACGCGCGGACCAGCTCCATCACGATCCACGGGCGGCCGTCCTCCTCGACCACGTCGTGGACGGTGACGATGCCGGGATGCGTCAGCCGCGCGGCCGACCTGGCCTCGCGCAGCACGCGCCGATGGGCCCCCTGCATGCCCGAGTGGTCGAGCCCGTACGGGAGGATCAGCTCCTTGACCGCCACGTCCCGGTCGAGCAGGACGTCGTGGGCGTGCCACACCATGCCCATGCCGCCCCTGCCGACAGGTGACATGAGCCGGTAACGCCGGCCGATCAGACGGCCCTGGCTCTGCGGGGCGCCGCTCGGGGCGCCCCCTTCCGCGCCGGGGCCGCTGAGCAAGCGGTCGGCTGCCATGATCCCGCCCCCATCCCGCGCTACGAGCAATTTAAAGTGGTTCGTTACGATATCGGCGGGGCATGCGCAAGGGAAGCTGGAGCATCCTTACAAAAGCTTTGACCTGGGGAAATATCGCCATTCAGATGGCTTGTTCCGCCAATGCGATCAATGCAGTAGTGAATGCCTCTACAGGGGGTTTGACCAGGCCTGCTCCTACTTGACCGGTTCCCGCGACGCGGCCCGCGATGCCGGTGTTGACCACGGGCAGCAGGCCCGTTCTCGCGACGAGAGTTACATCGATGCCGACCGGCGTGCCGCGGAAGCCGAGCCCCGGAATCTGGTACCCCGGGTGCTCGGCGAGCGTGATCTCGTACATGGAACGGGTGGCCCGCACCGCGTCGGACACCTCGCCGCCCACGAACCGCACGATGGCCGGCGCCGCCGCCATCGCGAACCCGCCCAGCCCCGAGGTCTCCGTGATCGTGGAGTCGCCGATGTCGGGGTTCGCGTCGTCCGGCCCGTACGAGCCGAGATAGAGCCCGTCGGGCACGCCGGCCGGCCCCGTGAACCACCGCCCGCCCAGCCCCGAGACCTGGACGCCGAAGTCGGTGCCGTTCCTGGCCATGGCCACGACCATGGACGAGCCGGGCACGTCGCGGGCCGCGTCCGTGCTGACCTTGGCGGCGGCCATGCCGGCGTTCAGGAAGAAGTGGTCGTTGCCGTTGATGAAGCGCAGCACCTCCGCGGCCGCGCCCGGGGCGGCCTCGACCACGGCCGGGGCCAGCTCGCGCAGCAGGAGCGAGGTGGCGGCGCGGTTGCGGTTGTGCAGCTCGTCGCCCATCTGCAGGGCCTGCGCCATCAGCGAGCGCAGGTCGATCGGCCCCGTGCGCTCCAGCGTCGCCGCGAGGGCCGGGCCGAGCACCGCGTCCATCCAGCGCAGCCGCTCCAGCACCTCGGGCCCGTAGGCGCCGTACCGGAGCACCTTGCCCAGGCCCTCGTTCAGCGAGCAGTACGCGGTGCCGCCGTGCTCGTCGTCGCGCACCTCGAACAGCCACATGGACGGGCTCACCACGCCCGCCATCGGGCCCACGGTGGCGTGCTCGTGGCACGGTCGCAGCGCGATCTCGCCCGCCGCCAGCCTGCGCCCGGCCTCGTGCTCGTCGCCCGCCAGGCCCTCCAGCAGCATCGCGCCGATCAGCGCGCCGCGCATCGGGCCCGACGCACGCTCCCATGTGATGGGCGGGCCCGCGTGCAGGAACGTGCCCGCCGCCAGCACCTCCGAGGCCCGGCGCACCCCCACCAGGTGCGGGCGGGCGGAGGTCAGCCTGCTCACGGCCAGCTCGTTCGCGGCCTGCCTGCGCGGGTCGGCGAGCACCGCGGCCAGGGCCTCGGCGGTGCCGGGCAGCGGCGGGCGCCAGGACACCGGCGTCGTCTCGACGGCCTGCGCCCTGAGCGCCTCGTCGAGCAGGCCCGCGCCCACCGTGATGACGCGGGACGGGACGGACAGCGGGCTCATACGAGGCTCCTGGCGTGCCGGGCGGCCTGGGCGTTGGAGGTGAAGACGGCCGCGCCCGCCTCCCGGAAGGCGGCGGCCTGCCGGTGCAGGTCCTGGGGGTCGCCTTCGGTGCCGATGAGCGCGATCACGACGGTGGCGGGGGTGCGGGCGACGGCGTGCGCGAGCGAGGCGGCCGGGTCGGGGTCGGCGCCGTGGCCGAGCACGACGTCCATGAGCACCAGGTCCGTCTCCTGGGCGCGGGCCAAGGCCTCGACGCGCAGGGTCGGGTCGATCATGGGATGCGCCCGGCCCCTGGTGTAGGCGTCGTCCCCGTAGTCGACGAACTCGCCCTTGCCGGCCACCAGCGCGGCCTCGGTGCTGAGCGTCCCGCCGGAATAGACGCCCTTGATGGCCTTGGTCCGGCTCTGCTTGCCCGACCACGCGGGCCAGGAGGGCCACTCGGGCACCGGCCGGCCGAGCGCGCGCAGGACCCGCTCGGTCGCCTCCGTCAGGTCGGACTCGGGGAGCAGCGCGGGCACCACCGGCGTGCGCAGGCGTCCCACGGCCTCCCGTACGGTCGCCGCCACCTCGGGGGACGGCGGCTTGGAGATCAGCACGATCAGCTCGGTGGCCGGGTCCTCGTCCAGCATGCGCAGGGCCCGCAGCGTGGACAGGCCGCCCACCTCGGCGGACAGGTCCCTGCCGCCCACGCCGAGCACGTGGCTGACGCCGGTGCCGGCCCAGTCGAGCAGGGACGTCACCTGCTGGGCCCCGGTGCCGGACGCGGCCACCACGCCGACGGGGCCGGGGGTGAGGACGTTCGCGAAGCCCAGGCCGACGCCGCCGATCACGGCGGTGCCGCAGTCGGGTCCCATCACGAGGACGTCCGCGGCCTCCGCGAGCTCCTTGAGGCGCCGTTCCTGGGCCACGGGGACGCCGTCGCTGAAGATCATGACGGGGAGCCCGGCCTGGACGGCGTCCAGCGCCTCGGCGAAGGCGTGCTCGCCCGGGGTGGAGACCAGCACCAGGTCGGCCGGGGTGCCGGTGGCCGAGCGGGTGGTGAGCGGGGGCTGGTCGGCCGTGGTCGTCTCCGGGCGGTCGAAGCTCGCGAGCTGCCGGTCGGCCTCCTCGACGGCCGCGCCGGCGTCGCGGGCGCGTACGGCTATCAGGAGGTCGCCGGGACCGGCCTGCGGGACGGTGAAGCCCAGGTCGCGGAGGACGGCGAGGTTCAGGTCGGTGGCCATGGCGACCATGGCGGCCTCCACGCCCGACATCTCGGTCAGCGCCCGGCTTATGCGCATCAGGGAGATGGAGTCGACGTACGCGCCCTTCCGTACCAGCACCGTGTCGGCGCTCATCGGGGCCTGCTCAGCGCGAGGACGGCGGTCACGCCGATGGCGACGCCCTGGGCCAGGTCGGAGCCCGAGGTGTGGCCGAGGCCGTGGAGGCGGCGCAGGGCCGGTTCGAGGGCCTGCCCGCCCGTGATGCCGCGCAGCACCGCGGTCACTTCGGGGCTGCTCTCGCCTCTGGCCGCGGAGTGCAGGAGTGTGGCCGATATGGGGGTCGTACGCGTCCTCGCGTCGAACGTCACGGTCGCCGCCAGCCAGTCGGCCAGCCAGACCGCCCGCTCCGCCCCGGCCGCCGCGCCCAGGTGCCGCAGCGTCACCAGCAGGCCCGCCAGGACGTCGTCGCCGCTCGGCGTCAGGCCGGGCCCCAGGCCCATGAGCTGCTCGGCCGCCGTCACGGCCCCCAGCAGCCAGCCCTTCGCGCAGCTGTCGGCCAGCAGCTCGACGGCGCCGTTCCCGGCCAGCCCGGGTTGTGGCGGGTCGCCGAAGCGGGCGGCGGCCTGTTCGAGCCGGGCCCGATCGATCCGGCCCAGCGGCGGGGCGGGGTCCCACCAGCGGCGCACGCCCAGGCTCAGCGGGCCCAGCTCGATGTTGCGGTCGCCCACCGAGGCTTCGTCACCCACCGTGACGCTCGGCAGCGCGCCGGCCAGCAGCACGGAGTTGGGCAACCGGGTGGCCGCCCCCGTGATGACGGCGATCACCGAAGGCTCCAGGTCGGTCCTGACCTCGAGATAGACCCCCGCCGGGAACGCGGCGAGCACCCGCGCGGGGCGGCGCGGCGACTCCAGGACGGGGCGTACCGCCGTGCTGGCCGCGCCCGTGACGTGGATGCGGGTACGCCTCGCATGAGTACTTACGGTCACCGAACCTCCCATCCGACCTTGGACCTGACCGTAAAACGGCCGGGGAACCCTCCGTACGGGTAAATTTGCCAACAGTCAGCGGGAAGGTTGGCTCTTCCTGACAGACGGTTTCTGGGGTCACAATCTCCACATGGAGCCCCCCGTCCGTCTCGCCAGCACCGGGACGATCATTCACGGCGTTTCCGTCGGAGAGGTGCTCGGCGTCTCCACCCTCGCCGAGGCCAGGCTGATCGCGGGGGAGAGCGGGCTGGGCCGCATCGTGCAACGGCTGAACGTCATGGAGGTCCCCGACATCCTGGCCTGGGTCAAGCCGCACGAGCTGCTGCTGACCACCGGCTACCCGCTGCGCAACACGCCGCAGTCGCTCGGCCGGCTGGTCGCCGACCTGGACGAGCGCGGGCTGTCGGCGCTGGCGATCAAGCTCGGCCGGTATGTGGACGAGCTGCCCGACGAGATGGTCGAGCAGGCGGACCGGCTCGGCTTCCCGCTCATCCTGCTGCCGAACGACGTCGGGTTCGACGACATCCTCAACCAGGTGCTGACCGACATCCTCAACCGCCAGGCCGCCGTGCTCGCCCGCGCCGAGGAGGCGCACCGGGCGCTGGTGCAGGTGGTGCTGGCCGGCGGCGGGCTCAACGAGGTGGCCGCCGAGGTGGCCCAGCTGCTCGACGTGTCGGTGGCGGCGGTGGACGGCTCAGGCCGGGTGCTGGCCACCGCGGGTCCGGCCGAGCAGGTGGCCGTCCTGCGCGAGTCGATCTCCCTGGAGGGCCCGCCCCGTACGTCCGCCTCGGGGCGGGTACGGTCGTTCGCCTCGGTGCCCGTGCTGGCCGGGGGCCACCACCACGGAAGGATCGTCGCCTACAGCCCGTCCGGGGCGATCCGCGACAGCGACGTCGGCATCCTCGAACGCGCCGCGACCGTGGCCGCGCTGGTCGTCACCCGGCAGGAGGCGGTCAACGCCGTCGAGAGCAAGTACCGCGCCGACTTCCTGCGCGACGTGCTCACCGGCCGGGCGGGCACGGCGGAGCGGGTCACGGCCCGGGCGCGGGCGTTCGGGTGGGACCTGGCGCGGCCGGTGACCGTACTGGTGGCCGAGCTGGACCCGGACGGCGACGAGCGCAGCGCGCAGGACCGGCTGGTGGCGTGCTGGACGGCGGCGATGCGCCGGCACGACCCGCGCGGGGCGGTGGCGGGGTTCTCGCACGAGGTGGTGGCCGTGGTGGACGCCTCGATCGACGCGACCCGGGTCGCCAAGGACGCGGCCTCGGGCTTCGCCGACGTGCCGCCCGCGACGTTCTCGACCGGCACCTCCCGGCCCAGCCCGGGGGCGGAGACGCTGCCGGAGGCGTACTCGCAGGCGCTGAAGGCGGCGCGGGTGGGCCGCCAGCTGCACGGGCCCGGCGCCGTCGCCCACTTCGACCAGCTCGGCGTCTACCGGCTGCTGTCCCTGGTCAACGACACGGAGGAGCTGCACGCCTTCGTACGCGAGACGCTCGGCCCGCTGGCGGCCGACGCCGACGCCGAGAACGCCGACCTGCGCCGCACCCTGCAGGTGCTCCTGGAGACCAACATGAACGTGGCCGAGACGGCGCGGCGCCTCCACTTCCACTACAACACCCTCCGCTACCGGATCGGGAAGCTGGAGCGCCTGCTCGGCAACTTCACCGACGACCCGCACCTGCGCCTCAACCTGACCCTGGCCCTGCACGTGCTGCGGATGCGCGGCATCTAGGGTTGGGGCTTGTGGATTTCGAACTGCGCTCCGAGTACATCCCGCTGTGTGACCTGCTGAAGTACTGCGGGATCACGGAGACGGGCGGCATGGCCAAGCTGCTGATCGCCGAGGGGCTGGTGCTGGTGGACGGCGAGGTGGAGCTGCGCAAGCGCGCCAAGATCCGCTCGGGGCAGGTGGTCAGCGGGGAGGGGTTCTCCATCCACGTGGAGTAGTGGGAACCTGTTGACGAAAAGTCACCGCACAATTACTCACTGTTTACTAACATCAAGCGCACCGGCAAAAAGAAACGGCCCCCTGGCGGGGGCCGTCATACCCGGGAACGTACCCCCGGGCGGGTGACTCCATGTTAGGGCGTGATAGCGGTGAGCGACAAGTCGAATCCCGGAATCGAGCGCGTCGGCGTCTATGTCGACGGGTTCAACCTGTACTACGGCCTGAGGGAGCTCGGGAGACGGCGGCATCTCTGGCTCGATCTGCGCGCCATGGCGACGCACCTGCTGCGGCCGCATCAGCGCCTTGTGGGTATCAGCTACTTCACCGCGGCGATCCGCAACGATCCCCCGGCCGTGGCACGGCAGGAGACGTATCTGGCCGCGACGGCAAGCCTCGGCGTGCAGGTCGTCATGGGGAGATACCAGCAGCAGTCGGTGCAGTGCCACTCTTGTGGAGCGACGCGCCGGACCTACGCCGAGAAGCAGTCCGATGTGGCGCTCGGCGCGGCCATGGTGGCGGATGTCGCGACACGCCAGGTGGACGCGGTCATGCTCGTGTCGGCCGACTCTGACCTATGCGCGGCGGTTCATGCCATCAGGCGGCTGAATGACGAGCTTGGGACCAAGACACGGGTGATCACCGTGCTTCCGCCCCGAAGGCGCTCCGAAGTTCTGCAGCGCGTCAGCGAGGCGTGGTTCCCGCTGGGTCATGCCGTGATCCGCCGGTCTCAGCTTCCCAATGTCGTCCAGGCATCCGACGGGTGCGTCTACCACCGCCCGCAGCACTGGAACTGACCTCACAGTGAATTCGGATCGCGTGTGCGCGAGGTTTTCACTGGCCCTGCGCGTAGATTTGGCAGATCATGCCCGTGTAGGAGCGTTGCGGCGGGCCTAATGTGCCCGCAACGGAACGTGTCGCCGGCCCAGGACAAGAGGGGCTCTCATGGTTTTGGGATGGACCAAACACGGTGACGGCAAGCACCTGGCGCCCGGAGAGGTGGTCAGGCCCGACGAGCGGCTGAGCTGGCCCAGGATGGTGGGCTTCGGGGCGCAGCACGTGATCGCGATGTTCGGCGCGACGTTCGTCTTCCCCCTGGTGATGGGGCTGGACCCGAACGTCGCCGTGATGATGTCAGGCGTCGCGACGATCCTGTTCCTGCTGATCGTGAAGGGGAAGGTGCCCAGCTATCTCGGCACCAGCGCGTCCTTCGTCGGCGGGGTGCTGGCCATCAGGGCCGCCTATGGCGGTGACACGGCCAGCGCGGACGCGATCGTGACCGGGGCGATCCTGGTCGCCGGGTTCGTGCTGGCGCTGGCGGGGCTGGCCGTCCACTTCCTCGGGGTGCAGATCATCCATCGCGTGTTCCCGCCCGTGGTCACGGGGGCGGTCGTCATGCTGATCGGGTTCGGGCTGGCGTACGTGGTGGCGGACGTCTACTGGCCCCAGGACCACTGGGTCGCGCTCATCACCATGCTGGTCACCTTCCTGGTGATCGTGTTCTTCAAGGGGTTCGTCGGCCGGATCGGGGTGCTGGTCGGGCTGATCGCGGGGTTCGTGCTGTCGTGGGTGCTGGACAAGACCGCGGGGGCCGTCACGTCCGTGCTGCCCGGCGCCAACCTGCGGGACGCGGCGGGCGCGAGCTGCCCGGCCGAGGGGACGTACTGCGTGGCCACGGCCTTCCCGCACGACCGGGTGAACTTCGACTCCGTGGCGTCGGCGCCCTGGTTCGGGGTGCCGAACTTCCACGCCCCCGACTTCAAGACCTCCGCCGTGCTGCTGGTGCTGCCCGCCGTCATCGCGCTCATCGCCGAGAACATCGGGCACGTCAAGGCCGTCGGCGAGATGACCGGGGCGGACGTCGACCCGTACGTGGGCCGGGCGGTGATGGCCGACGGGGTGGGCACCATGGTCGCCAGCGCGGTCGGCGGCTCGCCCACCACCACGTACGCCGAGAACATCGGCGTCATGGCGGCCACCAAGGTCTACTCGACCGCCGCCTACTACATCGCCGCGATCATCGCGATCCTGTTCGGGCTCTGCCCCAAGTTCGGCGCGCTGGTCGCCGCGACCCCGGGCGGCGTGCTGGGCGGGGTCACCGTCATCCTGTACGGGATGATCGGCCTCCTCGGCGCCAGGATCTGGATCGAGAACCGCGTCGACTTCTCCGACCCCGTCAACATGGTTCCGATCGGCGCGGGCATCATCCTGGCCATCGGACCTGTGAGCCACTTCATCGGCGGCGACTTCACCCTTGAGGGGATCGCGCTCGGCACCATCGTGGTGCTGGGCGGATACCACCTGCTGCGGGCCATCGCCGGACGGCCCGCCCGGCCGGCCGGGAGCGAGGCCGGGTGAAACCGCCCCCGTTCGAGTACCACGCCCCCCGCGACCTCGACGAGGCGCTCCGGACCCTCGCGGAGGTGGGCGGGAAGGTGCTGGCCGGAGGGCAGAGCCTGATCCCCATGCTCAACATGCGGCTGGCCGCTCCCGAGCATCTCGTCGACATCAACCGCGTCCAGGGGCTGTCGGCCATGGAGACGGAGCGGGGCGGTGTCCGGGTGGGGGCGACGGTCCGGCACTCGCAGGCGGAGCGGGCCGGGGCGCATCCGCTGCTGAGCCGGGCGCTGCGGCTGGTCGCCCACCCGGTGATCCGGAACCGGGGGACCGTGGTGGGCAGCCTCGTGCACGCCGACCCGGCCGCCGAGCTGCCGGCCGTGCTGGCCGTCCTGGGCGGCTCCGTACGGGTGGCCCGGCAGGGACAGGTACGCGACGTGGGCGCCGAGGAGTTCTTCGTCGGGCCCATGGAGTCGGCGGTCGAGCCGGGCGAGCTGGCCGTGTCGGCATATTTCCCGGCATTGGGTCCGCGTACCGGGGCAGCCTTCGAGGAGGTGGCCCGGCGGCACGGCGACTACGCCCTGGCCGGCGTCTGCGCCGTCGTCACGCTCGACGAGGACGGCCGCGTGGAGGCCGCCAGGCTCGCCTGCATCGGCGTCGGCCCCGTGCCGATCGTCGTGGACGTGACGGAGAGCCCCGCGGACGCGGCGCGGATCGTACGGGACCGGGTCGAACCCGAGGGCGACATCCACGCCTCGGCCGCCTACCGCCGCCACCTCGTGGGCGTGCTGGCCGAGCGGGCCGTACGGAGCGCGACCAGGGAGGCAGGGGATCGTGGAGCATGAGATCACGCTCGTCGTGAACGGCACGGCCAGGCGGGTCGGCGTGCCCGCCAGACGCCTGCTGTCCGACTGCCTGCGCCACGACCTCGGCCTGACCGGCACCCACGTCGGCTGCGAGCACGGCGTGTGCGGCTGCTGCACCGTGCTGCTCGACGGGGAGCCGATCCGGTCGTGCCTGACGTTCGCGGTCAGCGTGGACGGGTCAGAGATCACCACGGTCGAGGGGCTGGCCACCCCCGACGCGTTGTCGCCGGTCCAGCGGGCCTTCGCCGAGTGTCACGGGTTGCAGTGCGGGTTCTGCACGCCGGGGTTCCTGTGTACGGTGACCGCCCTGCTGCGGGACAACCCCACCCCCACGGACGACGAGGTGCTGGAGGGCATCTCGGGCAACCTGTGCCGGTGCACCGGCTACCAGAACATCGTCAAGGCCGCCCACCGGGCCGCCGAGCTGCTGGCGGAGGAAGCATGACGACGAGGCTGTTCGGGGAGCCCGTGCAGCGGCGGGAGGACCCCAGGCTGCTCACCGGCCGGGGCCGCTACCTCGACGACCTCGGCCCCGACGCGCTGGCCGCCGCGTTCGTGCGCTCGCCGCACGCGCACGCCCGCATCCGCGACATCGACGTGGGTCCCGCGCTCGACGTCGAAGGGCTCGTCGCCATCTACACCTGGGAGGACCTGCCCGGACGGGTCGGCCGGCCGCTGCCGCTGCTGATCCCGCACCCGGCGCTCACGCACGGGCGCACCGCGTACCCGCTGGCCAGGGACATCGTCAGGCACGTCGGCGAGCCGGTGGTCATGGTCGTGGCGGCGGACAGGTACGCCGCCGAGGACGCCTGCGCGCTCATCGAGGTCGACTACGAGCTCCTCAAGCCGGTCGTCGGCCTGGAGGAGGCCGTGCAGGGCGCCCAGCTCGTGCACGAGGACGTGCCGGGCAACGTCGGCGCGCACCTCGTCCAGGAGGTCGCGGGGACGGACGGGCGCGGCGCGCGCGAGGCGATCGAGACCGCGCCGCACACGCTGGCCTTCCGGCTCGACATCGAGCGCAGCGCCAGCATGCCGCTGGAGGGGCGCGGCGTGTACGCCCGGTGGGACGGCCGGGACCTGCGCGTCTACTCCAGCACCCAGACCTCCACCAGCGTCCGCATGGCCGTCGCCGCCGCGCTGGAGCTGCCACTGCCGCAGGTCGAGGTGATCGCGCCCGACGTGGGCGGCGGCTTCGGGGTGAAGATCGTGCACCCGTGGCCCGAGGAGGTGCTGGTGCCGTGGGCCGCCATGACGCTCGGGCGCGAGATCAAGTGGACGGAGGACCGCAGGGAGCACTTCATCTCCTCGGCCCACGAGCGCGGCCAGGTCCAGTACGTACGGGTCGGCTTCGACGACGACGGCCGCGTGCTCGGCCTGGACGTGACGATCCTGCACGACCACGGCGCCTACACGCCCTACGGGATCATCGTGCCGATCGTCACCTCCACGCAGCTCCTGGGGCCGTACAAGATCGGGGCGTACCGGGTCGAGTTCACCGCCGTCTACACCAACACCGTGCAGGTCACGCCCTACCGGGGGGCCGGCAGGCCGCAGGGCGTGTTCTGCATGGAGCGGACGATGGACAAGATCGCCCGCTACCTGGGGAAGGACCGCACCGAGGTACGCGAGGTCAACTTCATCGGGCCCGACGAGTTCCCGTACGACCAGGGGATGACGTTCCAGGACGGGCGACCGCTGATCTACGACAGCGGCGACTATCCCGAGATGCTCCGCATGATCAAGGAGCTGATCGGCTGGGACTCCTTCGAGGCGCGGCCCGGCAGGGGCATCGGCGTCGGGTGCTACGTCGAAGGCACCGGCGTGGGGCCGTACGAGGGCGGGCACGTGCAGGTGACCTCCGACGGGCGGGTACACGTGTCCACCGGGCTCACCTCGCAGGGGCAGGGGCACGAGACGGCCTTCGCGCAGATCGTCGCCACCGAGCTGGGCGTGCCCATCGAGCGGGTGAGCGTGGTCACCGGCGACACCCGCAGGTTCGGCTACGCCGTGGGCACGTTCGCCTCGCGGGCGGCCGTCGTCAGCGGCAACGCCATCGCGCTGGCCTGCCGGAAAGTACGCGACAAGGCGCTGCGGATCGCCGCCGACGCGCTGGAGGCCGACCCGGCCGACCTGGAGATCACCGACGGGATGGTGCACGTGGCCGGCACGCCGAGCGCGTCCATCCCGCTGTCCACGGTGGCGGTGCTGGCCAACCCGCTGCGCTACGCCTTCGACGACGAGACCGCCAAGGCCACCCAGTTCTCCGGCACCGCGTCGCCCGACCGGCCGCCGGTCGCCGAGGGCGAGGAGCCGGGGCTGGAGGGGCGCGACTACTACTCGCCGATCAGGTCCACGTTCGCGTCGGGCATGCACGCGGCGATCGTCGAGACCGACCCGGACACGGCCGAGATCAAGGTGGTGCGCTACGCGGTCGTGCACGACTGCGGCCGGCTGATCAACCCGATGATCGTGGAGGGCCAGATCCACGGGGGAGTGGCGCAGGGCATCGGCGGGGCGCTCTACGAGCGCATGGTGTACGACTCGCACGGCCAGCTCGTCAACGCCTCCTTCATGGACTTCCTCATGCCGTACGCCACCGAGATCCCCCACGTCGAGACCGCCCACCTGGAGACGCCGTCGCCGCTCAACCCGCTCGGCGTCAAGGGCGCGGGCGAGGCGGGCGTGATCCCCGTCTCCGCGGTGATCGCCTCGGCCGTCGAGGACGCCGAGGGCATCGAGATCGACCGCATGCCCATCTCCCCTTCCGAGCTCTTCGACCTGCGCGCCACCGACCGATGACCCGCCCACCGGCGACCCGCCGACCGACTGACCCGCCGACCGATGACCCGCTGCACGATGACCCGCGCCGACCGATGACCCGCGCCGTGGGATGATCGGCGCCATGCGTGCGCCCGCTTCCGGTCTGACCGAATTCCCCGCCGTTCCCGCCGACGTCCGCCTGATCGACCTGGCCTGGAACGACATCGCCGAGGTGCCCGCCTGGGTGGCCGGGCTCACCGCGCTGGAGGAGCTCAGGCTCGACGGCAACCGGCTGCGCTCGCTGCCCGACCTGTCGGGGCTCACCGCGCTGCGCGCGCTGCACCTGGACGGCAACGAGCTGACGTCCTTCCCCGCCTGCCCGCCGCGCCTGGAGGTGCTCTTCCTGTACGGCAACCGCGTCGGCGCGATCCCCGACCGGCTGAGCCCCGCCCTGCGGCACCTCGCGGCGGGCGGCAACGGGCTGACCGACGTGCCCGGCTCGCTCTGGAAGCTGACCGGCCTCGAATCCCTCAACCTCGCCGAGAACGCGCTCACCGAGGTCCCGGCCGCGATCGGCGGGCTGACCCGGCTGCGCATGCTGGACCTCGGGCACAACCGGCTCGACTCCGTCCCGCCCGAGCTGGGCGACCTGGACCTGACCGACTACCTCTACCTGAGCGACAACCGGTTCACCGAGGTGCCGGAGGCGATCGGGCGGCTGGACCGGCTCGCCTACCTCAACCTCACCGACAACCGGCTCACCCGGCTGCCCGAGTCGCTGGGGCGGATGGCCGCGCTGGTGGAGCTGCGCCTCTACAACAACCGGCTGGAGTCGCTGCCCGAGGCCATCGGCGGCCTGGCCGGGCTGCGGGAGTTGCACGCGCAGGGCAACCGGCTGACCCGGCTGCCCGCCTCCATCGCCGAGCTGGGCGAGCTGCGCGTGCTCGATCTGCGCAACAACCAGCTCCGCGAGTTGCCGGACCGGCTGCCGCCCGGACTCAGGCACCTCGACCTGCGCAACAACCGGCTGCGTGAGCTGCCCGCGAGCCTGCCCCCGCTGGAGAAGCTCGACCTGCGGTGGAACAAGCTCGACGGCGAGCCTGAGGTGCTGCGACGGCTCCGCGATCAGGGCTGCGTCATCCTGCGCTGATGGAATCGCTCAGGTTTGGGCTGATTCGGGGTGAACCGGGGTGATCGAGGGTGCGTACCTCCGCACATGACGACATTTCCACGTCTGGCCGCTTTCGCGCTGCTGGCCGGACTGGTCGCCGGATGCTCCTCAGGGGGCTGGGGCGACTACGTCGCAGCGGGCGAAACGCAGAAACCAGCGGCAATCCTCACCGTCGAGCAACTCTCCGCCAAGGTCGGCTGCAAGCCGAAGATGCAGGTCGAGGCCTCCGACCTCCGCACCGGCTACTGCAAGACCAAGGCGGGCCAGTTCTTCGTCAACACGTTCGCCAGCGAGAAGCTCAAGGACGAGTGGATGGACCGGGCGCCGGAGTACAACCCGCACCTGGTCGGCCCGCAGTGGACCGTCCTGGGCCCGCTCCCGGTGCTGGAGCAGCTGAAGGAGCCGCTCAGCGGCGATCTGCATCTGATGGACCACAGGGTCTCCCAGACGCCGGCGCCACCGAAGTAACCAATCGGTATGAGGTGAACCGGGGCCGGTGGGCCCGCGTACCTTCGCACATGACGACACTTCCACGTCTGGCCGCTTTCGCGCTGCTGGCCGGACTGGTCGCCGGATGCTCCTCAGGGAGCGGAGGCGGCTATGTCGCAGCAGCCGGAAAGCAGGGCCACGCCGCCCCCCTCACCGTCGAGCAGCTCTCGGCCAAGGTCGGCTGCAAGCCGAAGATGCAGGTCAACGCCGCCGAGATCCGCACCGGCTACTGCAAGACCCCCGATGGCGAGTTCTTCGTCACGACGTTCAAGACGCAGGCGGGCAAGGACGCCTGGATGGACGCCGCCCCCGAGTACAACCCCCACCTGGTCGGCAACCTCTGGACCGTGCTGTCCAGTCGCAAGGTGCTCGACCTGCTGAAGGAGCGGCTCGGCGGCGACCTCCACCTCACTGATCACCGTACGAAGCAGATGAAGACCATCGGCTAGCGGAGCTTCAGCAACTCGTACTGGGCCCAGACTTCGGCCGGGGCCGCGACGCGGTCCAGGAACATCAGGCCGTCCATCCGGCAGTCGCAGGGGTTCTGCTCCCTGGTGTTCTGCGGATAGCTACCGCCGATCTTGATGCCTCTCGGGTCCGTCGCCGAGGTGACGTCCGGCTCGGGGTCCCCTTCGACGCCCCACGGGTCGCCGGTGACCGAGTAGAACCCGTCGAGCGGGCGGCCGTTCCTGTAGAGCTGCATCGTCCCCTTGTCGAAGTCGAACGTCGCGGCCAGGAACACCCACTGGTCCCGAGGCAGCACCTCCCGCCAGGGCTTGTTCGCGGCGAACGTCTGGGAGGCGCTGCCGTCCACGCGCCGGGCGAGTGCCACGACCCGCATCTCGCCGTTCACCGTGATGAGCTCGAGCAGGGCCCGGACGTCGTGCCCCTGGGAGTTGCCGCTGAGCACCCCGGCCAGGCCGATCGCGTTGAAGAAGTCGGCCGGGTCTTCGGTGTTGGAGTTGGGCGCCGGGCCGTCGCCCAGCATCTTGAACCAGCCCATGACGGTCGCGCCCTTGACGCCGTTGAACGCGCGCAGCGTCGGCACGCCGTCCGCGCCGTAGACGCCGGCCTTCCAGTCGTCGTTGCCGGTGGTGGCCGGATCGACCTGGCGGGTCTGCAGCGCGTACCTGCTGCCCCGGTAGGCCTGGTCGGCCACGCGCATGGCGGCGCCGCCGTTGACCAGCGTGATGTTCGTGCCGGACAGGCCCTGGTCCTGCTCCTGGGCCGGGTCGGCGGGCAGCGGGTGCTCGAAGTCGTACGCGGCCACCACGTGGTCACGCAGGGTCGGCAGCACGTTCGGCGGGGTCCAGCCGGCCTTGGTGATCTTCCAGATCTTCCCGTTCGCCTTGGACAGCACGTAGAGCTCGCCCGCGCCGTCCCGGCCGAAGCGCAGGTCCACGCGGGTGCTCCCGGCCAGGTCCTGCATGGTCAGCTGCCTGCCGGACGCGTCCACCAGTCGCGGCTTGTGGATCGTGGCCCGGCGGCCGGTGCGCTCGTCCATCTCGGAGGCGACGGTGAAGAAGACCTGGCCGTCCACGATGTCGCCGAACAGGTACTTGCCGTACAGCAGCGGCAGCTTCTGCCCGCGGTAGACGAACCCGCCGGTGACGGCGTGGCCGCTGTCGGAGGTGCAGGAGTGTCCGGGCGGCGGGTCGTGGTCGTAGGCGGCCACCGGGTAGGTGTAGCCGTACTGCGCGTCGTCGTCCGGCAGCGTGTAGAGGTGGCAGCGGTCGGACTTGCTGAACACGAACGAGCCCTCGCGCTCGCTCCAGCCCAGGTTGTCGCCGGCGCCGACGTCGTAGATGGCCTCGATGGCGTGCTCGCCGATGTGACCGAGGAACAGCCGGTTGCCGGCCTGCGGGTCCCAGCTGAAGCGGTGCGGGTCGCGCATGCCGTACGCGTAGATCTCGCCGAGCTTGCCGGCCTGCCCGGCGAACGGGTTGGCGGCGGGGATGCCGTACCTGCCGTTGGCGCCGTTCGTGCCGGCCGGGTCGATCCTGAGGATCTTGCCCTGCGGGATGGCCAGGTTCTGCGGGTCGTCGCTGGACACGCCGCGGGCGCCGTCACCGGCGGCGACGTACAGCAGGCCGTAGTCCTTGTCGCCCTTACGGGCCGTCGGGTTGAAGTCGATCTGCTGGATGCCGTGGATCTGGCCGGTGAAGCCGAGCCGCAGCACCTCCCTGCGGGTGCCGGAGAAGACGTTCGCCTTCGGGTCGGTGGCCGTCCACTCGGTGATGACGCCGTGGAACTTGGTGTCGGGCTGCGGCGTCAGGTCGGGGGTCTTCGTGGTCAGCGCGTTGCCCCACTCGGTGTGCACGGTGTAGAACTTGCCGTTCCTGGCGAATTCGGGGTGGAAGGCGGCGAAGCCGAACCCGCTGCCCAGGCCGCGCCCGGAGACGAAGTCGGGCGCGAAAGCGGCGCCGACGTCCAGGTATTCGCGCGGCCGGCCCTTGTCGAGGAAGTAGAGCTTGCCGTTGAGGTCGTTGACGAACAGGCGGCGCGAGCCGTCGGGGAGCTCGCCCAGGTAGTTGATCCTGGCCGTGCGGACCAGGCGCGGGTCGGTCGGAGCGGGAGTCGTCTCCGTCTTGGGGAACGAGGCGAACTCCTCCAGCGTCAGCGTCAGCCCCGAGGCGGTGGGCTTCTCGGGGATGGGGTCGTCGACGGGGGTCGGGTCGGCCTGCGCGGCTGCCGGCGGCGCGCATAACGCGGTCACCAGCACCGCGGCGATCAGGCACCGGAGGGTTTTCGGCATACCTGTTCACCACCAGGGGAGTCGGGGGCTATTGATCGGCGCCGTCGCAGGCAGGGGTGCCTTTGACGGTCATGTCGCGCATCCTGCCGATGTTGTCGAAAGAGCCGAAGCCGACCCGGCCCGACGCGAACGTGAGGTCGGTGGCCGTGATCAGCGGTGTCGTGGCGCCGTCCATGTAGACCGCGATGCGGCCGGTCTCGACGCAGTGGGTGACGCGGACGCGGTGCCACGCCGCGTCGGTGACCGCGGGCGGCGCGCCTACCTGGCCGTTCCACTGGTCGTCGATGCGCAGGCGGTCCGCGTTGTTGACGACGAAGATCCCGTTGTGCGGGTAGATGGTGTTGTCCTGCGAGAGGTGGACGTAGTAGAACTCCGTGTCCGACCGGTAGCCGAACATGATGATCACGTCGCGGTTGCTGACGCTGGTCGGGGTGTCCAGGCGGACCTGCGCGTCGATCCGCACCGAGCCGAACTCGGGGCCCGTCTTCAGCACCGCGTACTCGAAGGGCCGGCGCGGGCCCGGGCGCGCGACGCCGGCCTCGGCGAGGATCACCTGGTCGCCGGGGAACTGCCACTTGGCGGGCGTCACCGGCGCCCAGTTGCGCCCGTCGTTGACGTGCTTCACCTTGGCCTGGCCGGGGCCGCAGTCCGGTGCCACCGTGGCGGTGGCGGCCTGCGCGGGGATCGGTACGGCCAGCGCGAGCATGGCCGTCAGGAGGAGGGTGCGAAAGGCTGACATCCGGGATCCTCTCGCCGGGTGCGCTCTCGTAAGCGCTTCCGAAAGCGCTTTCTTTTGAACTTCGAGCGGATCTTAACCCGGGGGATCAGGCTGTCAAGGGGTCCGGTGAACCGGTGTCAAGGCGGCGGTGGGGCCGTGGAGGCGCGTACGACCAGCTCGTGCGCGGTGCGGCGGCGGCGCGGGCGCGAGGCGGGCGGCTTGAGAACTAGCTCGAGCGCTTGCTTGCCCATCTCGACCATGGGCAGCCTGATCGTGGTGAGCGCCGGATAGACGTCGCGCGCCACCGGCACGTCGTCGAATCCGGCCACCGAGATCTCCCCGGGCACCCTGCGCCCGTTGTTGAGCAGCCACGACAGCGCGCCCACCGCCATCGGGTCGTTGAGCGCGACCACCGCCGTCAGGTCGGGGTGCGCCCGCATCAGCCGGGCCGTGGCGGCCGCGCCGCCCTCCCTGGTGAAGTCGCCGTGCACGACGGGGAACGAGCGCCAGTCGAGCCCGGCCGCGGCCAGCGCCGCCCGCAGCCCGGCCAGCCGGTCTTCCACCGTGGTCAGGTTGGCCGGGCCGCCGAGCACGCCGAGGCGGCGGTGGCCCAGGTCGAGCAGGTGGTGCATGAGCGTGGAGCCGCCGGCCGCGTTGTCGGGCAGCACGGCGTCCACCGGCAGGTGGTGGCGGCCGATGACGGCCACCCGGCCGCCCGCCGCCGTGAACGAGCGCACCTCGGTGGCGATGTCGGCCTCGGTCGCCGCATCGACGTAGCCGGACCCGGCCAGCACGATCGAGGTCACGCGGTGCGCGCGCAACGCCCGGACCCGGGACAGCTCGGCACGCGGGTCGCGCTCGGTCTGGCTGATGAGCGCCATGTAGCCGCGGCTCTCGGTCTCGCGCAGCACGCCCCTGGCGATCTCGCCGAAGTAGGGGTCGCCGACGTCGTGCACGATCAGCCCGACCATGGACGCCTGCCCGCCGGCCAGGGCCCGCGCGTGGCTGTTGGGCACGTAGCCGACCTGGGACGCGACCGCCTGGACGTGGGCGGCGACCTCGGCGCTCACGCCGCTGCTGCCCGTCAGGGCCCGGGAGGCCGTGGCCAGCGAGACCCCCGCGGCCTTGGCCACGTCGACGAGGCGGGGTGGATGAGATCGCTCGGTCATGCGCTGAGAACCCCCCTTGTCCGGGGCCGGATCTCGTGTAATCGTAACCGAAAGCGCTTACGTAAGCGCTTTCGTGGCGCCTCTTCTGACGGGGGATTTCCTCGATGGCAAGAGTTCTCAAGAGCCTGACGATCACTTCGATGTGTGCTTTGGTCCTGACTGCCTGCGCCAAGACCGACGAGCCGGGGATGGCTCAGCCGGCGGGGCAGCAGCAGGGTCCGGTCAAGATCGGCATCTCCCTTCCGCTCACGGGCGACTTCGCCGAGCCCGGCAACGGCATCAAGGACGGCTACCAGGTCTGGGCCGACCGGGTGAACGCCAAGGGCGGCCTGCTGGGCAGGAAGGTCGAGCTGATCTTCCGCGACGACGCCTCCGACCCCAACCGGGTCAGCTCCGACTACGAGTCGCTCATCACCCAGGACAAGGTCAACCTGGTCTTCGGGCCGTTCTCGTCGCGGCTGGTGATCCCCGCGGCGAAGGTCGCGGAGTCGTACAACATGCTGTTCGTGGAGCCGGCCGGGGCCGCCAAGGAGGTCTTCGAGCAGGGCTTCAAGCGGCTGTTCTACGCGGCGCCGGCGATCGCGAGCGACCACTACAACTACCTGGCCGACTACATCATCAAGCTGCCTGCCGACAAGCGGCCGAAGACGGCGGCGTACGCGAGCCTGGACGACCCGTTCGCGCAGGGCACCGCGTACGGGCTGCGGGACAAGCTGGCCGCAGCCGGGATCAAGACGGTCGTGGACGAGGTCTACCCGCCCGAGACCACCGACTTCTCGCCCATCGCCGCCAAGATCGCCGCGGCCAAGCCGGACATCGTGGTGGGCGGCACACAGTTCGAGGACTCCGTGGGCCTGGTGCGCGCGCTGCAGGAGCTGAAGGTGCAGCCCAAGCTGGCGGCGTTCTCGACGGGGCCGACGGAGCCGGAGTTCCCCGCCGCGGTGAAGGGGGCGGCCGAGAGCATCATCTCGCCCGTCGGCTGGTCGGCCACGGCCACCTTCACCGGCAACCAGGAGATGATCAAACGCCACAAGGAGATGTTCAACGGCGAGGCGAACGAGGACACCGCCAACGGCTTCACCGTCGGCCAGGTCGTCGAGGCCGCCGTGAACGCCGCCAAGTGCGTCGACGCCACCAAGGAGTGCCAGGACAAGCTGGCCGACCACATCAGGCAAGGCACCTTCGACACGGTCGTGGGCAAGCTCTCCTTCGACGACCAGGGCAGGCCCGAGCAGGCGCACATGATCCAGCAGTACGTCGGCGGAAAGGTCGAGATCGTGCTCCCCGAGCAGGCCAAGACGGCCGACCTCGTCTACCCGAAGAAGCCATGGTGAGCCTGCTCCTGCAGGGGCTGGCCCTGGGCGTGCTGACCGGAGGCCTCTACGCGCTGCTGGCCTCCGGCCTGTCGCTGTACTTCGGGGTGATGCGGGTGGTCATGGTGGCCCACCCGGCGTTCCTGTTCCTGGCCGCCTATCTGACCTACACCGTGCACACGACGTTCGGCGTGGACCCGTTCCTGGCGCTGCCCCTCACCGTGCCGCTCTTCTTCGCGCTGGGCGTGGCGGTGCAGCGGCTGCTCGTCGCGCGGCTGGCGCCGGACAACCTGGCGATGATGTCGGTGCTGCTGACGTTCGGGATCGCGCTGGCGATCGAGGGGCTGCTCGGGACGATCTACACCGGCTCCTACAAGTCGGTCAGCATGGAGTACGCGACCAAGTCGCTGACGATCGGCGGCGTGCACCTCCCGTACGACAAGATCATCGCCTTCTTCGTCGCGGCGCTCACCCTCGCGGTGCTGTTCGCGGTGCTGGTGAAGAGCCGGTTCGGGCAGGCGCTGCGGGCCACCATCCAGCATCGGGAGGCGGCCCGGCTGGTCGGCGTCCAGACCGAGCGGGTCGCCGGGTACGGCTTCGGCGTCGGCCTCGCCACCGCGGCCGTCGGCGGCACCGTGCTCGCGCTCATCACGCCGTTCTTCCCCGCCTCGCACTGGGTGTGGATCGGCAAGCTCATGGCCATCATCGTGGTCGGGGGGCTGGGGAGCGTGATCGGCGCGGCGCTGGCGGCCGTCCTGCTCGGTGTGGTCGAGGGCCTCGTGCTGGTGACCGTGGACGCCACCTGGGCCACGATGATGTTCTACGTCTTCCTCTTCCTGACGCTGCTCGCGCGCCCCCAGGGGTTCTTCGGAGGCCGGCTTGCGCATCGCTTCTAGAGGGATCCCGCTGCTGGTCGCCTGCCTGGCGCTGGCCTATCCGTGGCTGGTCCCCAACTACTACCTCGTGTACGCGGGCGCCCTGACCGTCATGTACGCGGCCATGTCCACGTCCTGGAACCTGCTGGGCGGTTTCACCGGATACGTCTCCCTCGGCCACTCGGCGTTCTTCGGCCTCGGCGCGTACGGGACCGGCCTGCTGATCGTCCGCCTGGGCGTGCCGTGGGTCGCGGCCCTGCTGGTGTCGGCCGTCGCCGTGACGGCGTTCGCCGTGTTCGTCGGCGTCGCGGCCGTGCGGGTGCGCGGCGCGTCGTTCGTGATCGTGTCGATCGCGCTCGTGTCGATGATGAACCTCGTCGTGCAGGGCTGGCGCTCGCTCACCGGCGGCTCCACCGGGCTGCAGGTCCCCTCGCCCTTCTCCGACCTGCACCGGGGGCAGACGCACATCGTGTTCTTCTACCTGTTCCTGGCGCTGCTCGGGCTCGCGCTGCTGTCCTGGTGGTACGTCTCGCGCTCCCGGTTCGGCGCCGGCCTGCGGGCGATCAGGGAGGACGAGGACAAGGCCGAGTCCCTGGGGGTGCCGACGGGGGCGTACAAGGTGACGGCCTTCGCCCTGTCGGCGCTGTTCGTGTCGCTCGCCGGAGGGCTCTACGCGGTCTGGTTCGGCAGCCTCGACCCGATCTTCGTCTTCTCCATCCTCATCGGGTCGTACATGGTGCTGATGAGCCTGCTCGGCGGGGTCAGGCACCTGTTCGGGCCGCTGCTCGGGGCGCTCATCGTGGCCCCGGCGGGCGAGTACTTCCTGATCGCGCTGGGCGAGACGCAGATCCACCTGACCGCGACGGGCCTGCTGCTCGTGCTGGTCGTGCTGTTCATGCCGGACGGCATCCTCGCCCGGCTCACCAGGAGGCGCGCCGGGCCCTCCATCCCGGACGAGACGGCCGAACAGCGGCTCCAGGGGGTGGCCCGATGAGCTCGCTGCGCACCGAGGGACTGACCAAGTCGTTCGGCGGGGTGCTCGCCGTGGACGGCGCGAGCGTCGAGCTCCAGGAGGGCAGGATCAACGGCCTGATCGGCCCCAACGGCTCCGGCAAGACCACGTTCTTCAACATCGTCACCGGCATGATCAAACCGGACTCCGGCCGGGTGCTCTACCGCGACCGCGACATCACCCGCCACTCGCCGCACCGCATAGCGCACGCCGGCATCGGCCGCACCTTCCAGCTCTGCCGCGTCTTCCCGCGCCTGACCGTGCTGGAGAACATGCTGGTCGCCGTCCGCCGGACCCGCCTGCGCGAGCTGCTGGCCGGGCTGCGGGACCAGGGTGAGGTCGAGCGGGCCCGGCACTGGCTGCGGCGCATGGGCATCGAGCACCTGGAGGACGCCGAGGCCCGCGACCTGTCCTACGGCCAGCAGAAGCTGCTGGAGCTGGCCGCCGTCCTCATGGCCGAGCCCGAGCTGGTGCTGCTGGACGAGCCGGCGGGCGGGGTCAACCCGGCGCTGATCGACCGGATCGTCTCGCTCGTACGCGACCTCAACGCGGAGGGCCGTACGTTCCTCGTCGTCGAGCACAACATGGACATGGTGATGGGCATGTGCGACCACGTGATCGTCTTCGACCGGGGAGCGCCGATCGCGGCGGGCCCGCCCGCCGAGGTGCGGGACGACCCGCGCGTGCTGGAGGCGTACCTCGGTGTCTGAGACCCTTCTGGCACTGGAAGACGTCGAGGCAGGCTACGGCAGGGCCGCGCCGGTGCTGCGCGGCCTGACCGTCACCGTGCGCGCCGGCGAGGTCGTCTGCCTGGTGGGGCCGAACGGCGCGGGCAAGTCCACCGCGCTCAAGGTCGCCAGCGGGCTGCTCGCGCCCCGGTCGGGGCGGGTCCTGCTGGCCGGCCAGGACGTGACGGGCCTGTCGCCGCAGCGCCTGCTCGGGCGCGGGCTCGCCCACGTGCTGCAGGGGCACAGCGTGTTCCGCGAGATGACCGTGGCCGAGAACGTGCGGCTCGGCGGCTTCACCGTGCGCGACTCCGCGAAGCTCCAGGCCCGGATGGAGGCGGTCAAGGAGCTGTTCCCCGTGGTGGGCGAGCGGTGGGGGAGCATGGCCGGGCTGCTGTCGGGTGGGCAGCAGAAGCAGGTGGAGTTCGCGCGGGCGCTCATGCTGGAGCCCTCCGTGGTGCTGCTGGACGAGCCGTCGATGGGGCTCGACCCGCGTAACACGCAGGTGGTCTTCGACCAGATCGACCTGATGCGCCGCACGGGCGTCGCGGTGCTGCTGGTGGAGCAGAACGCGCGCCGGGCGCTGGAGATGGCCGACGTCGGCTGCGTTCTCGACCTCGGCCGTGTCCACATCTCCGGTCCCGCCCGCGAGCTGGCC
The DNA here is from genome assembly GCF_040675285.1 of Nonomuraea sp. NPDC049625. Classification (NCBI taxonomy): domain Bacteria; kingdom Bacillati; phylum Actinomycetota; class Actinomycetes; order Streptosporangiales; family Streptosporangiaceae; genus Nonomuraea; species Nonomuraea sp. NPDC049625. The sequence goes on along the minus strand of NZ_JBFAOQ010000003.1, from coordinate 433,207 downwards.
GCCGACCCCCGGCTCGGCCGCCTCTATCTCGGCGGCGCCCCTGTCACCTAGCCCTGCGTGAGGAGGGTGCCCTCCACCCGGACGCGCTTCCTGAACACCCAGTACGTCCACCCCTGGTAGACCAGCACGAACGGGAGCGTGATCAGGCCGATCCAGCTCAGCATCGTCAGCGTGTACGGCCCGGAGGCCGCCTCCGCCAGCGTCAGGCCGGGGAACGGGCGCAGGCGCAGCTCCATGAAGACCGCCAGGGTCGACAGCACGATCGCCCCCGCCGTGGCCGCGAAGGCCCAGCCCTCGCGGCGGCGCCAGATCAGCGCCGTGGCCGCAGCCAGTGCCGCCATGGCGGCCAGCGCGGGGAACGTGCCCAGGCTCGACAGCGCGGCCACGGCCACCGGAACGGCCACACCGCTGGCGGCCATCGCCACGACGCGGGCGCGGCGGCGTACCGGGCCGGTGGTCTTGAGCGCCAGGAAGACGGCGCCGTGCAGGGCGCACACCGCCAGCGAGAACGCGCCTCCCAGCAGGGCGGCCGGCACGCTGTCGAACACCAGGTCGGCGAAGACCGCCCCCCACAGGAACGCCGGGAGGGCGCTGCCCACCACGATGCCCAGGTCGCACCAGCGCGGGTCGTTCACCTTGCCGCGCCACTCCAGGCCGACGCCGCGCACGATCAGGCCGACCAGGACGAGCGTCACCGGCAGGTAGAACGAGCTGAACACGCCCGCGTACCAGGCGGGGAACGCGGCGAACATGGCGCCGACGGCGGTGATCAGCCACACCTCGTTGCCGTCCCACACCGGGCCGATGGTCTGCAGGCTCTGCCGCTGCTCGCCGGGGTTGCGGCTGACCAGCGGGGCCAGCATGCCGACGCCGAAGTCGAAGCCCTCCAGCACGAAGTAGCCCGTCCAGAGGAAGGCGATGATGACGAACCACAACTCGATCATTGTCTGCTCCCTCAGTACATCAGCGACGGCTCGCGCCGCTCGGCGGCGGCGGGGGTGGGCGCCTGCTCCTCGACGCCCTTGCGGACATGCCTGGTCAGCAGGACGACCTCGGCCACGGCGAGCGCGCCGTACAGGAGCGTGAAGATCGTCAGGGACGTGGCCACCTCGGCCAGGCTCACCCCCGGCGACACGCTGGAGGCGGTGAGCAGCTCGCCCGCGACCGTCCACGGCTGGCGGCCGATCTCGCTCAGCAGCCACCCGGCGATCACCGAGACCAGCGGCAGCGGCACCGCCAGGAGCATCGCCCGCGACAGCCACCTCGGGAACTCACGCCTGCGCCGGGTCAGCCACAGGCCCAGCACCGACAGGCCCACCGTGGCCATCCCGAACCCCATCATCACCCGGAACGACCAGAACACGACTGGCTCGTTCGGCCGGTAGTCGCCCGGGCCGAACTCCTGCTCGAAGCGGCGCTGCAGGTCCTCGGTGCCCTGGACGGTGGCGTTCGGGTCGTGGGCGGACAGGAAGCTGAGGACCTTGGGGATCTCGATGCCCGGGACGAGGGAGAACGCCGCGCCGGCCGTGTCGCGCTCCAGGCCCTCGGCGGAGGCCAGCTTCATGGGCTGCTGCTCGTACATCAGCCTGGCCGACATGTCGCCGGTGCCCGCGACGACGGCGCCCGCGAGGGCCGTCATGACGAGGGCGGCGCGGGCCGCGCCGCGCCACATCGGGGCGCGCGTCCTGAGCAGCCAGTAGCCGCTCACGGCCAGCACGAATCCACCCGCCACGATGAACGCCGCCCCGATCACGTGGGGCACCTGCGCCACCGCCGTGGAGTTGGTCAGCACGGCCCACAGGTCGGTCATCCTGGCCCTGCCGTCCACGACCTCGTAGCCGACGGGGTGCTTCATCCAGGCGTTGGCCGCGAGGATGAAATACGCCGACAAGTTGGACCCGATGGCGGCCGCCCAGATGCACGCCAGGTGCGCCTTCTTCGGCAGCCGGTCCCATCCGAAGATCCACAGCCCCAGGAACGTGGACTCCATGAAGAAGGCCAGCAGCGCCTCCATGGCCAGCGGCGCCCCGAAGACGTCGCCCACGAACGTGGAGTATTCACTCCAGTTCATCCCGAACTGGAACTCCTGCACGATGCCGGTGACCACGCCCATGGCGAAGTTGATCAGGAACAGCTTCCCGAAGAACTTCGTGAGCTTCAGGTAGTGCTCTTTCCCTGTCCGGTGCCAGGCCGTCTGCAGGCCCGCCACGAAGATCCCCAGACCGATGGTCAAGGGCACGAACAGAAAGTGGTACACGGTGGTCACCCCGAACTGCCACCGTGCCAGGTCAAGTGCGTCCATCTCCCCGCCGACTCCCTGAGCTCTACAGCGTGTAGTTTATCTACTTGAAGTAGTACTACAGCTCGTAGAGCAACGCGATGCGAGCTTGGTCACATCGCTCCCCGTTGGTTGTTGCCGCATCGAGGATCCCGTGCGGACGGGCCCCGGCGCGTCCGCCGCCGGGGTGATTCAGGGGTACGCCTACCGGTCGACAGCCATGGCGGCCAGGTACGCCTGGAGGTTGCCCAGCTCGAATCCGCGGCGCTTGATCTTGTTGACCAGGATGCGGAAGTCCCCGGCCAGGTTGGGACGGAAATGGAGGAGCAGGATGTCGCCCGGGCGCAGGCGCTTGTCCGGCACCTGGTAGGCGATCTTGCCGCCCGGCTGGACGGTGGCCGTCCAGAGGAGGACCGCCTCGATGCCGCAGCTCTTGGCGGCCCTGAGCGTGTCGGTGTTGTAGTTGCCGAACGGGGGCCTGAACAGCGTGGGCCTGGCGCCCAGCTCCTTCCTGATGACCTGGGAGGAGCCGCAGATCTCGCGGCGCTGGGCGTCCTGGGAGAGCAGGCGGAGGTTGGGGTGGGTGAGGGTGTGGTTCTCGATGGCGACGTCGGCGTTGCGGAGCTGCCGGAAATATCCCCATTTACCGGCACCTACGTATTTCCCTGGGCCGCCGGCCGGGTCCGGGGTGCCCTTGGCCTCCACGGCGTCGCGCATGGCGAAGGCGGTGATGGGGATGTGCTGGTCGCGTACCTGCTCGACGAAGCCCGGATCCTGCTCCCAGCCGTCGTCGATGGTCAGGAAGACGACCTTGCGCCTGGTGGGGATCGAGCTGATCACGGGCGGCAGGCCGCCGGCGCGTTCGACCGGGCGCACCTCGCCCGTGCGCGGCTGCTCGCCCGGCGGGCCGTGCCGGGTGGCCTTGGGCCTTGCGCTCGGCGAACTCGGGGCGGAGGTGGTGACGTTGGGCCGGCGGACGCTCGCGGTCTCGGCGGGGGTGCACGCGGCGAGGAGGGCCAGCACGCAGGCGACGGCGGCCGGACGGGGCATGATCTTCAACGCGCGCATGGGGCCCCATCTTGCCAGGCATGATCCTCAAGTCTTGCCGTCCTCTGGCAGGTGTTGCCCTTATCCACCTGGGCCCGGCTGCTTAGAGTGGCGACATGAAGGTGGCGGGTACTGCCGTGATCGGCGTTCAGAGGGATCGGGTGTGGGCTGCGCTCCAGGATCCGGCGGTGCTGGCGAGCACCATTCCGGGATGCGAGTGCCTTGAGGAGACCGGGCCGGACACGTACCGGATGACCGTGAACGCGGGCGTCGCGTCCATCAAGGGCGTCTACCAGGGGGAGGTGTCGCTCACCGACCCGCTGGCGCCCGAGAGCTTCACGCTCAAGGCGCGCGGGCAGGGGGCGCCCGGGACGGTGGACGCCACCGTCGTGGTGCGGTTGAGCGAGGTCGACGACGGGACCCGGGTCGACTACGACGCCGACGCGGTGATCGGCGGAATGATCGGCGGGGTCGGGCAGCGCATGCTGGGGTCGGTGGCCAAGCGGACGGCGGGGGAGTTCTTCGCGGCCGTGGAGGATCACCTGTGTGCGGCGGCCGTCCCCGCCGGGGTGCAGGCGCCCGCCGAGGCGGAAGCGGTGAGCCCGGCGGGCGGCGCCGTGTACGGGCGGGTCCCCAGACCGCACACGCAGACGCGGCCGTGGGTGATGCTGGCGTCGTTCGGGATGGGGGCGGGCATCGCGCTCACGGGCGTCGCGGTGGGCTGGCTCATCGGACGAGCCTCCCGGCGCCCATGAGGGCTCTCGCGGAAAAGGATCTCCAGGCGTAGCGTGGCTGGTATGCGGCAGGCACACGCGGAAGACGCACGAACCGAAGCCAGGAGAGTCGTTCGCAACCTGCTGGGCGACGAGCGTCCCACAGCCGAGACCTTGATCGTCGACGTGCGCCCGGTGCTCGGGGACGAGCGGACCGAGCGGACGCTGGAGCTCGCGCTCGGAGCCTCGCTCACCCGGCGCTCGGCCGAGCTGGCCGCCATCGCCGCGCTGCTCGTGGGCACCCGCGAGCTGGGCGAGGAGTGGTGGATCCGGCCCAGGGGCGGCAAGCTGCCCGCCCCCGACGAGGTGGTGCGCACGGCGGTCGCGATCGAGCCCTGGACCGATCTGACCGCGCTGGAGATGCTGGCCGCCTGGATCTCCGACGACGCCGCCGACCAGCTGTGGGGCCGGCCCGTCGCCGAGGTCGATCTCAACTCGTGGCATGCCGAGGACCGCTTCCGGCTGCCGCCCGGGGTGAAGCCGGGGCAGCGGCTGGTCGTTCACTTCGACGCCGGCGGGCGGCTCGACGCGGTCGTCACCCGCAGGCCCGACGAGGATCTCGGGTCCAACCTCGACTTCCACTCGCTGCGTTACTCCCGGCCCGCCGAGGCGCAGTGGAGCTGGGGGGTGGCGGCCGGGCTGGGGCCGCACCGGCTGCCCGGTGAGGACCCCGACCCGTACGCCCGCGAGGTCCCGGCAGCCGCCGGGGGAGTCCTGCGGGCCTGGGCGGTGCGGCACGGCGCCACCCGGGAGCAGCTCGGCGAGCGCTGGGAGACGGTCGGCGACGTGGTGGCCGCCATCGAACGCGTGGACTGGATGTGGCGGAGCGGGGAGTGGTTCGGGTGGTGGCGGGGCGCCTCGGCGCTCGTGGACGACTCGGCGTACCTTCCCTACCGCCTGGAGGAGCTGGCCGCCGGATAGCCGTCCGGCGAAAGGGTTGTGTGACAATCGAGGCGTGTCGCGACGTCGCCTCGGTTACCTGCTCAAGCACGCCAACCTGCGCCTGGGGGAGCTGACGGGGCCGGCGCTGGAGCCGTACGAGATCGACGGGCGGGAGTTCGGGGTCATGTCGGTGCTCCGCACGCCGGAGCCGCTCTCCCAGCTGGAGGCCGCCCAGCGGCTGGGCATCGACCGGACGACGATGGTCGCGCTGCTGGACGGCCTGGAGCGCAAGAAGCTCGTCGGGCGCCGGCCGCATCCCGCCGACCGGCGCAAGAACATGGTGGAGCTGACCGGCCACGGGCGCGAGGTCCTGGAGGCGGCCACCCGCGCCGTGGGCGTGGCGGAGGAGGAGTTCCTGGCCGGTCTGCCGGAGGAGGATCGGCGGCTGTTCAGAGACCTGCTGGACCGCCTGGTGTGAGGACGCTCCGGCCCTGACCCTGGCCCTGGCCCTCGCCTTCGCCGAGCCGGCCGGAGCGGTGGTGGCGGCGGCAGAGCACCTGGTAGCGCACCGGCGAGGCGTCGGTGTCGCCGATCACGACCTGCTCGCCCGTACGCGCCATGACCCCGCCCACCACCCTGGCGTTGAGCTGCCCGGGACGGCCGCACCAGCACAGCACCTCGACCTGCAGCCGGCACACCTCGTCCGCCAGCTCGAACAGCCGCTGCGCCGCCGGGAACATCACCGAGCGGAAGTCCGAGGCCAGCCCGAACGCGTAGACGTCCACGCAGTGCTCGTCCACCAGGTCCGCGAGCTGCTCGATCTGCGGGACGGTGTAGAAGCAGGCCTCGTCGCAGATGAGGAAGTCGATGCGGTCGTGGGAGGTGACCAATTCCACGATGTCGAGGGAGTCCTCCACCTCGATGGCCTCCAGGCCGAGGCCGATCCGGCTGGTGATCTTGGGGCCGCCGGAGCGGTCGTGCTTGGTCAGCACCAGACCACGCCTACCCTGGCGTCCGTGGTTGTAATTCATCTGGAGTGCCAAGGTGGACTTCCCGCAGTCCATGGGGCCGAAGTAAAACTTGAGCACGGCATCCCGGGCGCCAGACGGCACGGCAGACAAGGCAGACAGTTCAGTCACGGGGGGCCAGCTTAGTGGCTTGGCTTGTTCCATGACCTCGTGGGACATTTCTCCTCTGGAGTTCGCAGGAGGAACAGTGGTCACCGAGCTGAGGAGCCATGCGTAGCGTGCGTATCGGAGTGGACACCGGAGGAACGTTCACTGACGTGGTCGCGGTGGACGAGGCGACCGGTGAGATCCTCACGACCAAGACCCCCTCGACGCCCGCCAACCCGGCGGACGGGTTCGTCGCGGGCATCGAGAAGCTCGGTGAGCTCGACATCGGATCGATCGTCCACGGCACCACGGTGGCCACGAACCAGCTGCTCGAGGACCGGATCTCCAACCTCGGGTTCATCACGACCGAGGGCTTCGAGTACGTCCTGGAGATCGCCAGGCAGAGCGTGCCCGACGGCTACGGCAACTCCTACTTCTGGGTCAAACCGCCCAGGATCGTTCCCGTGCACCTGGTGAAGACCGTCGGGGGGCGGCTCGACCACCTGGGGCAGGAGGTGTGGCCGTTCTCGGAGGAGCAGGCCGTGGAGGTGGCCCGCTGGTTCCGGGCCAAGGGGATCAACGCGATCGGCGTCTGCTTCCTGCACTCCTACGCCAATCCCGAGCACGAGCGCCGCATGCGCGAGGTGCTCTGGCGCGAGCACCCGGAGGCGGTGATCTCGCTGTCGAGCGACGTGCTGCGCGAGTACCGCGAGTACGAGCGCTCGGTCACCACGCTGGTGGACGCCGCCGTCAAGCCCGCCATGCGCGGCTACATCGCGAGCCTGTCCAACCGCCTCGGCAAGCCGTTCTCCGTCATGAAGTCCAACGGCGGCATCCTGTCGGCCCGCGAGGTCGTCAACCAGCCGATCACCACCGTCCTGTCGGGCCCGGCGGCGGGCGCGCTCGGCGCGGCGCTCATCGCCTCCACGGCGGGGCACCCGTCGGTGATCACGCTGGACGGCGGCGGCACCTCGACCGACGTGGCCGTGGTGATCGACGGCGAGCCCTCGATCACCACCGAGGGCTCCGTGGGCCGCTACCCGTGCAAGATCCCGATGATCGACATCATCACCGTCGGCGCGGGCGGCGGCTCGATCGCGTGGATCTCGCCCGAGGGCACGCTCAAGGTCGGCCCCAGGTCCGCGGGCGCCGACCCCGGCCCCATCTGCTACGGCAGGGGCGGGACGGAGGTGACGGTCACCGACGCGCACGTGTTCCTCGGCCGGATCCCGCCCCACCTGCTCGGCGGCGAGATCCCGCTGGACGCCGACGCCGCGCGCGGCGGCATCGAGGCGCTGGCCGACAAGCTCGGCCTCACCCCCGAGCGGACGGCGACGGGCATCCTGGAGATCAGCGCGTTCAACCAGAGCAACGCGATCAGGCAGCTCACCGTCAAGCGCGGGCTGGACGTGCGTGACTTCCCGCTGGTGACGTTCGGCGGGTCCGGGCCGCTGCTGGCGTGCCGGCTGATCGACATCCTCGGCCTGCCGGCCGTGATCGTCCCGCGCGACCCCGGGAACGTTTCAGCGTTCGGGTTGCTGACGGTGGACGTCAAGAACGACTACGTCCGTACGTACGTCACCCGCGACCTCTCGCTCGGCAAGGCCGTCGAGATCTTCCACGACCTGGAGCATCAGGCGGGCGAGGCGCTCGACCGCGAGGGCTTCGACGACCCGGTCTACCTGCGCAGCGCCGACCTGCGCTACTACGGCCAGGCGTACGAGGTGCGGGTGCCGGCCCCGGCGGGCGAGATCGACGAGGACTGGCAGGCCGAGGTGGTCGACCGCTTCCACGCGGCCCACGAGAAGCTGTACGGGTACGCGTACCGGGACGACCCCCGCCACGGCGTCGAATGGGTGAACCTGCGCGTCTCCGGCATCGGCCCCATCACCCGCCCGGCCATCCGCCGCCTGGACAAGGCCGGCGAGGGCGCCACCTCGGTGCGTCCCGTGCATTTCGACGAGACCCGCGACACCGCGATCCACCAGCGCTCCGCCCTCGGCCCCGGCGCCACGGTCGCCGGGCCGGCCGTGATCGAGGAGTACGGCTCGACGATCCCGATCCACCCAGGCTTCACCGCGAAGGTGGACGAGTACGGAAATGTGGAGGTCCGCCGTGACTGATCCGATCTTGGTGGAGATCGTCGAGGGCACGCTGGCGTCCGTCGAGAAGGAGGTCGAGACGGCCATCGCCCGTACGGCCCGCTCGCCGATGATCCGCGACGCGCACGACTTCCGCGCGGGCATCCACGACGTACGGCTGCGCAAGCTCACCGGCCGCTCCTACAGCGCGCTCGTCCAGCCGGTGGTGCGCGACTTCCCGGTCGAGACGATGAAGCCCGGCGACGTGTACTTCCACAACGACGTCTACCTCTCCGAGGGCGGCATCGGCCACCTGCCCGACCTGTGCGTGACCGTGCCCGTCTTCCACGAGGGCGCCGTCGTGGCGTTCGTGCAGGCGTTCGGCCACCACGACGACATCGGCGGGTCCGTGCCCGGCTCCATGCCCTCGCACGCCCGGTCGGTGTTCGAAGAGGGCCTGATGGTGCCGCCGATCAAGTTGTGGGACCAGGGCGTGCCGAACGAGGCCGCGCTGCGCATCATGACCCGCAACTCCCGCATGCCCGACTCGCTGGCCGGCGACCTCGACGCCGAGTGCTCCGCCTGCCTGATGGGGGCGCGGCGGCTGGGCGAGCTGTTCGACCGGTACGGCAGGCAGGCCGTCGAGGAGTGCTTCGACGCGATCATCTCCAAGACCACCGAGACGTTCCGCAGGGAGCTGCTGGCCAAGATCCCCGAGGGGACGTACGTGTGGGAGGACTACGCCGAGCACGACGGCGTGGACGAGCCCCGCCTGCACGCCCAGCGGATCACGCTCACCGTCGACCACGCCGCCGACGCGCCGCTGACCATCGACTTCACCGGCACGTCGCCGCAGGCCAAGGGCCCGATCAACCACGCGGGCGACTACGCCGACGGCGTCTTCCTGAAGAAGTGGCTGGCCCCGGTGCTGCGCAACCTGGCCGACACGCCCGAGCGGATGGCCGAGCTGGACGTCAACGAGGGCGTCGTGCCCCTCATCAAGATGATCTTCCCGGAGAAGGGCACCCTGCTCACCCCGGTCTTCCCGGCCCCCACGAACGCCCGCACGTTCGTCATCCTGCGCCTGCTCGGCGTGCTCGCCGGCGTGCTGGCCAAGGCCACGAACGGCCGCATGCCCGCCGACCAGGAGACCATCCGCTACACCGGCGTGTACGGCACGGACGCCGACGACCAGCCGTACCTGATGCGCGAGGTCCTGGGCGGCGGCTCGGGCGGCCGCTGGTACGCCGACGGCGAGGACACCATCCACGTGGTGCCCGACTCGCGCAACATCCCGGTGGAGTTCGCCGAGGCGCGCTGGCCGTTCCGGGTGGAGCGGCTGGCGCTGGCCTGCGACTCCGGCGGGCCCGGCATGTTCAGGGGCGGGCTCGGCTACGACAAGCACATCAGGATGCTCAGGGACGCCTCCTACATGTCGATCGCCGACCGCTCGATCCTGTCCTGCTGGGGCGTCAACGGCGGCCTCGCGGGGCGGCCGTTCCGGGTGGAGATCGCGGGCAAGGAGATGGAGGGCCTGGTCGACGACCATCCGGTGCAGGCCGGTGAGCTGATCCGCATCCGTACGACCGGGGGCGGCGGCTGGGGCTCCCCGTACGACCGCGACCCCCGGGCGGTGGCCGCCGACGTGCGGGACGGGAAGGTGTCGATCGCGGGCGCGCTGGGCGACTACGGCGTGGTGCTCGACGGCGACCGCATCGACGAGCAGGGCACCGCCGAGCTCCGCGCCCGCCTGCGCCCTCCGGGCGACCGCTTCTTCGACCGTGGGCCCGGGTACGCGAAGCTCTCGGGCGGACGCGCGTACGCCGAGGTGGACGAGCTTTAGGGAGATACCGCCGTGCGCATTGTCCTGGCCGGGCTGGCCACCAGCCATCCGTACACCGACGCCCACACCCTGGCCCGCCACGCGGAGCTGGTGGTGTGGGAGCAGGACCCCGAGCGGCTGCGGCGCTTCACCGACCAGCACCCGACGGCGAAGGTGGCCGGCAGCCTCGGCGAGGCGCTGGCCACCGGGCCCGACGGCGTGGTGCTGACCGTCCCCAACCCGCAGGTGCCCGAGGCGCTGGACCGGGTCCTGGAGACCGGCGCCCCCTGTTTCGTGAACAAGCCGGCCGCCGCCAGCCGGGTCCAGCTCGACGCGCTCGACCGGCTGGCGATCGGCGACCGGGTGCTGTCGAGCTCGGTGCTGAGGTTCGCCCCCGCGTTCGCCGGGGTCCGGGTCGATCCCGGCGAGGTGCTGGCCGTGCGGGCCACCGTACGGCACGACGTGGGGTTGTGGGCCGACGGCTACAACGCCTGGCAGGACACGCCCGGCGAGGGCGGCGGGACCATGGTGACCATGGGCATCCACGGCGTCGAGCTGCTGGTCGCCCTGCTGGGGCCGGACGTGCGGCTGGTGGGCGCCGCCGGGGCCAAGCGGCACTACCAGGGCCTGCGCTCCGAGGACACCGGCGTGATGGCGCTGCGGTGGGGGAGCGGCGTCACGGGGACGGTGGAGATCCTCGGCGTCTCCGAGGGTGAGGCCTACACCGTCACCGTGCACAGGCGCGACGGCTCCGAGTCGATCGTGATCGAGAGCGGCGACGACCCGGTCAAGGGGCTCGGGTACGAGGGGACGATCGACGCGTTCCTCTCCATGGTGCGCGGCGCGCCCAGCCCGGTGCCGTGGGAGCAGACCAGGGCGATCCTCGATGTGCTGGTCACAGCCCGTGAGGTCGCCTGATCCAGTTGTGCGTACCCGTTGACAGCCGAAGTCTGCGACAGTTACGGTCTGGACCGTAAATAACAGACGGAGGAGATACCCGCGTGCGCACGACAGCGGAACTCGAGGAGCGCCTGGCCCGGCCCAGCGCCGGGCTGGTTGACGATCTCAGCGGGCTCGACGGCGACATCCTGATCCTGGGCGCCGGCGGCAAGCTGGGGCCGAGCCTGGTACGGCTGGCACTCAACGCCACGAACGGGGACCGGCGGATCATCGCGGTCTCGCGCTTCTCCGAGCCGGGGCTCGCCGAGTCGCTGGCCGAGGACGGCGCGACCGTGGTGGCCGCCGACGTGGCCGACGAGCAGGCGCTGCGCGACCTGCCCGACGCGCCGAACGTGGTCTTCCTGGTCGGCGCCAAGTTCGGCACGCAGGGGCGCGAGCACGCCACCTGGTTCACCAACGCGTACCTGCCCGGGAGGGTCGCCGACCGCTTCCGGAACAGCCGGATCGCCGCCCTGTCCACCGGGAACGTCTACCCGCTCGTCCCCGTCACCGGCGGCGGCAGCACGGAGGACTCCCCGACGGGGCCCGTGGGCGACTACGCCATGAGCTGCCTGGGGCGCGAGCGGGTGCTGACGCACTTCTCCGAGACGTACGGCACGCCGCTGTCGCTCGTCCGCCTCAACTACGCGGTCGAGCTGCGCTACGGCGTGCTCATCGACCTGGCGCAGAAGATCCTCGCCGGGGAGCCCGTCGACCTGTCGACGGGCCAGGTGAACGTGGTCTGGCAGGGCTACGCGAACGAGGTCACGCTCCGGTCGCTGGCCCTGGCCTCCGCGCCGCCGTACCTCCTCAACGTGACCGGGCCCGAGCTGCTCTCCGTGCGGCGGATCGCCCTCGACCTCGGCGCGGCGCTGGGCAAGGAGCCCGTTTTCACCGGGGAGGAGGCGCCGACCGCGCTGCTGTCGAACGCGGGGCGCTGCCACCGCCTGTTCGGCTACCCGGAGCTCACCCCCGCCGAGCTCATCGAGCACACGGCGCGATGGGTGGCCGACGGCGGGCCGCTGCTCGGCAAACCCACCAAGTTCGAACGCCGTGACGGCCGTTTCTGACCGGCTCCGGCACCCTGCCCGCCACCCTGCCCGCCACTCTGCCCGCCCACACCGACAAACACCAAGGGGGACCTCACGTGCTCAGCACGGCTCCACAGGCGCAGACGTCCGTTCGTGACCTGTTCAGGCGCGGCCTGGTGATCCCGGCGCACCCGCTCGCGCTCACCGAGGACAGGAAGCTGGACGAGCGCCGCCAGCGGGCGCTGACCCGCTACTACGTCGAGGCGGGCGCGGGCGGGCTGGCGGTGGGCGTGCACACGACGCAGTTCGCCATCCACGGCACCGGCCTGCTGCCGCCCGTGCTCGAACTGGCGGCCCGCACCGCCAAGGAGGTCGAACGCGAGGTGGTGCTGGTGGCCGGGGCGACCGGGCCCACCGCCCAGGCGGTGGCCGAGGCGGAGCTGGCCAGGTCGCTCGGCTACCACATGGTGCTGCTGAGCCCCTACCGGGAGCTCGACGAGAACGCGCTCATCGAGCGGGCCAGGGCCGTGGGCGAGGTGCTGCCGGTGATCGGCTTCTACCTGCAGCCCGCGGTGGGCGGGCGCACCCTGTCCCGTGACTTCTGGACGCGGCTGGCCGCCGTGGAGTCCGTCGTCGGCATCAAGGTCGCGCCCTTCGACCGGTATCGCACGCTGGACGTGCTGCACGGCGTCGTACGGGCGGGGCGGGCCGGGGAGGTGGCGCTCTACACGGGCAACGACGACCACATCCTGGCCGACCTCATCACCTCGCACCGGGTGGTCGTGGACGGGCGCGAGGTGGAGGTCGAATTCGTCGGCGGGCTGCTCGGGCAGTGGGCCGTGTGGGTGCGGCGGGCCGTGGAACTGCTGGAGGAGGCCAAGCTCGCCCGGGGCGGTGACGACGCGGTGGTACGGCGGCTGCTCACGCTGGACGGGCACCTGACGGATGCCAACGCGGCCATCTTCGACTCGGCCAACGGGTTCCATGGGTGCATTCCGGGCATCCACGAGGTGCTGCGGCGGCAGGGGCTCCTGGCGGGGCGGTGGTGCCTGGACCCGGCGGAGGAGCTTTCGCCGGGGCAGCTCGCGGAGATCGACCGGATCTGGGGCGCGTACCCGTGGCTCCGGGACGACGACTTCGTCTCGGCCGGGCTCGACCGCTGGCTCTCCTGACCCCATGCCCCTCCTCCCCACCACCCCCACACCCACCACCCCTGTGCCCGGGGTGCGGGGGTCAGAGGGTCAGGCGGTAGAGGGTCAGGGGACGGCCGCTGGTGCCGCTGGTGAGGTTGCCGGTGCGCTCCGCCAGGCCCGCGAGCTCCAGCCGATGAAGCATGCGCCGGGCCGTGCGTTGCTGGACGGCCAGCCGTTCGGCGATCTCCCGGGTCGTCAGCGGCTCGTCCCCCGCCGCCGCCCGCGCCTCCAGGAGCTTCTCCAGCGTGGGCACCGACAGGCCGACGCGGCGGGCGATGACCGACAGGTTCTGCGCCCCCGTGGGCGCCGGGGTGACCGACTCCAGGACGATGTCCGTGTCCGCCCGCAGCGACAGGACCGCGGCCACCTCGCCGATCCGGCGTGCCCTGGCCAGGGCGCGGCGGGCCAGGCTCTCGGCCTCCGCCGCGCTGCGGCCCAGGCCGAAGCCGACGCGTACGACGTCGTTCTGGCCGGCCAGCCGCGCCAGCATGGGCAGCCCGGTGAAGCCGCCCGTGGCGTCGTGGAGCGGGCCGCGGGTCGTCACCAGCAGGTGCGTGCCGCCGCGGAAGGCCGCCAGGGTGCCGCCGAGCGCCGTGGCCTCGCGCAGCAGGCCCTCCTCGTTGGCCACCTCGACGAGCCCGATCGCGATCTGGGCGTCCTCCTGGGCCTGGCCCTCGGCGGTCAGCATGAGCTGGCGCAGCGCCACCCGTACCGAATGGACGGAGGGCACCAGGCGCAGCACGTGGCGCTCGTCGCGCAGGGCCTCGTGCACGGAGCTCAGGCAGGTGATCACCGCGTGCGCGGGCCCCTTCCGGTGGAAGGTGACGGCCTTCTTGGAGGTCATCTCCGGCCGGTACGGCAGCGTGCGCAGATCGCCGGTGGGCAGCCCGGCCTCGGCGAACGTGGTCTGGACGTCGGCGGCCGACAGCGTGTCGATCGACAGCCGGGTGATGTCCTGGCCCTCGTGCTGGAGGCGTACGAGGGCGCTGAGCAGCGTCGCGCCCGAGTAGTCGACGAACGCCGCCGGGCGGGTGAGCGCGTCGGCGTCACGCGAGAGCATGTAGGGCACTATGCCGGTGAACAGCCACCCCTCCACGGAGGAGGCGTGCGCCTCGACGATCGCGGGCGCCTGAGACTCGTGGTCGTAGTCGAGGCGCAGCGTGCTGACGCCCGGCTGCTCCTCGCAGACGGCCGCGACGTCGTCGACCAGGTCGTGCGGGCCGACGACCCCGATGACGATTCCCACCCACGCCTCCCTCTCGCTATTTTCGGTCAAGACCGCAATCATATCTTGTGAGGTGCCCGGTGAAGTTCCCGTCCATGGCAGAAGCGGACGGCCGTACGCTCGGCGACGAGGAGGTGGCCGCCGCCGAGCGGGTGATCCGCTCGGGCATGCTCAACTCCGTCTGGGGGACCGAGGCGCGGGCGCTGGAGCGTGAGATCGCCCGAGTCTACGGCTCCCGTCACGCGATCACCTGCAGCTCCGGCACCGCGGCCCTCCACCTGTCGGTCGTCGCGGCCGCGCCGGACCCCGGAGACGAGATCATCACGACCCCGATCACGGATTTCGGGACCGTGGCCCCCATCTTGGCGCAGAACGCCGTCCCTGTCTTCGCCGATGTGGATCCCTCCGACGGCAATCTCGATCCGGACGCGGTGGCCGCGCTCATCGGCCCCCGTACGAGGGCGATCATGGCGGTCCACCTGTTCGGTGCGCCGGCCAGGGTCGGCGAGCTGCGCGCGCTCGCCGACGAGCACGGCCTGACGCTGATCGAGGACTGCGCGCAGGCCTGGCTGACCGAGCTGCCCGGCGGCGGGCTCGCGGGCACGGCGGGCCAGGTCGGCTGCCTCAGCCTGCAGCAGTGGAAGCACATCACCTGCGGCGACGGCGGGGTGGCGATCACCGACGACGACGAGCTGGCCAGGCGGATGCGGCTGTTCTCGGACAAGGGCTGGGACCGCGCGGCCGGCCGGTCGCACGCCGGCTTCGGGATCAACTACCGCATGACCGAGCTCCAGGCCGCCGTGGCACGCGCTCAGCTCGCGAAACTCCCCGGCGTTCTCGCGGCCCGCCGCAGCACGGCCGGACAGCTCCTGGACGCGCTGAAGGGCCTCCCGGGGGTACGCCTGCCGCGTCCGGACGGCCACGCCTGGTGGTTGTTCCCGATCGTGTGCCCGGACGGCGACGCGCCCGAGCTGGCCGCCCACCTGGCCGCGGCCGGGATCCCGGCGCGGGCCGGCTACCTCGCCGAGCCGCTGAACAGGGCGCCCGTGTGGGACGCTGCCATCTACGGCTCCTCCCGCTATCCGCTCGAGGACTACCGGCCCAACCCCTGCCCGCAGGCGGAGCTCATGGTGGACCGTACGCTGCTGGTCATCGACTGGAACGAGGCCTACACCCCCGAGCACGTCGAGCTGATCGCCCAGGAAATCACGAAATTTCGGGCTCGACCGTAGTTACGTTCATGTATCAGGGATTGACCCGGTCAGACGCGCTCATTAGGTTTCGGTCAGGACCGGTATTAGTTGAAAGGAAGCCGCCGATGAAGAAGGCAGCGGCAGTCGGCCTCGCGGCCGCCCTGAGCCTCGCGGCCGCCGGGTGCGGATCCAGCAGCGGCTCGGACAAGAGCACCGTGACCCTGTGGATGTATCCCGTCATCGGAGACCAGGCCAAGGCCCAGGCGTTCTGGGGCAAGGTGGAGAAGGACTTCGAGACCGCCAACCCCACGATCGACATCAAGATCGACCAGCAGCCCTGGGAGGGCCGCCAGGAGAAGGTCACCACCGCACTGGTCTCGAAGAAGGGCTTCGACCTGGTGGTGCTCGGTCCCGACCAGATCCCCCAGTACGCCCAGCAGGGCACGGTCGAGGCGGTGGACGACATCGTCGCCCCGGCGAAGTCCTCCTACCTGCCCAACTCCCTGGCCGCCCTCACCGTCAACGGCAAGCTGTACGGCGTGCCGATCTACCAGACGATCACCGCGCCCATCTACAACAAGAAGCTGTTCGCCGACGCGGGCGTCGAGAAGGTGCCGGAGACGCTGGCGGAGCTGAAGGAGGCCGCGCCCAAGCTGGCCGCCAAGAAGGTCGCCGTACTGGACTACCCGGGCAAGCCCGACGTCAGCCTCAACCAGAGCTTCTACCCGATCCTGTGGGCCAACGGCGGCACGGTCTTCTCCGCCGACGGCAAGAGCGTCGCCTTCAACGGCCAGGAGGGCGTGGCCAGCCTGCAGTTCCTGCTCGACCTGAAGGCCGTGGGCGGCCTGCCGGAGAACACCGCGAGCAAGGCCAACGACATCGAGGGCGGCCCGCTGGCCGCCGGCAAGACCGCCATGTACCACGCGGCCACCGCGGGCATGGCCGACCAGCTCGGCGCCGCCATCGGCGCCGACAACGTCGGCATCGGCCTGCCGCTCGAAGGGACCAAGCGGGTCGCGTTCGGCATCCCCGGCGCCCTGGTGCTGGCCAAGCACTCCGAGAGCAAGGACGCCGCCAAGAAGTTCGCCACCTACCTGGCCTCGCCCGAGGTGTCCGGCGGGCTGGCCAAGGAGTCGGGCTTCTTCCCCGCCCGCACGGACGTGACCGTGCCCGACCAGTCGGCGGCCTCCAAGGAGTTCGCCAAGTCCCTGCAGTACGCCTTCCCCGGCGACACCCACCCCAAGGCCCGCCAGGTCATGGGCGTGCTCGCGCCGCACATCCAGGCGGCGCTGCTCGGCAAGGAGGACGCCAAGACCGCGCTCGACGCGGCCGCCAAGGAGGCCAACCAGCTGCTCGGCACCGGCTGACCCCCGCACACCGCCAGAAAGGAAACACCCGGTGCGTCAACGCCTGCGTGACCCGGTCACCGGCCTGCTGTTCGTGCTGCCCGTGCTCGTGCTGTTCCTGATCTTCCGGATCTTCCCGTCGCTCGGCGCGGCGGGGATGAGCCTGACGAACTGGAACATCGGCGGCGACTGGGAATTCATCGGCACGGACAACTACGCCCGGCTGCTCGACGACGTGAACTTCTGGTTGAGCCTGCGGGTCACGCTCGTGTACGTGGCGATCTACGTGCCGCTCACGCTGCTCGTGGCGCTCGGCACGGCGCTGCTGCTCAACCAGGTGGTCTTCATGCGCGGGCTGTTCCGCGGCATGCTGTTCCTGCCGTACGTGACCAGCTTCGTACTGGCGGGCATCATCTGGCGCTGGATCTACGAGTTCGACGGGCTGATCAACGGCCTGCTGGCCAAGGCGGACCTCGGCCCGGTGGCGTTCCTGGAGCAGTCGGCCGTGATCCTGCCCGCGCTGGCCGTCGTGTCGGTGTGGAAGGGGTTCGGCTACTCGATGCTGATCCTGCTGGCCGGGTTGAAGTCGATCCCGTCCTCCTACCTGGAGGCGGCCACGGTGGACGGGGCGAGCGCGTGGCAGCGGTTCCGCAGGATCACGCTGCCGCTGCTCAAGCCCACGATCTTCTTCGTCGTGGTGATCGAGACGATCAGCGCCTTCCAGACGTTCGACACCGTGTACGTGATGACGGGCGGCGGCCCGGCCCGGGCCACCTACACGCTCATCTTCGGCATCTACGACCACGGCTTCCGATCGTTCGACTTCGGCTACGCCGCCACGTGGGGCATGGTGCTGTTCGCGATCGTGCTGATCGTGTCGCTGGTCCAGCGCCGCTTCCTGGATCGGGGGAACACATGACGATCACCGCGTCCCGGCCCGTCACCGAGGTGCGGACGGCCCGCGCGGCCCGCCGCCGGTGGTGGCGGGGCAAGTGGCCGCTGGCCGCCCTGCTCGCGGTGCTGTCCGTGCTGACCGTGAGCCCGTTCGTGGCGATGTTCATCGTGGCGCTCTCGCCGGCGGGCCGGCCGACCGTGCCGGCCCGGTGGCCGGACTCGCTCACGCTCGACAACATCGCGCGGGTGCTGGAGTCGTCGGGGTTCGTCACGTGGACGATCAACTCGCTGATCTACGCCGTGGTCTCCGTGGTGATCATCCTGCTCACCTCGTCCATGGCCGGGTACGCGTTCGCCAAGAAGCGCTTCCCCGGCCGCGAGGCCATGTTCTGGACGTTCCTCGCCACCATGATGGTGCCGTTCCAGGCCACGCTCATCCCGACGTTCGTGCTGGTCAACAGCCTGGACGGGGTGGACACGTTCTGGGGCCTGATCGTGCCGACGCTGGCGAACTCGCAGGCCGTCTTCCTGATGCGGCAGTTCATCCTGGGGCTGCCGGACGAGCTGTTCGACGCGGCCAAGGTCGACGGGGCCTCCGAGTGGCGGGTCTACTGGACGATCGTGGTGCCGCTGACCAGGCCGATCCTGGCGACGCTCGGCGTGTTCGTGTTCCTGTGGCACTGGAACGACTTCCTGTGGCCGCTGGTCGTCGGCCAGAGCGACGCCACCCGTACGCTGACCGTCGGGCTGACCACGCTGCGGACCGAGGAGCTGCAGCTGTCGGTGCTCATGTCCTCGGCGGCCGTGTCGGTGGTGCCGTGCCTGCTGGTGTTCTTCCTGCTGCAGCGGTACCTGGTCAACAGCATCGCGATGACCGGCCTGAAATAGGGTCGTGCGGGTGGACATCGCTGTACGAAACCTTCGTGACCGGCTCCGCGGCGCGCTGATCCCCGCCGCGGCCACCCCCATGACCCCATCCGGCGAGGTGGACCTCGACCTGGTCTCCCGCTACCTCGCCGGTCTGGTGGCCGACGGCGCCACCGGCCTGGCCGTGCTCGCCCACACGGGCCGCGGCCCGTACCTCGCCCCCGACGTCCGCGCCGCCGTGATCGAGCGCGCGGTCGCCTGCGCCGGTAAAGGGGGCGTCCCGGTGCTGGCCGGCGTGGGCGGCGGGGCGGAGGACCCGGCGGCGCAGGCGCGGGTGGCGGCCGAGCTGGGCGCGGACGGCGTGCTCGTCTTCCCGTCGGACGGTGACCGGGTGGCGCTGCACGAGGAGGTGTGGCGGGCGGCCCGGCTGCCGATGATCGCGTTCGACCTCTACACGCGCCCGTGCCCGGCCGGAACGCTGCGCGAGCTGCTGGCGCATCCCGGCGTGGCGGGGCTGAAGACGGCGCTGCTGTCGGACGCGATGGGCTGCCAGCGCGCCATCGCGCTGGCCAGGGAGGCGGACCGGCTGGCGATCACGGGGGAGGACCGCATGTTCGGCCCGTCCCTGCTGTGGGGGGCCGAGGCGGCCCTGGTCGGCATCGCCGCGGCGAGCGTCGGGGTGACCGCCGCGGTCCTGGAGGCGTTCGCGGGCAAGGACCTGCGCGCGTTCGAGGAGGCGTCCGGGCGGCTGGACCGGCTGGCGCAGGTCACGTTCACCGAGCCCATGGAGGGCTACGTGCAGCGCATGCTCTGGCTGGCCGCCGCCGAGGGCCGGGTGCCCGAGACGCATTCCCACGACCCGTACGGCCCGCCCCTCCCGGCGGAGGAGCGGGCCGTGATCGTGGCGATGAGCCAGGCGGCTCATTAGCGGCCGGCGATGGCCACCCGGACGAGGTTGCGGGCGCGCACCGCGTACAGGGCCCGGCGGGAGGGGTCGAGGGCCAGCTTGGGCTCGCCGCCGAACCACTGCCCGGCCAGCCCGTCCACGATGGCCTTCGACGTGAACGCGACCAGGTCGATCTTGTAGATCGAGCCGCCGTCCGTGCAGTACGCCACCCGGCCGGTGACGAACAGCTCGCCGCCCTTCGTCCCGACCTTGATCGTCCTGGTGACCTTCCTGCTCCGCAGGTCGAACTCGAACACCTCGCCCGTGCTCGCCATCCCGTACAGGGTGCCGTTCCTGCCGAGGGCGAGCGAGGAGATCATGCGGGCCCCGGGGATCGGCTCCAGCTGCCAGAGCAGCTTGCGCGTGCGCAGGTCGAACGCGGCCAGGCGGGCGGTCGTCGTGACCGGCGGCAGGCCGAGGCCCTCCTGGATGAGGGTGCCCAGGTAGGCGACGCCGTGCCGGGCGACGACCGAGTAGACGGTCTGGCGCTCGACCACCGGCCGGTAGGTCTCGTACGTGCCCTTCCGGGGCGAGTAGAGGGAGAGCGCGCCGTTCATGTGGCCGGGCTCCGGCTGGGTGGGCATCACGATCAGGCCCGTCGTGGCGTCGTAGGCGAGGTCGCGCGGGCGGTCCTGCTGGTTGCCGGTGCGGGCGATCAGGTCGGCCTCGGTCTTCCCGGGGCGGTGCGCATAGAGGGCCGCCTGGGTGTAGATGCCCAGGTACGTGGTGTCGCCGACGGTGAGCAGCGTCTTCGGCTCGCCCGAGATGCCCAGCCGGGTCACCTTGCCGGTCGCCAGGTCGTGGACGTCGGCGCCGCCCTTGCCGCCGACGTAGACGCGCCGGCCGTCGGAGTGCACGGACATCGGCTCCTCGGGTGCCGCCTTGAAGCCGCGCTGGACGAGGTTGACGTAGTCGAGCGAGCCGGTCGCCGGGTCGTAGACGAAGACCGCGCTGTCCTGGATGCCGTAGATCCGGCCCTCGTGGGCCAGGATGCGGTGGGTCAGGGCCTCGAAGTAGGGGACGCCGAGCACCTCCAGCTTCTCCGTGGCCAGGTGGTAGCGGTAGAACGTGCCGGAGGGGCGGCCGGCGAAGTAGACGTACCCGTCGTGGATCAGGACTGCGACGATGTACTTCTCGCCGGCCGCGGTGGCCTTGACGACCTTGTAGTTCTGCGGCGCGGCCTTCTCCAGGACGAGCAGCTCGCCCAGCGAGTTCATGCCGCCGGCCAGGTGGGTCTCCGACATGCCCATGCTGGAGACCCAGTCGCGGTCGGCCACGGCGGCTGGCAGGAGCTCGCGCTTCTCGCCGGTCCTGCGGTCGATCGCGATCAGGTGCGCGTTGGCGCCGATCCCGGCGTACACGTACGTGTCGTCGGCCTGGATGCTGCGGACGTACGCCTCGCCGGGGGCGGGCTGGCCCAGGTCGCGGCTGGTGCCGGTGGCCGGGTCGTACTCCCAGACGCGGCCGGGCTCCGACGTGCCCAGGTAGACCTTGCCGTCGGGGGAGGAGGCCATGGTCCAGATGTAGTGGTCGGGGTATTCGGCGACCTTGGTGACCTGGCCGGCGATCGTGTCGATCTTGTACAGGTCGGATCTCGCGTGGGTGCCGACGTAGACGTCGGTGCCGACCTTGCACATCGCCCAGATGCCCACGCCGGTCGGGATGTCGAAATGGGTCGTGACCGAATCCTGGCCGAGGTCGAACGCGCCGACCACGTTGGGCGACAGGCCGCGCGAGCCGGCGTAGAGCACGCCGCCGACGAACTCGCCGTTGCCCAGCGGGCTGGCGACGCTCGCCGGCCCCAGGTCGGTGAGGGTGCCCTCGGGCTGGGCTTTCTGGTGGGTCGCGGCGCGGGCCGGCGTGGTCGTGAACGTGGCGGCCGCCGTGGTCGCGGCGGCCGCCTGGAGGAAACGACGGCGGGGGATCATGCGCGGGCTCCCTAGGTGAAGTTTGGGCCGCACGCTATAACGGGCTAGGCCGTAATGTCCAGAGCGAAGAGCTCCGCGGCGTTGCGCCAGGCGATCCGCTCGGCGGTCCCACCGGCGAGCCCCGCCGCCGCGACCGCTCCGAACGCCGACGAGGGGTCGATCAGCGTCGCGTCGGTGCCGAACAGCAGCTGCGCCGGGTCCACGGCCGCCACCACCTCCGCGATGCGGCCGGCGGGGAAGTGCGACCAGCAGGGCTCCAGGTAGAGGCGGTCGCAGGCGTTCGCGGCCTCGACGGCGTACCGGAACCCGTCGGCTCCCATGTGCCCGGCGATCACCCGCAGGTCCGGGATGTCCGCGCAGACCTCCGCCAGGGCCAGCACGGACGTGCCCCAGGTGTGCACGAGCGCGGCCCGCCCCGTCGCGGCCACCAGCGTGAGCGCCTCGCGGAGCTGCGCGGAGCCGACCGGCGAGCCCGTGTAGTCGGTGTGGATCTTGACGCCGACGAACCGGCCGCCCGGCAGGTACGCCGCCAGGTCCGCCTCCGCCTCGCGCAGCCGGCGCGGGTTGACCGTGACGTAGCCGAGCAGGCGGTCCTGCGTCTCCAGGTAGGAGGCGAGGGCTCGGTTGCCGGCGGCGGCGTCGTAGATGACGGCCTCGGTGGCGGAGACGATCGCGCGGTCGATGCCGTAGCGGTCCATGGTGGCGAGGTTGGCCTCGGCCACGTCCATGGTGAAGAACCACGGGCCCCAGTGGGCGTGCACGTCGATGATCATGACTGTGGCCTCCTCAGGAGCCGTTCCGCGTTGCCGCCCGCCACGGCGGCGATCTCCTCCGGCTTCAGCCCGCTGGTGGCCAGGCGCAGGAGGGGCACGAGCGGCTCGTAGTGGGGGGCGCGCGAGCCGTACAGGAGGCGGTCGGCGCCGAGTTCGGCGGCGGCGAGCTCCAGCGCGTCGGGGGAGTTGAGCAGGCGGGTGGAGGTGTGGAAGCCGGGCTCGTCCGCGGCGGCCACCAGGAAGTCGCCCAGGTGGTAGAAGTGCGTGTCGAGGAAGACCACGGTGGCCCCGAGCCCCGCGAAGGGCTGCCAGAACCTGCGCACGTCGCCGCCGGTGAGCACCACCAGACCGAGCCGCGCGGCCCGGCGCGCGACGTGCCTGACGGACGGGAAGCCCGCCTCGACGCCCTGCTCGTCGGGGAACAGCCGGACGGCCCGGACGCCTCCGGCGGCCAGCCGCTCCAGCTCGCGCGCGGCGCCGATCGGGTCGCGCAGGTCCACGGCTCCGACGGGGACGACCTCCGGGGCCGCCCGCGCGATCAGTTCGTCCTTGCCGGACCGCACGTCGATCAGCTCGTCGTTGCCCGAGCGCACGTCGAACAGCGCGGCCCGCAGGCTCGCCACCGCCGCGGCCCTGATCCGGTGCTCGCCCAGCAGCCGCAACACCTGGTCCGGGGCGCCGGGCGGGCCGTCGCGGTCGGGGTAGGCCCCGAACAGCACGTCCACGTCCAGCGCCACCTCCAGCCCGCCGACCAGGCGCCACGCGTCGAACGGAATACCGGACCCATCCTCAATCGCCATGCCGCACATCATGCCATTGACGAACTGTGCTTATAAAGTTACGGTCTGGCCCATAATTGCTCAGCAATGAACGCGAGGTGCGCCCATGCTCCGATCCCTCCTGGTAATTCTGTCGGCGCTCTTACCCGCGCTCCTCACCGGCCCGGTCGCGCGGGCGGCGACGGCCTGTGACACCCCGGCCGTGGAGCGATTCGGCCCTGCGTCGGTCACCGGCGCCATCGTGGGCGCCTCCGTGCTCGACGGGCACGCCTACGTGGTGACCCGCGGCCTGAAGCCTCCCGTGCTGGCCGACATCGACCTCGCCACCCGCAAGGTCGTCAGGAGCGTCACCCTGCCCGACGGCCCGGCCACCGGTGAGCCCGAGGGCGCCTGGGCCACGGCCGTGTCCGGTGGCAAGATCTACGTCGGCACCTACCCGGTGCCCGACCTCTACAGCTTCGACCCGGCCACGGGCGCCGTGGAGCGGCTGGCGTCGTTCGGGAAGAACGGCGGCTTCGTCTGGAGCCTCGCCGCCGCGCCCGACGGCACCCTCTACGTGGGCACCTACCCGGACGGCCGGGTCCGCGAGTACGTGCCGGGCACGGGCGCGGTGCGCGACTTCGGCGTGCTGGTCCAGGGAGAGCGGTACGTGCGCGCGGTCGCCGCCGACGCCACCTACGTGTACGCGGGGCTGCTCGACAAGGGCCGGCTCGTCCGGATCACCAGGGCGGACGGCACGGTGAAGGAGCTGGCCGCCGCCCCGACCGGCATCGGCGCCGTCTCCGTGCACGGCGACCGGGTGCTGGCCGCCGCCGGAGACACGCTGATCGACATCCGCTCGGACGGCACGGACGAGCGCCGGGCGACCCTGACCGGCGGCACGATCGACATGCTGACCGTGGCGGGCTCCACGTCCGGCGACGACACCGTCTACGCCACCTCCCGGCCCGACGGCGCCGTCCACCGCTACCGCGCGGGCGACACCGCCTTCACCAAGGTCGCCGAAGCGCCGTCGCCGGGCGACGAGACCAGGCGGATCCAGCAGCTCGACGACAACACCCTGCTCGGCTTCTCGGGCAGCGGCGGCATGTGGTGGCTGGACCTGCGCACCGGCAAGTCCGAGTTCGTCGACCTCATCGACGCCGGCCTGCCCAGCGGCCCGGAGCGGCCGCAGAGCATGCTCGTCGTGCCCAACCGCGCCGTCTACATCGGCGGCCACTTCTCCATGGAGGTACGCGACCTGCGCACGGGCGAGAAGCGCAGGTTCCGGATGCCCGGCGAGCCGAAGGACCTCGTGCGGAAGGGCAACAAGATCTACGCCGCCATCTACCCGAGCGGGCAGATCGTCTCCGTCGACCTGCGTACGGACCGCGTGCGCAGCGTCGGCTACCTGGGACACGGCCAGCAGCGCCCCTGGGACATCGAGTACGACCCCGCCACCGACAAGCTCGTGGTCGCCAGCGCCCCGCTCGGCGCCAAGCTGAACGGCGCCCTGTCCGTGATCGACACCCGCACCGGCCGCATCGACGTCTACGAGGGCGTCATCCCCGACCAGAGCCTCATGAGCCTGTCGGTCGATCCCCGGGGCGGCGTCGTCTACCTGGGCGGCGACGTGCTCGGCGGGGGCGGTACCCCGCCGGTGAAGACGTCCGCGTCCGTGGCCGCCTTCGACCTGCGCGCCCGCAAGGTGCTCTGGCAGGTGGACCCGATCCCGGGGCACCGCACGTTCCAGGACATCAAGGTGCACGACGGGCTGCTGTACGGCGTCTACAAGCGCGACTCGGGCACCTGGATCGCCATGGACCTGGCCACCAAGGCAGTGGTGCGGCAGGGCAAGCTCTCCGGGTACGGCGAGCTGACCGTCCACCGGGGCAGGGTGTTCGCGTCCACGTTCTTCGGCGGCGGGAACGCGTACGAGCTGGGCGCCGAGGCCAAGCTGCTGGCCACCGGGCTCGGCGACGAGTGGTACACCAACCCGCAGCTGCACTTCGAGCCCGGCTCCTGGCGGGCCTGGGGGCTCGTGGGCCGCGACCTGGCCAGGATCCGGCTCGATCCGCGCTGCCCGTCCTTGACCGTCACTCCGTAATCTCTGCTAGTTTCGGTCTGTGCCGAAATATGTGATCGATGCCCACCGGCTCATCGGTCCCGTGCCGTTCGACGACCTGCCGACGGACCCTCGGGACGAGATGGACCGGCTGGGCATCGGCCTGGCCTGCGTCACCCACACGCTCAGCCTCTACTCCGACCCGAAGGCGGGCAACGAGGCGCTGCTCGCGCTCGACGACTCACGGCTCATCCCCGTCCCCGTCGTGGTGCCGGGGGCCGGGGAGCCGGACGGGCCGGACGAGGTGGCGGCATGGGGCGTACGGATGATCAGGCTCTGCCCCGAACGCCACCGCTTCGACCTCACGGGACCGTGGGCCCTGCGGTGGCTGGCCGAGATCGGCCTGCCCGTCGCGATCGACCTCGACGAGACCTCGCCCGCCCAGCTCCGCCACCTCGCCGAGCGCCTGCCCAAGCTGCCCGTGCTCGTCCTCAATCCCGGCTACCGCCGGTTGCGCGCGCTGGCGGAGCTGATGTCCGAGGCGCCGAACGTGCGGGCCGAGATCGGCACCGTCAACACCCAGGGCGGCGTCGAGTGGCTGGCGGCGCTGTTCGGGGCGGGGCGGCTGGTGTTCGGCACGGGCGCGCCGGTGTCCGACGACTGCGGTCCCCGCTTCCTGCTCGACCACCTCGACCTGCCCCAGAAGGACATCGAGCGGATCGCCGCCGGGACGCTGGAGGAGCTGCTGTGATCCTCGACGCCCACGGCCACGTCGGCACCTGGCCCGACTTCCTCATCCCCCATCCCACCGCCGAACACCTCGTGGCCGCGATGGACCGGATCGGCGTCACCGCGATGGGCATCAGCCACCTGCTCGCCGTCGGTCCCGACGCCGTGCGCGGCAACGAGCTGGCCATGGAGATCGCCGGGCGTTTCCCCGGCCGGTTCGGGGTGTGGCAGGTCTACAACCCGCACCACCGCACCCCGCTCGCCCGCGACGGCGTGTGGGGGGTAAAGCTCCACCCCGACGTGCACCAGTGCCGCCTGGACGACCCCCTGTACGAGCCGGTCTGGCGGCTCGGCCTGCCGGTCCTGGCGCACGGCCAGACGGACTCGCCCTGGAGCGACCCCGCCCAGTTCGCCGCCGTCGCGGTCCGGCATCCGCACGTTCCGCTGATCATGGGGCACACCGGGCTCTGGGCGTACGGGTTCGGGCGCGCGGCCCGTCTCGTGGCCGACCTGCCGAACGTCTACCTGGAGACGTGCGGATCGAAGATGACCGGCCGGTGGATCGCCCGGCTGGCCGCCCTGACGGGGGCCGAACGGGTGCTGTTCGGCTCGGACGCCTGCTTCCTCGACCTGCGCACCGGCTACGGCCGCGTCGCCCTGGCCCCGCTCACCGACACCGACCGCGCCCTCATCCAGGGTGCCAACCTGGCCCGCCTGCTCGGCCACTCGTGAAGGCCCGCCCGTGAAGGGCTTGCCCGTGAGGTCCACTCGTGAAGGTCCACTCGTGAAGGGACGTCTCCCCGTGACGCTCGCCATCCACGGCGGCACTCCTGTCCGCTCGGCCCCCTGGCCCGCCTGGCCGCCGCCCCTCGACCCCGCGCAGCGCGAGCTCGTCACCAAGGTGCTCGAGAGCGGCCTGTGGGGAGCCACGCAGGGCGGTTCCGTGGTGGCGGACCTGACCGGCGCGTTCGCCCGCCGCTCCGGCGTCCCGTACGGCGTCGCCGTGGGCAACGCCACGCTGGGCCTGTTCGCCGCGCTGCGCGGCCTCGGCGTGGGCAGGGGGGACGAGGTGATCGTCCCGGCGTACACGTTCGTGGCCTCGGCCACCGCCGTGCTGCTGGCCGGCGCCGTCCCCGTCGTCGCCGACGTGGACCCGGTGGACCTGCACCTGTCCCCGCGAGCCGTGCAGGACGCCGTGACCGGCAGGACCGCGGCGATCATGCCCGTGCACCTGGCGGGCAGCCCCGCTGACATGGACCCGCTCAACGACCTGGCCGCCCGGCACGGCCTCGCGGTCGTCGAGGACGCCGCCCAGGCGCACGGCGCCACGTACCGGGACCGTCCCGTGGGCGGTCTGGGCGACGCGGGGGTCTACAGCTTCCAGGCGAGCAAGGCGATGACCGCCGGCGAGGGCGGCCTGATCGTCTGCCGCGACCAGGCCGTGCACGACCGCGTCTGGTCGGCCTGCAACGTCGGCCGCGCGCCCGGCGGCCGCTGGTACGGCCACCCGTCCGTCGGCTGGAACCTGCGCCTCACCGAGATCCAGGCGGCGCTCCTGCTGCCCTGGCTGGACCGCCTCGACGAGGAGATCGACCGCAGGAACGCCTTCTGCGCCGCCCTGGAGCGCGAGCTGGCCCACGTTCCCGAGGTGACCGTGGTGCCGCCGCCGGAGGGCACGACCCGCGACTCGCGCCACCTGCTCATGCTGCGCCTCGACGCCGGGGTGGACCGGGAGTTCGTGCTGGCCGCCATGGCCGCGGAGGGGGTGCCGCTCGACGCCGGCTACCCGCCGCTCGGCACGATGGAGGCCCTCACCGCCGAGGGCACCCGCGTCGAGCCGTGCCCGGGTGCCGAGGAGGCCGCCAGGACCGTGGTGTGGGTACGCCAGGCCATGCTCATGGACGCCCCCGAGGCGGCCGGCGACGTCGCCGAGGCCCTCGCGAAGGTGCTCGCCAATTAGTTCCTTGGCCGTAATTCGTCATTGACGGCGAAACCAGCCTCATCTTAGGTTTCGGTCATGACCTTAATTAAGCGCCTGCTGGCATGCGGCATGGCGGCCACCCTCGCCGTGCTCGGCGCCGCCGCCCCCGCGGTCGCGGCGGCGCCCCGTGTGGAGGATCTCGGCGTCCCCCTGGAGGACGTGCTGCTGATCGGCGGCGTGGTGGCGCCGGGCCCGGGCGGCCGGACCGTGCTGTGGGGCGCCTCGTCGGGCACCCCCGCCCACCTCAACGCCGTCGATCCCGCCACCGGCGCCGAGGTGGCCAGGTACGACCTGCCGGGCGCCGGCGGCTCCTGGGCCGTGGAGGCGACCCCGGACGGCAGCGTGTACGCGGGCACGTACGGCGACGGCCGCCTCTACCGCTGGACGGACCAGGGCGGCGTCCAGGACCTCGGCCGCCCCCTGCCCTCGGAGAACTTCATCTGGTCCGTGGCCGCGGGAGAGGGCGCCACCGTCTACGGCGGCACCTCCCCGGGCGGCCGCCTGTTCGCCTACGACCCCGCGACCGGCGTGCGCGACTACGGCAAGCTCTCGCCCGCCCACGCCTACGTGCGCAGCGTCTCCTACGCCGACGGGAAGATCTACGCCGGCACCGAGGCCCCGGCCGCCGTCTTCGAGATCGACGCCGCCTCGGGCGCGACCAGGCAGCTTCCGACTCCCGACGGCCTCGACCCGGCGGGCAAGTGGGCGTACGACGTCAACGTCGCGGGCGGCTTCCTCTACGTCCGCTACGGCGGCGCGAGCCCGGGCCCGATGCACGTCTGGGACATCGCCGCCGGCCAGTGGACCGGCGCGCTCGACGCCGTACACGGCCTCGACGTCTCGCCCCCGGCCGCCGACGGCGCGGTCTACCTGGTCAAGAGCGGCGAGCTGGTCCGCTACGACCCCCGTACGCAGGCCACGACGCCGACCGGCCTGCCCTTCACCGGCCGGGTGGCCAACACGCGCGGCATCGGCTGGGCCGAGCTGGGCCTGCCGGACTATCCGGGGAAGAGCGTCGTCGGCCTGCTCTGGCGCGGGCTGATGTTCCGCTACAACCCGCAGACCGGCGCGAAGTCGTTCGTGCAGACGGCGGTCAAGGGCGAGCCCATCGACGTGACCGCGCTCGCAGAGGGCCCCGACCACCGCATGTACGCCGGCGGCTTCCTCAACGGCGGCTTCGCCGCCCTGGACCCGAAGACCGGCGAAAGGACGGAATTTCACACGTTCTCGCAGAGCGAGGACATGATCGCGCACGACGGCAAGCTCTACGTCGGCGCCTATCCCGAGGCCAGGGTCTACGCCTACGACCCGGCGCTGCCGTGGAACAGCACCGAGTACTCGCCCAGCCCCGAGCCCGGCCCCGCGCCGAACCCGGCCCGGCTGTTCGACTTCGCCGCCGACAAGCAGATCAGGCCGCGGGCGCTGGTGTCGGCCGGCCGCTACCTCGCCGCGGGCACCATGCCCGACCTCGGCCAGCTCGGCGGCGTGCTCGCCGTGTGGGACCCGCGGACCGGGACGCTCAAGCACGCTCAGCGCAACGTCGTCCAGGACCAGAGCATCGTCTCGCTCGCCTACCGCGACGGCGTGCTCTACGGCGGCACGTCCATCTACAGCGGCCAGTCGGCCACGCCGCCGACGCAGCCGGAGGCCAAGCTGTTCGCGTGGTCGGTGAAGGCGAACCGGCTGCTGTGGGAGATCGTGCCCGCCGCGGGCAAGCCGGCCGTCCCCGCGCTGACGTTCGACGGCCGGGGAAGGCTGTGGGGGATCGCGGGCGGCGAGGTGTTCGCGGTCGACACGACCGCCCGCAAGGTGGTCTCGCGCGTCACGCTGTCGGACAGCAAGAGCGCGAGCGGGCAGCTCGCGTACAACCGGCGCGACCGCACCCTGTACGGCGCGCACGCCGGCCAGGACGTCTTCTCCCTCGACCCGCGGACCGGACGGCACGCGGTGCTGCGGCAGGGACCCGTGCACCAGCTCGCGGTGCACGGGTCCGGGGACGTCTACTTCGCCGAGGGGCCGCGCCTGTTCCGGCTGACCCGTCAGCAGACGCGGTAGGTGGAGAAGTTCTCGAAGCGTGAGAGGTAGAGGTGGCCGTCGGGGCCGAGGATCAGGTTCGAGATCGGGCGGGCGATGAGCGCGAGCGTCATCGTCCCCGGATCGATCCGGTACGCCTTGCCCTGCACCTTGCCCCACAGGTAGCCCTTGTGGAAGACGAGGTTGGTGTCCAGCCAGACCTGCGTGGCGCTGGACCAGGCGTAGGTCTGGTGCTTCACGCTCCTGACGGTCCGCCCGGTGGCCGGGTCCAGCTCGAACAGGGTGTCCGGGGTCAGCCCCCACAGCCGCCCGTCGCCGTCGAAGGCGATCGAGCCGAGCGCCAGGTCGCCGGGCACGGGGGTGGACTGCCACTTGAGCGAGTCCGTGGCGATGTCGTACGCGAACGCCACGGCGTCGCCCTGCGGCGTGCTGGTGCCGCCGAAGGCCGAGGTGGTGCCGTACACGACCCCGTCGCGGTAGGCCAGGCCGATGATGCTGTGGCCCGGGACGATGTCCCGCCTGATCACGGTGCGGCCGGTGGCGGGGTCGAGCAGGCCGAGCGCGCCGCCGTGGGTGCCGGCCTTGGGCACCGTGCCGAACGCCAGCCGGTCGCCCGCCGAGATCATCGCGAAGGGCCGGTCCTGCTCCTGGCCGCCGAGGTCCAGCAGCAATGTGGGCGCGGTCCCGTCGAACTCGTAGATCCGGGCGCCGGGGTAGACGCCGAGGTAGAGCTTGCCCTTGTGGGTGACGATGCCCTCGCTCTGGCCGACGTCCGGCCAGTTCTGGGCCTGGCCCGTGGCGGGGTCGTAGGCGGCCAGGCCGCCGGTGAAGAACCCGCCCGCGTAGACGCGGCCGTCGGGGCCCGTGCCGAGCGAGCGGATGCTGACGGGCTGGCCGGTCAGCGCGCCGTCGAGCAGCCGGCCCTGCCCCGTCCTGCGGTCGAACTGCCAGATGCGGCCGGTGGAGCTGGTGCCGACGAGGGTGTGGCCGAGCCAGCCGAGCGGGCGGGCGGCGCCCTCGCCGTACCCGGTGAAGCCCAGCCTGGTGATCTTCCGGGTCCTGAGGTCGTACTTCACGAGCTCGTCGTGCTGGAACAGGTAGAGGTCGTGGCCGCGCCTGCCGCCGCCGACGGTGAGGTTGTCGACGTCCTCCACGACGTCCTTCCACGCGCGCTTGCGCAGGTCGTACACGCCCATGGGGTTGGCGCCGGTGGAGGTGACGAAGCGGACCAGCAGGTAGCGGCCGGCCACGTCCACGTCGTAGGCGTAGCCGCTGCCCTCGACGGGCGGGTCGATCACCCGCTCGACCGTGCCGGCGGGGGTGAGCACCGCGACCTTCATGCTGCGCGCGCCGACGCCGGCGTACACGGTGCCGTCCTCGCCGACGGCCAGGTCCCGGACGTACTGGTCGCCGGGGACCGGGCTGCCCAGGTCGGCGAAGGCGCCGGTCGCGGTGTCGTAGCGGAAGAGCTTGCCCGTGGGCGAGGTGCCGCCGTAGACGGCCGAGCCGTCGGGACTGGCGGCGACGGTCCAGACGAACGTCTCGGTCGTGATGGGGATGCCGAGCTCGCTCACCTGGTCGGTGGACGGGTTGTAGCGGAAGAGGCGGCCCATCGCCCCGGCGGTGGCGTTGTAGCTGCCGACGTAGACGGAGTGGTCGGGGGCGACGGTGACGGCCCAGGAGCCGAGCGCGAGCGGGAGCGGGCGTTCGGCGATCAGGCGGCCGTCGCGGGCGTCCCTGATCCCGAGCAGCGCCGGGCCGGAGGCGCTGGAGGTGACCGAGTAGACGCGCGGGCCCTGCGGGTGGCGGGCGTCCAGCGCGGTGCCGGCGGTGGTGGCGCCGGTCAGCGGGAGCGTGCCGAGGTTCTGGAAGCCGCACCCGGTGGGTGGGGCTGCGGTGGATTCGGCCTGGGCCGGAGCCGAGAGGGATAAGGCAACGAGGAGCGTTGCGAGGATGGTGCGCACGTACGACCTCCCAGAGCGATATAACGGGCTTGACCGTAATTGGCCGGAGGGTGCCGTGACAAGATGTCGGGATGGGACCGACGCGGATCATGGCGGTGCGGCACGGGGAGAGCGAGGCCAACCTCGCGCACCGGGAGGCCGGGTCGGCGCCCCTGGTCTACGAGCGCGGGGACGACGAGGTCACGCTGACGGACCTGGGCCGGGCGCAGGCCGCCGCGTTCGGACGGTCGCTGGCGGGCCTGCCCGCCGCCGAGGCCCCCGAGGTGGTGTGGTGCTCGCCCTACCTGCGGGCGCTCGACACGTGGCGGGTGGCCCTGCGGGCGTGGGGCGCCGGCCCGCTCCCGCTCACCGTGGACGGGCGGCTCAGGGACCAGGAGGCGGGCGCGTTCGCGCGCTACAACCTGGCCGCGATCAAAGAGCGCTTCCCCGAGGAGATGGCGCGGCGGGAGGCCGAGGGCGCCTACGCCTTCCGGCCGCCCGGCGGCGAGTCGCTGGCCGACGTCGTGGTGCGGCTCCGTGACCTCCTCGCCGACCTGCGCGAGCACGCGGCCGGGCGGCGGGTGCTGATCGTCGCCCACGACTCGGTGGTGCTGGGCCTGCGCCACGTCCTGGCGGGCGGCCCGGACGAGGACCTGGCCGCGGTCCTGGAGTTCGCGCCGGTGCTGAACGCCTCCGTCTCCGTGTGGGACGGCTCCGGGCTCGTCCGGTTCAACGACGTCGGCCACCTCTAGCCGGTCTCGACGGCTCCCGCCACCTCTAGCCGGTCTCCGATCAGCCGGTCTCGGCGGCGTCGCCCGTCCCTGGCCGGTCCGGCCCGGTCTCGACGATCAGGTCGGCCCGGTCGCGCGTCCGGTCCTCGGCGAACCACTTCTCCTCGGCCGCGAACCACTCCAGCCACCGCGGCTCCAGCTCGGCCCCGTCCCGCTCCATGACCCGCGCGAAGCGCAGCGCCCGCGGCGCGTCCATCCAGACGGTGAAGGCCAGCAGGCGGGCGATCGAGGCGCGGGCCGTGCCGACGCCCTCGATGACCAGGACCGGCGCGACCGGGACCGCCACGTGCTCGGCGTACTCGCCGCGCACCCAGTCGTACCTGCGGAAACCCCCGGGCTCGCCGTCCCGGAGCCTGACCAGCACCTGCGACTCCAGCGCGTGGAACCAGCCGCCGGGCCCCTCCTCCCACGGCACGGGGAAGTCGTCGCTGTGGATCACCTGGCAGCCGAGCGCAGCCCCCAGCCGCCCCGCGAACGTCGTCTTGCCCGCCCCCGCCGGCCCGTCCACGGCCACCAGCCGGACGGGGCCGCACGAGGGGCGCAGGGTCATGATGCGATCGGCCAGGTGGTTCACCGGACCCAGGGTAGAAGACGTGGTGTGGGCTACTGAGAGAATGTTCTTTCGCCCCGAATGCAAGCAGGAGGTTGATCTTGCTCGGACCCCTCGGTGACATCGTCGTGCTCGATCTGTCCAGGGCCCTGGCCGGGCCGCACGCGGCGCAGATGCTGGGTGACCTGGGCGCTCGGGTGATCAAGGTGGAGCATCCGGACGGGGGTGACGAGTCGCGCGGGTGGGGACCGCCGTTCGTCGGACCGGATCACGAAATTTCGACTTATTTCCTGGCGGCCAACCGCAACAAGCAGTCCATCGCCGTCGACCTCAAGTCCGCCGACGGCAAGCGGCTCATCGAGCGCCTCGTCCGCCAGAGCGACGTCCTGATCGAGAACTTCCGCACCGGCGTGCTCGACCGCCTGGGCTTCTCCGTCGAGCGCCTCCACGAGCTCAACCCCCGCCTGGTCATCCTGTCGATCACCGGCTTCGGCCACGACGGCCCGGAGGGCGGACGGCCCGGCTACGACCAGATCGCCCAGGGCGAGGCCGGCCTGATGTCGCTGACCGGGCCGTCGCCCGACGAGCCCTACCGCGTCGGCGCCTCCATCGCCGACCTGCTCGCCGGCATCCACGGCGCGTACGGCGTCACCGGCGCCCTCTACGAGCGCGAGCGCACCGGCAGGGGCCGTGTCGTGCGCACCTCGCTGCTGGCCGCCATCACCGGCGTCCACGCCTACCACGGCACCGCCTGGACGGTCGGCGGCAAGGTGCCGGCGGCCGGCGGCAACCACCACGCCTCCATCGCCCCCTACGGCGCCTTCCGCTGCGCCGACGGCATGCTGCAGATCGCCGCGGCCAACGACGGCCAGTGGAAGAAGGTCGCCACGCTCCTCGGCATCGACCCCGACGCCGCGAAGTACGCCACCAACCGGGACAGGTTCGCGCACCGGGACGAGCTGATCGCGGACATGGAGAAGGCTCTGGCGGCCCACGACCGTGCCCACTGGCTGGCCAGGCTGGGCGAGGAGGGCGTGCCCGCGGGCGCGATCAGGACGCTCGACGAGGTCTACGCCTGGGACCAGACCCGCTCGCAGGGCCTGGTCGTCGAGGTGGAGCACCCGGTGCTGGGCACGATCGAGCTGCCCGGGCCGCCGCTGCGCTTCGACGGTCTCGAGGGGTTCGAGCACACCGCGCCACCCGCCCTCGGCCAGGACGGCGACGCCGTGCTCGCCTGGCTCGAAGAGCGTGAACGATGATCCGCATTTCGCGGCACCGGACGATCTCTTCGTGCGTCAACATTGCAAGGCTGGCCGACATTTAGGGAGCGATAGTGAGCCGTCCGGACGCGCGCACACTGATCGAAACGATCCTCGACCGGGGGTCGTGGAAGTCGTGGGACGCGCCGCCCGCCGACCCCGCGCCGCCCGGCTCCCCCTACGCCGACGAGCTGGCCGCGGCCCGCGCCAAGTCCGGCTACGACGAGTCCGTCATCACCGGCGAAGGGCTGCTCGGCGGCCGCAGGGTGGCCGTGGTGGCGTGCGAGTTCTCGTTCATGGCGGGCTCGATCGGGGTGGCGGCGGCCGAGCGGTTCACGGCGGCCGTCGAGCGGGCCACCCGCGAGCGGCTGCCGGTGCTGGCCGCGCCCGCGTCGGGCGGCACGCGGATGCAGGAGGGCGCGCTCGCGTTCGTCCAGATGGTGAAGATCACCACCGCGATCCAGCTGCACCGGAGCGAGGGCCTGCCCTACCTGGTCTACCTGCGGCACCCGACGACGGGCGGGGTGTTCGCGTCGTGGGGGTCGCTCGGGCACGTCACGGCGGCCGAGCCGGGTGCGCTGATCGGGTTCATGGGGCCGCGGGTGTTCGAGTCGCTGCACGGCTACCCGTTCCCCGAAGGCGTGCAGGTTGCCGAGAACCTCCACCGCAAGGGCCTGATCGACGCGGTGGTCCCGGCCGAGGAGGCGCGGGAGATCGCGATCAGGGCGCTCGGCGTGCTCGCCGACGACAGGTCGCGGGTGGAGGCGGGCACCCCTCCGGAGGAGGACCTGCGGCCCGTGGAGGCGTGGGAGGCGATCACCCGCTCGCGCCGCGACGACCGGCCCGGCGTGCGTACGCTGCTCAAGCTCGCCGCCACCGACGTGACCCCGCTCAGCGGCAGCGGGGAGGGTGAGAACGAGCCGGGGCTGCTGCTCGCGCTGGCCAGGTTCGGCACGGCGCCGGCGGTGGTGCTCGGCCAGGACCGGCGGGTCCAGCGGACCAACTCGCCCCTCGGCCCGGCCGGGCTCAGGGTGGCCCGGCGGGGCATGCGGCTGGCGGCCGAGCTGGGCCTGCCGCTGATCACCGTCGTCGACACGGCGGGTGCCGACCTGTCGAAGGCGGCCGAGGAGGGCGGGCTGGCCGCCGAGATCGCCCGCTGCCTGGCCGAGCTGGTCATGCTCGACGCGCCGACCGTGTGCCTGCTGCTCGGCGAGGGGGCGGGCGGGGCGGCGCTGGCGTTGCTGCCCGCCGACCGGGTGCTCTGCGCCCAGCACGCCTGGCTGTCGCCGCTGCCGCCGGAGGGCGCCTCGGCCATCCTCTACCGCTCGGTGGACTTCGCACCCGAGATCGCCCAGGCCCAGCACATCCGCGCCACCGACCTGCGCCGCGACGGCATCGTGGACCGGGTCGTCCCGGAGGTGCCGGACGCCGCGTACGAGCCGCGGCAGTTCTGCGAGCGGGTGGGGCGGGCGCTGGAGTACGAGATCGCCCGGCTGCTGGAGCTGAGCCCGGCGGACCGTTTCGCGGCCCGCCGGGCCCGCTTCCGCAACCTCGGCTAGAACTTCGGGGCGCGCCGATTGGGCAGCTCGTATCGCCACAACTCCTTGCCGCCGGCGTCATAGCCCGTGAGGGCGACGGTTTCTTCGACACCGCCCTTGGGGGCCGGGGCCGCGAACAGCGCCACGTTCTGCCCCCACGAATCCGGGACGGCCTCGGCCGTCGCGGTGGCGCCGCCCTTCATGCGGAACTCCACCTTGGCCGTGCCCGCGGGTGCGTAGCCGTACCAGGCCGTTTTGTGGCTGGCCCATTGGACCGGCCGCTCGGCGTCGAGCAGATCGCTCAGCCGCGCGCCGGGCAGCGGCCCGGGCAGCGCCGGCACCATCTCCCCGTTCTCCCAGAAGGCCGCGCAGCCCGGCACGAGGAGAGCCGTGATGCCCGCCGGCAGGGGCTGAGGGGTGGCCTCGGACCTCGCGGCCTGCCTCGTGCAAGCCTTGTTGGAATTCGGAACCTGCTTGTCCGGCTTGCCCTTCGCCTTGACGATGAAGCCCCCGACCTCGGCGCCGCGCGGGACGCTGACGTGCCAGACCGGGTATGGGGCGCCCGCGCCGCGCAGGAACGAGGCGCGGACCCGCTGCCCGTCGAGGAGCACCGCTTCGACCGACTCCCAGCCCGCGAGGGCCGGGCCGAAGTAGATGTCGGCGCCGGGGTCCGGCAGGTAGGTGGTCGCCTGCTGGAAGGGGTAGGAGTTCTGCGCGAAGCTGATGAAGCAGCCGGACACGCCTCGGTCGCCCGGCGCAGGCCCGCCGGTGTAGCAGAACCCGTCCCCGTCGTCGGTCCTCTGGGTGAACCAGACGCGTACCGGGCGGCCGGAGCTTTCGGTGCCCGGGAGGGTCATCACCTCGCCTGCGACCTTGTCGTCCTCGAACGGCGCTGCCTCGCCCGGCTCGTCCTGGCTCCAGACCTGCTTGCCCGACGCGTCGTAGGCGGTGACGCGGCGACTTTCGGCCCGGTCGTCGGACGGGCTCATGGCGGCGAACAGCGTGACGCCCAGGTTCCAGGGATCGGGCCTGGTCACGACGCTCGCCGTGCTCCCGCCGCCGAACGAGACCTCGATTCTGGCGACGTCCTTGCGGGCGAACCCGATGATCATGTTTCGCCGTGGGCTGACGGTCACCACCGGGTCCGTCGCGGAGGGCAGCTGAGAGGCGAGTTCGGCACCGTGCCGCGACCAGGTCAGCCGCGTCCCCTCCTTCGTCCGGTACGGCTGGACGGAGATGCCCTGGGACAGCTCCATGGGCGCGCTCATGGGCTGGCCATCCGGCGCGAACAGGCCGTCGCGGGACCACCACCCGAGGCTCTTGCCGTCGACGTTCGAGATCCGGATCTTGGACATGGGATCCTGGGACGGATACGTCACCGTCCACAGCCGGTACGGCGCGCCGTCCAGGCTCCGCACCGTGCCCTGGAACTCCTGCCCGCCCTTCGTGACCCCGGTCACCGCGCCCACGTCCTGGAGCGCCAGCCCCCAGTCCATCGCGGTCCCCGCACCGTCCCGCAGCGTGCTGCCCACAAACCAGGCGTCCACGTCCTCCCACGTGACGGCGTCGGCGCAGGCCCCGTACGGCTCGCCGGCGGCCCGCTCGACGATGTAGCAGACCTCGGGATAGCCCAGCTTCCCTCTGGCGAACCAGATCCGCAGCGGCTTGCCCTCGGAGGGGTTGTCGACGGACGCCTCCTTGCCGAGGGGCGTGCGCTCCTTCATGAGCTGCTGGTAGATCCCGGTCGGGTCGATCGCGGTGTTCCTGCCCAGGCCCCCGTTGAGCAGCACAGGAACGAACACGGTCAGCAGCGCCACCGGGAGCGCGGCCAGCAGCCACCGGGCCGGTCGGCGCCGCGGCCGGCGCTCCATGATGCGCGCCCAGGCGTGCGGGTCGGGCTCGTAGGCCCGGGCGCGGGCGTCGAACGCGGCTCGAAGGCGCTCTTCCAGGTTGTTCACGCGTCCTCCTCCTTCAGCGCCTTGCCCAGGGCCGCCAGGCCCCGGCTCGCGTGCGTCTTCACCGATCCGGGCGAGACGCCCATGGCGTCGGCGATCTCGCGTTCCGACAGGTCCAGCCAGTAGCGCAGGACGAGCGCCTCGCGCTGGCGGCGCGGCAGCCGGTCCACGGCGGACAGCAGCTCGCGGTGCTCCTCGGAGACGAGCACGGCGTGCTCGCTGCTGCGCGCCGGTTCGGGAGGATCGGGGCGGCGCAGTCGTACGAGGCTGAGGTGGCGCAGGCGGTTGCGCGTCAGGTTGCAGACGGTGGAGCGCAGGTAGGCCAGGGCGGCCCCGTCGTCGCGCAACCGCCTTGTGTGCAGCCGGGCGAACGCCTCCTGGGCGATGTCCTCAGGGTCGTCCGCGCCGAGCAGCCCGGCCAGGCGTACCAGGGATTGGTACTGGGCCGCGAACAGCTCGGCGAACGACGGCTGCGTCGTGGTCGCTGTTTCGGTCACGTCATAGAGACACCCGGAACGGCGGCAGGTTGACTAGGGGACCGGAATCCGTTCGACGCGGATCGAGAAGACCTCCTCGCGGGGCACCACGACCTCGTAGGCGCCGTGGTCGACCAGCCAGTAGCCCAGCGCCTCCGCCTTCATCCCGCTGTGCCCCGTGTAGGCGATGTGCAGCCCGTCGTCGTCCTCGTCGATCACGATGCACGGCTCGCCGCCGAACGCCCCCACCGTGCGGATCAGCACGAGCCACTCCACCTGTGACCTGGCCACCACCCTGCGCCAGTAGCCCGACGCGGGATCGAACCCGTCCAGCTCGACCTCGCTGAACAGCACCACCTGGTCGTTGTCGGGGCCCAGGGCGGCGGGCAGCGTGCGGCCGTCGAAGCGCGCCACGAAGCCGGACGCGACCGGCATGATCTCGTCGTCACTCATGCGGCGGGCCGCCAAGTCAGGCCGTCGTACTCGGCGAAGGGCCGCTCGCCGTCGGCGGTGACGTGGACGATCTCCGTCCCGGCCGGGATCGGCATCGGAACGGTGTGGAACTGCGGCACCACGTGATCCGACGATGTTGTGAAACCGTTGCCGGCGAACGGCGGCGCGTCGCTCCAGTCGCCACCCATGTGGGGCCCGTACGGCACCGCGTACGTGTCGACGTCGCGCGCGTACCAGCGCATCACGTAGAGCTCGGGCACCTCGCCGAACAGCTCCGACCCGTCGAAGGACAGGTCGAGCCCGTGGTAGAGCGACTCAGGCGTGGTCAGCCTGACGCAGTCCTGCACGCGGTAGACGTAACCCGAGATCACCGTGCGTTTGCCCGACAGGTATGGCACGAGCAGACGCGGCGGGACAACCTTCTGCATCTGCGTTCCGCTCACGGTACTACTTTACGATCGGTTGAACCTCAGAGAACCCGGTGTTGGAGGCACGGCAGGGTCGCCCTGGCGGCTGTTGTCCATTCGTGATCCACCCGCACGGTCTGCACGCCGGGCGCCGTGCCCAGATCGGCGCGGATCACGCCCAGGGGATCGACCAGCATGCTGCGGCCCACCCCGTAGCCGTCGGACGACTCGGCCGGGTTGGGCGCCTGGCCGACGGCGGCCGTCCACATCGTGTTCTCCAGCGCACGGGCCCTGACCAGGGTGACCCAGTGGTCCTCCTTGAGCGGCCCGGAGCCCCACGCGGCGATCACCGCGAACAGCTCGGCGCCCTTGTCCACGAGCGCCCTGGCCAGCTCGGGGAAACGCACGTCGTAGCAGGTGACGAGGCCGACCTTGAGCCCCGCGAGCTCCACCACGGTCGGCTCCGCTCCGGGCGCGACCAGGTCGGACTCCTTCGCGCCGAACGAGTCGAACAGGTGGATCTTCCGGTACGCCGCCCGCACCGCGCCCTGCGCGTCGATGGCCACGGCCGTGTTGTGCACGCGGTCGTCGCCCGGCTCGAAGACCCCGGCGATCACCGCCAGCCCGTGCTTCCTGGCCGCCTCCGCCAGGCCCGACACGAACGGCCCGTCCAGCGGCTCGGCCAGGTCCGTGATGCGCCGCCCGTAGCGGGTGAGCGTGGCCTCGGGGAAGATCGCCAAGTCGGCCCCCTCGGCCCTGGCGAGCGCCTCCTGGGCACGTTTCAGGTTCGTGGCCGGGTCAGGAGACACCGGGATCTGGCAGAGGGCGATTTCGGTCACGGCCCGACTCTAACCGGTTGGGCACCACTCGAAACCAGGTCAGGCACCGCCAGATCCACTCAAGGGGCCCGTACCTGAACCTGGCCTGCCACCACCTGCTGAACAGCACCTGCGCCGCCACGGTCACCGCCGCCAGCGCCACCACCGACCAGCGCGTCGGGTCGGTGTTCAGCAGCGGGGTGGCCAGGACGATCACGACGGTGCCCGTGACGTAGTTCGTCAGTGCCATCCTGCCCAGCGGCTCCAGCACCGCCGACAACCACGGCCGCAGCGCCAGCAGCAGCCCCAGCGAGTACGCCGCCGCGCCCGCCAGCGCGGCCGTGCTGTAGAGGATCCACCCGCCCTGGCTCGCCCAGGCGGCCGTCAGCAGCGCGCCGGCCAGCGCGGTGACCGCGAACGACGGCAGCAGCAGCGACCTGGACGGGCTCAGCCGCCACAGCCCCATGCCGATCAGGAACAGGCCGGGGATCAGCCACGCCCCGCCGCCCACCTGGAGCCCCCACACCAGCACCGCCACCCCGAGCAGCAGCACCGGCAGGCCGCCGGCCAGGAACGAGGCCGGCAGCAGCACCGCCGCGCCGTAGACGGCGTAGTAGGTCAGCACCTCGCCGTCGTAGAACGTGTGCTGGACCAGCCCGAGGCAGAACAGCCAGAACAGCCGGCTCAGCAGCGCCCAGCGGCTGTTTCCACGCAGGAACAGCATGAAGCTGATGCCGAACAGCAGCGAGAAGATCGGGTAGAACCGGCTCTGGAACAGCGCCTCGATGACCCAGTCGACGCCGTTGCGCGGGTCCTTGGCGGTGTGCTGCCAGGTGTTGACCAGCATGATGCCGC
This sequence comes from Nonomuraea sp. NPDC049625, assembly GCF_040675285.1. Classification (NCBI taxonomy): domain Bacteria; kingdom Bacillati; phylum Actinomycetota; class Actinomycetes; order Streptosporangiales; family Streptosporangiaceae; genus Nonomuraea; species Nonomuraea sp. NPDC049625. Next base: position 392,262 of record NZ_JBFAOQ010000003.1, on the reverse strand, counting down.
CCACCGCGAAACCGCGGAGGGCGTCGAGCTCACGAATGCGCGTCACAGGAACCAGGCCAACCACCATACGAGGAACCCGGCGCCGACGGCGGTCGCCGCGATCTGCGGCCAGCGCCGGTCGCGCAGCAGCGCGGCGGCGGTCAGCGCGGCCGAGGCGGCGGCGATCCAGGTGTAGAGGACGGCCGTGCCGGGCACGCCGACGGCGAGCGCGGTCTCGTTCCGGGTGACCAGGGCGTACACGGACTGCCCGACCAGCCCGGCGAAGGCCACGCCGGCCAGCCCGCCGAACGCCGCCAGCGCCCGGCCCCTCAGCGCGCCCGCGACCAGCTGGATCAGGCAGACGAGGGCGAACAGCGCGAAGGGCGCGGCCAGCCAGGGCGACTTCGAGATCTGGTACGGGGCGGCGGTCACGTGCAGGTCGACCGGCTGCCCGGCGGCGTCGTCGACGCACGGCGAGGCCGCGCCGCCGGCCGGTGCGTCGAGGAACTCCACGATCTTGCGGCGGGCGCAGGGGCTGGTCAGGAAGACGGCGTGGGAGGCGCGGGGGAACTCCTCGAAGCGGGCGCCGGGGAGAGCCTCGGCCGCGGGCTTGGTGGTCCTGGTCGGGGTGGTGGGGTCGTACTGGCCGCCCACCACGTACACGGGGGCCTTGGTGGTGGCGTTGACGGCCTTGGACTTGGGGAGCTGCCACGCATCGCACACCGCCTTGTCACCATTTACGGTGAAAAGTCGGGATTTGGTGGTGTATGTGTTGAACGGGACCTCGTCCTGGCACTGCACCGCGTGATACAGCCCGAACTCGTGCGACACCAGCCCCTCGCCCACCGCGTCGGCCAGCGCCCGCAGCAGCTCGTCGTGGCCCTTCGCGAGCGCGCCGACCATGGCGGGCGCGACCGCCGCGAAGTCCGCCTCGTGCAGCGCCTCCGCCATGATCGTGGCCACGTCGTCACCGCTGATCCGCGCCTCGAAAGCCTTGCCGAGCAGCGGGTCGGTCGTCGTCACCTGCGCGGGCGTGGCGTTCAGCCGGGCCGTCATGGCCTCGAACGCGTCCTTCATGTTCAGCCGCGCCGCCGTGTCGGCCAGGTTGCGGTCGGCGTCGTCGTACCAGTTGACGCTCTCCGGCAGGTACGAGTCCAGCACCACCGACCGCACGCCCTTCGGGTCCGCGGCGGCCACGTCCATCATGACCCTGGTGGAGTAGCTGACGCCGAACAGGTTCCAGGAGTCGTACCCGAGCTTCTCCCGTAACGCGACCACGTCGGCCGCGATCTCCTTCGTGTTGTATCCGCGCAGGTCGACGCCCTGCTCCTGGAGCCTCTTGCGGCAGCGGACGGCCGCCGCGCCGACGTCGGCGGGGGGCCGCCTGAGCTGCCCGAGCAACGCCTCGGCCGTCTCGGGGCACCCCAGGACCGGCTCGGAGTACTTGCTGCCGCGCTGCTCGATCGTCACCACGTCGCGATCGGGGAACATCTGGCTCAGGAACCCCGTCAGCTGCATGGACGCCGACCCCGGGCCCCCGCTCATGTACACCACGGGGTCGGGCCTGCGGTCCTTGGCGGTGGAGGCGTGGACCGCGTACCCCACCTTGATCTTCCGCTCCGGCGCGTCCCTGCGCTCGGGGACCTCGAGAAAACCGCACGTCGTACGGGGTGGCATGGCGACCGGGCAGGCGCTCGGGCCGGTGTCCGACGGGGTCATGACAGGGGGCGTCATTAAAGCGAGGGCTAGCACGACCCGAATGATCACGGGACGAGACTACCGACAAGGCGCGGCGAACCGCCCATGCCCTTCGCGACATCAGGGGGCGGAATGATGGGCGGCTTTCCCGCCGGGCATAGCCTAAGTGCCGTGACCGAACCACTTGTTGCCAGGATGCGCGCCTTCGGCACGACGATTTTCGCGGAGATGAGCGCGCTCGCCGCAGAGACCGGATCCATCAACCTCGGCCAGGGCTTCCCCGACACCGACGGGCCCGCGGCCATGCTCGACCGCGCGGTCCAGGCGATCACCTCGGGCGCCAACCAGTACCCGCCGGGTCCGGGGGTCCTGGAGCTGCGCCGGGCGATCTCGGAACACCGCTCCGCCCACTACGACCTCTCCTACGATCCGGCGGGCGAGATCCTGGTCACGGTGGGGGCCACCGAGGCCATCGCGTCGGCCGTGCTCGCCCTCTGCGAGCCGGGGGAGGAGGTGATCGCCTTCGAGCCGTACTACGACTCGTACGCGGCCTCGATCGCGCTCGCCCAGGCCCGCCTGGTCGCCGTCACGATGCGCCCGGTGGACGGGCGCTTCACGTTCGACCCCGACGAGCTGCGCGCCGCCGTCACCCCGCGCACCCGCGTCATCCTCGTCAACTCCCCGCACAACCCCACCGGCACCGTCTTCACCCGCGCCGAGCTCGAGGTCATCGCCGAGCTCTGCCAGGAGCGCGGGCTGATCGCGGTGACCGACGAGGTGTACGAGCATTTGACGTTCGACGGGGTCGAGCACATCCCGCTGGCCACGCTGCCCGGCATGCGCGAGCGCACGGTGATGATCTCGTCCGCGGGCAAGACGTTCTCGGTCACCGGCTGGAAGACCGGCTGGATCTGCGCCCCTCCCGCCCTGGTCACGGCGGTGCAGACGGTCAAGCAGTTCCTCACGTTCACGTCGAGCGCGCCGTGGCAGATGGCGGTGGCGTACGGGCTGCGGCACGAGCTCGAGTGGGTGTCCGCGCTGCGCGCCGGCCTCCAGGACAAGCGCGACCGCCTCATGGAGGGCCTCGCGGCCGCCGGGTTCTCCGTCCTGCGGCCCTCCGGCACGTACTTCGTCCAGACCGACATCCGCCCCCTGGGCTTCACCGACGGCCTCGAACTCACCCGCCGCCTCCCGGACCTGGCCGGCGTGGTGGCCATCCCGACCCAGGTCTTCTACGACCACGCCGACCGGGGGCGGCACTTCGTCCGGTTCGCGTTCTGCAAGAAGGACGAGGTCATCGACGAGGCCGTGACCCGCCTCAAACGGCTCTCCACCTAAAGGGAGTCATCGGGTCGGTGGCGAGGGGCGGAGGCCGTCGAAGACGATGGCGAGGGTCCTCGTCCGCAGGCCCTCGTCCCACCCGTTGTGCTGCGCCGCCAGACACGTGGCGCTCAACAGCGCCAGCAACTCCGCCATCCCCACATCCCCCCGAACCGCCCCGGCGCCCTGCGCCCGCACCAGCAGCGTCTCGATGGCCCCCCGGATGTCCGGCATCCCGGCCTTGGCGTCGATCCCCGCCGCCGCCAGGGCGTCCACGAGCACCTTCTTGACGGTCGAATCCTCCACGATCATCGTGAAGTACTCGAAGAACGCCTCCCCGGCGTCCGGGGCCGTGGCCAGCTCGTCGGCCAGCGCGGCCAGCCGCGCCATCCGGTCGACGACGATCGCCTGGTAGAGGTCCTCCTTGGTGGGGAACTGGCGGTAGATCGTCCCCACCCCCACCCCGGCCAGCGAGGCGATCTCGCGCATCGACGCGGACAGCCCGTCCCTGGCCAGCACCACTTCGGCGGCCTCCAGCACCCGGGCGCGGTTGCGTCGCGCGTCCGCACGCATCACAGAGAGCCCCTTCCTCGTTGACAACCGGAACCGTTGTTCCGTATGGTCAACATCCGGAACAACCATTCCGATTCTAGGGGGAATCCCTTGGACTACCTGAATCTCGGCCGTTCCGGCCTGCGCGTCTCCAGGGCCTGCCTGGGCACCATGAACTTCGGCACCGAGTACGGCCTGGCCGCCAGTGACGAGGCCGAGGCGGGCCGGATCATCGACGCGTTCCTCGACGCGGGCGGCAACTTCATCGACACCGCCGACCTGTACCACCGGGGCGAGACCGAGGAGATCGTCGGCCGTGCGCTGAAGGGCAGGCGCGAGTGGGTCGTGCTGGCCACCAAGGGCGCCATGCCGGTGGGTACGGAGGGGCGCGGCCTGTCGCGCCGTCACCTCACCAGAGCCCTCGATGCCAGCCTGCGCCGGCTCGGCACCGACTATGTGGACCTCTACCAGTGCCACCAGTGGGACCCGGCGACGCCGATCGAGGAGACGATGGCCACGCTGGACGGGTTCGTCAGGGAGGGCAAGGTCCGCTACCTCGGCTGCTCCAACTTCACCGCGACCCAGCTCGTCGAGTCGCAGTGGGCCGCCGCCCGCGTGGGCGGCACGCCGTTCGTGAGCCTGCAGCCGCAGTACTCGCTCATCCAGCGGGTGATCGAGGCGGAGATCCTGCCGGCGTGCGAGCGGCACGGGATCGGCGCCGTCGTGTACGGGACGCTCGGCGGCGGCGTGCTGACCGGCCGCTACCGGCACGGCGAGGTCCCCGACCCCGACAGCCGCATGGGCAGGCTGCTCGGCCACTCCCTCCCCGGCGCGAACCGTTGGGCCCGATCGCTGCTCAACGACCGCAATCTGGACATCGCCGACGAACTCGTCAAGGTCGCGGCCGAACTCGGCGCCGCACCGGCAGCGGTGGCCCTGGCCTGGGTGGCGCGGCGGCCCGGGGTGACCTCGGTGCTGATCGGCCCGCGATCGGTGGAGCAGCTGCGGGAGAACCTGGCGGCCTTCGACCTCGACCTCCCGGACGAGGCGGTGGCCCGGCTGGACGAGATCTCCCACCACGACCTCGGCCCCATGGACGGCTCGTTCTTCCACCTCGTCCCCCGCTGATCCAGCCGCCGGCGACCGATCGCGTCACCCCCCGGCGACCCCGACCCCGATCGTCCCGGAGGCCGCCCCCGGCGGCTGGCGCTGCACCTACGTCGGCGAGGACCCCGGCAGCCGGCTGCGGGACGTCATCGCCACCGGCCCCACCAGCGCGTGGGCGGCCGGGACGCGGGACGGCGAGCCGTTCCTGCTCGGGTACGACCGTCAGCGGCGGCTGGTCTCGTCGCGGGGCTCGTCCAGCGGGGTGAGCGTGTCCGTGGCCGCCTCGTGCTCCATCCCGGTCGCCTGCAGCAGGTCCACGACCACCGAACGCAGCTGCGCGATGATCACGTGCGCCGAGAAGCCGAGCCCGTCGGGCCGCTCCCGCGCCGCCACCGCCAGCAGCGCCTGGCGCGCCAGCGTCGGCTCCCGGCCGGCGCCGAGCTCCAGCTGCAGCAGCAGCGCCGCCTCCGAGACCTCGCGCAGGGCCTCCGCCAGGGCGGTGGGCGGGGGGCTGGCCTCCCCGAGCGAGGCGAGGGTACGCCTGCTCAGCACCCGGGCGTTCCGCAGCGCCAGATCCACCGGCACGGCGGCGGTCTCGTAGCGCGCCAGCCTGGCCTTCCGGTGCCAGTGCAGCGGCGAGAGCATCGTGATCTCCTTGGCGGTCTCCAGCGCGTGCTCGAACTCCTCCACCGCCTCCTGCGTGTTCCGCGCCTCCTCCAGCGCCTCCGCCGCCAGCTCCACGTCCCGCTTCTCGATCGCCTCCGCCGCTCGTTCCAGCACCGTGGACAGCGCGTCGAGCACCCCGGACAGGTGCTTGGCCGCGATCGTGAACGGGCTGGCGGGCAACAGCGCGACCGCCATGACCCCGACGATGCCCCCGGTGAGCGCGTCGGCCATCCGGTCCAGCCCGCCGGCCCCGTCGCCGGGCACCAGGGTGGCCACCAGCACGGCCGACGACCCGGCCTGCGCGACGAACAGCGCCCCGCTGTTCAGCAGCACCGCGACGGCCATCGCCAGCGCCACCACGAGCGCGAGCTGCCAGGCGCCCGAGCCGATCCAGGACACCAGCAGGTCGCCGATGCCCACCCCGAGGCTGACGCCGATCACCAGCTCGGCCACCCTGCGCAGCCGCTGCCCCAGCCCGACGCCCACGCAGATCAGCACCGAGATCGGCGCGAAGAACGGGCGGGGGTGGCCGAGCAGCTCCATGGCGATGATCCAGGCCAGTGCGGCGCCCACCGCGCACTGCGCGATGGAGGGGGCCATGAGGCCGAACGTGCCCAGCCGTTCCTTCACATGATCGCTGAGCCTGGTTCGCACCCCTCTACCTTAAGGCGGATCTATATGACATTGAGGTCACGTTTGCCCCAGCTACGTCCTTTTCGTCGGGCGTTGTGTGGATTTTTCGGAGCTTGGGGGATCGCTCTCCGCGCCGGGGTCGGGCGAGTCGGTTGATGGCTCGTCGGGGTGGACGTCCAGCGGTGGCAGGGTCGCGACCGCCTCGTCCCGATCGATGCCGGTCGCCTGGAGGAGGTCCACGATGATGGACCTGAGCTGGGCGGTCATCACGTCCGCCGAGAAGCCCCACCGCTCCGCGCCCTGCCGCGAGGCCACCGACAGGATCGCCCGGCGCGCCCTTTCCGGCGAGCGTCCGGCGGCGAGGTCGTCCCGCAGCATGAGCGTGGCGTCGGCCAGTTCGCGCAGCTCGTCCGGCAGCCGGGGCGGGAGGGCGCCGGGGCCGTCGAGTGCCACGATGGCCCGCCTGGCCAGCACTCTGGCGTTTCTGAGCGCGTGATCAAGTGGCACGGCCGCCTGCTCGTACCCGTCCAGGAAGGGGCGGCGATGGCGGTGGAGCGGCGAGATGGTGGCGATCTCCTTGCTCGTCTCCAGCGCCTGCCTGAACTCCTCCACGTTCTTGTGGCTGCCGCGCGCCTCCTCCAGCGCGTCGGAGGCCACGCGCGCGTCGCGGTTCTCGATGGCCTCGGCGATCTGCCGCAACGCGTCGGCCAGCGCGCCGAACGTCCCCTTCGCGTGCCTTCTCGCCAGCGCCGCCGGGCTGGTGGGCAGCAGGGCGACGGCCGCGAGCCCCATGAGCCCGCCGACCAGGGCGTCGACCATTCTGTCGAACCCGCCGCTGCCGCTCGGCGGCAGGAGCGTGGCGACGAGCACGGCCGACGAGCCCGCCTGGAGGACGATCAGCGAACCGCTGTCGAGCAGCACCGCCACGGCCATGGCCAGCGCCACCACCAGCGCGATCTGCCAGGCGCCCGAACCGATCCGCGACACCAGCAGGTCGCCGACGCCGACGCCGAGGGTGACCCCGACGACCAGCTCCACCACCCGCCGCAGCCGCTGGCCCAGGGCCACGCCGATGCAGACCACGACGGCGATGGGCGCGAAGAACGGGCGGCTGTGGCCCAGCAGGTTCTTGGCCACGAGCCAGGCGATCGCGGCTCCGATCGCGCACTGGCCGATCGTGGGGGCCATCAGCCTCAGTCTGCCCAGACGCTGATGTACGTGCATGTCAACCACGCCCCTACCCTGCCGTGCATACGTGACACCAGGGTTACGGCGTGATGAGATGCGGCCCGTCAGCCGTCCAGAAAGGTGTCCACCGCCTGCAGGAACCGGCTGCGGGCCGTGGTGTGGATCAGATGCCCGACGTCGATCGTGACCAGCCGCGCCCCCGGGATCCGCGCCGCCACCTCCCCGGTGTTGGCGGGGCTCTGCTCCCCGCCGCTCAACACCAGCGTCGGCGCCGTGATCTTGCCGAGCCCCTCCAGCCAGGCGGGATCGGGGCCGGCCAGCTGCCGTTCCGTGTCGTGCATCATGCGCCAGTCGAACCCGGTCGAATCGTCCTCGACGATCGGCGGGCGGTTCTTGAAGGGGAGCGGCGGCGGCGCGTCCTCGAGCACGAGCCGCTCGATCCGGTCCGGGTGGTTCATGGCCGCGTGGTACGCCACCACGCCTCCGAGCGAGTGCCCGACCAGCGTGGCGCGCCCGATGCCCAGGTGGTCGAGCAGCGCGACGACGTCCTCGGCCATCTCCGGCACCTCGTACGGGCCCTGGTAGCCGCTGACCCCGTGCCCGCGCAGGTCGGGGGCGATGACGTGGTAGCGCGCCGCGAAGTGCTGGGTGATGCCGTTCCAGTCGTTGTGGTTGGCGGTCCGGCCGTGGATGAGCAGGAGCGGGGGAGCGGTGGGGTCGCCTTCCTCCCGGTACACGAGCTTGATCCCGTTGACGTGTGCTTCGCGAATCACACCGGCGACCATATCGCCCGGCGTCCGGCGTGCTCCCCGGCCCGTGGCGCTGAGCGCACCTTGACATCGTCGGCGGGCTTCATGGGCAGACATTGACCATGAACCCCGCTGACCGGCTCGGATAGCGTCGCGAGGGCGGGGAGGACCGGTAACGGAGAAGGGGCGTCATATGCCGGACCCGATTGAAGTACGCAAGGTGCCGATCGAGAGCGTCACCGACGCCTCCGGTCTCGCCCGGCTCATCGCCGACGGGGTGATCGAGGCGCGCCGGGTGCTCGCCGTCGTCGGCAAGACCGAGGGCAACGGCGGCGTGAACGACTACACGCGCATCCTCGCCGACCGGGCCTTCCGCGAGGTGCTGGCGGAGCACGGGCATCCGGCACCGGAGAGAGTGCCGCTGGTGTGGTCGGGCGGCACGGACGGCGTGCTCAGCCCGCACGCCACCATCTTCGCCACCACGGCCGACGCGCTCCCGTCCGACGAGCCACGGCTGTCGGTGGGCGTGGCGCTGAGCGAGGTGATCCTGCCCGAGGACATCGGCAGGCCCGCCATGGTGGAGAAGGTCGCGGCGGGCGTACGCGAGGCCATGAAGATCGCCGGGATCGACGACCCGCGCGACGTCCACTACGTACAGACCAAGACGCCGCTGCTCACCCTGGCCACCATCACCGACGCCAAGAGCCGCGGCCAGGACACCGCGATCGAGGAGACCGGCCCCTCCATGGACCTGTCCAACTCGACCACCGCCCTCGGCATCGCCGTCGCCCTCGGCGAGATCGACATGCCGAGCGCCGACCAGATCCACAAGGACCTGTCGCTGTACTCGTCCGTGGCCTCGTGCTCGTCCGGGGTGGAGCTGGACCGGGCGCAGATCGTGCTGGTGGGGAACGTACGCGGGATCGGCGGCCGCTACCGCGTCGGCCACAGCGTCATGAAGGACGCCCTGGACGCCGACGGCATCTGGGAGGCCATCAGGGACTCGGGGCTGCCGCTGCCGGAGCGCCCGCACCCGTCGGACCTCGGGGGGCGGCTGGTGAACGTGTTCATGAAGTGCGAGGCCGACCCGTCGGGACGGGTTCGCGGACGGCGCAACATCATGCTGGACGACTCGGACGTGCACTGGCACCGGCAGATCAAGGCGACGGTGGGCGGGGTGGCGGCCTCGGTCACGGGCGACCCGGCGGTGTTCGTCTCGGTGGCGGCCGTCCACCAGGGTCCCTCGGGCGGCGGCCCGGTCGCGGCCATCTCCGACCTGGGATAGACGGCCATAGGGCCTGGGGATCAGGGCCCTAGGGATCAGGGCCCTAGGGATCAGGGCCCTGGGGATCAGGGCCCTGGGGATCAGGGCAGGGCCGGGGAACCCGGGCTCAGGGCCAGGGGAGGGCGGTGAGCTCGGGCCATTCCTCGGTCCACCGGGCCACCTTGGCCTCGTACACGTGCCTGGGCGCCTGCCTGGGATTGGGCCGCAGCACCAGGCCGAACGCGTCGGCCACGCCATAGGGCGCGTACACCTGCCACCGGCCCGACGGCGTGAGCCGCACGCCGAGGGAGCTGGTGGTGGAGGGAAAGGAGTCGATCGCGTCCTCGGCGCTCTCATAGGGCGGGCTCGGCACGCCGAACCGCTCCTCGTACCACAGATGCACCCGGGCCTCGTTGCGGATCTCCACCGGCACGTCCCCGAACAGCTCGGCCCCCGCCCTGATCGCCCTGTCCTCGGCTTCCCAGGACAGGTCGGACGGATCGTAGTAGACCAGGTCGTAGTCCTTGATCCCGTGCTCGGGGTCACGGCCGGTGACGTGGTTCCAGATCGTCTGGACGACCGCGCCCGCCGCCACCCACCACCCGGGCAGGTCGAGCGCGCGAGCGCCGTCGAGCACGGTGGTCAGGGTGGGGTTGGCGCCGAGCACCCTCCGTAGGGCGGCGAGCTGCTCGTCCAGGGGAAGGCGTCCGATCCGCATCGCACCTGTCTACCAGCCGGAACCGACATCGTCGGTGGGTACGAGCATGTCGCCGGTGCGGGAGGGTGGGCCTTGTTCTAGCTATGTAGAGTACGAGATATGAAGAGAAGCCTGCGGATGACCATGCCGACCCAGGCTGTCCTCCGAGCCCTGCTAGGTGATCCCGCGCACGATCGCTACGGGCTCGAGGTGTGCGAGCTGGCGGAGCTGCCGAGCGGCACGGTCTACCCGATCCTGGCCAGACTGGAGCAGATCGGCTGGGTGGAGAGCCGGTGGGAGGACCCGGAGACGCACGTCGCGGAGGGACGTCCGCGCCGCCGCTACTACCGGATCACCGCGGACGGCGCGGAACAGGCGCGTGACGCCGTCGCGCGGGCGTACCGGTCGCGCAGGCAGCAGGTGCCCGGCTGGCTGAACCGCCCGGGCCCGGCCGGGGGCGGGCTATGAACGACTCGCTTCGGCCACTGCTGGAGGCCGCCGGTGACACGCTGAACGGCGAGCGGCTGCGGATGGTCGAACAGGCCCACCTGACGGCCGCCCACTGGCATCGCGGTCAGCGCCGGCGCAGTGGCGAGCCCTACATCAGCCACCCGGTCGCCGTCGCCACGATACTGGCCGAGCTGGGCATGGACCACGAGGTGCTGTGCGCGGCCCTCCTGCACGACGTGCTGGAGGACACCGACTGCCCAGAGCAGGAACTGGTGCGCGAATTCGGCGAGCCGATCGTGCGCCTGGTACGCGACATGGCCGCGTTGCGGGATCCCCGGCAAGTGCCCGTGATCTGGACGAGTGAGACGGGCGAGCGCGTGCTGATGCTCAAGCTGGCAGATCGGCTGCACAACCTGCGGACGCTGCGCCGGCTGCCGAGGCGAGGCGCCGGCGGACAGCACAGCAGACGCTGGACATTTTCGCGCCGGTCGCCGGCCGGCTCGGTCTGGGCCGCCTCGAACAAGAGCTCGAACGGCTCGCCATCGCCAACCTCCCCGGCCGGGAAGGCATCCGGGCATCCTTCGCCGTCATCGCCGCGGGCGCGATCCTGCTTCCACGCGAACGGCGGGCCCGCTGGTTGGAGGAGTGGCTGGGTGAACTGCAGGCACTCCCGGGCAGGTGGCCGAGGATACGGTTCGCCGTACAGGTGCTCAGCGGGATGCCGTGGCTGGCGATGACCCTGCGGCGGTGGGACAGCCGGGGCGGCCGCCGGCGGCCGGGGGTGGGCGCCGTGCGGGGAACAGGAGTACGGGCGCTGCGGGCCAGGCTCGGGGGCAGGGGCAGGGGCAGGGGCGGGCGCGGGTAGTCTCGGGGGCTGTGCCGAGCATCCCGCGACCTCTCGATCCCGACGACGACGGTGGCGCCGCGCCCGCCGTGGCCGCCGCCCTTGCCTCCTTTCAGGCCGGCACCGCCGACGCCGCCGACGTGCTGAACGCCCTCAGCGGGGCCAGGCTGCTGGTGCCCGTCGTGGCGTTGCTGACCGAGAGCGAGGTCGGCGCGCACGGGCTGCGGCAGGAGAAGGAGAGCGAGATGGCGCTGCCCAAGCTCGTCGGGGCGGACGGCAGGGAGGCGGTGCTCGCGTTCACCGGCAGCCAGGCGCTGGCCCGGTGGCGGCCCGACGCCCGGCCGATCCAGGCCACGGCCTTGCAGGTGTGCCGGGCGGCGGTGCAGGAGAAGGCGGCGGCGGTCGTGGTGGATGTGGCGGGGCCGGTGCAGTTCGTGATCGAGGGAGCGGTGCTGGAGGCGCTGGCGGCTGTCGAGTCGGGGACCGTCGATCGGCTCGACGGTGTGACCGTCGCCAAGGTGGAGCCCGTCCGGCGCCGCCGGTGGTTCTCCCGAAAGGGCTGATGACGTACGCCCCGCGGGGCCGGTGCCGATCGGCGGAGCTGTGCCGGGCGCGTGTCGTCCGCCCGGGGAGGGTTGATGGGCGCGCGGCAAAGCCGGCAGGTGGATTGATACGGCCCCGCGTGGACGGGGTGGCGCATTAGGGTCGGCTCGTGGTCGCACTCATGGCGCTCGCCGGGCTGATCTGCGGACGCCACATCCGCGGGCTGGCCGACTCCTACGACGAGGGCCCGGTCCACTACGACCTGGGCGCGGTGATCCAGCGACCCGGCCTGGGGATCGAGCTGGTGACCGCCGCCGTGGCCGCGCTGGTCGCCTGGCGGTTCGGGCTGCCGTACGTACCTTTCGCCCTCATCGGCACCGCGCTGGCGGTCGTCGACTGGCGTACCAGCCTGCTGCCCGACGCGATCACGCTCCCGGCGTACCCGATCATGGCCCTGGCCCTGGCGCCGACGGGAGAGCTGCCCAGGGCGCTGGCCGGCGGGGTGGCGCTGACGGCCGTGTACGGGCTGCTCTGGTTCATCAGGCCGGAGGCGATGGGCCTGGGGGACGTCAAGCTGGCCGGGCTCATCGGGATGGCCGCCGCGGCGCTGAGCTGGCAGGCGTGGATCGTCGCGGCCTTCGGCGGCCAGCTGCTCGGCGCCCTCTACGGCCTGGCACTGCTGCTGTCCAGGCGCGGGACGAGGCACACCCAGTTCCCGTTCGGGCCGTTCATGCTGCTGGGCGCGTTCACGACACTCTGTCTCGGCTGGTGAACGCGGGACATCTCACTAGGCAGCACATGGAAGACTTGTACGCATGTTGCGCTGGTTGACCGCCGGAGAGTCCCACGGCCCCGAACTCGTCGCCATCCTCGAAGGCCTGCCGGCCGGGGTGGAGGTGACCACGGCCGCCATCGACGAGGCCCTGCGCCGCCGCAGGCTCGGTTATGGCCGGGGTGCCCGGATGAAGTTCGAGCAGGACCAGGTGACGATCGTGGGCGGCGTCCGCCACGGCCGCACGATGGGCAGCCCGGTCGCGATCCGGATCGGAAACACCGAGTGGCCCAAGTGGGAGAAGGTCATGGCGGCCGACCCGGTCGACCCGGCCGAGCTGGAGGGCCTCGCGCGCAACGCGCCCCGGTCCCGGCCGCGCCCCGGCCACGCCGACCTGGCGGGCATGCAGAAGTACGGGTTCGACGACGCCAGGCAGGTGCTCGACCGGGCCAGCGCCCGCGAGACGGCCGCCCGCGTCGCGCTCGGCGAGGTCGCCAGGCGCTTCCTCAAGCAGGCGCTGGGCGTCGACATCGTCAGCCACGTCACCGAGATCGGCGGCGCGAAGAGCCCGGCGGAAACCCTGCCCGGCCCCGGCGAGCTGGCCAGGATCGACGAGGACCCGGTGCGCTGCTCCGACGCCGAGGGCAGCGCGGCCATGATCGCCGTGATCGACAAGGCCCACAAGGACGGCGACACGCTCGGCGGCGTCGTCGAGGTCCTCGCGTACGGCCTGCCGCCCGGCCTGGGCAGCTACACCCACTGGGACCGCAGGCTCGACTCCAGGCTCGCCGGCGCGCTCATGGGCATCCAGGCGATCAAGGGTGTGGCGGTCGGCGACGGCTTCGAGACCGCGCGCAGGCCCGGCTCCCAGGCCCACGACGAGATCGAATACACCGCGGAAGACGGCGTGCGCCGCATCACCAACCGCGCGGGCGGCGTCGAGGGCGGCATGACGAACGGCGAGATCCTGCGCGTCAGCGCCGCCATGAAGCCGATCTCCACCGTCCCCAGGGCGCTGGCCACGATCGACGTCAAGACCGGCGAGGCGGCCAAGGCCCACCACGAGCGCTCCGACGTGTGCGCCGTGCCGGCCGCCGGCATCGTGGCCGAGGCCATGGTCGCGCTGGTGCTGGCCGACGCGGCCCTCGAGAAGTTCGGTGGCGACTCCGTCGAGGAGGTCGCCCGCAACCTGTCCGGCTACCTGTCTTCGATGGTGATCAAATGAGCAGGGTTGTATTGATCGGTCCCCCCGGGTCCGGTAAGACGACGCTCGGGCAGTTGCTCGCCGAGCGGCTCGGCGTCGGGTTCCGCGACACCGACGCCGACGTGGAGGCCGTCGCCGGCAAGCCCGTCTCCGACATCTTCGTCGAGGACGGCGAGGCCCGCTTCCGCGAGCTGGAGCACGAGGCCGTGCGCCGCGCTCTGGCCGAGCACGACGGGATCCTGTCGCTCGGCGGCGGCGCCGTGCTCAACGAGGAGACGCAGGCGCTGCTCGCGGGCCACCACGTCGTCTACCTGCAGGTGGGGCTGGCGGACGCGGTCCAGCGGGTGGGGCTCGCCTCGGCCCGGCCGCTGCTCGTGCTCAACCCGCGCAGCCAGCTGAAGAAGCTGATGGAGGAGCGGCGGCCGGTCTACGAGCGCCTGGCGGTGGCGACCGTGGTCACGGACAAGCGGGAGCCGGAGGAGCTCGCCGACGAGATCATCAAGGGGCTGCCCGCATGAGTGCCACGAGGATCCACGTACGCGGTGACAGCCCGTACGACGTGGTGGTCGGCACCGGGGTGCTGGCCGAGCTGACCACGCTGCTCAAGCCCGGCGTGCGCACGGTCGCCGTCATCCACCCGGAGACCCTGCCGGAGATCTCCGGCCCGGTCGGCGAGGTGCTGCGCGAGGCCGGCTACGAGGTCGTCGAGCTGCCCGTGCCCGACGGCGAGGCGGCCAAGACCGTCGAGGTGGCCGCCGGGCTCTGGTCGGCGCTCGGCCGCAGCGGCGTGACCCGCTCCGACGCCGTGGTGGGCGTGGGCGGGGGCGCCACGACCGACCTGGCGGGGTTCGTGGCGGGCACGTGGCTGCGCGGCGTACAGGTCGTGCTCGTGCCCACGACGCTGCTCGCCATGGTCGACGCGGCCGTCGGCGGCAAGAACGGCATCGACACGCCCGAGGGCAAGAACCTCGTGGGCACGTTCCTGCCGCCCGCCGGGGTGCTGTGCGAGCTGTCCACGCTGGCGAGCATGCCGAGGCGCGACTACGTGGCCGGCCTGGCCGAGATCATCAAGGGCGGGTTCATCGCCGACCCGGAGATCCTCAGGCTCGTCGAGGCCGACCCGGAGGCCGCCACGCGACCCGACGGCCCCCACACCCGCGAGCTGATCGAGCGCAAGATCCAGGTCAAGGCCGACGTCGTGGGCGCCGACCTGCGCGAGGCGGGCCTGCGCGAGATCCTCAACTACGGCCACACCCTCGCCCACGCCATCGAACGCGAGGAGCACTACGCCATCCGCCACGGCGAGGCCGTCGCCATCGGCATGGTCTACGCCGCCGAGCTGTCGAAGCTCGCCGGCCGCGCCGACCTGGTCCAACGCACCAGATCCATCCTCACGAGCGTCGGCCTGCCCACCGCCTACCGCGCCGACGCCTGGAAGTCCCTGCGCGACCACATGCGGCTGGACAAGAAGAACCGCGGCGCCAAGCAGCGGTTCGTCGTGCTCGACGGCCTGGCCGAGCCGGGCCGGCTCGAAGGCCCCTCGGAAGAGCTGCTCGAAGCCGCCTACAAGGAGATCTCCGCATGATCCTCGTGCTCAACGGGCCCAACCTGGGCAGGCTCGGCACCCGCGAGCCCGACATCTACGGCGCCGAGACGTTCGAGGACCTCGCCACGCTCTGCCGCGACACCGGCAGGAAGCTCGGCGAGCACGTCGAGGTGCGCCAGACCAACGACGAGGCCGAGCTGATCGGCTGGATCCACGAGGCCGCCGACGGCCGCATCCCGGTCGTGCTCAACCCGGCCGCCTTCACCCACTACTCCTACGCCCTGCGCGACGCGATCGCCATGCGCACGGCACCGCTTGTCGAGGTTCACATCTCCAACCCGGCCGCCAGGGAAGAGTTTCGCCACAACTCCGTCGTGGCCGGGGTGGCGACGGGCACCATCGCGGGCTTCGGACTACAGTCATACGTCCTTGCGCTGCACGCTATCGCGGAGATGAACACCACCTCATGAGGCACTACAAGTCCTTCGTCGCCCTCGGCGACAGCTTCACGGAAGGACTGAACGACCCCGGTCATAACGGTCACTACCGTGGCTGGGCCGACCGGGTGGCCGAACGGCTCGCCGCCGACGAACCCGGCTTCCGCTACGCCAACCTGGCCGTGCGCGGGAAGCTGCTCGACCAGATCGTCGCCGAGCAGGTGCCGGTGGCCGTCGAGATGGCCCCCGACCTGGTCAGCCTCTGCGCCGGGGGCAACGACCTGCTCAGGCCGGGCAGCGACCCCGACGTGATGGCCAAGAAGCTCGCCCGCGCCGTGCGCGACCTGCGGGCCGGGGGCTCGGACGTGCTGCTGTTCACGGGGGTGGACCCGCGCGACACGCCGCTGATGCGGCGGCTGCGCGGCCGCTTCGCGGTCTTCTACTTGCACGTGCGCTCCATCGCCGACCTCTACGGGTGCCGGCTGGTGGACCAGTGGTCGATGCAGGGGCTGCGCGACTGGCGGGCGTGGAGCGCGGACCGGCTGCACATGAACGAGGACGGTCACCGGCTGGTGGCGGCGCGGGTGCTGGACGTGCTGGGGGTGCCGTTCGAGGACTGGCGCAAGGACTGGCCGTCCCGCACGGTCGACCCCCGGGCGCGGCGGCGCGAGGACGCCCAATGGATCCGCGAGCACCTCGTCCCCTGGATGTCCCGCCGCCTCCGCGGCGTCTCCTCCGGCGACGGGGTTTCTCCCAAGCGTCCTGACCTTACTGCTTTTTAGTTCTTTTACGGCTGCGCACGGCCAGGCCACCCGCCGTACTTCGGCTGGTGGCCTTCCAGGGAACGGCCGCTGACCCTTCACCGGCTGAGCGCCGTTACGGTGCGCATGCTTGACCGGCTGGGTGCCGAAAAGCCGGACCGGCTCCGGGCTTCCCCCCTTCCCGCCGCCCGCGTTCAGGTGGGCGGGGCGGTCAGGTGGGGGATTCGGACGCGAGGCGCTTGAGGGCCGCGCGGGGGATGGCCGGGTCGGTGGTGCGCCAGAACGGGGGGAGGGAGCCCAGGAGGAAGCCGCTGTAGCGGGCCGTGGCCAGCCGGGGGTCCAGGACGGCGATGACGCCCTTGTCGTCCTGGGCGCGCAGGAGGCGGCCGGCGCCCTGGGCGAGGAGGAGGGCGGCGTGGTTGGCCGCGACCGCCATGAAGCCGTTGCCGCCCCTGGCCGCCACGTGGCGCTGCCGGGCCGACGTCAGCGGGTCGTCCGGGCGCGGGAACGGCACCCGGTCGATGATGACCAGCCGCAGCGAGGGCCCCGGCACGTCCACGCCCTGCCACAGCGACAGCGTGCCGAACAGGCAGGTGGGCTCGTCCTCGGCGAACTGCTTGACCAGCAGCATCGTCGAGTCGTCCCCCTGGCACAGCAGCGGCACGTCCAGCCGCTCGCGCAGCGCCTCCGTGGCGGCCTTGGCGGCGCGCATCGAGGAGAACAGGCCCAGCGTGCGCCCCCCGGCCGCCTCGATCAGCTCGACGATCTCGTCCAGGTACTGCTGCGGCAGCCCGTCGCGGCCGGGCTGGGGGAGGTGTTTGGCGACGTACAGGATGCCCGCGCGGGGGTGGTCGAACGGCGAGCCGACGTCGATGCCCTGCCAGCCCTTGCCGTCGCCGAGCCCCCACTGCGCGGCCAGCGCGTCGAACGTGCCGCCCAGGGCCAGGGTGGCGGAGGTGAGGATCACCGTGCGCTCGCCGAACAGCTTGTCGCGCAGCATGCCGCTCACCGTCAGTGGCGCGACCCGCAGCGTGGGCGGGCGCCGGTCGGTGCCCCCGTCGAGCCAGACCACCTCGGCGCGGTCGGACTCCGAGGCGTGACCGTACGCCTCCAGCATGCGCACCGCCGTGTCGTGCACCTCGTCCAGCACCGAGAACGCGGCCTTGCGCTGCCCCGCCTTGTCGGGGTCGTCCTTGTCGGCGCCGCGCGGCCCCATGGCCGTGACGCATCGCGCGGCCGAGTCGCGCACCAGCGCCAGCGTCAGGCCGAGCACCTGCGGCAGTTCGTCGATGCGCCCGGGCGGCGCGGCCGCCAGCAGCGCCTTGAGGTCCTCGCCCGCCTCCATGAGCTGGTCGGCGATCGCCTGCTCGATCAGCCTGCCCACCCGGCGCACCGCCAGCGCCACGGTCAGCTCCGACAGCTCGCCGGTCACCACCGAGGTCACCCGGTCGACCAGCTCGTGGGCCTCGTCCACGACCACGACCTCGTGCTCGGGCAGCACCGGCAGGTCGCCCATGGCGTCGATGGCCAGCAGCGCGTGGTTGGTCACCACGACGTCCACCTCGCCCGCCCGCGCCCTGGCCATCTCGGCGAAGCACTCGGCCCCGCTCGGGCAACGGCTGGCACCGAGGCACTCCTGCGCGCTCACGGAGAACTGCCGCCACGCCTGCTCGCTCACCCCGGGCACGAGCTCGTCGCGGTCGCCGGTCTCGGTCTCGTCGGCCCACTCCTGGATGCGCTGCACCATGCGGCCGGTCGCGCTCACCTCGCGGGGGTCGAAGAGCTGGTCCTGCTCGTCCTCCTCGGGCCAGCCCGCCGTCGCCTTGTAGCGGCACAGGTAGTTGCGGCGGCCCTTCAGGATCGCGAACGTCGGCTCGTGCGGCAGCTCCTTGCCGAGCGTCTCGGCCAGCCGGGGCAGGTCGCGGTCGACGAGCTGGCGCTGCAGCGCGATCGTGGCCGTGGAGACCACGACGGGCGAGTCGCTGTCCATCGCGTGGCGGATCGACGGCACCAGGTACGCCAGCGACTTCCCGGTGCCCGTGCCGGCCTGGACCGCCAGGTGTTCCTCACCGTCGATGGCCTGTTGCACGGCCTGGACCATGGTCAGCTGGCCCTGCCGTTCGCTCCCTCCGAGAGCGTTTACCGCGACCATGAGAAGTTCGTCCGCAGACGGGAGATGGGAGTCCGGCACGGCAGTAAACGCTACCCGCATTCCAGGGTCGCCGTGCCGAACGCGGTGTGATCGGCCAGATGCATCCCGGCGTTCCCGGACCCTCGCGGCGACGCCCGTGGCACACTGGGCGGTCGGGACTCCGGCGGGTCAGAGAAGACCTTCACACAGAGTGATCAAAGGGGTTCCCGGTGTAGATGGGAAGGCCGGTTCAAGAGGGTTTTCCGGGGTTGAGTGGACGGGAAAAGGCTGGTTAAAGCAGTATGTCTGCCATGTCGGAAGTTGTCCCGTTGCCGTCGTTCGGCGAAGTGTTCTTCGATGCGCGAGGTCAGGAGCGGTGTCTCCGCGTCACGTGGCATGAGGGCACGCTGGTCCTGAGCCTCTGGCGCGGCGAGATGTGCACCGCGAGCTTCCGCATGCCGATGGAGGACGTCGGGCGCCTGCTCGACACTCTCGACGAGGGTTTCGCCGAGGCCACGGGCGAGCAGCCCGCCGTGCCCGCGCACGACCCGGGCACCGAGGTCATGCCCGGCACCGGGCAGTACCAGCGGCCGACCCCACCCGTCCAGCAGCCGCCGCAGCACCAACCCGAAGAGCGGCCCACGGCCGCCCTGTCGCCCAACGACGTCCTCGTGGCCAGGGGCGCCCCTCCGGCCCGCCAGGACAAGCTGGTCGCCTCGTACGGCGAGACCACGGCCCCCAGGGACACCATGCCCCCCGCATACGGGGAGGCGCCCAGGGACGCCTACGGCGAGGCTCCGAGGGACGCCTACGGCGAGCGGGCCCCCTTCACCGGCCCCCAGTACGTGGAGACGACGGCCCCGCAGCAGCGCTACACCGGCGACCCGCTCAGCAGCCCGCAGTACGCCGGCGACCCCTTCAGCGGGCCCCAGTACACCGGCGATCCCCTCAGCGGCCCGCAGTACAGCGGCGACCCGCTCAGCGGTCCGCAGTACACCGGTGACGCCTACAGCGGCCCGCAGTACGCCGCCGAGCCGCAGCAGTACGGCGGCCCCGCCGCCCAGGCCGACCCCTTCATGGGTCCCCAGTACATCGACAACGAGCCCGTCTACCAGATGCCCGGCGACCAGCGCCGCCCGGCGCCGCTGAGCACCGACCCGCTCGGCTTTCCCTCCCAGGCGGCCGCGCCCCACCAGCCGCCCCAGCACCAGCCGGCCCCTCCTCAGCAGCCCCAGCACCGGCCCGACCTTTATCAGAACGACCCGTACCAGAACGACCCCTACCCGGCCGATCCTTACGCCTACCAGCAGCAGCAACCGCCGCCACCGCCTCAGGCCCCGGCCGCCGCGGGCCTGGGGACCCCCATGCACGGCATCCCGGGCGCGGGCCGGCGCCGTCCCGCCCCGCAGCCCGTCCGCGACGACTACGCCGCCTACCAGCAGAGTCCCGCGCCGAACCCGGTGGACCCGCTGATGTCCATGGGCCGCCAGGAGCACCAGCAGCCCGACGCGCTGTCCCGCCCGTACGTCGTGGACCCCATGTTCTCCACCGGCGAACGCCTGCGGCCCGGCGAGCAGCCGGACTACCACGAGCGGAGCGACCGCAGGGAGTGGTGACACGCCGGGTCCGGGGGCCAGGTACGCTCCTCCCGTGAACCCGACCATGGGCCTGCAACTGCTGCTGGTGGCGGGCGGCGCCATCGGCGTCGCGGCCGTCGCCCGGCGCAAGGGCTGGCCCGCCCCCCTCCTGCTGGTGGCCGCCGGCCTGCTGGTGTCGCCGCTGGTGCCGGCAGTGCCGCTGCAGCCCGAGCTCGTGCTGTACGTGTTCCTGCCGCCGCTCCTCTACTCCGCCGCGTTCGACAGCTCCTACCTGCGCCTGCGTGACGTCAAGCGGGCCGTGGCCCTGCTGTCGATCGGGCTCGTGCTGTTCACCACCGCCGCCGTCGGGCTGGTCGTCCACCTGCTGCTGCCGCAGCTCCCGCTCGCGCTGGCGTTCGCGCTGGGCGCGATCATCGCGCCGCCCGACGCCGTGGCCGCCGTCGCGGTCGGCCGCCGGCTGGGCCTGCCGCGCAGGGCGCTGACGATCCTGGTCGGCGAGAGCCTGTTCAACGACGCCACGGCGCTCACGCTCTACCGGGTCGCCGTCGGGGCCGCGCTGGGCGGCACCTTCGACATGTGGCACGGCCTCGGCGACTTCGCGCTCGCCGCGGCGGGCGGCGTGGCGATCGGGCTGGTGGTGGCGTTCGCGATGGCCTGGTTGTTCAGGCACACGCGCGACTCCCTGGTCGAGAACACGCTGATGCTGCTGATCCCGTTCGCCACCTACCTCGCGGCGGAGAGCGTGCATGCCTCGGGCGTGATCGCGGTCGTGATCGTCGGCCTCTATCTGGGCAACCGCATGCACCTGCAGGGGTTCGGCACCCGGCTGGTGTCCGACGCCGTGTGGAAGGTCACCGAC
Source organism: Nonomuraea sp. NPDC049625 (assembly GCF_040675285.1). Taxonomy (NCBI): domain Bacteria; kingdom Bacillati; phylum Actinomycetota; class Actinomycetes; order Streptosporangiales; family Streptosporangiaceae; genus Nonomuraea; species Nonomuraea sp. NPDC049625. The sequence continues at coordinate 371,264 of NZ_JBFAOQ010000003.1, read as the reverse complement.
TTCTTCCTGGAGGCGGTGGTGTTCGCCCTGATCGGGCTGCAGCTCACGACCGTCATCCAGGGCATCTCCGGCTACGACCCGTGGGCGGTCGCGGGCTACGCCGCCGCCGTGCTGGCGGTGACGATCGTCAGCAGGTTCGTGTGGCTGTTCGTGGTGACGCGCCTGATGAAGCTCCTGCGCAGGAGCAACGTGCCCACCGGCCCGCAGACGGTGATCCTCGGCTGGGCCGGCATGCGCGGCGTGGTGTCGCTGGCGGCGGCCTTCGCCCTCCCGCCGGACATCCCCGCGCGGGACCGCGCGATGCTGCTGTTCCTGACGTTCACGACCGTGATCGGCACGCTGCTCATCCAGGGCACCACGTTCCCCGCGCTGATCAGGCGGCTGCGCGTGTCGAGCGAGCAGGAGCAGTACGAAGACCGCCTGGCCGAGGCGGCGGCCCAGCAGGCCGCGCTGGAGGCCGGCCTCGAGGAGCTCACGCGGCTCATCGCCGAGCAGGGCGAGCCCGACGAGATCCAGAAGCAGGTCATCGACCAGCTCAGGGAGAAGTCCTGGCGCCGATCGCTGAGCGCCTGGGAGCGGCTGGGCGGCGGCACGGGGCAGGGTGGCGCTGAGACCCCCAGCGCCCTCTACCGCCGCCTGCGCCGTGACATGCTCCAGGCAGAGCGGCAGGTCTTCGTCCGGCTGCGCGACGAACGCCGCCTCGACGACGAGGTGATGCGCGACGTGATGGCGCAGCTCGACTTCGAGGAGGCGATCCTGGAGCGCTAGCCGGGAAGAGCCGCGCCGCTCAGCCCATCGCGCTGTCGACGAAGCACCAGCGCCAGTCCTCGCCGCGTTCGTAGGACTGGATCACCGGGTGGGCCGTCTCGTGGTAGTGCTGGGTGGCGTGCTTGGCCGGTGAGGAGTCGCAGCACCCGATGTGACCGCACTCCAGACAGCGCCGCAGGTGCACCCAGCGGCCCCCGACGGCGAGGCACTCCTCGCAGCCCTCCGGCGTCTTCGGGGCCGGATCGTCCGCCTGGGAAAGATGCTCGCAAATTGCCATAGAAGAAATCCTAGGACCAGCAGCACGATCAAATTTCGCCCACCCCTCTTGTCGGCCGCCGGGCAAGCGTGGACATTGTGCTCATCAGGGAGTGACATACGCCACACCATCCCGAGGAGTCGGGTGTGCTGGAGGTCCGCAACCTCGAAGTCGTCTACGACGACGTGATGCTCGTGCTGCGCGGCGTGAGCCTCAGCGTGCCGCCTGGGGCGATCGTGGCGCTGCTCGGCGCGAACGGCGCGGGCAAGACGACCTTGCTCCGTGCCGTGTCCGGGCTGCTCGACGTGCACGACGGCGAGATCACCAAGGGCAGCGTGACGCTGGAGGGCGAGCCCATCCACCATCTCAGACCCGCCCAGATCGTGCGGCGCGGGGTGAGCCAGGTGATGGAGGGCCGCCGCATCCTCGCCGAGCTGACCGTCGAGGAGAACCTCAAGGTCGGCGGCCACACGGCGGCCGAGTCCCACCTGGACCGCGTCTACGGCCTGTTCCCGCTGCTGCGGGAGCGGCGCAGGAGCGTGTCCGGCTACCTGTCGGGCGGCGAGCAGCAGATGCTGGCCGTCGGCCGCGCCCTCATGGCCGGGCCGAAGTACCTGCTGCTGGACGAGCCCAGCCTGGGCCTGGCGCCGTCGCTGGTCGCCCAGGTGCGCGACCTCATCGTCGAGATCAACCGCCAGGGCACCACGGTCCTGCTGGTCGAGCAGAACGCCACGATGGCCCTGTCCATCGCCTCCCACGGCTACGTCATGGAGACCGGCAAGGTCGTGATGGACAAGCCGTCCGGCGAACTGCTCGCCGACGAGGACATCAAGGAGTTCTACCTGGGGGCCGTCAGGTCCTTCCGCGAGGTCAAGCACTACAAGCGGAGGAAACGATGGCTCTCCTGACGTTCGAGGACGTGCACCTGAGCTTCGCCGGCGTCAAGGCCGTCGACGGTGTCTCGTTCGAGGTCCGGCAGGCCGAGCTGCTGGCGATCATCGGGCCGAACGGCGCGGGCAAGACCTCGATCTTCAACGTGCTCTCGGGGGTCTACCGGCCCCAGCGCGGCCGGGTCACGTTCCTGGGCGAGGACCTGCTGCCGAAACGGCCGCACGAGATCGCCGCCATGGGCCTGGCCAGGACGTTCCAGAACGTCGAGCTGTTCCACAACCTGACCGTCCTGGACAACCTCATGCTCGGCCGCCACCACCACTTCCGCTACGGAGCCCTGGCCGCGCTGTTCTGGTACGGGCGGGCCAGGCGCGCGGAGCTGGCCGCCCGCGCCCAGGTCGAGGACATCATCGACTTCCTCGAACTCGAGGCCTGGCGGCGCCATCCCGTGCGGCTGCTGCCGTACGGGATCCAGAAGCGGGTCGAGCTGGGCCGGGCGCTGGCCATGGAGCCCCGGCTGCTCCTGCTGGACGAGCCGGTGGCCGGCATGAACCTGGAGGAGACCGAGGACATGGCCAGGTTCGTGCTCGACATCCGGGATGAGCTGGGCATTCCGGTCGTCCTCGTGGACCACGACATGGGTCTGGTGATGGACCTGGCCGACCGGGTGCTCGTGCTCGACTTCGGCCGCCCGGTCGCGCTCGGCACCCCGGCCGAGGTCCAGCAGGACCCCAAGGTCATCGAGGCGTACCTGGGAGGAGCGGCATGAGCATCGTCACCAGGGTGCGGGACCGTGCCCGCGGCACCCCCGGCGCGGTCGCCATGCGGCACAAGGACCTGGGCATCTGGCGGGAGGTCACCTGGGCCGCGTACTGGACCCAGGTGGAGCTCGTCGCCCACGCCCTGCTCGCCCTCGGCGTCGAGCCCGGGGACCGCGTCGCCGTCCACTCCGAGAACCGCCCCGAATGGCTCTACGGCGATCTCGGCACGGTCGCCGTCCGGGGCGTCACCGTCGGCCTCTACCCCACGAACCCGCCCGCCGAGGTCGCCTACCTCCTCGCGGACTCCGGTGCGAAGATCCTCATCGCCGAGGACCAGGAGCAGGTGGACAAGGCGCTCAAGGTCCTCGACGAGTGCCCCGAGCTGCGGCGCATCGTCTACCTGGAGCCGCGCGGCATCCGCGGCCGCTACGACGACGACGTCCTGATGTCCTGGCCCGAACTGCTCGCCCTCGGAGCCGAGCACCGCGCCGGGCACCCTGACGCCGTGGAGCGCCGCATGGCCGAGGCCGAGCCCGGCGACGTGATGGCGCTCATCTACACCTCGGGCACCACGGGCCCGCCCAAGGGCGTCATGCTCACGATCGGGAACGTGGAGTTCGCGATCAGCACGCTCGTCCTGGGCGGCGGCTTCACCTCCCCGCCGCCCTCCGAACGCGACCTGGCGCTGTCCTACCTGCCGCTGTGCCACGTGGCCGAGCGGGCGTTCACCGTGTGGTTCAACTCGGCCGCCGGCGTGCAGGTGAACTTCGCCGAGTCCGTCGACACCGTGCAGGCCAACCTGCGCGAGGTGCAGCCGACGATCCTGTTCGGGGTGCCGCGGATCTGGGAGAAGGTCCTGGCCCAGGTCGACATCCGGCTGGAGTCGGCCTCGCCGGTCAAGCGGGCGGTGACCCGGTTCTGGCTGCGGGTGGCCGACCGGATCGGCGACGCGCTGGTGCGCACGGGCGGCCGGCACACGTTCGGGACGCGGCTGGCCTACGGGGTGGGCTGGGTGTTCTGCTACCGCTCGCTGCGCGAGCGGCTCGGGATGCGGCGGGTCAGGTACGCGGCCTCGGGGGCCGCGCCGATCGCGCCCGGCGTGCTCAAGTTCTACATGGGGATCGGCATCCCCATGCACGAGGTGTACGGGATGAGCGAGAACACCGCCATCGCCACCGCCAACCGGCCCGGCAGGGTGCGCCTGGGCACGGTCGGCGAGCCGCACCCCGGCGTCGAGCTGAGGATCGACGAGGCCACCGGCGAGATCATGACCCGGCATCCGGGGAACTTCGCCGGCTACTGGCGCAACCCGCGGGCCACGGCCGACGTGCTGGACGAGGACGGGTGGCTGCACACCGGGGACGTGGGCGAGTTCGTCGAGGGCACGCACGTGCGGCTCACCGACAGGATGAAGGACATCATCATCACGGCCGGCGGCAAGAACGTCGCGCCCAGCGAGATCGAGAACGCGCTGAAGGCGTCGCCGTACCTGAAGGAAGCCATCGTGATCGGGGACCGGCGGCCGTACCTGGTGGCGCTCATCGGGATCGAGCCGGACACGGTGGGGGAGTGGGCGCGGCGGCGCGGGCTGCCGTACACGACCTATCGGGATCTGTCGGAGAAGCCGGAGACGCGGGAGCTGGTCCGGGGGATCGTGGACGAGGTGAACACCCGCTTCGCCCGGGTCGAGCAGGTGCGGCGGTTCACGTTCCTGCCCAAGGAGCTCGACCACGAGGACGGGGAGCTGACCGCCACCCAGAAGGTCAAGCGCGCCGCCGTCGCCAAGCTCTTCGAGGACCTGGTGGAAGGGATGTACGCCCGGTGAAGGGGCTGCTCGAGACCGTGATCAGGGGCCTGGGGAACGGCTCGGTGTACGCGCTGCTCGCGCTCGGGTTCGTGATCATCTACAAGGCCACGCGGGTGATCAGCTTCGCGCAGCCCGCGCTGATGCTGGCCGGGGCCGTCGCGGTGAGCTACCTGGCCGAGGTGACCGGCTTCTACGCCGCGGTCCTGCTGTCGGCGCTGCTCATCGCCCTGGTGGCGCTCGGGATCGAGCGGGTCGCGATCAGGCCCATGGTGGGGCGGCCGGTGTTCGTCGTGGCGATCATCACGCTTGGCATCGACGTGGTGGTGCGGGTGGTGGTGAACGGCTTCATCGGCCGGGACGTGCGGCAGGTCGGGGACCCGTGGGGGTTCACGCAGGTGTCCCTTGGGTCGCTGGTCGTGCAGCGGCGCTGGCTGGCCATGCTGCTGGTCACGGCGGTGCTGGTGGCGCTGCTGTTCGCGTTCTTCCGTTACACGAGGTACGGGCTGGCGATGCGGGCGGCGGCGTTCGACCAGGAGACCGCCCTGGCGCAGGGGGTCTCGGTGGGGGCCGTGTTCGCGCTGTCGTGGGCGCTGGCCGGGTTCCTGGCGGCCGTGGCCGGGATGTTCGTCGGGACCGGGCAGGGGATCGAGCAGCTCACCTGGGTGGTCGCGTTGAAGGCGCTGCCGGCGATCATCGTGGGCGGGCTCGACTCGCTCGGCGGCGCGGTCGTGGGCGGGCTGGTGGTCGGGGTCGTGGAGTCGCTGTTCCAGTCGTACCAGGGGGAGTTCGCGCCCTGGCTGGGGCAGAACTTCGCGGTCGTGTCGCCGTACGTGGTGATGTTGATCGTCCTGCTGGTCAGGCCCTATGGCCTGTTCGGGACCCGGGAGGTCGAGCGGGTATGACCGGCACGCGATCCGCGGCGCGCTCCGCCGTTCCTGACATACCGACCGGACGGTCTCGCCGGGTGCGCGGGCGGCCGCTGCTCTACACCTCCTACGCCCAGGACATGGCGCTGCTCGACACCCCGGCGAAGCGGGTGTGGACGGGGCTGCTGGTGCTGCTGGCGTTCGGGCTGGCGGTGCTGCTGCAGGACCGGTCGCTGGAGGTGCTGGCGGGCGCGTACGCGCTGGCCATCGGCGCCATCGGCCTCAACATCGTCACCGGCTACGCGGGGCAGGTCTCGCTCGGCCACGCGTTCTTCGTCGCCATCGGCGCCTACACCGCCGCCGCCGTGTCCGGGCCCGTGGACGGCGAGCGCATCGGCTTCGGCCTCGCGGAGATCTGGATCTGGCTGCCCGCGGCAGGACTCGTCGCCGCCGTGGCCGGAGTGCTGGTCGCGCCCCTGGCCACCCGCCTGCGCGGCCTCTACCTGGCCGTCGTCACGCTCGGGCTGGTGTTCCTCGGCGAGCACGTCTTCAAGGAGTGGCAGGACCTCACCGGCGGGCCCGGGGTCGGGCGCGAGGCGGCGGTCCCGCAGCTCTTCGGCGTGCGCCTCGACCAGGACGGGCCGCTCGGCACCAGGGAGCAGTCGCTGTACGTGCTCATGCTGGCGCTGCTCGTCGTCTTGGCCCTGGCGGCCCGCAACCTGGCCCGCTCGCGCGTCGGCCGCGCCTTCGCCGCCATCCGCGACCGGGACATCGCGGCCGAGGTCATCGGGGTGCCGCTCACCCGCTATAAGGTCCTGGCCTTCGGCATCTCGTCGTTCTACGCGGGCTGCGCCGGGGGCCTGCTCTACACGATCTCCGGCTACGTCGAGCCCGGGTCGTTCAGCCTGCTGCTGTCGGTGCAGTTCATCGCGATGGTGCTGATCGGCGGCGTGGCCACCGTGTCGGGGTCGATCGCGGGGGCGCTGTTCATCTCGCTGCTGCAGCCGCTGACCAGGGCGCTGCCGGCGCTGGTGCCGTTCGTGAGCGCGGACACCACGCTGACGCCGAACGTGTTCCAGGTCGAGACCGTGCTGTACGGGCTGCTCATCGTGGTGTTCCTGATCTTCGAGCCACGGGGCCTGTTCGGCCTGTGGATTCGGGTCCGCAACTACTGGAAGTCATGGCCTTTCTCCTACTAGAAGGTGATTTTTTATGAAGAGTCGCTATGCAGCGGGATTTATCGCGATAGTGGCCCTTCTGTCCGCGTGCGGCGTCTTCCGGGGGGACGACGAGGGCAGCAAGGGCGGCGCCCAGGCTCCAGGTGTCACCACCGCACCCTGTCCCACCGCGGTGGACGCCAAGAAGGGCTGCATCTACCTCGGTACGATCTCCGACCTGACCTCCGGCCCCTTCGCCGCGCTGGCCGTGCCGATCACCGACGCCCAGAAGGCGTTCTGGGCCCGCGTCAACAAGGCCGGCGGCATCGGCGGCAAGTACGAGGTCGACGTCACCAAGTACGTACGGGACAACAAGTACAACCCGGAGGTGCACCGCCAGGTCTACAACGAGATCAAGGACCACGTGCTCGCCCTGGCCCAGACGCTCGGCTCGCCCACGACCGCCGCCATCCTCGGCGACCTCAAAACCAACAGCGTCGTCGCCGCCCCCGCCTCGTGGACCTCGGCCTGGGAGTTCGAGGACGTCATGATCGAGAGCGGCTCCAACTACTGCGTCGAGGCCATGAACTCCGTGGACTACGCGATGGACACGTACAAGCCGAAGTCGGTCATGGCCGTCCACCTGGCCGGCGACTACGGCGCGGACGCCGCCGCCGGCGCCAAGATCGCCGCCGAGCGCAACGGCCTGAAGTTCACCAACGTCGAGACCCCCTCGGGCGCCACCGAACAGGGCCGGGCCATCACCGAGATCACCAAGAACAAGCCCGACCTGGTCATCCTCACCACCGGCCCGGCAGACGCCGCCACGATCATCGGCCAGGCGGCCGCGGCCGGCTACAAGGGCCGCTTCATCGGCACCGGCCCCACCTGGAACCCGGCCCTGCTGAAGTCCCCCGCCGCCCCCGCCCTCAAGGCCCTGTACGAGCAGTCGGCCCCGGGCAAGCCATGGGGCGCCGACACCCCGGGGCACAAGGCGATGCGCGACGCCCTGCCCGGCGTGACGCCCAACGACGGGTACACCTCGGGCTGGGCCTGGGCGTACCCGATGAAGGCGGCCCTGGACGCGATGGTGGCCGGCGGGGACGTGAGCCGCAAGGGGCTGCTGGCGGCCGTCAAGACGCTGAGGACGGTGGACTACGAGGGCATGCTCCCGCCGGAGGCGGGCAACTACGCGGACGCGTCGAGCGCCGCAGTGTTCAGGCAGACGCTGATCAACAAGGTCGACGAGCAGGCGCCGACGGGCGTGACGATCGTCAAGGACTTCTTCACGGGGCCGACGGCGCAGGGGTACACCTTCGACGGTCCTTGCTACAACAAGCTCTAGCGAACGCGAAGGGCGGACCCGTGTGTTTCACGAGTCCGCCCTTTCACCGTGGGTCGGGCGCTAGTTGGCGCTGACCTTGCGCTGGATGTCGATGAGGATGTTCATCATCTCGTTCTGGTTGCCCTGCAGATTGTTGATCTTGCCGTCCATGGTCTCGAACCGGGCGTCGATGGACTCGAACCGGGCGTCGATCTCCTCGAACTTCGTGTCGATCTTGGCGTCGAGGGCCGTGACCCTCTCGTCGAGGACGGTGACCTTGGTGTCGAGGGCGGTGACCCTCTCGTCGATGACGGTGACCTTGGCGTCCAGTCCGGTCACCTTCGCGTCGAGGATCTTGACGTGGTTGGCCACGCCGTTGATCCGCTCGGTGAGCTGCTGCCCGAGCTCCGCCTGGTCCGCCCGGAGCCGGATGAACTCGTTGTCCAACTCGGTGCAGAGCCCCTTGAAGGTCATGTTGATCTCCCTTACCTTAGAGGTAAGGGACCGGGGATGGTAGTGATCTCCGGTCCCGCTTTCTTTGCCACGAGGATACCCCTTCAATTGGCGATCGTAAGCGGAATCGAATGAAGATTCCCCTGGTCGGAGGGCAAGTAGCACCTTAAGTTCGGAATTATCCTCCTGAATCGGCGAGAATTATTTTCATGTTAAGCGCGGGTGCGAATGGGGTATCGAAATCGCTGGTCGTCAGAGCTTGCCGAGGCCGCGGGCCAGGATGGTGGCCGTGCGGGCGATGGCCGTGTCGTCGCCGGTCTCGCCCGCCGCGCGATTCGTGTAAATGGCCATGATGATGGGAGACGCGCCCTTCTTGGGCCAGATGACCGCGATGTCGTTCCCTCCGCCGAAAGCCGAGTTGGTGCCGGTCTTGTCGCCGATCGTCCAGGTCTTCGGCAGCCCGGCGCGGATGCGGGCGTCACCGGTCTCGGTCGCGATCATCCAGGCGTTGAGCTGCTCCCGGTCCTTGGCGGTGAGCGCGTTCCCGGCCGTGACCGCGCGCAGGTCGCGGGCGATGGACACGGGCGTCGTGGTGTCGCGCTTCTCCTTGAGCGTCCAGTCGTTCAGCTCGGTCTCCCAGCGGTCCAGGCGGGAGATCGGGTCCTTCAGCGTGCGGAAGTACCGCGTCAGGCCGGCCGGCCCGCCGATCTGCTTGAGCACCATGTTGCCTGCGGTGTTGTCGCTCAGGGTGATGGTCGCCTCGCACAGCTGGTTGACGGTCAGGCCGTCCTCCACGTGCTTCTCGGTGGTGGGGGAGTTCGGCTTGAGGTCGTCGGCCGTCCAGCGCACGACCTTCTCCATCAGCCCGGGGTCGGAGGTGCGCGCCTTGTGCAGCACGGCCGCGCAGGCCATCGCCTTGAACGTGGACAGCAGCGGGAACCGCTCGTTCGACCGGTAGCCGATCGTCCTGCCGGTGGCGGTGTCGATGGCGTACGCGCCGATGCGCCCCTTGAACGACGCCTCCAGCGCGCGCAGCTCCTTGCGGGCCTGGGCCTCGCCCGAGAGCGCCTGCACGGAGCTCGTGGCCGAGGCCGCGCCCGCCGGGAGGGCCCCGCCCGTCAGGAAGGAGATGGTCAGGGTGGCTGCTGCCGTGAAGCGGCGGTTTCGCATGCTTTGTCCTTGCGGTCGTCCGTCAATGGGCAAGGAGCAAAGCAGATGCGATCACCACGTGTCTAATAGCGATATCGCGAAGAACTCGATATCGGTTCACGCATGAGCGCAGGTCAGAACCATGATTCCGGCGACGATCAGCCCGGCCGCGTGCACGCACAACGCGGGCACGACCCCTGCCACCCCGCCGAGCACTCCCGCCAGCCCCATGCCGCCCAGCGCGGTGGCCGCGTGGGCGCTGCCCAGGACGCCGAACACGCTTCCCCGCCGGTCGTCGCCGGCGACGTTCTGGGCCAGCGTGGCGAACCCCGCCGTCGCGGCCGCCGCGGGCACCCCGGCCAGCCCGATCAGCACCAGCGCCGGCCACAGCGCGGGCACGGCCAGCGGGTAGGTGAACAGGGCCAGGTCCACCAGCCCGAAGACGACCGTCGCCCCGCCCAGCAGCACCCGCGGGTCGGCGTGGCCCGGACGGAGCGCCACGACGAGCCCGCCCAGGATCCCGCCGACCGCCTGCACCGACAGGAACAGCCCGTAGGCGTCGCCCGCGCCGCCGAGCACGTCGCTCACGAAGGGCGCGGCGAGCGTGGCGAAGATCCCCTCGCCCAGCCCCGTGATCATCATGTACGCCACCAGCAGGCGGACGCCCGCGTCCCCCATGGCCAGGCGGAGCCCGGCGACCCACTGCCCGCCCATCGTCGCCGTCCTCGCCGGGCGTCCGGGCGGCCGGAGGGTGGCCTGCAGGGCCGCGGAGACCAGGAAACTGGCCACGTCGATCAGCACGACCGCGGCGAGCCCTCCGGCGCTGACGGCGAGCCCGCCCAGCATCGCGCCCAGCAGGCGGGCGGCCTGGCCGGTCTGGCCGTGCAGGGCGTTGGCCCGGACGAGCTGCGACTCCGCCACGATCCGCGGCACGAGGGCCTTCTGCGCGGGAGCGAGCACGGTGCTCAGGACGCCGGTCCACAGCGCGACGGCGTACACGATCCACACCTGGCCCGGCCCGCGTACGGCCAGCAGCGGCAGCAGGCCGAGCGCGAGCAGCACGTCGGTGACGACCAGCACCCGGCGGCGATCCCACCGGTCGGCCAGCACCCCGGCCAGTGACCCGAGCACGACGTCGGGCAACCGCGAGACCAGCAGCATGATCGCGGTGGACAGGGTGGAGCCCGTGAGGCGGTAGACGTGGAACGCCAGCCCGGTGCTGATCACCCAGTCGCCGGTCTGCGAGATCAGCCCGGCGAGGAGCAGGCGCCGGTAGTCCCGGTTGCCGGCCAACAGCGCGCGAACCCCGCCCCCCTCGTCGCGGGTGCCGTCCGATGCGCGGACCCCGCCGGCGGGGCGGGGCTCAGTCACCGGAGCCCGTGGGCGGCAGGGGGACGACCAGTTGCGTCACCAGCACGGGCCGGGCGCCGGCGGGACGGGCCGAGGGGTCGTCGACGCGGGCCATCAGCGGCCCGAGCAGCTTCGCCACCGCCGCGCCCAGCGCCGTCACCTCCTCCGCCGTGGCGTAGAGGTACAGGTTGCCCAGACCGCCCACCCCCCGCCACGGCTCGGGCTCGTCCCCGCGATGCTGCTGCCACTCGGCCAGGCGTGACAGCGCGCGCTCGGCGATCACCTGCTCCAGCAGGCTCCGGGCGGCCGCCTGCTCCGGCCCGGCCGCGTCGTCGTCCCACTCCTGGAGGGTCTCGGTCGCCTTCCACGGCCGCTCGCGCTCGTCGCGCGCCGCCGCCTGCTCCACGAAGCCGTACTTGGCCAGCTGCCGCAGATGGTACGAGGCCAGCGCCTGGCTGATGCCCACCTCCCGCGCGGCGTCGGCGGCGGTCATCGCGCCCGCCCTCAGCAGCAGCTCGTGCAGCGCCAGCCGGACCGGGTGCGCGAACGCCCGCATCGCGGCCGGGTCGCTGAGCCGTCGCCGCGAGGATTCCAAAGACATGCTTGGAATCTTGGGCGCCCAGCGCCGGAGATGTCAAGGGAACCTTTGGAATGCGTTGGGTAGGGTCGAGGTATGCGACTCCTCAAGAGCCGATTCGTGCCCCTGGCCGCCTTCGCCGTCTGTGTCTTCGCCGCCGGATGTGGTGAGGTCAACAGCACCATCGACAAGGCCCAAGCGTGCCTCGAAGCCCCGAAGATCGTCGCCGACCTGGGTGCCCAGCTCAAGACGCTCGCCGACGATCCCAAGGCCATGGACAAGGCCCTCGACGACGCCGCCACCAAGCTCAACGACGTGGCCGACAAGGCCGCCAACACCACGATCAAGGAAGCCTCCGACGACCTGGCCAAGACGCTGAGCGGTATCAACGTCACCAACGTCAACGACGCCGTGGACGCCACCCAGAAGGTTCTCACCGAGAGCGCGGCCTATGCCGAGAAGGTGGCCAAGGCCTGTACTGGCTGAATCCCAACTTCTCTAGGGGAAATGGGGACGAATTACCGTTTTTCCCATGGAACCCGACCCGCGTTTCACCTTGGCCAATGAACGAACCTTCCTCACCTGGCTGAGCACGGCGCTGGCGCTCAGTGCGGGTGGGGTGGCGATGGCGGCGGTGCCCGAGCACGTGTTCGTGCCGTGGATCCGTACCGCGCTGGCCGTGGTGCTGGTGACGCTCTCCGCGCTCGCGGCGGGCATGGCGTATCCGCGCTGGCGCAACATCCAGCGCGCCCTGCGGCAGCAGGCGCCGCTGCCGCCCCCCGCGCTCGCGGCGGTCTTCGGGTACGGCGTGGCGGCCGTGGCCGTGATCGCCCTCGTGCTGATCATCCTGGCCGCCTGAGCCCGAGGCCGGATCAGGTGACCCCGGAGAAGGAGATCTGGGACGAGGGGCTGCAGAGCGAGCGCACCCGGCTGGCCTGGGTGCGCACGGCCGTGGCGCTGGCCACCGGCGGGCTCGGCGCGGCCGGGCTGTCCCTCAGGCACGGCCTGCCCGTGGCCTCGATGGTGGTGTTCGCGCTGGCCGCGCTCTGCGGCGCCGTGCTGCTGATCAGGACCGGGGCGCGGTTCCGCCGCGTGCAGGAGGCGCTGCACGGCGGCAAGCCGCTGAACCCGGGGCTCGACGTGCTGTTCGCCTGGCTCGGCACCATGTGCGTGGTGGCCGGCGCCATCGTCTTTGTTCTGGCGATTCGGTAAGCGCGGTTGCCAGATCCGGAGAAGGAGGCACACACTCGGAGGTGAGGGGGTGACCTCGTTGGAAGAAGAACACAGGATCGTGCCTTTCGAGTGCCGCGGTTGCTGGCACGTATGGGAAGAGGAGTACCTCGTCAGGCACATCGACGACCGTCACGGAAACGAGCGGGAGATCTGGTTGCACGGCGGGCTCCCCGTGCTGCCGCCGTCACCAGGGGGCGTCATGTGCCCGAGGTGCGGCTGTCAGCAGGCCACGACCTTCCCGGACGGTTACCTGTCCCGGCATCCGGAGCTGATCCCGCCCGCGGAGCCCCCCACGCCGGACGCGACTCCGCTGCTCAGCCCGGTTCGGAAGTCCATCTACGAACGACTAACCTGACACTTGGTGAGCATTCCATAGCGGAAAGTGTCATAAGGCCCGTCTTGCGGGCGCGCGAAGTCAAGCGGACACTCGGGATCGACGGCGATCAGAAGCCGGGGGGTGGTCCCAGTGACCGAAGGATTCGACACCCGCGAGACGTGGCCTTTCGAATGCCTTCGTTGCTTACATGTCTGGGAAGAGAACTTCGTCGTCAGACATCTCACAGACGTGCACGGCAACGAGGTGGACCTCTGGCTCAGCGCGGGAGTGACCGTGCCGCCGCCCTGGTCGGGCACCTGCTGCCCGCTCTGCGGCGCGTACCACGTGACCTCGTTCCCCAGGGGGTATCTGGCGCGGCATCCCGAACTCGTGCCCGCCCCCGATCCGGAGCCCGAGCCGGTGTTCGCCGCGGCGACGCCGGAGCCGGGCAGGGTGTCCGCGCCGCGGACCCACCTGCCCGGCAGGCTGCTGATCGCTCTCGGGGTGCCCCTGGCGCTGTTCGTCGGGTACGAGCTGTACGCGAACGCCGTGGCCATGGCGCACCACTAGGGAGCTAGCTGAGGCTCTCCAGCCACGCCTGGTGCAGCCCGGCGTACCGGCCCGAGGCCGCGATGAGCCGGTCCGGCGGACCGTCCTCGACGATCTCGCCCCGGTCCATCACCAGCACCCGGTCGGCGATCTCCACCGTCGAGAGCCGGTGCGCGATGATCAGTGCCGTCCGGTCGGCCAGGATCGTGCGCAGCGCGCGCTGCACCAGCCGCTCGCTCGGCACGTCGAGGCTGGAGGTGGCCTCGTCGAGGATCAGCACGGCGGGATCGGCGAGGAATGCCCTGGCGAACGCGACGAGCTGGCGCTGCCCGGCGGACATCCGGCCGCCGCGCTTGCCCACCTCGGTGTCGTAGCCGTCGGGCAGGCTCGAGACGAACTCGTGCGCCCCGATGGCCTTGGCCGCCTCGCGCACCTCCCGGTCGGTGGCGTCGGGCCGGCCGAACCTGATGTTGTCGGCGACCGTACCGCTGAACAGGAAGTTCTCCTGCGTCACCATGACCACGGCCGCGCGCAGCGCCGGCTCGTCGAGCGTGCGCAGATCGACGCCGTCGAGCAGCACGCGGCCGTCGGTGGGGTCGTAGAAGCGGGAGATCAGCTTGGCCAGCGTCGTCTTGCCCGCGCCCGTCGCCCCGACCAGCGCCACCGTCTGCCCGGCCGGGACCGTCAGGTCGAGCCGGGGCAGGATCGGCATCTCCTCGACGTAGGCGAACCTGACGCCCTCGAAGCGCACCTTGCCGCGCGCCCTGCCGTCCGGCAGCCTGGCCGGCTCGCGCGGCTCGGGCACGGAGGGCTCCTCCTCCAGCACGCCCGACAGCTTCTCCAGCGCCGCGCCGGCCGACTGCAGGGTGTTGTAGAACTGGCTGACCTCCTGCATCGGCTCGTAGAACTGCCGCAGGTAGAGCAGGAAGGCGGCCAGCACGCCGACCTTGACCTCGCCCTGCACCGCCAGCCAGCCGCCGTACAGCAGCACCCCGCCGATCGTCAGGTTGCCGATCAGCTTGATTCCGGTCATGAACGTCGCGCCGAGCTGCATGCTGCGCGCGTTCGCGCCCCGGTAGTCGTCGTTGAGCTGCTCGAAGATCTCCTGGTTGCGCGGCTCCCTGCGGAAGGCCTGCACCGCGCGGATGCCGGTCATCGACTCCACGAAGTGCACGATCACCAGCGCCACCGTCTCCCGCGTACGGCGGTAGACGATCGCCGACTGCGTCCGGAACCACCGGGTGAACAGCAGCAGGAACGGCAGCGGGACGAGCGCCAGCAGGCCCAGGTGCAAATCCAGCACCAGCAGCAGCACGGCCGTCCCCGCCATGGTCAGCACGGCCTTGACCAGCGCGTCGAACCCCGACTGGAGCAGCTCCGCGATGGCCTCGACGTCCGAGGTCAGCCGCGAGATGACCCGCCCGGAGGTGTACTGCTCGTGGAAGCTCAGCGACAGGCGCTGGAAGTGGTCGAACACCCTCCTGCGCAGTTCGAGGAGGGTGCCCTGGCCGATCTGGCCGGACAGCGTCAGGAACGCCCGGCGCGTGAGCGCCTGCGTGATCGCCGCGGCCAGGATCACCCCGACCACGGTCAGCAGGACCGCGGGGCCGGCCCCGCTCGTGATCGGCGGGATGCCCTCGTCGATCCCGATGGAGACCAGGAAGGGGATCGAGAGCCCGGCCGCGTTGGAGACGACGACGATCGCGACCAGCAGCCCGATCTTCTTCCGGTACGGCCTGAGCAGCGCGCCGAGCAGCCGCCGGGAGCGCTCCCGGAGCAGGACGGACACCTTCTCCGGCAGCTCGTCCTGGTCCTCGGAGGACACGCCCCGCCAGGACGCCGTGGTGGTCGTGGTCATCGCAGCGCTCCTTCCGCGGCGTCGTCGAAGTCGGCGTCCTGGGCCAGCAGCTCGCGGTATTCGGGCACCTGGGCCAGCAGCTCGTGGTGCTGCCCGACGTGCGTGATCGTGCCGCCCCGCAGCAGCGCCACCTTGTCGGCCAGCAGCACGGTCGAGGCGCGGTGGGCGACCACGATGCCGGTCGCGTCACGCAGCACGTGCCGCAGCGCCTCCTCCACGAGCGCCTCGGTCTCCACGTCGAGCGCGGAGAGGGTGTCGTCGAGCACGAGGATCCGCGGATGGCTCAGCACGGCCCGCGCCAGGGCCAGGCGCTGCCGCTGGCCGCCGGACAGGGACAGGCCCTGCTCGCCGATGCGGGTGTCGAGGCCCCACGGCAGGTCGTACACGAACATGGCCTGCGCGGTCTGGATGGCCTCGGCCAGCTCCTCGTCGGTGGCGTCGAGCCGGCCGAGCGTGAGGTTCTCCCGCACGCTCATCGAGAACAGCGTCGGCTCCTCGAACGCCGTGGCCACCACCGAGCGGAGGCTGGTCAGCTCCAGGTCGCGCACGTCGTAGCCGTCGATCGTGACGCGGCCCTCGGTGGGGTCGATCAGCCGCGGCACCAGGGCGGTCAGCGTGGTCTTGCCGGAGCCGGTCGCGCCCACGACGGCCACCGTCTCACCGGGGCGCACGTCCAGCCAGACGTCGCGCAGCACCGGCTCCTCGGAGTCGTGGAAGCGGAACCCGACGCCTTCGAAGCGCAGGTGGCCGCGGGGCCCGTCGATGGTCCGCGTGCCGCCCTCGATGGCGGGCACCGTGTCCATGACCTCCATGAGGCGGTCGGCGGAGGTCATGGCCTCCTGGGCCATGGCGAGGATGTAGCCCAGGCTCGCGATCGGCCAGACGAGCTGGAGCATCAGCGTGGTGAAGGCGACCAGCGCGCCCAGCGTCAGCGAGCCCGTGCCGACGGCCAGCGCGCCCAGCAGCAGCACCAGGGCCAGCGTGATGTTGGGGATGATCTCGAGGAAGGCGAAGAACTTGGCCAGCAGCCGGGCCTTGTCCATGGAGGTGCCGTAGACCTTGAGCGCGCCCTCGTCGTAGCGGTCGAAGACGTAGTGGCGGCGGCCGAAGGCCTTGATCGTGCGGATGCCGAGGGCGGACTCCTCGACGAGCGTGGCGAGGTCGCCCTGCTCGTCCTGCACCTGGCGGGAGGTCTTGATGTAGCGCTTCTCGAACCGCAGCGACAGCCACACGATCGGCACGGCCGAGGCCAGCACCAGCAGCCCGAGCGGCCAGTACTTGTTCAGCAGCAGCACGGTCACCGTGATCAGCTGCAGGATGTTCATGACCAGGAAGAGCATGCCGAAGCCGAGGAAGCGCCGGATGGTCGACAGGTCGGTCGTGGCCCGGGATAACAGCTGGCCGGACTGCCAGTCGCCGTGGAAGCCCATGGGCAGCCGCTGCAGGTGCTCGTAGAGGTCGTCGCGGATCGCGGTCTCCAGGCCGAGCACCGGCTTCACCTGGGCCCACCGCCGCAGCAGGATCAGCAGGGCCTCGACGACGCCGACGCCGATCGCGAGCAGCCCGAGGGGGAGCAGCGCGCCGGAGTCCCCGTGGGCCACGGGACCGTCGATGACCTTCTCGCTGATGAGCGGGAGCGCGATGCCGGCCGCGATGCCGACGATCGCCGCCAGCCAGATGAACACCAATCTGACGACGTAGGGGCGGAGGTAGGACTTCATCCGCCACAGGGAGTTGGAGGAGAGCAGGGGACGTTGAGGTATGTGCGTATCGGGAGGCATCCCTTCTAGGCTAATACGAGGGTTCAACCGATTTTCAGTAGCCCGAAGAGTGCGGTTCTTGTACGTGACGTGCGGAAACAGTGAAAGATCTTGCACATTCGGCTGACCGTTACTTTTGTTGTGATCTGTTGGGGTATGTTCTTGGCCCTGCTCGGCGGCCGTCTAGGATGGGGGACTCATGATCGCTGAATCGGAGATGCCGCACCTGCGCCGCTGCGTCGAGCTGGCCGCGCGGGCGCTGGAGGTGGGCGACCAGCCGTTCGGGTCGGTGCTGGTCTCCGGCGACGGGGCCGTGCTGGCCGAGGACCACAACCGGGTGGCCTCCGGCGACAACACGCAGCATCCGGAGTTCGCGCTGGCCCGCTGGTCGGCGGCGCACCTGACACCAGAGGAGCGGGCGGCCGCCACCGTCTACACCTCCGGCGAGCACTGCCCGATGTGCGCCGCCGCCCACGCGTGGGTCGGGCTGGGCCGCATCGTGTACGCGGCCTCGTCGGAGCAGCTCGCCGCGTGGCTGTCGGAGCTCGGCGTCCCGCAGCCGCCCGTACGCACGCTCCCGGTCAACGAGGTCGCGCCCGGGGTGGTGGTCGAGGGTCCGGTGCCGGAGCTGGCCGAGGAGGTCCACGAGCTGCATCGCCGTTTCCACGGCTGAGCAAATATGCCGTTTTACCTGGGATTTGTACGCTCCGTGACAGAGTACGACCATGGTGTTCGGCCGCTCGATCAGGGCCCGGATGACCATCGCGACGGTGGTGGTCTTCGGGGCCGTCGTCCTTCTGGGAGTCCTGGCGATTTTGCTGACCTACCCCGTGCGGGCGCGGTCGGACCTTGTCCAGCAGGCTGACGACGCCAGCCGGCACCTGTCCACGAGCATCACCGAGCACCGGTTCAGCGGCCCCATCCCGCCGCTGAAGGGCGTCTACCTCCTCCAGGTCGTGAACTCCGACGGCCACGTGCTGGCCGCCAGCACCGGACTCGCCGGCCAGCCGCCGCTCACCCGGGCCTGGCCCGAGCAGGGCGACCTGCGGGTTCAGACTCGGGTGTGTCCCGGCAGGTGCATGGTCGTCGTGGGGACGAGCAACTCCGCCAGCGCGTACGGGTCCGTCGTCGCCTTCGCCGCCCTGCGGGAGCCGTTCCTGCTGAGCTCGCCGTTCCTGCCCCTGATACTGACCGCCTTCGGTGCGGTGCTGGTGGCGCTGACGGGATGGGGCGCCTGGTACGGGGTCGGCCGGGTGCTGGCCCCCGTGGAGCGGATCAGGGCCGGGCTGGCCCGCATCAGCGCCCAGGACCTGAGCCGGCGCATCGACGTGCCCGACACGCAGGACGAGGTCGCCGAACTGGCCGCCACGGTCAACGAGACCCTGGAGCGGTTGGAGGACGCCGTGGCGCGGCACCGGCGCTTCGTCTCCGACGCCTCCCACGAGCTGCGGACGCCGATCACCGGGCTCCTGGTGCGCCTGGAGGCGGGGCTCGCGGACCCGCACGAAGGCGAGTGGCGGGCGGCGATCAAGGACGCCGAGCGGCTGTCGGACATCGTCCACGACCTGCTCCTGATGGCCCGGCTGGACGCGGGGGTGCAGCCCGAGCAGGAGCGGATCGAGCTGGGGAAGCTGGTCGAGGAGGAGGTCGCGCGACACCCCTGCCGGCTGCCGCTGACCATGGACGTGGAGCCCGGACTCTTCGTCCGCGGCAACCGGCTCCGGCTCGCCCGGCTGCTGACGAACCTGATGTCCAACGCCGACCGCTACGGCGAATCCCGGGTGTGGATCTCCGTGCGGGGGTGGGCGGACCAGGCCGTGGTGGAGGTGCTGGACGACGGGCCAGGGATCCCGGCGGAGATGCGGGACCAGGTGTTCGAGCGGTTCACCCGCCTCGATCACACCCGGTCGCGGGACACCGGGGGCACCGGGCTGGGGCTGCCGATCGCCCGCGACATCGCCAAAGCCCACGGCGGGACCCTGGAGATCGGGGACGGCCCCGGGGCCCGGATGATCCTGCGCCTGCCGCAGAGCCTGCCCGCCCCCGACGCGACGCGGCTCTAGGACTTGCCGAGCTCGACGGTCTCGGCCACCTCGGCGTGCCGCTCGGCCTCCTCCTGGGTGAACCGCTCCGCGTCGAGCCTGTCGGCGATGTCCTCGTCCTGGCGCATCAGGGCATCCAGGGACTGGCCCGCCATCTCCAGCACGCCCATCTCCGCGTACGCCTGCCGCAGCCGCGGGCTCCACAGCCCGATGTCCTTGACGCACGGCACGATCCGGCTGAACAGCAGCGACCTGAACAGCCGCAGGTATTCGGAGTGGTCGGTGGCCTCCATGGCCTCGTCCACCTCGGCCTTCGACAGGCCCAGGTTCTCCCAGGTCTCCCGGCCGCGCAGCCGGTCGCGCATGAGGTAGCAGCCCTCGATGACGAAGTCCTCGCGCTCGCGCAGCTCGCTCTCCGACAGGTTCCGGTAGTGGTCGCGCAGCGCCATCCGGCCGAAGGCCACGTGTCTGGCCTCGTCCTGCATCACGTACGCGAGGATCTGCTTGGGCAGCGGCTTGGTCGTGATGTCGCGCATCACCCCGAACGCCGCCAGCGCCAATCCCTCGATGAGCACCTGCATGCCGAGGTAGGGCATGTCCCAGCGGGAGTCGCTCAGCGTGCTGTCGAGCAGGGCCTTGAGGTGCTCGTTGATCGGGTACGCCAGGCCCACCTTCTCCTGGAGGAAGCGCGCGTACGTCTCGGCGTGGCGCGCCTCGTCCATCGTCTGGGTGGCGGCGTAGAACTTCGAGTCGAGGTCGGGGACCGACTCCACGATCTTGGCCGAGCAGATCATCGCGCCCTGCTCGCCGTGCAGGAACTGGGAGAACTGCCACGCCGCGCCGTGCCGCCGCACCTCGTTACGGGTCTGCTCGCTCATCCGCTCCCAGAGCGGGGTGCCGTGGATCGCGATGGTCTGGTCGGGGACGCCCAGGACGTCGTACGGATCGACCTCGAGGTCCCAGTCGATGCGCTTGGTCGAGTCCCACTGCTTGTCCTTGCCCTTCTGGTACAGGGCCAGCATGCGATCCCGGCCGTCGTCGTACTCCCAGGTGAATCGGCTCGCCCCGGCCATCTCGACGTTCCACGTGGAGAGCTCGGCGGGGATGGTGTAGAGGTCGTGGGTCGACATGGAACCTCCCAAGGGGGTTACGTACACCGTACGTATGTCCGCCTTCCGAGAGTTCCACGTACACCGTACGTACGTCAATAGAATGAGGTATGCCTACGGAGCCCCTCTCGCGAGGCCGCATCGTCGCCACGGCCATCGACCTCATCGAGCGCGAGGGCGCCGACGCGGTCTCCATGCGGCGCATCGCGGCCGAGCTCGGCGTCGGTGTGATGTCCCTCTACAACCACGTGCCCAACAAGGACGCCCTGCTCAACGGGGTGGCCGAGGCGGTGCTGAGCGAGATCGAGTTCACCGACGACCCCGGCGCGCACTGGACCGAGCGGGTGCGCATGCAGGCTCGGGCGTTCCGCCAGATCGCCCACGACCATCCGCGCTCGACCATGGTGGTCGTCAGCCGCCAGCTCCATTCCACGGCCGGGCTGCTGCCGGTCGAACGGGCGCTGGCCACGCTGCGCGGCGCCGGGTTCGACGGGGCGGACGCGGTCAGGATGCTGCGGATGTTCATCGCGTACATCGTGGGCTCGCTGCTGCGGGAGGTGGGGGTGACGCCGACGTTCGCGCCCGTCCACAACCGGCTCGTCAAGGCCGAGGGAGTCGATCCCGCGCTGTTCCCCGAGGTCCACTCACTGGCGCCGCTGCTGGATCAGTGCGATCACGAGGCGGAGTTCGAGTTCGGGCTGGAGCTGCTCATCCAGGCGATCGAGGTGCACGTGGCGCGCAGGGAGGGCACCCGGTGAGCCCCGGGTGCCCTCTCCCGCCTTCGGCTAGTACCAGTTGTGCGATCTCCAATGTCCCCAGGCGCCGCACGGCCTGCCGTACCTCCCCTTGATGTAGGACAGTCCCCACCGGATCTGCGTCTCCGGGTTGGACTTCCAGTCGCGGCCGGCGCCGCGCATCTTGCCCGCGGGCAGCGCCTGCGGGATGCCGTACGCGCCGGACGAGCGGTTGAGTGCGTGATGGTTCCAGTTGCTCTCCCTGGTCCAGAGACTGTCCAGGCAGCGGAACTCCTGCAGGTTCCACGACCGCTGGACCACCTGGTCCAGCGCGATCCTCTTGTTCTTGTTGGGCGTCGCCACCGCCACCTTGGGCTGCGCCTTCGTCGTCCAGGTCCCGATCCGCACCACGGGCGGGCGGTCGGCCCAGGCCGCGGGTGCCCCGATCGCGGTGAACGCGGTGAGCGCGGTGACACTGACGAGCGCGCGTTTGCTGTCCAAATCGATCCTTGCTGTCGGGTCGCGTGCGGACAGGCGCACTTGCATCGGGCGCCCCTGCCGATCCGCGTCCGAGGCTCGGACGCGGAGGGTCCGCGCGGCCCTCCGGGAATCTGGCACCGCCCGATCCCGCTGGGCGGCCCGAAGGGCGCCGCGACGTGTCCTCTAGCACGATTCCTATTACGTTCGGTCACCGCGGGTCGTCCATCTCGACACGCGCTGGAGAGGTGTTTGCGCGAGCGTTGCGGATAAAAGTCCCTCTCGCAGGCCCGGCCTTGCCCGCCCCGCCGTCCGGCTGAACGGGCCTTGCCGCAAACCGCGACCAACTATGGGGTTTGACCGGGCGGGAGCCGCGGGTAAGCACGGCCTTCCACGACGGGCGCTTCGCGCTCGGGGCTCCAGACAGCGCCTCCCAAGGGGGCTCCGCCCCCTTTCGATCCCCCGAAACCCCCGCTCGCTCCGACCGCGACGCGCGCATCTGGGGGCGCTGGCCTCGCGTATCTGAAAACCAGGTGCGTCGACGGACTGGGGCGTTGCCCCGGCACGTGGGCGGGGGGATCGGCGGTGGGGTGCCGCCGATCCCCCGCCGGGCCGTTACCGCTGGGCCGGTGACGTGGTCACGTACCGGGCCGTGTTCGCCTCGGCGTCCGTGTGTGACCGCTGGAAGCCCGCCTTCTCCAGGACCCTGATCGAGGCCGGGTTCGAGAGTTCGACGCCGGCGCACACCGTGTGCACGCCCGGCGCCGTGAGGGCGAACTCCGTCAGCGCGCGCGCCGCCTCGGGAGCGTAGCCGCGGCCCCGGCGGGAGGCCACGATGCCGTACCCGATCTCCAGGGTGCCGTCGGCGGGCGGCCAGAACAGGCCGATGGAGCCGACCACGAGACCGCCGTCGCGCTCGATGATCTGGCGGTGGCCGTACTCGTCCAGCCACGCGGGGTGCTCGGCGAACAGGCCGGCGATGACGTGGTCACCCTCGGCGGGGAAGTCGTCGGCCCAGTGCGCGGAACGGGTGCCGTGCAGGACGGCGTCGGCTTCGCCGGAGGTCCAGGAACGCAGGACGAGACGGTCGGTGGTCAGGTCGGTGCCGGCCACCGAGAAGAAAGAAGACACTTGTGACTCCAGGTCGTTGATACGACCGGACCGCGCTCTAGGCTCGCGCGGGCCGGAGAAGGGCACGCTGATGACGACTGCCGGCAGCCATATTCATCAACCTCCTTCGCTCCGGAGCGATCAGGCGCCTCTCGCGCCGCCGCGAGCCTAGCAGCCCCGCGACGGGGGAGGGTGCGAGACCGAATCACGTTCCGGAGGCGTAGGGTGCGGTTCATGAGCCTCACTGACATCCAGCTCCACACCCTCGACGACGCCCCCACCACCTTCGGAGAGCTGGCGGCCGGCAAGGCCGTCCTCGTCGTCAACGTGGCCTCGCGATGCGGCCTCACCCCGCAGTACGGCGCCCTGGTCAAGCTTCAGGAGCAGTACGGCCCGCGCGGCTTCACGGTGGTCGGCATGCCCTGCAACCAGTTCGCCGGCCAGGAGCCGGGCACGGCCGAGGAGATCCAGGCGTTCTGCTCGGCGACGTACGGCGTGGACTTCCCGCTCCTGGAGAAGGCCGACGTCAACGGCCCCGACCGCCACCCGCTCTACGAGGAGCTGACGCGGACCGCCGACGAGCAGGGCGAGGCGGGCGACGTGCAGTGGAACTTCGAGAAGTTCCTGGTGGACCGGGAGGGCGCCGTCGTGGCCCGCTTCCGCCCCCGCACCACCCCGGACGACCCCGCGGTCACGTCCGCCATCGAGAAGCTTCTCTGAGCGGAAAATCCTTCGACGCCTCGCGAGCGGGCGGCGAGGATGATCGGATGATGTCCGAGACGAGGGTCGCCGTGGTGACCGGCGTGAGCAGGCGGATCGGGATCGGCTACGCCATCGCGCGCGAGCTGCTGGCGACGGGCGCGAAGGTGCTGGTGCAGTCGTGGACCCCGCACGACGCCGAGCAGCCGTGGGGCAGCGATCCCGCGGGCATGGACGGCGTGCTGGACTCGCTGGGCGGCGTCGGCGATCGGCTGCACCACGTGGAGGCCGATTTCGCGGACCCGGCGGCGCCGGCGTGGGTGATGGAGCAGGCGGTCGGCAGGTTCGGGCACGTGGACGTGCTCGTGGCCAACCACGCCCGCAGCAACCGGCAGTCGCTGGCGGAGCTGACGGCCGCCGAGCTGGACCTGTCGTGGGCGGTGAACGCCCGGGCCAGCGCGCTGCTGACGCAGGCGTTCGCGGCCCAGCACGACGACCGGCGCTCCGGCGGCAGGGTGATCCTGTTCACCTCGGGCCAGCATCTGGCTCCGATGGCGGGCGAGCTGCCGTACGCGATCAGCAAGGGCGCGATCCACCAGATGACGGCCAGCCTGGCCGACGCGCTCGCGGACCGGGGCATCACCGTCAACACCGTCAATCCGGGGCCGGTCGACACGGGCTGGGCCGACCCCGAGCTCGCCCGGCACGTCGGCCGCTCGCTCCCGGCCGGGCGCTGGGGGCGGCCGGACGAGGTGGCCCGGGTGGTGCGCTGGCTCGCCTCGGACGAGGCCGCCTGGATCACCGGGCAGGTGATCAACTCCGAGGGAGGATTCCGCCGCTGGGTTCCGTAATCGTGTGATTGCACTCCGTGACGGGTAGGGGTCCAGGCATTGGCCTGACGTCCCGCAGGGAGCACGCGATGACGATCAATCCGTACGCCGGCTCGCCCTTCAGCTATGCCACCGAGCCGGCCGTGGGACCGTACTCGATCGTGGAGCTGATGCCCGGCGTCCGGAACCTGCTGGACTACACCGGGCTCCAGCCGGGCGAGCGCGTGCTGCTGCTCATGGAGCACACCGTCGACCCCGTCGTCGTCCAGGCCATCGCGGCGGCTGCGGCCTACCGGGACGCCGACGTGCGCATCCTGTCCGTGCCGCCGTTCAGCCCGGGCGGGTGGGACAGGGAGGCGTCGCTGCACATCGAGACGGCCGCCTTCCGCGAGGCCGACCTGGTGATCAGCGGCACCTGGTGGGGCGAGGTGCACACGGCGCCGCTCTTCTTCGACCAGATCAAGTCACGCTCCTCCCGCTTCCTGTCCCTGCACATGACGGCCACCGCGGGGGCGTTGCTCACCGGCGGGCGGATGCCCGCCGAGGTCTTCTACGCGCTGCTGCGCCGGACGCTGGGGCAGATGTCGGGCGCCCGCTCGATCCGGGTGACGTCCGCGCGGGGGACGGACGTGACGTTCTCCGGGCCGGCGTTCGACCCGGACCCCGGCGCGATGCGGCCCGGGGACTGGCGGCCCTTCCCGTACGGGGGCGCCAACTTCTGGCCGACGGACACCGAGGGTGTCCTCATGATCGAGGACAGCACGGTCACCGGCGTGCCGGAGGAGTCCCTGCGCATCACCCTGGAAGGCAACCTCGTACGCAAGATCGAGGGCGGGGTCGCGGCCGAGCAACTGCGGCGTTACGCGCCCGGCGGCTTCTACATGCGCCACGGCCTGATCGGGCTCAACCCGAAGGTGCGGGTGGCCGGGGGGAACCAGTTCGAGCGGGAGAAGCACGCCGGGGCCTTCTACTGCGGCATCGACGGCCTGACCGACGGGGAGCCGGTCACGACGGGCCCGGGTTTCGCACACTGCGACTGCCAGGTCGACCGGCCCACCGTGCTGGTGGACGGGGAGCTCTTCATCGAGAACGGGCGCCTGCTGATGCTGGACGAGCCGGAGATCAGGGAGGTCGCGGCGCGGTTCGGCCCGCCGGACGTGATCCTCGACGACAACCCGATCATGATCCTGCCCCGCCGCTACACGGGAGGTGGAGCCCGCTAGCGGTGGGGGCCGCAGCTGCCCCGGATGATGAGCTCCGTCGGCAGGACCACGCTGCGCGGCTTCCTGGCGCCCGCCCGGAGCACCAGCTCCGCCGCCCGGTAGCCCATGTCGCGGCCCGGCTGGGCGATCACCGTCAGGGGCGGGGAGCACAGCTCGGCCCAGGGCACGTCGTCGTACATCACCAGCGACACGTCCCTGGGCACCCGCAGGTCCAGCTCCCTGGCCGCGAGCACCGCCGCCTCACCCAGCACGTTGCCCCCGGCGACCACGGCCGACAGGTCGGGGCGGCTCTGGAAGAGGCCCGAGGCGGCGGCGTAGGCGGAGTCGCGGCTGCCGGTGCCGAACACGACGAGCTCCTCGTCCACCGGCGCCCCCACGGCCTCCCTGAAGGCGTTCACCCGGCTCTCCTGGCCGGGGCCGCCGAGGAAGGCGATGCGCTTGTGGCCCAGGCCGCGCAGGTAGCGCACGGCCGTGCGGATGCCGGCCCGGTCGTCGGCCACCACGGCGGGGATGTCCAGCGGGCGGGCCGGTGCGGCGGCGGAGAGGCCGTCCAGGGCCATGAGGTCGGCCACGGCCGCCGCCCGCACGTCCTCCGGGGACGACTGGAGCGGGAGGCGGTCGGCGAAGACCACCGTCATGCCCGCGCGGAGCACCGGGGACCAGGCGTCCGCGTCGCCCGACGGAACGGCGATCAGGCGGTCCACGCTCTGCTCCAGGAGCATGCCGATCAGGTCGGCCTCCTGCTCGGGGTCGCCGCCCGTGGAGCCGATCACGACGGGCTCGCCGGCCGAGCGGGCGCAGGCGAGCACGCCCTCGGAAAGCTGGCCGTAGAAGGTGTCGGTCAGGTCGGGGACGAGCAGGCCCATGCCGCCAGTACGGCGTTGGCGCAGGTTGCGGCCCAGGGCGCTCGGGCGGTAGTCGAGCTGGGCGGCGACGGCCAGGACGCGCTCCCTGGTCGCCGGACTGGCCGAGCCGCCCGACAGTACTCTGGACACGGTGGCGACGCCCACGCCGGCCGCCTCGGCCACATCCTTGATCGTCGCCCGCCTCTCCATGGAAACGATTCCATCATGGTTTCCGGAAAACGGGAAGACACGCGTTCCCACAAGGGCTGGTCACGCGGTAACCCTTGACACCGATGTCCGTTTCGGGTGAGATGCTTGAAAACGTATCCACGTGAGTGGGTCACGGTAACAACGTCCGGGCCACCGCCCTGGAGCGCGAAGGAATGTCATGGCATCCATCGTTCTGACGAACGTCGACAAGGTCTACGCCGGTGGCGTGAAGGCCGTGAACGGGCTCAACCTTGAGATCAAGGACGGCGAGTTCATGGTACTCGTGGGCCCATCCGGTTGCGGTAAGTCGACCGCGCTCCGGATGATCGCGGGCCTCGAGGACATCAGCGGCGGCGAGATCGCCATCGGCGAGAAGGTGGTCAACCACCTCCCGCCCAAGGACCGCGACATCGCGATGGTCTTCCAGAACTACGCGCTCTACCCCCACATGACGGTCGAGGAGAACCTCGCCTTCGGCCTCAAGCTCCGCAAGATGCCCAAGCCGGAGATCCAGAAGCGGGTCAACGAGGCCGCCAAGATGCTCGGCCTCGAGACGTACCTCAAGCGCAAGCCGGCCGCCCTCTCCGGTGGTCAGCGCCAGCGTGTCGCCATGGGCCGCGCCATCGTGCGTGAGCCGCAGGCCTTCCTCATGGACGAGCCGCTGTCCAACCTGGACGCCAAGCTCCGCGTCTCCATGCGCGCCTCGCTCAACCAGATGCACGAGCGCCTCGGCGTCACCACCGTGTACGTCACCCACGACCAGGTCGAGGCCATGACCCTCGGCGACCGCGTCTGCGTCCTGCGCGACGGCCTGCTCCAGCAGGTCGACACCCCGCAGAACCTGTTCGACAAGCCGGTCAACCTGTTCGTCGCCGGCTTCATGGGCTCGCCCTCGATGAACTTCGCCACCGCCGAGCTCGTCCGCGACGGCGGCGACGCGGCCGTCACCTTCGCCGGTATCAAGCTGCCGATCCCCGACTCGACCTTCACCGACAAGCCGGGCCTCGACCAGTACGTCGGCAAGAAGATCATCCTCGGCATCCGCCCCTCCGACTTCGAGGACGCGGCCTCGGCCGGCAACCACGCCAACGGCTGGGCCACCCTGCCGGTCAAGGCGGAGGTCACCGAGGAGCTGGGCTCCGAGATCAACGTGCTGTTCCTGATCGACGCCCCGCCGGTCGAGCACAAGGACACCGTCGCCGCCGCCGACGCGGGTGACGACGAAGAGGCCGCGCTGCCGCTGTCGGGCGACAAGTCCCTGTGGACCGCCCGCGTCAACGCCCGCAGCCACGCCCGTCCCGGCCAGAACATCGACCTGGTCCTCGACACGCACAACCTGCACTTCTTCGACCCCGAGAGCGGCCTGTCGATCGGCCACGAGGCCAACCGCTAGCCGACTCCTGCATTCCCGGCCGTGAGCCTCGCTCACGACCGCTCGGGCCCCCACCGCGACCCCCTCCCGCGGCGGGGGCCCGTTCCATTGGATCCGGTATCGACCCCGGGCACCGGTACGGGGTCAGCGGCCGATGCTCGACGAGACGCGGGCCTGCAGGCCGCGCGGCACGAGTCTGCCGATCGCGACGATGGCCTTGTAACGCAGGTCCGGCACGCTCACCCGCTTGCCCAGCGCCAGGTCGCGCATGGTCTCCCGCACCACGTCGTCGGCCTTCAGCCACAGGAACCCGGGGATCCCCGAGGTGTCCATCGAGGCCCGCTGGTGGAACTCGGTCCGCACGAAACCGGGGCAGAGCGCCATGATCTTGATGCGCGGGTTGCCCACGTCGCTCGCGGCCGACTCGCTGAAGTTCACCACCCACGCCTTGGACGCGCTGTACGTGCCCCGCGGGAAGAACGCCGCCACCGAGGCCACGTTGACGATCGCGCCCCGGTCGCGCTCCCGCATGCCGGGCAGCGCGGCCAGCGTCAGCCTCAGCACGGCCTCGCAGTGCACCTTGAGCATGCGCACCTCGTCCTCGACCGGCACCTCCAGGAACCGGCCCGGGTGGCCGAACCCGGCGTTGTTGACCAGCAGGTCGACGCCGCCGGCGACCCTGGACTCCACCCTGGCCAGCCCTTCCTCGGTGGCGAGGTCGGCGGACAGCACCTCGACGCCGACGCCGTACCTGAGCTTGAGCTGGTCGGCGCTCTCGGAGAGCCGTCGCTCGTCACGGGACACCAGGACGAGCGAGAAGCCGTCGGCGGCCAGGCGCCGGGCGAAGGCGGCGCCGAGGCCGGAGGTCGCGCCGGTGATCAATGCGGTAGGCATACCTGAACCCTAATGCCGTGCGAGGATGGGCCTCGTGCGACTCGTGGCGGCCTCGACGGCCCTCGTCCTCGTGACCCTCACCGCGTGCGCGCAGGAGCCCGCGCCGGCCCCGCTCGACCCCGTGGAGAGCGCCGCCCCGACGCCGGAGCCCACCGATACGCAGCCTCCGGAGCGCGGGGAGTTACGCTTCAAGCAGATCGCCAAGCTGGAGCAGCCGGTGGCGTTCGCCGTGCGCAAGGGCGACGACCGTCTCTACGTCGCCGAGCAGACCGGCAGGCTGCGCACCTCCGACGGAGACGTCGTGATCGACCTGTCCCGCGAGGTGAGCGGCGGCAACGAGCAGGGCCTGCTCGGCGTCGCGTTCCACCCCTCCGGCCGCTGGGTCTACCTCGACTGGACCGACGCGCGGGGCGACACCCACGTCACCGAATGGGCCTTCGACGGCTCCAGGGCCACGGCCAGGCGCGACGTGCTCACCCAGGACCAGCCCTACCCCAACCACAACGGCGGCCAGCTCGCCTTCGGCCCCGACGGCCACCTTTACATCGCGCTCGGCGACGGCGGCAGCGCCGGCGACCCCCAGGGCAACGGCCAGGACCTGACGACCCTGCTCGGCAAGATCCTGCGCATCGACCCGCGCGGCGGCCGGCCGTACAAGGTCCCGGAGGACAACCCGTTCGCCGACAAGAAAGGCGCAAAGCCCGAAATATGGGCTTACGGGCTTCGCAATCCCTGGCGGTTCGGCTTCGACCGCGGCACGGGAGACCTGTGGATCGGCGACGTCGGGCAGAACGCCTGGGAGGAGGTCGACCACCAGCCGGCCGGGTCACGGGGCGGTGAGAACTACGGCTGGAACGCCCGCGAGGGCAAGAGCCGCTTCCGGGGCGCGAAGGGCCGCGACATGGTCGACCCGGTGATCACGTATCCCCTGGAGGAGGGCGGGAACTGCTCCGTCATCGCCGGATATGTCTACCGCGGCGAGAAGATCCCCTGGCTGCGGGGCCGGTTCCTGTACGGAGACTTCTGCGCCGGCTGGATCAAGGCCGCACCGGCCGATGGGCCGACCGATGGGGCCGAGGTCGGGAGGGTCGAGCAGCTCTCGTCGTTCGGCGAGGGGCATGACGGCGAGCTGTACGCGCTCAGCCTGCGTGGTCCGATCTACCGGATCGAGCCTGCCTGACCCGCTCGATCAGCCCCTCGACCTGGTCGTTCAGCTTGCTGCCCCGGGCCCAGCCCGCGTAGAGGGTGAGGAAGACGACCACCTCGCGCAACTCGGTCTCGGTGAGCTCGCACGAGCGCAGCGCGGTGTCGAGATGGACGTCCGTCTGCTCGTGGAGTCCCTGGCCGACGAGCAGCCCGAGAAGGAGCAGGCGGCGCTCCCGCACCGACAGGACCGTCCTCGACCAGACCTCGGCGAACTGCCGTTCCGCCGTCATGCCGAAGGAGTCGACGGTCTCCATTGCGGGTTCTGACATTATGCGCTCCCGGGGCGGTCGGAAGGGATCCTCATATCTTTCGCTACTTCCCCAGATGAACCAATGGGGGTTGCATGAACGTTGTAGCCACCTGAACCGCCCCCAGGGTGACCCGCCACGGAGCGCTACGGACCGTGCACAATGCCTTAATTGATCTGTAACAAGTAAAGCCAAGGCACGGCCAAGATTTGGTCAAGATTTTTCCCTCCGCTTCGCGCTCATTGTGTCGGAAAGCGGGCACAACAACTCCGTTGGTCCGTAAAGCGGAGGTAAGCCCTGGTGAAAAAGGCACGGGGTTTGATCGCGGTCACGGTCGCGATCCTGATGCTGTCCGCGTGCGCCGGACAGCCCGAATTCCATTACGTACGCGACTCGGCGGGCACGACCTACTTCAAGGTGCCGTCCTCGTTCACGCAGCTCAACGCCGACCCCATTGAGCTGTACCTGTCCGGAGACCAGCCGAACTCGGTGGCGGCCCTCCTCCGGGCACAGCGGGTGTGGTCCACCGCGTTCGACCAGTCCGCGGAGCCGTCCGTCAACCACCTGCTGGGCTCGACGGAGCCGTTCGTCTACGCCACCGTGCACCAGCTCACGGAGGAGCAGCGGGACGCCATCTCACTGAACCGGCTGCGCGACTTCGTGCTGCCGGTGACCTCGCAGATGCGCGAGCTCTACGCGCAGCAGGCCATGGCGACAGGCCAGCCGTCGATGTTCAAGAACTTCGCGCTCCTCAACGACGAGGTCATGACGATGGACAACGGCGCGAGGGGAGTCCGGGTCCGCTTCGAATACCAGATCGGCGAGGACGTCCAGACGTTCGACCAGACCGCCATCCTCGACGAGAAGGGCGCCACGGTCTCCGTCATGCTCATCGGCTGCCAATCCGTCTGTTTCCGGAAGCGCGCCGCCGAGTTCGACAAGATCGAGAGTACGTTCAAGCTGCTCCGGCTGCCTGGATGAGGGAGCACCATTGACCACGACCAATCACCATGAAGGGCTGCGTGCCCCCGGCAGCGGGCCCTCCGACCCCGAATCCGTGACCAGAAAGAAGATGCAGTTCTGGGACCGGAGCAAATTCCTCATCGCCCTGGTGGTGGCCTTCCTCATCCTCACGTGGAAGGTGATGGCCGACTGGCAGGGCGTCGTCGCGTTCCCCGAGGCGGCCCAGAAGATCGCGTACGAATACCCATGGATCTTCTGGCTGCTCGGCGTGGAGGTCGTGCGGCAACTCCACTTCCTGGTCAGCGAGCACTGGTCGGCCTACCACCGCTTCTGGAGCCACCGGGTGTTCGGCGGGTTCGAGCGCTGGACGCACCGGCGGTTCGACGACTGGACGAGGTACCGGCTCTCGCGGGCGCTCAAGGTCACCTTCTTCGTGGTGCTGACGGCCCTGGTGCTGGGGGCGGTGCTGGACGTCAGCCCGTTCGTGGCGGTGATGCAGGCGCCGGCGCTGCTCTGGAACGCGATGCCGTTCCTGATCCAGATCGTCTTCCTGTTCTTCGTGGTCATCATCCAGTTCGTGGGCCTGTTCTGGTTCCTGTCCAGGGGCGGCGTGGAGACGTACTTCCCCGACGACATCAAGACCCGCTTCCACGACGTGTGGGGCCAGGACCACGTGGTCGAGCGCGTCCGGGAGAACATCGTCTTCCTCGAGCGCCCCGACGAGATCGAGCGGCGCGGCGGGTACGTCCCCAGCGGCCTGCTGCTGTGGGGGCCGCCGGGCACCGGCAAGACCCTCATGGCCGAGGCCGTCGCGGGTGAGACCGGCAAGCCGTACGTGTTCGTGGATCCGGGCGCGTTCACGAACATGTTCATGGGTGTCGGCATTCTCAAGGTCAAGGGGCTGTTCAGGAAGCTGCGCAAGCTGGCGCTCCGGTACGGCGGCGTGATCGTCTTCTTCGACGAGGCCGACTCGCTCGGCAAGCGCGGCCGCCTCGCCCAGCAGGGCCCGCCCGGGCAGGGCGGCTTCTCCGGCATGTCCGGCGTGAACGGCTGCCACGGGCTCAACTACCTGTCCGAGGAGACCCGCCAGGTGCTGGCCTTCCGGGCCGGGCGCGAGTCGCCCGACGAGCCGGGGCGGCGCAACCGGTTCTTCATGGGCGGCGGCATGAACGGCTCGGGCGACCCGGGCACGCTGCAGGCGCTGCTCACCGAGCTGTCCGGGCTCAAGAAGCCGCGCGGGTTCTTCAACCGGCTCGTCCGCCGGCTGCTCGGCATGCGGCCCAAGCCCCCGCCCAAGTACCGCATCCTCGTCATGATGGCCACGAACCGGCCCGACGCGCTCGACGAGGCGCTGCTGCGGCCGGGCCGCATCGACCGCATCTACAAGGTCGGCTACCCGTCCAAGGCCGGGCGGGTCCGCACGTACCAGGGCTATTTCGACAAGGTGTGGCACGAGCTCACCCCCGAGCAGATCGACAAGCTGGCCACGATCACCCCGTACGCCACCGGCGCCACGATCAAGGACCTGGTCAACGAGTCGCTGATCACCGCCATCAGGGACAGCCGCGAGGTCATCACCTGGTCGGACGTGCTGCGGGCCAAGCGGCTCAAGCAGCTCGGCCCGCCCGAGGACGTCGAGTACATCGAGCGCGAGCGGCACGCCGTGGCCGTGCACGAGGCCTGCCACGCCGTCGTGGCGTACGTGACCCGCTTCCACCTCGAGATCGACATCGCCACCATCGAGAAGGGCGCCGACTACCTGGGCATGGTCGCCTCGATCAAGCCCGAGGACCAGTTCACCCGGTGGAAGTCCGAGCACGAGGCCGACATCATGGTCTCCCTGGCCTCGCTGGCCGGCGAGCGGATGTTCTTCGGGGAGGACAACTCCTCCGGGGTCTCCGGCGACCTGTACTCGGCCACGTACCTGACCGCCATGATGGAGTCGTACTGGGGCATGGGCTCCGGCGTCACCTCGCTGCCGGCCCTCCAGGAGCTGGAGATCATGGGCGGCAAGGCCATGCGCAAGGCCCGTCCGGGCGCCGGCGGCGCGATCGGCATCACCGAGCGGGAGCCCGCCAGGAACCAGCCCGACCTGACCCCCGACGTGCTGGGGGAGCGGATCGAGTTCAACCTGGTGCGGCTGCTGGAGAAGACCGAGGAGCTGCTGCAGGAGCACCGCAGGGAGGTCCTCTGCGTGGCGCACGCGCTGGAGACGCACAAGACGCTCAACGGCGACGACGTGGTGGCCATCATCCGCCGGGAGCCCGGGCCGCTCATCGACGGCACGATCTACGCCTCCGACGAGCTCTGCCAGGAGCTGGAGGACTACCACCGCGACGCGGCCAGGGCCCACAAGGAGCACAGCCACATCGAGCGGGACCTTCCCGGGCCCGTGGAGGAGCCGGTCGAGCTGCAGCCGGTCGCCTACGGCGGTCCCGGCGTGCCGGCCGTCCAGCCGGCGTCCCCGGCGGCGCAGCCCTCGGTGATCCAGGCTCCGCCCCTCATCACGCACGAGGTGAACGGAGAGGCGGCCGAGCGCCCCGAGTTCGTGCCGTGGGCGGCGGCCTCATCGCCTCCCACGCCCGTGCCCGTCGTCGTGGGGACACCGACCGCCGCCGCGGTCCCGCCTCCTGCGCCGCGGCGCGCGGGCCGGGTCTGGCTGGTCGTCGCCAGCCTGCTCGGGCTCGTGGCGCTGTCCATCATCGCGGCGCTCGCGGTGACGGGTACGGTGGCGGGCGTCGGCACGAACGCGGCCACCTCGACCGTGGCCTCGCCGGGGTTGCTGCTCCTGCTGTTCGTCGTGGTGGTCGCGGTGATCGTGGGCGCCGGGCTCGCGCTCGTCGCGATCAAGGGGGTACGCGCCGCGCAGGCCAAGGCCGAACGCGAACGCGACCAGGCCCACGCCCGAGCCCAGCTCCTGGCGGCGGCGATGGATCCCGACACGGCGATGCGGCTGCTCGGCTACGACGGGAACGGGACGGAGGGCCGTACCTGACACGACGTCTCTGACCGCATGGCGTGGCGCCCTCGGCGCCACGCCATCTTTTACCTTTGGGTTGCCTGATTAACACGGCGTTCACATTCGGGCAAAAACCGGGAAACGGCCGTCCGTAAGACTCGGCGTGGCTGTGAACACCGTGAAGAAAAGGACCGCCGTGAGCTACAAGGCTGAGTACATCTGGATCGACGGCACCGAGCCCACGGCTCTGCTGCGCTCGAAGACGAGGATCCTCGCCGACGGGGCCGAGCCGCCGGTCTGGGGCTTCGACGGCTCCAGCACCAACCAGGCCGAGGGCCACTCGTCGGACCGCGTGCTCCGCCCGGTGTTCGTCTGCCCCGACCCGATTCGCGGCGGTGACAACGTCCTGGTCCTCTCCGAGGTCGAGGAGATCAACGGCGACGCGCACGTCAGCAACACCCGCGCTCTGCTCCGCCCGATCGCCGAGAAGTACGCCGCTCAGGAGTCCTGGTTCGGCATCGAGCAGGAGTACACCTTCTTCAAGGGCAGCCGCCCGCTCGGCTTCCCCGAGGGCGGCTTCCCCGCCCCGCAGGGCCCGTACTACTGCGGTGTCGGCGCCGACGCCATCTTCGGCCGCGAGATCGTCGAGCTCCACCTCGACCGCTGCCTCGCCGCCGGTCTGGCGATCTCCGGCATCAACGCCGAGGTCATGCCCGGCCAGTGGGAGTTCCAGGTGGGCCCGGCGGGCCCGCTCGAGGTCGCCGACCACCTGTGGGTGGCCCGCTGGCTGCTCTACCGGACCGCCGAGGAGTTCGGCGTCGAGGCCACCCTCGACGCCAAGCCCGCCCGCGGCGACTGGAACGGCGCCGGCGCGCACACCAACTTCTCGACCAAGGCCATGCGCGAGGGCTACGACGCCATCATCACCGCCTGCGAGGCGCTCGGTGAGGGCGACAAGCCGATGGAGCACATCACGCAGTACGGCGCGGGCGTCGAGAGCCGCCTGACCGGCGCCCACGAGACCGCCCCGTGGAACAAGTACAGCTACGGCGTGTCCAACCGCGGCGCGTCCGTGCGCATCCCGTGGCAGGTCGAGGTGGAGAAGAAGGGCTACATCGAGGACCGTCGCCCGAACGCCAACGTCGACCCGTACGTGGTCACCCGCCTGCTGGTGAACACCTGCTGCTCGGCCCTGGCGAAGGCCGGCCAGGTCTGACCCGCCCGCAAGCAATGAAGAACGGGCCCCTCGCCTCCGAGGGGCCCGTTCTCGCGTTTGATCACGGCAGGCGGAAGGCCAGGTCGGGCTCGATCTCGGCGACGTCCATCTGGGCCTTCTGCAGGCGGCCCGAATGGTCCCAGTTCATCGCCT
This sequence comes from Nonomuraea sp. NPDC049625, assembly GCF_040675285.1. Taxonomy (NCBI): domain Bacteria; kingdom Bacillati; phylum Actinomycetota; class Actinomycetes; order Streptosporangiales; family Streptosporangiaceae; genus Nonomuraea; species Nonomuraea sp. NPDC049625. The sequence goes on along the minus strand of NZ_JBFAOQ010000003.1, from coordinate 335,899 downwards.
GCCAGCGGGTGAACTGGTCGAGCACCCACATGCCGGACTGGCGGCTGCCGTTGCCGGACTTGCCGTTGCCGCCGAACGGGAGGTGGGCCTCGGCGCCCGAGGTCGAGTTGTTGACGCTGACCATGCCCGCCGAGATGCCCTCGCGGAAGCGGAAGGCGTGCTGCGGGTCGGTGGTGTAGATGGAGCTCGACAGGCCGTAGCCGGGCAGGTTGGCCAGCTCGATGGCCTCGTCGAGGGTGCTGAAGGTGGTGACGCCGACGATCGGGCCGAACGTCTCCTCCAGGAACAGGCGGTCGGTGGGCCGGACGCCGTCGACGACCACCGGGTGATAGTAGAGGCCCCTACCGCCGTCGAAGTCACGGCGCGGGTTATCCCCCGTAATTTTCCCGATATTTCCGGACACGACCTGGTGGTGGGGCTGGATCCAGGTCAGGTACTCCTCATACCGATCTGCGAACTTCTGGTCGAGCAGCGGGCCCGCCAGCACGTCCTCCTCGGGGTCGCCGATCCTGGCCTCGCCCACGGCCCGCGCGAACCGCTCCACGAACTCGTCGTGCACGCTCTCGTGCACGATCACCGTGCCCAGGCTGGTGCAGCGCTGACCGGCCGTACCGAAACCGGAGAACAGCGCGCCCTCCACGGCCAGGTCGAGGTCGGCGTCCGGCATGATCACCATCGGGTTCTTGCCGCCCAGCTCCAGGCAGGCCGACTGCAGGTGCCGCCCGGTCAGCTCGCCGATCTTCCGGCCCACCTCGCTGGAGCCGGTGAACCCGACCTTCTGCACGCTCCCCTCGCCGAGCGCCTGCTCCAGGCCCTCGTACGTCGCGGCGCCGTCGGCGAACACGATGTTCAGCACGCCGTCGGGCAGCCCGGCGGCCACGAAGAGCTGGTACATGGCGTGCGCGGAGGCGGCGGCGTACTCGGCGGGCTTCCAGACGACGGCGTTGCCGCAGAGCAGCGCCGGGACCAGGTACCACGAGGGGACGGCGACCGGGAAGTTGCCCGCGGTGATGACCGCCGCCACACCGATCGGGTTGCGGAACGTGAACAGGTTCTTGGCCGGCATCTCCGACGGGACCGTCTGCCCGTACAGCCTGCGGCCCTCGCCCAGGAAGAAGTCGCACGTGTCGACGATCTCCCGCACCTCGCCGAGGGCCTCGGCGTACGGCTTGCCGATCTCCTGCGTCACCAGGTGGGCCAGCCGCTCGGCGTTGGCCTCGACCAGCCGGCCGATGGAGGCGATCACCCGGCCGCGCACCGGCGCCGGCACCTTGGCCCACTCGCGCTGGGCCTCCTTGGCGGTGCGGCAGGCGGCCGCGAACGTGCCGGCGTCGGCCAGCCCGACGTGGGCCACGACCTCGCCGGGGCGCGCCGGGTTGGTCGACGGGTACGTGGTGGCGCTTCCCGTCTCCTTGCCACCCACGATGGAAACGATCTGACGGCTCACCGGTGTCCTCCTCGTAGTTCCTTCGGTCAGACAATCATCTCGCCGGAAAAAACCCAACCTGGAAAGAACCCAAGATGTCAGCCGCTCTCCTGGGCGAGTTTGCGCAGCTCCGGCCCGAACCTCGGGTGCGCGAGCGCGGCGGCGAACTGGGCCTTGAGGTAGTTGAGCGGCGAGCCCGTGTCCCACCAGGTGCCGTCGATCACCTGCCCGTACACCGGGTGGTCCGCGGCGTGCCGGTGCAGGGCGTCGGTGAGGTAGATCTCGCCCTGCGGGTTCTCCTGCCACCTGCGCGTCTGCTCGTGGAGCTCCTCGATGACGCCCGGGGTGACGACATATCCGCCGATGGCGGCGTACCGGGAGGGGGCCTGCTCGGGGGAGGGCTTCTCCACCAGCCCGGAGATCAGCAGGCGGCCGCCGCCGAGGTCCTCCTTGACGATCGGCACGCCGTACCGCGAGGCGTCCTCGACGGCCATCGGCATCAGGGCCAGCACGGGGGCGTGGGTGGCGTCGTACGCGGCCTTGAGCTGCTTGGCCCTGGGCACCTCGGCCACGAACACGTCGTCGGCCCACAGCACCATGAACGGCTCGTCGCCGATGACGCGGGCGGCGTTGAGCACGGGCGTGCCGTTGCCGTAGGGGCCGTTCTGGTACAGGTACGTGATGTGGGCCAGCGACGACAGCTCCGCCACCGCGTCGGCCAGGTCGTCCTTGCCCGCGGCGCGGAGCTGGAGCTCGAGGTCGGCGTCGGGGGCGAAGTGCCGCTGGATGAGGTCCTTGCGGGACGAGGTGACGATGGTGATCTCGTCGATGCCGGAGTCCACGAGCTCCCGGATGGTGTGCTCGATGACGGGCTTGTCGCCGATCGGCAGCATCTCCTTGGGCAGTGCCCTGGTCAGCGGCAGCAGCCGGGAGCCGAGGCCGGCCACGGGGATGACGGCTTTGTGGACCATGCGTCTCTCCTTGATCGTGCGGCTTGATCGTGCGGGGAGAGAGCCGACGTTACCCCAGCCGTTTTGGTGGGCGGCGAGGGGCCCGTCAAAGGCGCCGGATCTTGATCGTGCCGGGCAGCAGCTGCTCGTTCGCGACCCGCTGACCGGTCCTGAGGATCACGTTGAGGTCGGGGTTCCCGGCAAGAGGGCTGAGGTCGATCTCCTCTGCCGCGTCCAGGAGACGCAACGTCCGGAGCCGGGGAAGGCTCGCGAGCGGTGCGAGGTCGGGCAGCCGGTCGCAATGATCCACGCCCAACGTGACAAGGTGCTCATGGCCGCGGAGCGGAGTGAGATCCCCGATGTCGATGTTCCTCAGCCAGAGGCTGTGCAGGCGGAAGCGGTCGAGCTCCGCCAGGTCCAAGCGGGTGGGGCCGGTGAGCTGGAGCCTCGTCAGAGCAGGGGAGGACTGCGCCAGAGCGTCCAGGCAATCGCTGACCCCTGTGACGGAGGCCAACGACACCCAATCCAGGTCCCGCATTCCGGCGAACGCCGCCGGCGGGATGGGCAGGCGTTCGCGATGGAGAACCAGCTCACGCAGCTCGGTTTGCCGGGACAGCGGGCCCGCCCAGTCGGATTGGTCGTGCGCCGGAAGTTCCAGTCCGAGCGACTTCAGGCGCGGGATCCGGTCGAGGAAGGTCGGATCGTCGAACTCGACGTTCCAGAGCGTGAGATCGCTCAGTCGCGGAAGTTCGCCGAGAGCCTCCAAGCCCATGGGGCGTGACGTGTCGAGTGAGATAAAGAGGCGTTTCAGGGCAGGCAACGCCTCCACGTCCTTCAGGGAGTCCGTGGCGACGTCGCTCAGTTCCAGAGCCCTCAACTGCGGCACCTCTCGCAAGAAGCCGAGATCGGTGAGCCGTTCGTCCAGGTCGACGATCAAGGTCTCGGCCATCCGCAGGTGCGCCACACCGCGAAGGAGACGGCTGCTCGTGACCGTGACGCGGTCCGATTCAGCGAGCACACGTCGTGCGTAGACCTCGGCGTCGTAGTAATTCCAGCCCTCGTTGAGCTGCCTGCGGACCTCCCATCGCGGATCGGCCGCGTACCCCGCGAGCCTGTCCAGCGCCTCCGGGCCGTTGATCAACCAGGCGGTCCGTACCGTCATGGCCGCTCGGCGGTCGGTCAGGCCGGACAGATCGTCGGGCAGCCGCCGCAGGATCTCCTCGCCCACCGCCGCCAGCACGCCCGCCTCCACCTCCGAGCGCGGCGGGATCACCTCGGCCAGGCACGCCTCGATGCGGTCGCGCAGCTCCACCGGGAGCTCCTGGATCGTCTCCAGGCACCCCGCCACCAGCAGCCGCAGCCGCCGCGCGTGCGGCCCGCCCTGGTCGGCGCGGTCCAGCAGGCCCGCCAGCAGCTCCCTGCGCACGCGGCCGGTCGCGTGGCCGGCGGCCATCACCACGACCTCGCGCCACTGGTCGAGATGCGCGCGTTCGACCGCCGCCTCCACGTCCTCGTCCTCGTCCTCCACGAGCTGACCAGCCGCGAGGTACTCCTGCACCGTGCGGTGCGCGAAGTCGATGCGGCCCGGCACCGGCTCGCGCAGCACGCCGGACCGGCGGAGCAGGTGTTCGAGCACGTCGGCGGCCGGATACGGCATGCGGGTCATCAGGGCCAGCTTGCGTTCGACGCTCTTCAGCGCCGTGGCCTTCGACAGCTCCGACCGGCCCATGGACACCAGCCGCCAGGCGAGGTCGCGCAGGATCCAGACCTTCTGGTCGGGGTCCAGGGAGACCTCGTCGGTGATCCGGCGTTCGGCGTCCCGCCGTTCCAGCAGCAGGCTGAGCACCGCGTCGTAGAAGCCCATCCGGTTGCGCGGCAGCTGGGTGCGGCGGTCGAGGTTGAGCGCGCACAACATCGCGGCCAGCAGCGGCGTCGACGCCACGACCCCCAGGTGCGGGTTGGACTCCATGCGGGCCAGCAGCGCGACCTCGTAGCCCTCCAGCTCCTCGGGCGCGCACGGCAGGCTGGGGCAGTCGCGCATCGCCACGTGCCACTGCCGGATGAGCTCCCGCAGGTCGCCGGGCGTCATCGGCTCCAGCGTCGCCGCCGCGAACCCCTCGTCGGCCAGCCACCGCGCGTCCGCCGCGGTCGGCCGCGAGGTCACCACCACGCGCATCCCCGGGTACGCGGCCAGCAGCCGCGACAGCCACTCCCGGACGGCCGGGCGGTGCCGTACCAGCAGCTCGTCCACGCCGTCCACCAGCAGCAGCCCGCGGCCGGACTCCAGCACCCGCTCCACCCACCCGCGCGGCATGCGCCCGGAGACCTCCTGGGCGACGTCGTCCAGGAACGCGGACGGCGCGGGGAACCTGCCTCCGGCGTGGCTGCGGAGCTTGATCATCAGGGGGACGCAGCCGTTCCAGCCGGACAGGGCGCCGGAGAAGTCGCCGCGGGCCGCGGTGACGGCCAGCCAGCGCAGCAGCGTGCTCTTCCCCGAGCCCGCGTCGCCGCGCAGCAGCATGAGGCGTTCGCGGCCCAGCGCCGACTCGATGCGCTCGGTGCCGAGCTCTCCTGCGGGGCGGCCGGTGAGCGAGGCGACCGAGAGGCGTTCGGGGGCGCGGCGCCCGCGCTCGCCCGCCGAGACGTTGAGGCTGATGTAGGCGACGCTCAGCGACGTACGGGGCCGGTAGTTCTCCACCCGCACCCCGAACAGCTCCACCTCGTCCAGGGTGCGGCTGACGAAGCCGAGGTAGTGGCGCTGGAACGCGTCGTCGTCCTGGCGGCCCTCGGGCGCCTCCAGCGTTCGCAGGGGCATGCGGGTGAGCAGGCGTTCCATGCCCTCGGCCAGGCCGCTCAGCCGGGCCAGGCTCTCCGTGGCCGCCCGCGGCACGTACTGGGGGAGCTGGCGCATCATGCCCGTCAGGCACTCGACGCACTCGGCGAGCAGCACCCCGTACAGCTGGTCCTCCGCCTCCCCGAGCCGGGGCTCCGGCAGCCGCGAGATGACGCGCCCGGCGAGCTTGGCGGCGTCGGCGTCGGCCTCGAAGAGGGCGGCGTCGGACAGGTCCGCCTGCCGCAGGGCGTGGACCACCTCCAGCAGTACGGCGGCCCGCGCCTGCTCGTCCAGCCCGCGGAACTCCTGTTCCAGCAGCCGGGACAGCCGCCCCTCCACGGCCAGCGCGATGCCCTCGAGCTGGTTGTCGAACTTCCTGGGCGCCAGCCGGTCGCGGAAGCCGCCCTGGATGAGGTCCTTCAGCTCCGACCCCTGCTCCTTGCGCGCGGCCCGGGTGGCGAGCCACTCCCGCATGGCACGTTCGGCGATCGACTTGCCCGCGGCCGTCAGCGCCGCCTCAATGCCTGGCATGCCTCCCTATATACAGGCTTTGCTAAGCGGTGAAGTCGGCGAAATCGAAGCCTGGGGACACGACGCAGCTCACCAGTACCGCCTCGTCGGAGGCCGGGCGGGCCGACTGCCACACGCCGCCGGGCACGATCGCCTGGGGCACCTGACCCTTCTCCACGTCGGCCCCCAGCGTGACCACGGAGTCGCCGATCGTCAGGCTCAGCGGGCCGCCGCGGTGCCACAGCCAGACCTCGTCCGACCTGACCACGTGCGGCACCGACTCCTCGCCCGGCTGCAGCAGGAAGTAGATGCCCGTGGCGCTGGCCCGTGGCCCGGGGTAGCCGTCCGGGTGGAAGGTCACGGACGATCTCCACGTCTCCCTGAACCAGCCGCCTTCGGGGTGGGGGAGCAGGTCGAGGGCCGCGGCGACAGGCGGGCGCTCGACGAACGCCACGGGGGCGCCCGTCACGTCCCTGCGCAGGAAGAGGTTCCCGTCCAGGACGAGCTGCCCGTCGAGCGGGCTGGCCAGGGCCGCCGCCTCGTCGGGCACCTGGATGGACGGGCCGTCGGGGTAGGTTCGCAGCTCCACCTAGGAGAGTTTATGCCGATAAATCGGGACAAGATGGGTGGTTCATTTCCGGTCGATGGGCATCTCGCGGACGGGGCGCGAAATGTCGGTGGAGGTGGCTAGTCTGCGGCAGGTGATCGAACGGTGGAGCCGTGATCAGGTGCTCGCCCTGGCCCCGGACGCGGCGTCGCGGTCGGCTGCGCAGAAGGTGGCGGCGCCCGGGAAATGGTCGGCGTGCGGCACGACGGGCACGGTCGTGTACGGCGAGTGCGAGGGCAGCGGCGCCAGGCCCTACCTCGCCTGCGTCGATCTGACCGAGCCCGCCTACCGGTGCAGTTGCCCGAGCCGGAAGTTCCCGTGCAAGCACGCGCTCGGGCTGCTGCTCATGTGGGCGGCCGACGGGGTGCCCGTCGAGCAGGGCGCGCCGCAGTGGGTGACCGAGTGGGTGGAGGCGCGGGCCGAGCGCGCCGCCAAGGAAGCGGCCAAGATCGAGGAGGCGCGGACGAGGAAGGCCGCCGAGGTGTCCTCGGGGGAGGCCGACGGTGGGGCTCCCGGCGGTGGGGCTCCCGACGGTGGGGCTCCCGGCGATGGGGCTCACGGCGCCGGGCGGTCCGGTGGATCGTCGCGGTCGGGCGCGGAGTCCGTCCGCCACGGGCGCGTCGCCGCCGGACTGAGCGAGCTGGAGCGGTGGCTCGACGACCAGGTGCGGCAGGGGCTGGCGGGGGCCGCCGAGCACGAATGGGAAGGGCTGGCCAAGCGGCTCATCGACGCCCAGGCGCCCGGCGTGGCGGGGGTCGTCTCCAGGCTGGTCCGGGTCCGGGCGGACGACGACTGGCCGGGGCGGCTGCTGGAGGAATACGCGCTGATCCACCTGCTCGCCGTCGCCTATCGCCGGCGGGCGGAGCTGCCCGGGGCGCTGGCCGAGACCGTGCTGAGCCGGGTCGGTTTTCCGGTCCCCAAGGAGGAGGTGCTGGCCGGGGCCGCGGTGCGCGATCAGTGGGACGTGCTGGGCCGGCGGGACGAGGAGCAGGACCGGCTGACCTCCCGGCGCGTCTGGCTGCGGGGGCGGCGCAGCGGGCGGGCGGCTCTGGTGCTCTCGTTCGCGCCGCAGGGGCAGCCGCTGGACGCCTCCCTGGTCACGGGGACGACGATCGAGGCCGATCTCACGTACTACCCGGGCGCCGCCCCCCTGCGCGCGCTGGTCGCCACCCGGCACGGCCCCGGCGCGACCGACGCCATGCGGTCCGGCCCCGGCGCGGGCGGCGCCGCGTGGCCCGCCTCCGGGGCGGACGACGCTGCCCGGTACGGCTCCGGCGCGGGTGGCGCGGTCGCGGGGACGCCGCCTGGGGTGTCGCCGGAGCAGGCGCTCGACGAGGTGGCCGGGGTGCTGGGCGAGGATCCCTGGACCGAGTCGTGGCCGCTGGTGCTGGCCGGGGTGGTCCCGGGGCGCGACTCGATCGGCGGCCTGCCGCTGCATCGCGCGGCCCGCGACCCGTGGCGGCTGATCGCCGTCTCCGGGGGGCATCCGGTCACCGTGGCCGTCGAATGGACGCCGCGCGGGCTGCGGCCCCTGACCACCTGGGACGACGAAGGAACGGCGGTGATCCTGTGACGGGCTGGGAGGAGCTGGCCTCGACGGCGCTCGTGGGGACCGATCGCAGGCCGTACCAGGGCGACCTGCTCGATGCCGCCGCTGTGGAAGTGGCGCGGCGAAGGGCCGGCCGCAAGACCGGCGCGGCCGGGCCGCAGGAACAGGTGCCCAGCGCGGCCGAGCGACGGGAGCAGACGGCTGGCGCGGCTGAGCAGCGGGAGCCGCTGTCTGGCGCGGCCGGGCCGCAGGACGGGTCTTCCGCGGCGTCCCCCGAAGCCCAGGCTGCCCATGCCGAGGAGCGGGTGGCTGTGGGGAGGCGGGCGGCGGAGCGACTGGTGCGGATCATGGGCGGCGAGCACGAGCGGCTGCTGCCCGAATGGCTGGCCGCGGCCGCCGCCACCGGCCGGAGGGTGCCGCCGTACGTGCTGCCCGAGCTCCTGGAGAAAGGACGGCGGGATCGCTCGATCCGGGTGCACCTGGGGGTCCTGGCCGGGCAGCGGGGCCGATGGCTGGCCGGGCTCAATCCCGCCTGGGACTACCTCCTCGAGGAGCCGACCGGGGAGACGTGGGAGCTGGGCGGCGCCGCGGACCGGCGGGCGCACCTGCGTACGCTCAGGACGGCCGATCCCGAGCAGGCCAGGCGGCTGCTGGAGAGCACGTGGGAGCGCGAGACGCCCGACGACCGGGCCGAGTTCGTGGAGGTGCTGGCCGACGGGCTCAGCATGGAGGACGAGCCGTTCCTGGAGAGCGCGCTCGACGACCGCCGCCGGGAGGTGCGTCAGGCCGCCGCCAACCTCCTCACCCGCCTTCCCGGGTCGCGCATGTCCCAGCGCATGGCCGGAAGGGCGCGGGCCTGCGTGACCATCTCCCGGAAGGTCATCGCCGTCGACGCCCCCCACGACTGCGACAAGGCCATGGAACGCGACGGCATCCGTCCCAAACCGCCCAGGGGCATCGGCGAGCGGGCCTGGTGGCTGCAGCAGATCCTCGCCCGAGCCCCGTTGTCGATCTGGGGTCACCCGCCCGCGGCGCTGCTCACGATGAAGATCCCCGACTGGGACGCCGAGGTGAAGGCGGCCTGGGTGCGCGCCGCCGTGCTGCAGAAGGACCCGGAGTGGGCGCGGGCGATGTTCGGCTGGGACCCGATCGCCGACCTCCTGGAGTCCCTGCCGCCCGACGAGCAGCAGGAACTTGCCGCCGATTTCGTGAAAAAGCATGATCTGGACAGTCAGTTGATCATGGTGTTGGGCGGAGTGTCGTCCCACTGGCGCGAGGGCCTGGCCACGGCCGTCCTCCGCAAGATCGTGAAGGTGGCCACCACGCAGCCGTGGAACCTCGGCGAGCTGGTCAAGCTGGCCGGCGAGCGCATCGACCCGGCCCTGTTCCCGCTGGCGCTGAGCTACTCGCCCGTGGAGTCCGTCCAGCAGGTGGCCGCCCTGCTGCGTTTCCGTGCCGACATGTACAAGGAGCTTCACCCATGACCGTTCTGCGTCCGCACGCGGAAGACCAGTACGCCGAGGAGCTGGCCTTCCTGGCCAAGGACGACGACCGGCCCAGGCCGCCCGGCTGGAAGCTCTCCCCGTGGGCCGTGACCACGTACATCCTGGGCGACGGAGACCGCATCACCCCCAAATACGTGGGCGCGCGCCGCATCGTCGAGGTGGCCGTCGCCACGCTGGCCACCGACCGCGCGCTGCTGCTGCTCGGCGTGCCCGGCACGGCGAAGACCTGGCTGTCCGAACACCTGGCCGCCGCCATCAGCGGCGACTCCACGCTGCTCGTGCAGGGCACCGCGGGCACCGCCGAGGAGGCCATCCGCTACGGCTGGAATTACGCCAGGCTGCTGGCCGAGGGCCCCTCGATCGAGGCGCTGACCCCGTCGCCCGTGATGCGCGCGATGGCCGAGGGCCGGGTCGCCCGCGTCGAGGAGCTCACCCGCATGCCGTCCGACGTGCAAGACGCCCTGATCACCGTGCTGTCGGAGAAGACGCTGCCGATCCCCGAGCTCAACCGCGAGGTCCAGGCCGAGCGCGGCTTCAACGTGATCGCCACGGCCAACGACCGCGACCGGGGCGTCAACGAGCTGTCCAGCGCCCTGCGCCGCCGGTTCAACACGGTCGTGCTGCCGGTCCCGGCCACTGCCGAGGAGGAGGTCGACATCGTCGCGCGCCGCGTCACCCAGCTCGGCCGCGCCCTGGAGCTGCCGGAGACGACGACCGGGCTGGCCGAGATCCGGCGGGTGGTGACGGTGTTCCGCGAGCTGCGCACAGGCGTCACCGAGGACGGGCGCACCAAGGTCAAGTCGCCCAGCGGCACCCTGTCCACGGCCGAGGCCATCTCGGTGCTCACCAGCGGCATCGCCCTGGCGGCCCACTTCGGCGACGGCGTGCTGCGGCCCTCCGACGTGGCGGCCGGGATCGTGGGAGCCGTGGTCCAGGAGCCGGTCTCCGATCGGGTGGTGTGGCGCGAATACCTCGAGACGGTGGTGCGCGAGCGTTCCGACTGGCGCGACTTCTACCGCGCCTGCCGCGAGGTGTCATGAGCGAGCGCAGCGAGCGACCCATTGGACACAGTCGCGAAGTGCGCATGAGCGCCCTCCCGGTCCCCGGCGGCGCGGGCGGGCCGATCGTCTCGGTGCTCGGCGTGCGGCACCACGGGCCGGGCTCCGCGCGGGCCGTGCGGCAGGAGCTCGAACGCCTGCGCCCCGACGCCATCCTCATCGAGGGCCCGCCCGAGGCCGACCCGCTCGTCACGCTCGCGCCCGAGCTTGAGCCGCCCGTCGCGCTGCTGGCCCACGTGCCGGGGGCGCCGGCGCGGGCCGCGTTCTGGCCGTTCGCCGCGTTCTCGCCCGAATGGCAGGCCATCCTGTACGGCACCGCGGCCGGCGTCCCGGTGCGCTTCTGCGACCTCCCTGCGGCCCATTCGCTGGCCGAGGACGAAGATCGGGGCCAGACCGAGGACGAGGACCGGGGCGAGACCGGGGACGACGACCGGGGCGCAACGTCCGGCCTGCGGGCCGATCCCATCGGCTCGCTCGCCGCGGCCGCCGGATACGACGACCCCGAACGCTGGTGGGAGGACGTCGTCGAGCACCGCGGCGACACGCCCTTCGAGGTGATCGCCGAGGCCATGGCCGCCGTACGCGAGGGCTACGAGCCGGACGAGCGGGAGGCCAGGCGCGAGGCGTACATGCGTAAGACCCTCCGCGCGGCCCTCAAGGAGGGCTACGGGCGGATCGCGGTGATCTGCGGGGCCTGGCACGTCCCGGCGCTGACCGGCCCGCTCCCGCCCGCCGCCAGGGACAACGCCGTCCTGCGCGGGCTGCCCAAGATGAAGGCCGAGCTGACGTGGGTGCCGTGGACGTACGGGCGGCTGGCCTCGTGGAGCGGCTACGGCGCGGGGATCACCTCGCCCGGCTGGTACCACCACCTGTTCGGCGCGCCCGACCGGCCCGTGGAGCGGTGGCTGGCCGAGGCCGCCGCGGTGCTGCGCGACGAGGGGCTGGCCGTGTCGTCTGCGCACGTCATCGAGTCCGTACGCCTCGCGCACACCCTGGCCACGCTGCGCGGCAGGCCCCTGGCCGGGCTCGGCGAGGTCACCGAGGCGGCCAGGGCCGTGCTGTGCGAGGGCGACGACCTGGCCGTCGAGCTGATCCAGCGGCGCATGGTCGTCGGCGACCGGCTCGGCCAGGTCACCGACGGCACCCCGATGGTGCCGCTCCAGCGGGACCTGCGCGATCAGCAGCGGCGGCTGCGGCTCAGGCCGGAGGCGCTCGACCGCGAGATCGACCTCGACCTGCGCAAGCCGCTCGACCTCGACCGCAGCCACCTGCTCCACCGGCTCGGGCTGCTCGGCGTCGGCTGGGGCGCGCTGGGCGAGTCGCGCGGGAAGGGCACGTTCAGGGAGACGTGGACGCTGCGGTGGCGGCCCGAGCACGACCTGGCGCTCATCGAGCAGGCCGCGCTGGGCACCACCGTGGCCGGGGCGGCGGCGCAGCGGGCCAGGGACCTGGCCGCGACGGACCGGACGGCCCTGGCGGACCTGACCTCGCTGGTCGAGCAGTGCCTGCTGGCCGACCTGCCGCAGGCGCTGCCCGAAGTGCTGGCGGCGCTGTCGGCCAGGGCGGCGCTGGACACCGACGTGACGCACCTGATGGCGGCGCTGCCCGCGATGGTGCGCGCCCGCCGCTACGGCGACGTGCGCGGCACCTCGGCCGAGGGGCTGGCGGTGATCGTCCGTTCGATGCTGGAGCGGATCTGCGTCGGGCTGCCGGTCGCGGTGACGGGGCTGGACGAGGACGCGGCGGCCGGCCTGCTCAAACACGTGGACGCCGTACACGCGGCCGTCGCGCTCCTCGAGACGGAGGGCACCGGGGATGAGGTGTCGCCGCGGAGCCGGTGGCTGGTCACCCTGCGGGGCGTCAGCGACCGGCAGGACCTGCACGGGCTCATCGAGGGGCGGCTCACCAGGATCCTGCTGGACGCGGGGGAGCTCGACGACGCGGGCGACCGCATGGCCAGGGCGATGTCCAGGGGGCAGGTCCCGGTCAGGGCGGCGGCATGGGTCGAGGGGTTCCTGGCGGGCGGCGGGCTGCTGCTGGTGCACGATCCGCGGCTGCTGAGCCTGGTGGACGGGTGGCTCACGGGGCTGTCCGGCGATCAGTTCACCGACGTGCTGCCGCTGCTGCGCCGTACGTTCGGCGGGTTCGCCGCGCCCGAGCGCAGGGCGATCGGGGAGCGCGTCCGCTCGGCCGGGAGCGGCGCGCGGGAAGGGCAGCGGCAGGACGTGGACGAGCGGCGCGCGGCGGCGGCCGTGGCGACCGTGCTCGCGATCCTCGGAAAGGATGACGGATGACCGACGACGAGCGCCTGCGCAGGTGGCGGCTGGTGCTGGGCGGCGGCGACGCCGACGGCACCGGGCTCGGGCTGGAGGGCCTGGACGCGCGGATGGACGCCGCGCTGTCGGCCGTCTACGACCAGGGCGGAAGGGAGGGCGGAAGGGAGGGCGGGCTCGGCGCGTCCGCGCCCCGGGTGGCCCGCTGGCTCGGCGACATCCGCTCGTACTTCCCCTCCACGGTCGTCCAGGTCATGCAGAAGGACGCCATCGAGACGCTCAACCTCACCAGGCTCCTCCTGGAGCCCGAGATGCTGGAGGCGGTCGAGCCGGACGTGCACCTCGTCGGCACGCTGCTCGCGCTCAACCGCGTCATGCCCGACCAGGCCCGCGAGTCGGCCAGGGCCGTGGTGCGCAAGGTGGTGGACGAGCTCGAACGCAGGCTGGCCCAGAAGACCAGGGCCGCCGTGACCGGCGCGCTCGACCGTTCGGCCAGGACGCACCGCCCCAAGCGGGTGGCCGACATCGACTGGGATCGGACGATCAGGGCCAATCTCAAGAACTACCTGCCGGAGAAGAACACCGTCGTCCCCTCGCGGCTCGTCGGCTACGCCCGCAGGCAGCGGTCGGTGCAGCGCGAGGTGGTGCTCTGCATCGACCAGAGCGGGTCGATGGCGGCCTCGGTGGTCTATTCGAGCGTGTTCGGGGCGGTGCTGGCCTCGACGAGGTCGCTCAAGACGTCCCTGGTGGTGTTCGACACGGCGGTGGTGGACCTCACCGACCAGCTGCACGACCCGGTGGAGCTGCTGTTCGGCACCCAGCTCGGGGGCGGCACCGACATCAACCGGGCCATCGCCTACTGCCAGGGTCTCATCACGCGGCCCACCGATTCGATCTTCATCCTGATCAGCGATCTCTACGAGGGCGGCGTCAGGGAGGAGATGCTGCGCCGGGTGGCCGCGATGACGCAGGCCGGCGTCCAGGCGATCGTGCTGCTGGCGCTCTCCGACGAGGGCGCGCCGTTCTACGACCACGAGAACGCCGCCGCGCTGGCCGCGATGGGCGTACCCGCCTTCGCGTGCACGCCCGATGCCTTCCCCGACCTGATGGCGGCCGCGATCGAGCGGCGCGACATCGCGCAGTGGGCCGAGCGTCACCTCGCGGTGTGAGCCGTCAAGCGGCCGGTTCACCGTGCGCCCCGCCACGGGCGTCAGTGGCCGGACTCGCCCGGCCTGGCCTTGCGGGGCAGTAGGTAGGACAGGGCGAACGTCAGGACCAGCAGCCCGACCTCGACCCACACGGTGACCTGCATCGACGAGCCGAAGCTCCACTGGCGCGCCAGCAGGTTGAAGAACAGCGTCCCCAGCACGGCGGTGCCGAGCGCGCCGCCGAGCTGCTGGATCGCGGTCAGGGTGCCGGAGGCCGACCCCGACTCGTGCGGCTCGACGCCGGCGAGCACGATGTCGAAGAACGGCGCCATGGTCAGGCCCATCCCGATGCCGACGAAGGCGAGGCTGGGAGCCAGCTGCCAGCCGCTGACGTCGACCCCGGCCAGGTGGATGGTCAGGGCGAGCGCGGCCGCGCCCGCGGCCATGACGGCGGTGCCGATCTGCAGCAGGCCGCGGCCCAGCTTCTCCTGCAGGCCGGACATCGCCAGCCCGAAGCCGACGACGCCGCCGAGCGCCTGCGGCAACCCGGTGAGACCGGCCTCGAGCGGCGTGAAGCCGAGGCCGAGCTGGGTGTAGAGGTTGAAGACGAGGCCGAGGCCCATCATGCCGGAGAAGAAGGCCAGGCCGGCGACCAGACCGCCGGTGAAGGCGCGCTTGCGGAAGAGCCCGGGCGTGACCAGCGGGTCCTTGCCGGACCTGGCGCGGCGGGACTCGTACCGGGCGAAGATCGCGAACATCACGATCGAGGCCGCCATGGACACGAACGTCCACACGGGCCAGCCCAGCTCGCGGCCCTGGATGAGCGGGTAGATCAGCAGGAACGAGGCCAGGGAGACGAGGAAGACGCCGACGAGGTCGAGCCTGGTGGCGTTCGAGAGACGGTACTCGGGCAGGAAACGCATGCCGGCCAGCGCGGCGGCCAGGCCGAGCGGCAGGTTGATCAGGAAGATCATGCGCCAGCCCGTGCCGAAGAAGTCGGCGTCGACCAGCCAGCCGGCCAGCACGGGACCGCCCACGGACGAGATCGTCATGACCGGGCCGAACATGCCGAAAGCCTTGCCCAGGTCCTGCGGCGGGAACATCTCCTTGATCAGCCCCAGGCCCTGCGGGAGCATGACGGCCCCGAACAGGCCCTGCAGCACCCGGCTCCCGATCAGCATCTCCGGGCTCATCGCGACCCCGCACAGCAGCGAGGCGGCGGTGAAGCCCAGCGCGCCGATCACGAACATGCGCTTCCTGCCGAACAGGTCGCCGAGGCGCCCGCCGGTGATCAGGCCGACGGCCATGGCCAGGGTGTATCCGGCGCCGAGCCACTGCACGATGCTGTCGCTGCCGCCCAGCTCCTTCTGGATCGTGGGGGCGGCGATCGTGGTGACGAGCGCGTCGAGCAGATCCATGACCTCGGCGGCCAGGATCACGAACAGTGCGACCCAGCGCCAGCGGTAGGGCTGGGTCTCGGTCGTCGCCGCTGAGGCGGTGACTGTCATGGGGGGCTCCTTAAAAACGGTGTTCTATTAACGAACGCTGTTCGCTACGAACACCGTTTTAGTGGCGAACAGCGTTCGTGTCAAGTACAGTGTTCGTATGGCAACCGAGGACGTCCCGCTCCCCCCGTGGCGTAAGTCGCGCAAGCCGGCTCAGCTCAGGCGGCAGCTCAGCCAGGATCTGATCGTCGAGGCCGGGCTGCGGATCCTCGACGCCGAAGGGCTCGACGCGCTGAGCATGAGACGCGTGGCCCAGGAGTTCGACACCGGGCCCGCCTCCCTCTACGCGCACGTGGCGAACAAGGACGAGCTGCTGGAGCTGGTCTACGACCGGGTGCTCAGCGAGATCCGGCTGCCCGAGCGCGATCCGGGCCGCTGGAAGGAGCAGCTGCGGGAGTACATGGTGGAGGTGCACCGGGTGCTGGAGAAACACGCCGACCTGGCCCGGGTGGCGCTGGCCAACATCCCCACGGGGGAGAACTCGATCCGCATGGGCGAGTTCGTCTTCGGCCTGCTGATCGAGGCCGGCATGTCGCCGAGGGACGCGTCCCTGTCGATGGACCGGATCTCCCTGTACGTCGTCAGCGACGCGTACGAGGGCTCCGTCCACTTCGCCAGGATGCGCGCGGCCGGCATGACCGACCCGCAGGAGTACTTCGAGTCCTTCATCGGGCAGATCGCCGGCTACTACCGGGCGCTGCCGGCGGCGCGGTTCCCGCACATGACCAAGTTCGTGGACGACCTGGTCGCCGACGACGGCGAGCAGCGCTTCCGGTACGGTCTCGAGCTGCTCCTCGACGGCATCGAGGCCCGCATGCCCCGCACGCCCTAGGCCCAATTGCCGAGGGCGGCCTAGGACCCCCGCCGGAGGTGCTGACGTGGGGGTCAGCCATACCTTGCCCGGTATGACGATGACGGTTGAGAGATCCGCGGCGGGCGTGGTGTCGCCGCAGTACCGGGCGATCAGCATCGGGCTGGTCGCGCTGGTCATGCTGGTGGCCTTCGAGGCGATGGCGGTGGCCACGGCGATGCCCGTGGTGGCCCGCGAGCTGGGCGGGATGCACCTGTACAACCTGGCCTTCAGCGCCACCCTGGCGGCCAGCGTGATCGCGACGGTCCTGGGCGGGAGGTGGAGCGACGTGCGCGGCCCGCTGCAGCCGATCGCGGCCGGCGTGGCGGGCTTCGTGGCCGGGCTGCTGCTGGCCGGGTTCGCGCCGAACATGGAGGTGTTCGTCGCGGGCCGGTTCGTGCAGGGCCTCGGGGCGGGATTGATCCAGGTATCGCTGTACGTGCTGGTCGCCCGGGTCTATCCGGGAGCCATGCATCCCAAGGTGTTCGCCCTGTTCTCGGCGGCCTGGGTGGTGCCGTCCATGGTCGGCCCGGCCATCGCCGGGTTCGTGGCCCAGAACATCGACTGGCGGTGGATCTTCATCGGCGTCTCCTTGATCGTCATCCCGTCGGCGCTGCTGCTCTGGCGCGGCACCGCGGGGCGTGAGGTGAGCGACGGCATCGCCGCGCCCGCCCCCGGCCTCGGCCGCAAGCTCGTCTGGGCCACGCTGACCGCCGTGGCCGCCGCCCTGATCCAGTACGGCAGCGCGCTCGGGCTCGCCGGCCTGCCCCTGCTCCTCGCGGGGATCGTCCTGCTGGCCGTGGCCCTGCCCAGGCTGCTGCTGCCCGGCTCGCTCAGGGCCGCCCCCGGCCTGCCGACCGCGCCCGTGCTGCGCGGCCTGGCCTTCGGCTCGCTGACTGCCGCCGAGGTGCTGATCCCGCTCATGCTGATCAACGAGCGCGGCCTGACCCCCACCGGCGCGGGCCTCGTGCTCACCGTCGGCGCCCTGGGCTGGTCCACCGGCTCCTGGATCAAGGGCCGCGGCACGATCGGCCACCTGGCCGCCATCCGCGGCGGCGCCGCCATGATCACCATCGGCATCGCGCTGATGACGCTTGTGCTCATCGACTCCCTGCCGCTCGCGCTCGCGTTCGTGGCGATGACGATCGCCGGGCTCGGCATCGGCGCGCTGCACCCGACGGTGTCCGTACTGGTGCTGGAGATGTCCAAGGAGGGCGAGGAGGGCCAGAACAGCGCGGCGGTCGGCGTGGGCGAGTCGGTCTTCACCGTGGTGGCCGTCGCGATCAGCGGCGCCCTGTTCACCGCCACCGCCGAGAACTACGCGATCGGCCTGTCCTTCACCGCCGTGCTCGCGGCCGTGGCCTTTCTGCTGGCCCCCCGTTTTGCCCAGTCCCGTACAGCAGGCACTATGGAGGGAGCCGCGTCATAAAAGGGGGATACATGCCGCGAGTGCGGGAGCTTGAGGTCTTCCGGCTTGTCCTGCCGTTCGGCAGGAAGTCGGAGACCCTGCTCGTGAAACTCACCGACCACGGCGGCATGACCGGCTGGGGCGAGTCGATCGCCCCACAGCCGAAGACGTGGTCCAGGCTGGAGGAGACGCTGGCCGCCCTGCTGATCGGCGTCGACTGGGAGCACCCCGACACGGTGCCGAGCGGCGACCCGGCGGTCGACATGGCCTGCTGGGACCTGTGGACCAGGATGCGCGGGGTGCCGCTCGCCGAGGCGATCGGCGGCACCCGCACCTCGCTCATGGCCACCGTCCGGCTGGCCCCCGACCCGTCCGTGGAGAGCCTCGTGGCCCGGGTCAACCAGCAGATCTGCGCCGGGTACGGCCACGTCACGCTGGACATCAGGCCCGGCTGGGACGTCGAGCCCGTACGGGCGGTGCGCCAGACGTACCCCGCGCTGACCCTGGCCGTCGACTGCGGCAACGCCTACACCGACCTCGGCCAGCTCGTCGCCCTCGACTCCTACGGGCTGGAGGTCATCGAGCGGCCCTTCGCCGTCGGCGACGTCTACGCGCACGCCTCGCTCCAGGACCAGATCTCCGCCTCGGTCGCGGTCGAGGTCGCCTCCACCGCCCAGCTGGACGACTACCTGACCGTGCGGGCCGCCAGGGTGCTGCTGCTGCGGCCGAACGCGTTCCCCTCGCTGACGGAGGCGCGCCGGGCGCACGACCGGGCCGCGGCGGCGGGCCTGGACATCCAGTGCGCGGGCGGCCAGGGCGCGGGGCTGGCCAGGGCGGCGACGGTGGCGGTCGCGAGCCTGCCGGGCTGCACGCTGCCGTGCGACGTGACGCAGCCGCCGCGCCAGAACCAGATCGTCACGCCGATCGTGGGCGCCAACGCCGGCGTCATCGCGGTCCCGCTCACCCAGTCGGGGCTGGGGCACGACATCGACGAGACGCGGGTGCGAAGGCTGGCGAAGGACACTTTCCACGCGTAAGGGTCCTACCCGATCATTAGGCCGTGCGACTGACGCGGTGGCAGCTGTTATGGATCCTGCTGACAAAGAATTTCCTGTCATGCCCAGAGGGATGGGCTGCTGACCCGCGTCCGGCCCGCGCCCGCTCTTCCCGGCATGGCCGAGGTGATCGACTGGGACACCGCTCAGCCGATCGGCGACGGGGTGGCGCTCATGCCGGTGCCTTCGGGCGTGATGTCGACGGTGCCCCCAAGCTGGCCACCAGGCTCGGGAAGGTCGTCTCGCACAAGCTGATCGGCCGGGGCGGGTTCGCGCTGGGCATGAGGCCATTCCGCATGGCGGACCTCCCCGTGGAGGCCTGGGCGCGGGTCGGCGCGCACCAGCGTGAGGTCGTGCTCGAGGCGGCGGCCAAGCTGCTCGGCCGGGAGGCCACCAACCTGGACGTCGTCGAGCTGGCGGTCGCCGGGCGCGCAAATGAGCTTGAATGGTGGCATAAGGAGCAGCCCTGCCCGCATCCCACACCGGGCGTCTGCGTGCTGCTCCCGCTGTTCGACGTGGCGCTGCGGCGCAAGGGATATGTGCACGAGCACACCTTCGCCCAGCGCGAGCTGGTCGGCCCCCTCGGGGACCGGGTCGGCCTGGTGGAGCTGGCCGCCAAGGCGGAGCGTGGCGAGCCGTACGGGATCTTGCTGGGAGGACTGATGACGGGACGGGACGCGGACGCCGACGCCAGCAGGCTGGCCGCCGAGTCGCTCGCGCACGGCGACCCGACCGGCTGGTTCGAGCGGCTCTACGCCGAGTCGGCCAGTGGCGACGCGATCGTGCCGTGGGACTCGCGGTCCCCGCACTTCCTGCTGACGGAGTGGGCCCACCCCGGCCACGGGCGGGCGCTGGTCGTGGGCGCGGGGCTGGGTGACGACGCCGAGCATCTGGCGGGCCTCGGCTACGAGACGGTGGCGTTCGACGTGAGCGAGTCGGCCGTCCGGCTCGCCCAGGAGCGCTTCCCCGGGAGCGAGGTGCGTTACCAGGTCGCCGATTTGCTGGCGCCGCCCCCGGAATGGCGGCACGCGTTCGACCTGGTGGTCGAGATCATGACCGTGCAGGCCCTGCCGGAGCCTCTGCACGGCAGGGCCATCGCCGCGATCGCGGAGTTCGTCCGGCCCGGCGGCACGCTGCTGGTGATCGCGTCGGGCCGGGAGGAGGGCGGGCCGGTGTTCGCGCCGCCGTGGCCGCTGACCCCGTCCGAGATCGGGGCCTTCGCGACCGGCGGGCTGGAGAGCGGGAAGGTCGAGGACCTGCGTGACGGCGAGCGTCACCGCTGGCGGGCGGCCTTCCACCGGCCCGCGTGATCAGACGTCCAGGTTGAGGCTGCCCAGGGAGTCGCTCAGGATGGCGTCCAGCGTCGAGACGTAACCGTTCGCCAGGGCGAGGGAGTTGACGATGCGCTGGCTGATCGGGTGGAACTCGCCGCCCGGGATGAGGCTCCCGGAGCTTAGGGCGACGGCCGAGCCGAGAGCGGTGAACAGGGCGGCGGTGGCGAGCAGGTGAGCGCGTCGGCGCATGCGGACCTCCTGAGTGATGGTTCGAACACCGCTCAGGAGATCACGGCAGGTCGGGGGAGAGCCGCGCCGCCACAGGGGCAAGAGCGGATCTTTACGGTTCGGGCCGCGGCGGAAGACCGATGGGCTCGACCCGCTTCAGGATCACCGCGTACGTGAAGGCGCCCAGCAGGGCCACGCACGAGATCACCGTCAGGGGGACGGCGAAGGACGACGTCCTGTCCGCCAGGAAGCCGACCATGATGGGGCTGATGATGCCGGCGAAGTTCGAGGCGAAGTTCTGGATGCCGCCGATCGAGGCCACGTACCGGTCGGCCGGGGCGACGTCGGCGGGCAGCGCCCAGATGTTGGAGGCGGCGAACGTCGAGCCGGCGTAGGCGACCGAGAGCAGGGCCAGCGCCATCCACGCCTCCGGCACCCAGACCGCGACGCCGATCACCGTCGAGACCAGGAACCCGCCCGCGATGAACGTCTTCCTGACCCGCGTGAGCGAGTCGCCCCTGGCGATGCGGCGGTCGGACAGCCAGCCGCCCAGCCACTCGGCGCCGATCGCCACCAGGCCGGGCAGCGCGCCGAACAGGCCGAGCTTCAGCAGGCTGAAGCCGCGCTCCTCCACCAGATAGGTCGGGAAGAACGTGAGGAAGAAGTAGACGACCATGTTGAGGCAGAAGAAGCCCAGCATCATCGCCCAGATCGTGCGGTAGCGGAACAGGTCGCGCCAGCGCATCCTGGCCGCGTCCCCGTCGTCGTCGCCTTCGAAGCGGGCCCCGCCCTCGCGCAGGTACGCCAGCTCCTCCTCCGTGATCTTCGGGTGGTCCTGCGGATCCCGGTACGTCCGCCACCATCCGACGGCCCACGCCAGCCCGATCACCCCGATGATCGCGAACGTCCACCGCCACCCCAGCCACGCGATCAGCCCCGTGACCACCGGCAGCGCGATGACGCCTCCGACGCGCGAGCCGGAGTCCCAGATCCCGGTGGCCAGCGCGCGTTCGCGCCGGGGGAACCATCGGGCCACGACCTTGGCGCTGGTCGTGGCGGCCGGGCTCTCGCCGATGCCGAGCAGCAGCCGTACGCCGAACAGCGCCGCGAAGCTGCTGGCCAGCGCCGTCAGCGAGGTGAACAGCGACCACCACACGGAGGCGAACGTGAACGTCCTGCGCGGGCCGTACCGGTCCACGAACCAGCCGGCGGCGAGCTGGAAGAAGTCGTACGACCAGAAGAAGGCAGCCAGGATCATGCCCTCCTCGGTCTTGGAGAGCTTGAACGTCTCGCCCATGAACGGCAGGGCCACACCCAGGCTCGCGCGGTCCAGGTAGTTGATGACGAGCCCGGCGAAGACGTAGCTGATCATGTACCAGCGCAACCGGCCGCGGACAGTGGTTCGGAGGGTTGTGGCCATCGCGATCCTCAGTAATATTTCCTATTGGATATTTCCGCTATGTTGCATACATCGCACGATGCCCGTCAAGTCCCGAGTACCGGAGCGTGAAGGTTGGCCAGTGAGCTCGAAAAGCGCCTGATGGGCCGCGTGCCGGCGGCCCGGCGGAGCGTTCTCACCGAGGACGTCCACGAGCGCGTCAAGGGCCTGATCATGAACGGCGACCTGGAGCCCGGCGTCCGCGTCAACATCTACGCCCTCGCCAGGCTGCTCGAGGTCTCCCAGACGCCGGTGCGCGAGGTGCTGTCCGCGCTGGAGTCCGAGGGCCTGCTGACCAAGGAGGCGCTGCGCGGCTACTCCGTGGCGCCCCTGCTCACGCCCGGCCAGATCGCCGACCTCTACCAGCTCAGGCTGCTCCTGGAGCCGTGGGCGGCCGGGCGCGCGGCCGAGCTGGTGACGGCCGAGGCGGGGGAGCGCGTGCGGGCCGAGCTGGCCAGCGTCCCGAAGGCGCCCCAGGGCACCAGGTACGAGGACTACCACGGCCTGGCCGACCACGACGCCCGCTTCCACGACCTGATCGCCGAGCTCTCGGGCAGCGGCGCGTTGCGGGAGTCCCTCCGGCGTACCCACGGCCACCTGCACCTGTTCCGCATCGAGTACGCGGGCCGGCGCGACGGCGACCCCACGCTGGCCGAGCACGCCCGCATCGCCGAGGCCGTCGTGGCGGGCAGGGCGGAGGCCGCCTCCGAGGCCATGCGGGCCCACCTCGCCGCCGCCCGCGACCGGTTCCTCCAGATGGGACCCTGACCTGGTGGGCGTGGCGGTCTCGGTGGTGGCTTCAGCCGCCGTTCGCGCGCATGCTCTTCGCCGCGCGGGCGGCGGCGCGGCGGATGCCCGCGTACCCCGTGCAGCGGCACAGGTTGGAGGCCAGCACCGCGTCGAGCCGCCGCTCGTCCCGGTCCAGCTCCGGCTCCTCGGCCAGCGCGCCGGCGAGCAGCATGAGGAAGCCCGGGGTGCAGAAGCCGCACTGCAGCGCGTGCTCGGCCGCGAACGCCTCCTGCAGCGGGTGCAGCTCGTCGCCGTCGGCCAGCCCCTCGACGGTGCGGATGTCGGCGCCCTCCGCCTGTACGGCCAGGGTCAGGCAGGAGCGGATGGCCGTGCCGTCCACCAGCACGGTGCACGAGCCGCACACCCCGTGCTCGCACCCCAGCGTGGTCCCGGTGAGGCCCAGCCGGTCGCGCAGCGCGTCGGCCAGGCTGGTCCGCGGCTCCACGTCGATCTGGTGGGTCCGGCCGTTGACCGTGAGGCGGACGTTCATGGGGTCCCCGCGTGGTGGACGGCTCGGGCGAGGCAGCGCCGTACGAGCGTGGACAGCGCGTGCCTGAGGTAGGCGGCCGGCGCGTGCGGCGCTCCGGGCGGGTCCGCCTCGGCGGCGGCCAGCGCTCCGGCCTCCGCGAACAGCTCCTGCTCCGGCCGTTCGCCCGTCATCAGCCGCTCGGCCCCGACGGCGCGGAGGGGGACGTCCGCCGCGTTGGCGAGCCCGATGCGGACCCACGCGACGCGGCCCTCGGCCAGCCGCAGCATCACCAGGGCGGCGGCCAGCGCGAAGCCGCTGTGGGTGCGGCGGTGCTCGGCGAAGGCCGCGACGGCCCCGGCCGGCGGGCGCGGCAGCAGGACGCCGGTGACCAGCTCCTCCGGCAGGCAGGCGGTCACGAACGCGCCGCGGAACCATGAGCCGGCGGGCACCGTACGCGGTCCCGCAGGGCCGTTCACCTCGATCCCGGCGTCCAGGGCCATGGCCAGCGCGCACCACTCCGACGCCGGATGCGCCCAGGCCAGGCTGCCCGCGAAGGTGCCGCGGGCGCGGATGGGCGGGTGGCCGACGTACGGCGCCACCTGGCGGAACAGCTCGGCCAGCGGGTCGTCGAACCGGGCGCGCTCCAGCTGGGCGTGCCGGACCAGCGCGCCGACGTGCACGGAGCCGTTCTCGACCGTGACCTGCGAGAGCCCGGGGATGCGGTTGACGTCCACCACCAGGGCCGGGCGCGTGGTCCGGTAGCGCAGCTCGATGAGCAGGCTCTGGCCGCCGGCCAGCACGCGGCTCTCCGGCCCGTGCTCGGCCAGCACGGCCACCGCCTCCGGTACGGAGGCAGGCGCGACGTAGTCGAATTGTGCCGGTTTCATGTCCCCCATCCCGGGCATCCGATATCGACGTTGGTACCGAAAGCGGGGGTGTCCAAACATTGCGGTACATCGGGATGCCGCTCGCGCGGCGCGAGGATCGCGACCTGGTCACCGGACGGGCGCGCCGGGTCGCTGATCTGGATATCCCGGGCACGCTGGAGCTCGCGTTCGCCCGCAGCCCGGTGCCGCACGCGGTGATCCGCGGGGTCGACGTCGCCGCCGCGCTCAAGGAGGAGGGGGTGGCGGGCGCGTGGTCGGCCGCCGACCTGCCGTACCTCGCCGCCCGGTCGGTGCCCGGCGAGGAGGGCATGCCGCCGTGGCCGCTGCTCGCCACGGGCCGCGTCCGCTATCCCGGGGAGGGGCTCGCGGTGGTCGCGGCCGGCACGCGCGCCCAGGCCGAGGACGGCGCCGAAGCCGTCCGGCTGAACCTCGAGCTCCTGCCCTTCACCCGCACCGACACCTCTCGCACATCCGACGCCTACGGGGGCTCTTTGGCGGCGGGGACGCCCCGGCTGTTCGGCGATCCTTTGGCGGCGGAGGCGCCCCGGCTGTTCGACGACCGCGACAACCTGGCCGCCGAACGCACCTTCGGCCGCCCGGCCGACGACGTGTTCGCCGCCGCCCCGGTCGTCGTCGAGGCCGCCTACCGCGAGCAGCTCATCCTCCCCACGTCCCTGGAGCCACGGGCGATCCTGGTGGACCCGGGACACGCGCACCGCCTCACCGTGTGGGTCTCCCACCAGGCCCAGCACCGGCTGCGCGACGCGCTCGCCGCGGCGCTCGGGTACGACCGGGAGCGGATCCGGGTGATCGTCCCGGCCACCGGCGGGGCGTTCGGCGCCAAGAGCCAGACCTACCCGGAGTATCTGGTCGCCGCCCTGCTCGCCGTCCACCTCGGCCGCCCGGTCCGCTGGTGCGAGGACCGCGCCGAGGCCATGCTGGCGGGCCCGCGCGGCCGTGGCCAGCACCAGCGGGTACGGCTGGCGGCCGACGAGGACGGCACCTTCCTCGCGTACGAACTGCTCATCGACGCCGACATCGGCGCGTACCCGCACATCGGCGCCTTCGTCCCCATGATGACCGGAGCGATGAGCACCGGCGCCTATCGCACACCCAGAGTGCACACGCGCGTCAGGTGCGTGCTCACCAACACCGCCCCGACGACCTCCTACCGCGGCGCCGGCCGCCCCGAGGCCGCCTACGCCCTCGAACGCACCGTGGACCGGCTCGCCCGCCGGCTCGGCCTGGACCCGGCCGACCTGCGCCGCCGCAACTTCATCCGCCCCGACCAGTACCCCTACCTGACGCCGACCGGCCGCACCTACGACTCGGGCGACTACACCGCCGCCCTCGACCGGGCCCTGGCCGCCGTCGGCTACGACGAGGTCCGCGCCGAGCAGGCCCGCCGCCGCGAGGACGGCGGACGGCCGCTCGGGGTGGGGATCGCCACGTACATCGAACGCTCGGGAGGACCGCCGGACAGCGACGAGTTCGGGAGCGTGGAGGCGTGCCCGGACGGGACGTTCATCGCCCGCGTCGGATCGACGTCCACCGGTCAGGGCCATTTCACCGCGTTCGCCCAGGTGGTGGCCTCGGTCCTGGACGTGGAGGTGGGCCGGGTCCGCGTCGTCGAGGGCGACACCGGCGAGGTCCCCTACGGCTTCGCCACCTTCGGCAGCCGGTCCATGCAGGTGGGCGGCGCGGCCCTGTGGCGCGCCGCCGAAGCCCTCGTGGCCGCCGCCCGCCGCCGCTGCGCGGAACTCCTGGGGGTGGGGGAGGAGGACGTCTCGTACGCCGCGGGCCGCCTGATGGTGGGCGGCGACCCCCACACCGGCCTCCAGAGCGACACCGAGGAGGGCCCAGCGCCCCTCGCCGAGACCGGCCCCCTCCCGGGCCCGCCCGTCGCCGAGCCCGGCCCTCTCCCGGGGCGGCCCTTCGCCGAGACCGGCCCTCTCCCGCGCCTACCCACCGGCGAGACGGCGGGGCTGCCCAACGTCGAGGTCGGCCCCCTTCCCGGGCTGCCCATCGGGGAACTGGTCGCCCGCACCGGCCCCCTGCGCGCCGACGAGATCGTCGCCCCACCCCAGGCCTTCCCGTACGGCGCCCACGTCGCCGTGGTCGAGGTGGACCCTGACCTGGGCACCGTCCACGTACGCCAGTTGGTGGCCGTGGACGACTACGGGGTGGTCGTCAACCCCATGATCGTCACCGGCCAGGGCCACGGCTCCATCGCCCAGGGCCTCGGCCAGGCCCTCTACGAGCAGGCGGTCATCGGTGAGGACGGCCTGCCCCACGCCTCGACCCTCCTGGACTACCTCCTGCCCACCGCCGCCGACATGCCTCCGGTCACCCTCCTGGAGACCGTCACCCCCAACCCCAACACCCCCTTGGGCGCCAAGGGCGCGGGGGAGGCCGGCTGCATCGGCATCCCCCCGGCCATCGTCAACGCCGTCTGCGACGCCCTCGACATCGACCACATCGACATGCCCCTGACCCCCGCCGCGGTATGGGCGGCCACCACCGAAACCCGGTAGGCGAGCCGGAACCACCCGCGTGGTTCGCCGACGCGTCTAGGTCGTGGCGAGTGCCGCTTCGATGCCGGGGACGCGCTCGTGCAGCCAGTCCCCGCCGCACTCGTACTCCCACATGAGAGCCAGCAGCATGTAGAGCAGCCGGTGGTTCGCCAGGTGCGACGGCGCGTCGTCCGGAATGCCCGCGGGGAAGTACGCGTCGAGCATCGCGCGCTGCAAGCCGGGCTCGCGGAAGTCCATCCTGGCCAGGTCCAGCCATGGGCCGGCAGCACCGCAGTCCGCCCAGTCGATGATCCCCTCGATCCGGGACCCGGCCGACAGGACATGCCGCGGGTGGAAATCACCGTGCACGTACACGCAGGGCTGATCCCACCGAGGTCCGTCCAGGAGGAGATCCCGGCATCGAGCATGGAGCGTCGGGGGCAGGATTCCGGCATCGGCGACAGGGCCGAGCCGATCCGCCAGCCCCGCGACCTGATCAGCCCATGTTGCCGCACCGGCGCATGGTGGCGAGCCGGACGCCTCCTTGAAAAAGCCCGCCCCCTCCACGGGAAGAGAGTGCACGGCACGCAGCAGCCGTCCCACCTCGGACGCCGCCTCGCGCGTCGCGACCCCCGGCTCACCGGAGACGAGCCGCGTCACCAGGTACGGGATCTCCGCGTCCGGCGCCCCGGCGATGACCTCGGGGACCGGAACGCCCCTCTCCGACATGGACCGCAGGGCCCATAGCTCCACCTCGACCTCGCGCGCGGCGGCGGCCTTGAAGACGGCGCGTGCACCGGACCCCAGCGTCACCGCGGCGACCGTGTTGGCCGCGAACCCGGACAGCGGCTCATACCCCGTCACGTGTTGGGACAGCAGGCACTCGATCACCTCTGCGTCGATGCGCCCGGCATCGCTCACCGCTGCCGGCCTCCTCTCATCGCAGGCTCGTCACGCGACGGACCGCAAGAAGGCCAGCGTGCGGGAAAGCAGCAGCGCGGCGGCGTCCGGGTCGTAGGAGGGCAGCGTGCGGTCGGCGAAGCAGTGCTGGTCGCCGGGATAGAGGAACAGCCGACCCTGCCCGGCCGACTCGACCACCTCCCGAGCGAAACCGATGTCGCCCTCGCCGACGAAGACGGGATCGGCATCCATGCCGTGCACCTGGACCGGCACGCCGTCCGGCCAGGCGTCGCCGAACTCCGAGAGCGGTGCGCAGGCGTAGTACAGCAGCGCGCCCCGCGCGCCCGATCGTGTCTGCGCCAGCTTCTGCGCACAGAGCACACCGACCGAGAAGCCGGCATAGACCAGGTCGGAGAGCAGGTTCTCGACCGCTTGGACAGTCAGCGACACCACTTCACCATGATGAGGCAAGGGTTGCCCGGCCACAGGTCGTCCGTCTCCTCCAGCGGCAGGAAGCCGACTGCCCGATAGAACGCCCTGGTCCTGGCGTAGCCGGGATCCGGGTGCTTTGCCCCCAGAGTCTTGACCTGCAGCAGCCGGCAGCCGTCCGCCCGGACATCCGAGGTGACGGCGTCGACCAGCGCTCTGCCGACACCGCGCCGATGCCAGCCCGGGGAGACCGCCATCAAGTGGATTTCGGCCGCCTCCGCGAAATGCCGCCGGTACAGCAGGACGCCGATGGCCTCTGCGCCGGCGTGAGCCAGGAGGCCGGGAAGGCGGGTCGCCGACTCCACGTATTCCGCGTTGGCTTCCGGGATCCCGAACCACGTCGGCAACCGGTCCAGGAGCCTTGCGGTGACTTCCGCCAGCTCGGCGGAGCCGGTGATGCGAGATATCTGGAATGCCGCGGGCTCATCCATGTTCGGAGGATCGCATCCGAACTTCTACCGACGCACGTCGATTTTCGGGATGCGCCACGCCGACCTCCGTTGAGCCGCAGCGCTCATAGTCAACTTTGGTGAACAGCCATCGATGACTTTCGCGGGCAGACCTCGGCCACCGGCGACTCCTAACGTTCTGCCCATGCTCAACACACTCATGGCGCTTGCCGTCCTCACGACGCCGGTCAGCGTCGCGACGCCGCAGCCGTCCCAGCCGTGGAGCTCCTGCCCGGTCGCGAACGCGCCCGAGCTCCAGTGTGCGGACCTGCCCGTCGCCCTGTCGCCCAAGAGCGACCGCACGATCACCCTGAAGGTGGCCCGCCTGCCCGCCACCGGCGCGAAGAAGGGGTCCGTGCTGGTCAACTTCGGCGGCCCCCAGGGGTACCAGATCGCCTCGCTGGGCTCGCGTACGCAGATCTTCGACAAGATCCGTACGTCGATGGACGTCGTGACCTGGGACCCGCGCGGCTATCCCGGGCTCAGCGGCGCGGTGCTCCAGTGCGACTGGGGCTTCGTGCGCACCCCGGCGTTCCCCGCCGACCAGGCCGGGTTCGACCAGCTCGCCGCGGCGAACAAGGCCAGGGGCGACAAGTGCCGTACCACCGACCCCGAGCTCTTCGACCACATGGACGCGGCCTCCGACGCCCGCGACGCCGACGCCATCCGCAAGGCGCTCGGCGAGGACAGGATGAACTTCCTCGGGCTGTCGTACGGCAGCACGATCGCGCAGTCCTACGCCCGGTTGTTCCCGCAGCGCGTACGCACGATGTACCTCGACGGCGCCGGCAACCACAGCCCGCGCGACTGGGACCGGGAACTCGACTCGATCGCCCGCGACAACGAGCGCTTCATGGACCGGTTCTTCGCCTGGGCGCCCGCCGGGACGGAGAAGCGCTGGCGGGCGCTGATCGCCAAGGCGGACCGCGAGCCGATCCCCGCCCCGAAAGCCGACGCCCGCTACGACGGCACGCAGTTGCGCTCGCTCGCGTTCCTCAAGCTCCGGCCCGGCCCCACGCGATGGGGTGACGTCGTGGCGGCCATCACGGCGGCCGAGGCCGGCGACGCGTCAGGCTTCGCGCTGTCGAGCCGCCAGCCCTACCCGGGCCTGCCCGGCGGCGGAGTCAAGGAGTGCCTGGACTTCCCGCGCCCGGCCACCCAGCGGGACGTCGCGCGCACGGTCAAGCGGCTGCGCGCCATCGCGCCCAATACCGGCGCCGCTTTCCCCTTGGCCTGGCACCTGCCGCTCACCTGCGCCGGCTGGCCGACCCGGGTGACCAACCCGCCCACGCCGATGCCCCGTACGCTGCCGCCGCTCCTGGGCGCGGGCACCTGGCAGGACTACGGGTCCACCCGCCGAGTGGTCGAGCAGATCCCCGGCAGCCGCACCATCGAACACGACGGCCCCGGCCACAACCTCTTCGGCGCGATGGCCAACCCCTGCGTCATCGACCTCGTCAGCAAGTACGTCACCGAACGTCGGCTGCCGTCCCGGGGGACCACGTGCCCGTGAAGCGACGCAAAGGGAGACGCTGGTGGATCGCGGGCGCCGCCGTCGCGGTCCTCCTCACCGCCGCCGTGGTGGTGACGGCGATCGCCTTCCCGTCCGTCGCGGCCACCACCTGCCCCGGCTGTTACGGCCTGGAACGGCTCCAGCCCGGCGTGTACGCCGAACCCGGCCTGCCGCCGGACCGGCGCCGGCAGGTGAGCGAGGTCGTCGAGCAGGCGAACCAGCGGGTGCGTGACTACTTCGGCGGACGGAAGAGCGCTCCGGACCTCCTCGTGTGCCTGTCCGACGACTGCTACCGCAGGATCGGCGGCGGTCGCGAACGCGGCATCGCCGTGCTCAACCGGTCGGTGATGCTGTCCCCGCGCGGCGTCGATCCCGTGATCGCCTCGCACGAGATGACCCACGTGGAGCTGCACGCCCGTCTCAACGGCGCCGACGTTCCGCAGTGGTTCGACGAGGGTCTCGCCGTCGTGGTCAGCGACGACCCCCGCTACCTCGCGCCGACCGGCGACCGGTGCCTGGCCGACTCCCGTCAGCCCCTCCCGGTCACGCTGGACGAGTGGCTGCGGGCGGCATCGGCGGATCCCCGGATGTACGCCAAGGCCGCCTGCCAGGTGAGTCGCTGGGCGGGAACGAACGGCGGGAAGGAGGCCGTACGAACTCTCGTCGAACGGCTGTCAGCCGGACAGGCCTTCCCCGACCTCCAGATGCCGGCCTGACGAGCGCCTGGCCCTTCACCGTCGAAGATCAGAAAGGCGAGCGAGCAGCTCGCGCCCGGAATCCCATCGGCCCAGCCCGCTCGCGGAGTTGATGTGGCCCGCCGAGCCGGCGCTGACATGGTGGAGTCGCCAGCCGGCGGCCAGCCGCGCCGCGACCTCTGGGGAGCAGTAGGGGTCGTCGTCACTGGAGACGACCAGGCCGGGCACGTGAAGAGGGGTCGCGTCCACCGCGGTGAAGGTGGGGGCCTCGGCAGGGAAGTTCGGGCCGGTGTTGTCCGGCGGGGCCACGAGGAACACTCCGCGGATGTCCGGCTGACGCCGGGCGACCCAGCGAGCGGCGGCAAGGCAACCCAGGCTGTGCGCGACGAGCACCACGTCGGCCGATGGGCGCTCGTCCACGGCCCGATCGATGGCGTGACACCAGTCGTCCAGATCCGGTTCGTCCCAGGAGGAGGGGGAGATCCGTGCAGCGGCGGCTCCCCACTCCGCCTGCCAGACGGTCTGCCAGTGGTCCGCGTCGGAGCCGTTGATCCCAGGGACGATCACGTAGCGCATGGCTTGTCATTCCTTCGTCGTTCGCGGCGTTCGTCCGCGTCCAGGGCGTCAGTATGTGCGAACGGTCGAGTAGAGTCGCCTACCGCTGATGGATGGAAGGTCGATGACGGGCGAGACGACGGTTTCATTGGATTCGGTCGACCATGCGATCCTGGACATCCTGCAGTCCGAGGGGCGGCTCGGTGTCACCGAGATCGGCCGGCGGGTCAACCTCTCGCAGCCGGCCGTGTCGGCGCGCATCAAACGCCTGGAACAGTCGGGTGTCATCACCGGCTACCGAGCCGTGGTCGACCCCGCCCGCCTCGGCCTGAGCATCCACGCGGTGATCCGGCTGCGCACCACCCATGCCCGCATCTCCGCGTGCCTCGACCACTTCGCGCGGTTGCCCGAGGTCACGAACGTCCATCGGCTCACCGGTGAGGATTGCTTCCTGATCGACGTGCACGCCTCCGGCGCCGGGCGCCTTGAGACGATCGTCGACGGCATCGCCCGCTTCGGGCCCGTCACGACGTCGCTGGTGCTGCGGACCTACGAAACGAAGGCGATCACGCCGCCCCGCCCGGCCTGAGCGGCCGACGCGACGGCGATCCGGGCCGGGGTCGGCCTGGGGAGTACGGGGGCTGCGACCGCGGTCGCAGGCGGAGATCATCACGAGTGCGGACGAGGACGGCTGCCCGCGTCGCCAGGATGGAGATCGTTTCCACGATCCCCACCGAAGGAGAAGCATGCCGCCAGTGAACGGCACCCGCATGGCGGTCGCCGCGCTCGCCGTCGCCGGCCTGCTGTCACCCGTCCCGGCCGCCGCCCAGGCCCAGCAGCAAGAGCCCGCCGGATCACGGCAGGCACAGCAGCAGGAGCCCGCCGATCCGCGGCTGGCCCAGCGCGAAGAGCCCGCCGGGCTGCGGGAGGCGCTCGACGCGACCGTGGCCGCCGGCGCCCCCGGCGTGCTGGCCCGCATCGACGACGACCGCGGCACCTGGATCGGCACCGGCGGCACCGCCGACCTGGACACCCGCGAGCCGATGCCGAGAGAGGCGCGGTTCCGGGTCGCCAGCGTGACCAAGAGCATGGTCGCCGCGGTCGTCCTGCAACTGGTCCAGGAGGGCAGGCTGAGCCTGGACGAGCCGATCGGCAAGCGGCTGCCCGGCCAGATCGACGGCGGCGACCGGATCACCGTGCGGGAGCTGCTGAACCACACCGGCGGCCTGGCCACCTACGACCACGCCGCCGATCCCGCCGACCCCGAGCAGTACGGCAAGCAGACCTACACCCCGCGGCAGCTCATCGACGAGGCCGAGCGGCTGCCCCGGCCCGAGCGGGGCCGCTTCGCCTACTCCAACACCGGCTACATCCTGCTCGGTCTGCTCGTGGAGCAGGTGACGGGCCACAAGCTGAGCGCCGAGCTGGACCGGAGGATCTTCCGCCCGGCCGGCATGACGCGCTCCTACCTGCCCACGACCTGGGACGGCATCCGCGGCCCGCACGCCACCGGCTACCACCTGCCCACGGGCGCCGACCCCGACGTCCCGGGCTCGCTGCGGCCCATCACGCGGCTGAAACCGTCGTTCGCCTGGGCCGCGTACGGGGTGGTGTCCGACGCCCGCGACCTGAACCGCTTCTACCAGGCGCTCTTCGGCGGCCGCCTCGTCGGCCCGAAGCTGCTGACGCAGATGCGCACCGGCGTCACCACGCCACAGGCCCCGGTCTTCCCCCGGTACGGGCTCGGGCTGGAGTCGGTGGGACTCACCTGCGGCGAGACGTGGGGCGCGACCGGCTCGATCCCCGGCTACCAGACCTTCAGCTTCGCCGACGCCACGGGCGAACGCCGGATGACGCTGTCGGTCAACGTGCAACGCAACGACCGGGCGGTCGCGCGGATGCTGCTGGCCGCCGTGGACGCGCTCAACCGCTACTTCTGCGGCGAGCCGTACAAGCTGCCGGGCTCCCGTCACGCAGATCGTCGATGACCTCCTGGTCCGGGCCCAGGTTGAGCCTGATCTCCGCGTAGTCGAGCTGGGCCTCGGTACGGCGCTCCGCGAGGTCGGTCAGCCTGGCCTGCCGCGCCTCCTCGTCGAACGCGAGCGGATCGACCTCGTCGGCGGCGGTCTGCAGGAGATAGCCGGAGCCCCTGGTGAGGATGCGCGCCGGGCGGCAGCACTCTGCGCAGCCGGGCGACGTACGTCTGGAGATCGGCCACCGCGGACGGGGGAGGGTTCTCCTTCAGGCCAGGGCGGCCTCCAGCAGGAGGGTGCCGGCCCCCAGCAGGGCCGCGTCCCGGCCGCCCCGGGCCGGGGCTATCTCCAGGTCGCGCGTCGCCAGCGGCAGGCAGCGTTCCCACACCGCCGCCCTGATCGAGGTGATCAAGGGTTCCGCCGCCGACAGGCTGCCGCCCACCGCCACCACGTCCGGGTTGAAGAAGTTCACCAGCACCGTCAGGACCTCGCCGATGCGGCGGCCCGCGGTGCGGGCCAGGCTCGTGGCCTCCGGGATGGCGTCGTTGACCAGGGTGACGATGTCCGCCGTGCGGGTCACCTCGATGCCGGACTCGCGCAGGGCCGCCATGAGGGCGGCGCCGCTCGCGTACGCCTCCAGGCAGTCCGGATGCCCGCAGGCGCACACGACGGAGGAGTCCGAGCGCACCCGCACGTGGCTGATGTCGCCGGCCGCGCCCCTGCCCCGGTGCAGGTGGCCGTTGACGATGACGCCGCAGCCGATGCCGGTGCCGGCCTTGACGATCATGAGGTTCTGGCTGCCGGGCCACCAGCGCGCCTCGCCCGCGGCCATCAGGTTGGCGTCGTTCTCGACGAGGATCGGCAGGTCGTAGCGGGCGGCCAGGTGGTCGGCCACCGGGAACTCGTTCCAGCCGGGCATGCGCGAGGGCGTCACCACGCGCAGGCTCGACGGGTCCACCGGGCCCGGGATGCCGGTGCCCACCCCCCGCAGGGGGACCGACGGGGGCACGTGGGCGGCCAGCAGCTCGTCGAACGCGTCCGCGATGCGGTCCAGGGTGACCTGCGGGCCGTCGGCGATCTCGCAGCCGCGTTCCTCGATCACGAGCGGCGTGCCGCTGAGGTCCAGGAGGCCGAGGCGTACGTGGTGGGCGCCCAGGTCGGCGACGGCCAGCACGCCGGCGCCGGGGGAGAGCCGCAGCCGGCGCGGACGGCGGCCGCCGCGCGAGGTGCCCGAGCCCTCCTCGGCCAGCAGGCCCGCGTCGATGAGCTCCTCCACGCGCAGCGACACGCTGGACGCCGCCAGGCCCGATAAGCGCGCGAGGTCGGCGCGTGACTCGGCCTTGCCGGTGGCGACGAGTCTCAGCAGGTCGCCCTGTGCCCCCTGCACGGGCAGCCGCTGCTTCATGTGAGATACCTACCATGTTCAGACTTAGGCCGACAACGTATTGACTTGCTACGAAATCTCCCACTACGGTCCGGCCTATCTTCGAAATCGAAGGAAGTGACCGTTCATGAAGAGGTTTGTCGCCCTCGTCGCCGTCTCGCTGTTAGGGCTGGCGGCCTGTGGTGAGTCGAGTAGTCCCGCCGTGCCCGGAGCGCCGTCCGAGAAGGGCAGCGACGTCCTGGCCAAGGCGCCCGTCGCGGCGGCGGCCGACATCCTGCCCGGCTCCACCATGGAGAAGATCAAACAGCGCGGCGAGCTCCTCGTGGGCGGCTCGCTGGACGCGCCCCTGCTCTCCCAGCAGAACCCCGCCACCGGCGAGGTCGAGGGGTTCGACGCGGACATGGGCAAGGCGCTGGCCAAGTACATCCTGGGCGAGCCCAAGGTGAAGATCGTCAACTCGGCGTCGGAGACCCGGGAGGCGCTGCTGGCCAACGGGACCGTGGACGTCGTCTTCCAGACGTACACGATCACCGAGGAGCGGGCGAAGCAGGTGGCGTTCGCGGGCCCGTACTACACCTCGGGGCTGACGATCGCGGTGAAGAAGGGCGCTACGGGCATCGCCAAGCCGGAGGACCTGAACGGCAAGAAGGTCCTGGCGGGCGCGAACACCCCGGCCATCCCCGCGATCAAGAAGCTGGCGCCGCAGGCGGAGATCATCACCTTCGGCAGCGACCCGGAGTGCGTCCAGGCGCTCAAGCAGGACCGGGGCGTGGCCTACGTGCAGGATGAGACGATCCTCATCGCGGACGCCAAGAAGGACCCGTCGATCGAGATCGTGACCAAGCCGTTCACCGTGGATCCGTACGGGATCGGGCTCAAGCACGGTGACGACCAGTTCAAGAAGTTCGTCAACGACTGGTTGAAGAAGACCCAGGACACCGGGGTCTGGCAGGACATCTGGAAGAAGTCCATCGGCACCGTGGTGACCGGCGACGCTCCCCAGCCGCCGCAGATCGGCTCCGTGCCGGGGTCCTGATGTCCGTTCTCCTCGATCACCTGCCCGAGCTGTGGCAGGGGCTGATCGTGACGTTCCAGCTCACCGCCGCGTCCTTCGCGGGCGCGGCGGTGCTGGGGGCACTGGTGTGCGCGCTGCGC
Source organism: Nonomuraea sp. NPDC049625 (assembly GCF_040675285.1). NCBI lineage: Bacteria > Bacillati > Actinomycetota > Actinomycetes > Streptosporangiales > Streptosporangiaceae > Nonomuraea > Nonomuraea sp. NPDC049625. The sequence goes on along the minus strand of NZ_JBFAOQ010000003.1, from coordinate 300,511 downwards.
GTCAGCCCGGTGCGGGTGCTGCGCGCCATCGGCACCGCGTACGTGGAGTCCTTCCAGAACCTGCCGCTCCTCGTCCTGCTCGTCCTGGCCTTCTTCGGCCTGCCGGAGATCGGCGTCAAGGCCGAGCCGCTGGTCACCGCCATCGTGGTCATCGCCGTGTACGAGGCCGCGTACGTTGGCGAGGCCCTGCGCTCCGGCGTGAACTCGGTGGGCAGGGGGCAGGGCGAGGCGGCGCGGGCGATCGGGCTGACGTTCGGCCAGTCGCTCAGGCACGTGGTCCTGCCGCAGGCGCTGCGCACGGTCGTCCAGCCGCTCGGCAACATCTTCATCGCCACCACGATGAACACCGCCCTGGCCGCAGCCGTCGGCGTCGTGGACCTGACGGCCGCCGCCAACCGGGTGAACCTCGTCGAGGCGCAGCCCATCCCGATCTTCGTCGGCGCGGGCCTGGCGTACGCGCTGATCGCCGCGGCGGTGGGATTCGCCACCGGCCGGCTCGAACGCAAGCTGGTGATCCTGCGGTGAGCGTCCTCTTCGACGAGCCCGGCCCCAAGGCGCGCGGGCGCATCCGCGTCGCGACCGTGCTCGGCGTCCTGGCCGCCGTCGCGCTCGCCGTCCTGGCCGTGCGGCAGTTCGCGGCGAACGGGCAGCTCGACGCCGCCCGCTGGCAGCCGTACGCGACCTGGCCGATGTGGCGCTACCTCCTGACGGGACTGTGGTCCACGTTCCTGGCGGCGATCGTGTCGGCGGCGCTGTCCATGGCGTTCGGCCTGGTCCTGGCCCTGGGGAGGCTCTCGCACCGCCGGTGGATCCGAGTCCCGGCCGCCGCCTACGTCGAGGTCGTCAGGGTCGTGCCGGCGCTGCTGCTGGTGTACGTGGTGCTGTTCGCGCTGCCACGCTACGGCCTGGACCTGCCGCTGTTCTGGAAGCTGGTCGTGCCCCTGACGGCGTCGAACGCGGCCGCCTTCGCCGAGATCTTCCGCGCCGGCATCAACTCCGTCGAACGCGGCCAGACCGAGGCGGGCCTGGCCGTCGGCCTCACGCCGCTCCAGACCATGCGCCTCGTCGTGCTGCCCCAGGCGGCCCGCCGCGTGCTGCCGTCGATCGTCAGCCAGTCCGTCGGCCTGCTCAAGGACACCTCGCTGGGCTTCGTGGTCAGCTACGGCGAGCTGCTCTACAGCGGCAAGGTGCTGGCGGCCTATAACGGCCTGCTCATCCAGACGTATCTGGTCGTCGCATTGGTCTATCTTGCGGTCAACGTTTCCCTGTCCAAGCTGGCCCGCACCCTGGAAGCGCGCCAGCCCGTCACTTTCAGGAGGAGAGCCGCTCGTGCCTGACTACGCCGTGCTCGCCGAGGTGATCCGTTCCGGATTCGTGGAGAGCGTCCATTACGGCAGCGCCGTCGGCCTGGATCCGTCCGGGCGTGCCGAGGTGGTCCTCGGGAAGGTGGACGCGCCGGTGCTGCCGCGCTCGTCCGCCAAGCCGTTCCAGGCGCTGGCCTGCCTCACCGCCGGCGCGGCGCTGGCGGGGCCGCGGCTGGCCATCGCGGCGGGCAGCCACACGGGCGAGGACTTCCACGTGGAGCTGGTCCGCGAGATCCTCGACGACTACGGCCTGGACTTCGGCGCGCTGGCGTGCCCGCCGTCGTGGCCGGAGGACGCCCCCACCATGTACGGGCTCATCAGGCAGGGCGCCGACCAGTCCCGCGAGCGCATGAACTGCTCCGGCAAGCACGCCGCCATGCTCGCCGCCGCCGTGGCCAACGACTGGGACGTGCCCGGCTACCTGTCGGCCGGCCATCCCCTGCAGCTTCAGGTCCGTTCGGTCACCGAGGAGCTGGCGGGGGAGAAGTCCGCACACGTGGCGGTGGACGGCTGCGGCGCGCCGCTGTTCGGCCTGTCGCTGACCGGGCTGGCGCGGGCCGTGCAGGGCCTGGTGCTGGCCGCGCCGGGCAGCGCGCCCCACCAGGTCGCCGACGCCATGCGCGCGCACCCCGAGTACGTGGGCGGGACCGGGCACCAGAACACCGAGCTGATGCGGGCGCTGCCCGGCGCCGTGGCCAAGGGCGGCGCGGAGGGCGTGCTGGTGGTGGCCCTGGAGTCGGGCCACTCGGTGGCGGTCAAGGTCATCGACGGCAGCCCGCGCGCCACCACGGCCGTCGCCCTGGCGGTCCTGCGGCGCATGGGCTGCGACGTCTCGACGGCGGCGGCGTTCGAGCAGGTGGACGTGCTGGGCGGCGGGGCCCCCGTGGGCCGGATCGTCGCCCGCGGGTAAGTCGCGGAAGGTCAGAGCATCGCGGGAGGTCAGAGCGAGCCGTCGCAGCCGTCCGTGATGCCCTTCGCCGGGCTCTGGCCGGCCTTCTTGGCGGCCGCCGTCTTCTTGGGAGAAGGGCCGGCGGAGGCGGTGGCGGCGACGGGCGGCTTGGTCTCGCCCGAGTCCCGCATCGCCTTCGCCGCGATGGTGCGGATCCTCTCCCAGTCGGGATAGCCGGTGTTGATCAGCGGCGGCACGAACTGCACGCTCGTCACCTTGGCGTTCTTGACCTTCAGCGCCAGCGGCACCAGGTTCTTGAGCATCCCCCGCGGGATGTCGGTCCTGATCAGCTCCTTGGTGGCCAGCGCGATCCGGTTGAAGCGGGCCAGCACGGTCGCCGGGTCCGCCTGGGTGAGCAGCGCGCCGAGCACGCAGCGCTGGCGGCGCATGCGGGTGTAGTCGTCGCTGAACGTGCGCGAGCGGGCGTACCACATGGCGTCGGCGCCCTTGAGCTTGCGCGTGCCGGCCTTGACCAGGCCCTCGTTGTACTTGCCGAACACCACGTCCTGCTCGACGGTGATCGTGATGCCGCCGATGGCGTCGATGAGGCGGGCGAAGCCCCACATGTTGACCAGGGCGTACCAGTCGACCTTGACCCCGAGGGTGTAGCCGATCGTGTCCATCAGCACCCTGGGGCCCTGGTGCTGCTTGCCGCCGAAGATCTCCGGGTGCGCGTCGGCGTACTCCCAGACGCTGTTGAGCAGGTCGCTGCGCCCGCCGCCGGGGTCGGGCGGGAGGCGGAAGCCGTTGGGGAAGTGCTGGGCCATCGGCGTGCCGGGGCGGAAACGCACGTTCTCCAGGTTGCGCGGCAGGCTGAACAGCACGGTGTTGCCGGTCTTCACGTCGACGCTGGCCAGGTTCATGCTGTCGGTGCGCACGCCGATCCGGTTGTCGTCGGCGTCGCCGCCCAGGAGCAGGATGTTGACCCGCTGCCGCCCCGCCCACGGGTCCTCCGGCCGCTCCGCAGCGGCGGCGTCGGACGGCGGGGCGTCGGACGGGGTCTCCTGGAAGATGTCGTTGACCGTGCTCTGCAAGGTCCACACGTACTGCGTGACCACGCCGAACGGGAGCACCACGGCGACGGCGAGGAGCCCCGCCAGCGTCCCGGTGACGATCTGCCCGCCTTGTGGCAGCCGCCCCGGCCGCAGCACGATGAACGAGTGCACGATCACGGCGAACCAGGTCACGCCCAGCACGGCGGCGCTCACGATGATCGTCGTCATCCGCTCGATGAGCGTGCCCACCAGGTTATCGGTCGTCAGCGCGAACGCGACCAGCGCCAGGAGGCCGACGATGTAGCAGGAGATCAGGGCGAGGCCGGTTTTGCGCCAACCGGTGCGCAGATGGGCCGCCCCGGGCGCCAGCGCCGCCAGCGCCAGCCATCCGAGAACCGCTCCGGCGCTCGAGGGTTCCTTTGCCTGCCGCACGCCTTCCCCGTTTCCCCGAATTACCACAATAGGCCTCTTACAGAGGCGGCAGCCTACGCACCTAATACGAAATATGTCTTTATCGGAGGATGAACATCAGTAGCCGAACAGACTTCACCGAAATCGCGTACGAAGTCGCCGACCAGATCGCCACCGTCACATTGAACCGCCCGGAGCGGCTGAACGCCTTCACCTTTGCGATGCGCGGAGAGTTGATCGAGGCGTTCGACCGCGCGGACGCCGACGACGGGGTGCGCGCGGTGGTGGTCACCGGGGCGGGCCGCGCGTTCTGCGCCGGGGCGGACCTGAGCGGCGGCGGGGACACCTTCGCGCACGGCGCGGACGGCGCACGTGGCGAGCTGGTGGACGGGGTGCCGCGCGACGGCGGCGGCACGGTCGCGCTCCGGATCGCCCGCTCGCTCAAGCCGGTCATCGCCGCGATCAACGGCCCCGCCGTGGGCGTCGGGCTGACGATGACGCTGCCCATGGACGTCCGGCTGGCCTCGGCGCAGGCGCGGTTCGGGTTCGTGTTCGCGCGGCGCGGCATCGTCACCGAGGCCGCGTCGAGCTGGTTCCTGCCCAGGATCGCCGGCATCGCCCAGGCCATGGAATGGGCCGCGACCGGCCGGATCTTCCCCGCCTCCGAGGCGCTCGAAGGGCGGCTGGTCTCGCGGGTGTATCCGCCCGAGGAGCTGCTGCCGGCGGCGTACGCGCTGGCCCGCGAGATCGCCGACAACACCTCGGCCGTCTCCGTGGCCGCCATCCGCAGGCTGATGTGGTCGGGCCTGTCGTCGTCCTCGCCGTGGGAGGCGCACGCGGCCGACTCGCGCGTCATGGCCGAGCTGGGCGGCGCGCCCGACACGGTCGAGGGGGTGACGGCGTTCCTGGAGAAGCGCCCGGCGGACTTCCCGATGCGGGTGAGCGAGGATCTGCCGCCCGGTGTCCCGTCATGGCCGGACAATCCTTATGGTGTCTAGCATGTACGAGATCACCGTGCTGCAGCTGCCGGACGACTTCGAGGGCGAGGTCGTCGCGACGCTGGTCTCCAGGAAGGCGGGATCCCGCAGGGCGGTGCTCTACCTGCACGGGTTCACCGACTACTTCTTCCAGGACCACCTCGCCGACCACTACATCCAGCGCGGCATCGACTTCTACGCTCTCGACCTGCGCAAATACGGGCGTTCGTTGCTGCCGCACCAGACCAGGGGCCTGATCAGGAGCGTCACCGACTACTTCCCCGAGATCGACGAGGCCGTCCGCATCGTCAGGCAGGACCACGACGAGCTGACGATCAACGCCCACTCGACCGGCGGCCTGGTCGCCTCCCTGTGGGCCGACCGGGTCCGCGGGCGGGGGCTGGTGCAGGGGATGGTGCTCAACAGCCCGTTCTTCGACCTGAACGTGCCCGCCCCGCTGCGCATGGCGGCCGACCTGTTCAAGACGCCCCTCTCGTACACGCGGTGGGCGCTCCCGCTGGGGGTCAGCACCGTCTACGGGCAGACGCTGCACCGCAGCGAGGGCGGCGAGTGGGACTACGACCTGGAGCTCAAGCCGCTGGGCGGCTTCTCCGTGCACGCCATGTGGCTGGCCGCCATCCGCCGGGCGCAGCGGCGGCTGCAGGCGGGGCTCGCGGTGGACGTGCCGGTCCTCGTGCTGGCCTCCACCAACGGGCTGCGGGTACGCGACCTCGTCCCGGAGGCCCGCTCGGCGGACATCGTGCTCGATCCCCAGCACATCGCCCGCTGGGCCACCTCGCTCGGCCCGCACGTCACGTGCGTGCGCATCCCGGACGGCCTGCACGACCTGGTGCTGTCGGCGGAGCCGGCGCGCAAGCAGGTCTTCGCCGAGCTGGACCGCTGGATGGACGCTTATGTCTACCAGGGGAAGGAGAACAGCCCGTAGTAGGCCGCCGCCACCAGCAGCAGCCCCGTGCCGCCCAGCACGCCGGCGACGGCCACGTGCTGCCAGCGGCCGGGCCGCATGCCCTCGCGCAGCGCCGACACGAACGCCGCCACGGCCGTCACCTCCTGGATCAGCATGAGCGCCGCGAGCAGCCGCACGATGAGCCAGCCGGCCAGCACGGCCGGCCAGGCGCCCGCCTGGTTGACCGAGAACAGCACCAGCAACGTGATGAACGCGATCACCGAGGCCAGCAGGCCCACGCCCGTCCAGACCATCCGGCTGAGCCGGCGTCTGATCGGGGGCCACAGCCTGGCGTTCGTCTCGGCGGGGACCTGGGGACGGCCGCGCAGGCGTACGACCATGGCCGCGACGGGGCCCGCCACGTAGCCGACGGCGGCCAGGCAGATCGTCAGCCCGAGCATCGTGCCGCCCGCGTACCAGGGGGCGGCCGGCACGTCGCTGGCCTCGAACCGCTGCACCGGCGTGGCGCCCGCCATGTGCAGGGCGGGCCGCGCGGTGCCGGGCAGGCCGGTGATCCAGTTGGCCAGGGTCTCGAGGTAGCCCTTGGTGAAGGGGCCGCCGCTCACCCGCATGGCGTGGTCGCCGTTGGCCATGAAGCGGATCGTGTAGTCGTCGTTGCCCGCCTTGTTCATGCCCTTGACGAGCGCCTGGGTGGACTCGACGAACGGGATCGAGGGGTCGGTGGTGCCGTAGAAGGCCAGGACCGGTTGTCTGATCCCGCTTAATGCCGGCAGCGCGTCATATCTGAGGAAGTTGAAGCCGACCCCGCCCATGGCCCGGGTCAGCAGGTCGCGGGCGCCGATCGGGGCCCGCAGCCGGAGCAGCTGCTCGTTCAGCGCCCAGGCGACCTGGCGCAGCGGGGAGACGTTCGGGGACGACACCAGGATCACGAACCCCACCGCCGTGCTCTTCGCCGCGGCGATCGGCACCACCCAGCCGCCCTCGCTGACCCCCCACAGGCCGATGCGGGCCGGGTCGACCTCGGGACGCGTGCGCAGGAGCTCCACCATGCGCAGGGCGTCGTCGGCGAGCAGCGAGAAGTCCCGCTGGCGGAAGTTGTAGCCGACCGTGCGCTTGTCGAACGCGATCGTCACCACGCCCGCCTTGGCCAGGAACTCCGCCTGCGGCGTGAACTCCGTCCGCGACCCGTTGCCCGAACCCGACACGAACACCATCGCCGGGTGCCGCCCTGGGGTCACCGGCAACCGGAGTGTTCCGTCCAGGCGTTGACCCTCCGCCGAGACGGAGATCTCCTCCCTGCGGACGGGATCGACCGCCACCACCGGCCGCAGCTCGCTCGTGGGCTGCGCCGGGATCGTCTGGAAGGCTGGATCGACCTTGAGCGGCGGCGGATCGAACGCGGGCGGCAGCACGTATCCGACCGTCGCGAGAGCCACCAGCACCAGACCGGCGGCGACGCTCAAGGTGCCACGGCCAGTGCGCATCGGCCTCCCCATGTGCGTTGGTTTGCCCGCCGATCTTCTAGCCTACTCCCGGCCTGCGGGACAGATGAGGCCGCATTTGTCGGTGAGAGCTGTTAGCTTCCTGCGACATGCGGATCCTGCACACCTCAGACTGGCATCTGGGGCGCTCGTTCCATCGCGAGAGCCTGCTTTCGGCGCAGGAGGCGTTCGTCGACCACCTGGTGGAGACGGTCCGGGCGGAGCGGGTCGACGTGGTGGCGGTCGCGGGCGACGTCTACGACCGCGCGCTGCCGCCGGTCGACGCGGTCGCGCTCCTGGACTCGGCGCTCGGGCGGCTGCGCGCGGCGGGGGCGCGGGTGGTGCTGATCAGCGGCAACCACGACTCGGCGCTGCGGCTGCGCTTCGGCTCGGGCCTCTTCGAGGCCGCCGGGGTGCACGTACGCACCTCGCCCGACCTTTCCTGGGAGCCGGTGCTGATCGACGACGTGGCCTTCTACGGCATCCCCTACCTGGAGCCCGAGCTGGTCCGCCACGCCTGGGAGCTGCCCGACCGGAGCCACACGGCCGCCCTCACGTACGCGATGGACCGCGTCAGGGCCGACGCCGCCCGCCACCGCGCCTCGGTGGTGCTGTCGCACTGCTTCGTCGTCGGGGGCCGGGCCAGCGACAGCGAGCGCGACATCAGCGTGGGCGGGGTGGCCCACGTCCCGCTGTCGGCCTTCGACGGGGTGTCCTATGTCGCGCTGGGCCACCTCCACGGGCGGCAGCGCATGTCGGAGACGGTGCGTTACTCGGGGTCGCCGCTGGCGTACTCGTTCTCGGAGGTCGGCCACGTCAAGGGCTCGTGGCTGGTCACGCTCGGCTCGGGGGCCGACTTCGTGCCGGCGCCGGTGCCGAGGCCCGTGGGGCGGCTGCGGGGGGACCTGGAGGAGCTGCTGACCTCTGCCCGGCACACCCCGTACGAGGACCACTGGCTGCACGTCACCCTCACCGACGCCGTCCGCCCCAAATCGGCCATGGACCGGCTGCGCGCCCGCTTCCCCCACACCCTCGCCCTCTCCTTCGACCCGGTCGGCGCCGCGCCCGCCGCCCAGCCCGTACGGTTGAGCGGGCGGCCGGAGGCGGAGGTGGCCCTCGATTTCGTCAGGGAAGTACGCGGCGAGCCTGCCGCACGTGACGAGGAAGACCTGCTAAGACAGGCCATCGAGGCGTCGAGGGTGAAGGAGACGATGGCGTAGATGCGGCCGCACCGGCTCTCGCTGACGGCGTTCGGGTCGTTCCCGGGCACTGAGGCGGTCGACTTCGACGCGCTGGCCGAGGCGGGCCTGTTCCTGATCCAGGGGCCCACGGGGGCGGGCAAGACCACCATCCTCGACGCGCTCTGCTTCGGCCTCTACGGTCAGGTGCCCGACCCGCAGCGCAACGACGCCCGCAGCCTGCGCTGCGACCACGCCCCGCCGTCGGCCGGACCCTCGGTCACGCTGGAGGTCACCATCCGCGGGCGGTTACTCCGCATCCAGCGCTCGCCGTCCTGGCAGCGGCCCAAGCTGCGCGGGACGGGGTTCACCGAGGAGAAGCCCAAGGTCGTCGTCTCGGAGTGGCGCGGGTCGGAGTGGCAGGGCCTGACCACCCGGCTGGACGAGGCGGGCGACCTGATCGGCGGGCTGCTGGGCATGAACGCCGCCCAGTTCTGCCAGGTGGCGATGTTGCCTCAGGGCAATTTCGCCAAGTTCCTGCGGGCCGAGGGGGAGGAGCGCCGCAGGCTGCTGGAGCGGCTGTTCTCGGTCAAGGTCTTCACCCAGGCGGAGTCGTGGCTGGCCGAGCACCGCAAGCTGGCTTTCCGGGAGGCGCAGGAGCTCCGGCAGGAGGTCGACTTCGCCGTCCAGCGGGTCGAGGAGGCGGCGGGCGACGACCTGGACGAGGCCTCCGAGCCCGAGGACGATCCCCTGCGATGGGCAGGGGCGCTGCTCGACGCCGCGCGGGCCGTCGTGGGCCGGGCGGGCGAGGAGCACGAGGCGGCCGGGCAGGCCGCGCGTTCGGCGCGGCTGCGGTTCGAGCAGGCCGCCGCGCTGGCCGACCGGCAGCGCCGGCACGCCGAGGCGCTCACCATGCGCCGCACCCTTGACGAGCGGGCGGACGAACGGGCCGACCTGCAGGCCATCCTCGACGACGCGGCCAGGGCCGATCGGGTGCTGCCTCTGATCACGGCGGTCAGGCAGCGTTCGGAGGCCGCCGCCAAGGCACGCGCCCTCGCCGCCGACGCCCTCGCCCGGGCCCGCCCCCTTCTCGCCCGGCAGGCGGCCGACGCCACCGGCCACTCACCGGGCGGCTCGGCTTCGGAGGGCTCAGCTGTCGTCGGGCCCGTGCCGGGTGGGTGGCCGACGGGTGAGCCGTCGGCGGCCGAGCTGGCCGCGCTGGAGCGGGAGCGGCAGGCCGAGATCGCGCGGCTGTCGGAGCTGCTCACCGAGGAGGCCCGGCTGTCGGTGGTCCGGCGTGACCTGCTGCGCGTGGAGGAGGAGCTGGCCGAGCTGGTCGGCGCCGACGAGGCCGTCAGCGCGCGGCTGGCCGCCCTGCCCGCCCTCATCGAGCGGGCCGAGGGCAGGCTGGCCGGGGCGCGCATGGACGCCGCCAGGATCCCGGCCGCGCAGGCGGTACGCGACGCCGCCGCCCACCTGATCGAGATCGACGACGAGCTGGCCAGGCTGGCGGCCGAGCTCGACGCGCTGGCCCAGCGCGAGGCCGAGGTGTCCGCCGCCGAGGCCGAGCTGCCCGAGCGGATCGCCGACGCCGCCGCGGCCCTGGCCGACGTCCAGGCGGAGGCGGCGGCCATCCCCGCGGCGTCGGCACGGCTCGACGCCGCCAGGGCCGCGCTGGAGGCCACCCACCGCCGCGAGGCCCTCGCCGCTGAGCTGGAGGCGGCCGCCGCCGCCCACCAGGCGCTCGTGGACCACGCCCAGGCGCTCCGCGAACGCTGGCTCGACCTGCGCCAGGCGCGCATCGACGGCATGGCGGCGGAGCTGGCCCGTGACCTGTCCGACGGCCGGCCCTGCGCGGTCTGCGGCTCCGACCACCACCCCGATCCCGCCTCCCCGGTCCCCAGCGCGCCGTCGGCCGACGACGAGCACGAGGCCGAGAGCGCCCACGAAGCCGCCCTGGCCCAGCGCGAGGCCGCCGAACGCGCCCTGGCCTCCCTGGAGTCCCGGCACGCCGACGCGGTCGAGGCCACCGGGGGTCTGGACGTCGATACGGCCGAGGCGCAGGTGCTGGGGGCGGAGCAGGAGCTGGCCCGCCTCGAGGCGGTGGCCGACCGCGAGCCCGCCCTGGCCGCGGCGCTCGAACGCGTCGAGATCGAGCGCGAACGGGTCAGAGACCAGGCCAGGGAGATCGCCGAGACCCTCGCCGGCCACCGCGCCCACCACACCCACCTGGAGTCCGAACGCACCCGCCTCCTCCAGACGACCCTGCCCCCCGCGGACCCGGAATCCGCACGTCCGGACGGGCGGGGTGTGCTGGCGCGGGCCGAGCGGGAGCTGCGCAGGCTGCGCGCGTCGGCGGACGGGGAGCCGGTGCTGGCGCGGGAGGCGGCGGCGCTCGGCCGGGAACGCCTGGAGCTGGAGGAGGAGAGGCGCCGGGTCGAGGCGCGGCTGGCCGCGTACCGCACCCGTCATGAGGAGCTGAGCGGCGACGCCGGACGGCTCGGCGCCCGGCTGGACGCGGCGCGGGGCGACGATCCCACCCTGACCGCGCGCCTGTCGAGGCTGCACGACGAGGCCGGGCTGCTGCGGGAGGCCCTGGAGGCCACGCAGGCGGCGATGGCGTCCATCGACGAGCTGGGCAGGGCCCGGCGGGCCGCGGAGGAGGCGGCGGCCGAGGCCGGGTTCGCGGACGTGCCCGAGGTGGAGGCGGCGTTCCGGAGTCCCGTGGAGCGGGAGCGGCGGGCGGAGGCGCTACGGCGGCTGGACGACGAGCACGCCGCCGTCACGAGCGTCCTGGCCGACCCCGAGCTGGTCGCGGCAGCGGCCGCGCCCGCGCCCGACCTGGCCTCGATCGGGAGCGAGCGTGACCGGCTGGAGGAGGCGCACACGAGGCTGTCGAGCGCGCGCGACCGGGCCGTGGCCAGGGCGGAGCGGCTGGCCCAGCTGCACGGCGAGCTGTCCGATCGCATCGAGCGCTGGCGCCCGGCGGCCGAGCGGCACCGGCTGGCCGAGCGCATGGCGGCGCTGGCCAGCGGCACGTCCGGCGACAACCAGTGGAGCATGAGCCTGTCGTCATACGTGCTGGGGGAGCGGCTGCGGCAGGTGGTGGACGCCGCGAACGAACGGCTCGACCACATGTCGGCAGGCCGCTACCTGCTGCGTCACGACCTGCGCAAGACGGCCGGGTCCCGGGGGCGCTCCGGGGGCGGGCTGGGGCTGCGGGTGGCCGACGGGTGGACCGGCGTCGACCGCGACCCGGCCACGCTGTCCGGCGGTGAAAGCTTCATCACGTCGCTGGCGCTGGCGCTGGGGCTCGCGGACGTCGTCACGGCCGAGGCCGGGGGCACCGAGCTGGGCACGCTCTTCGTGGACGAGGGCTTCGGCACCCTCGACGAGGACACCCTCGACGGCGTGCTGGACATCCTCGACGGGCTGCGCGACGGCGGGCGGGCCGTGGGCATCGTCAGCCACGTCGCCGAGCTGCGGTCGAGGATCACGGCGCAGCTCAAGGTCACCAAGACCCGCGCCGGGTCCACCGTGTCGCTGACAGGGGTGGGCTGAGCGGCGACGGCGGAGCGATCTCGCGTAGATTGCTCGCACGAACCCCATGAAGGAGTGGACCCATGCGCGTCGTCGTCACCGGAGCCCATGGCAAGGTCGGCCGGGCGGCCGTCAAGGCGCTGGCCGAGGCCGGTCACGAGGTGACCGGCGTGGACCTCACGCGCCCGGTCTGGGAGCGGCACGAGCCCGGCGAACCCGCCTACAAGCAGGCCGAGCTGACCGACGCCGGGCAGGCGTACGCCGTGGTCCACGGGGCCGACGCGGTCGTGCACGCCGCCGCCATCCCCGACCCCACCGCCAACGCGCCGCACGTGGTCTTCCAGAACAACCTGATGGCCACGTTCAACATGATCGAGGCGGCGATCCGCCTGGGCGTCCCCCGCTTCGTGAACATCTCCAGCGAGACCGTCCCCGGCTACTTCTTCGCCGACCGGCCCTTTCTGCCCGACTACGCGCCGGTGGACGAGGAGCATCCGGCCCGGCCGCAGGACCCGTACGCGCTGTCCAAGCACTTCGGCGAGCAGCTCATGGACGCCGCGGTGCGCCGCTCCGACATCAGGTGCATCTCGCTGCGGCCGAGCTGGGTGCAGCACGAGGGCAACTACGAGCGCAACATCGGACCGCAGGTCCGCGACGCCTCCTTGATCGGCGCGGGGCTGTGGAGCTACACCGACGTGTACGACCTCGCGGACGCGATCGTCCTGGCCGTCGAGTCCGACCTGCCCGGGCACGAGGTGTTCTACATCGCCGCGCCCGACAACGCGGGCGGGCACGACTTCGCCGTCAAGCTGCGGGAGCACTACGGCGACCGGATCGAGCTGCGGCCGATCTCCCGCCCGGACTCCTCGGGCATCTCGTGCGACAAGGCCCACCGCCTGCTGGGCTGGACCCCGAAGCGGTCGTGGCGCGACTACCTGGACGAGAACGGCCGTACCCGCCAGGGGTGACGACTCAGCGTTCGAGGGAGGTGATCAGCTCCGGCAGCGTGGCCGGATCGTGGAACAGGGTGGCGCCCAGACCGGCGAGGCGGTCGCCGGGGATGAGGCCGCCGGCGAAGGCCAGGCAGCGCATGCCCGCGCGCATCGCCGCGGTCACCCCGAACGGGCTGTCCTCCACCACCACGCACCGCTCCGGCTCGGCCCCCAGCGTGGCCGCCGCGTGCAGGAACAGGTCCGGCTCCGGCTTGCCCCTGGCGACGTCCTCGGCGCTGAACACCCGCCCGTCGAACCGCCCGGCCAGCCCCACGAGCTCGAGGCTGTGGCGGATCACGCTGTGCCGGCCGTTCGAGGCCACGCAGCTCGGCACGGTGAGCCGGTCGAGCGCCTCCTCGATGCCTCGGACCGTGCGCAGCTCGGCCTTGACCGCCGCCGTGTACTCGGCTCTGAGCTGATCGCGCCAGCCCGGCGGCGTCTCGCCCACCTGCTCTTCCCAGTAGTCGTTCGTGCAGCCCACGAACCGCTCGATGTACTCCGTCTCGTCAATCGACCAGCCCAGGCGGCGCAGCGCCGCCGTGCCCACGCGTACGGAGATCGGCTCGCTGTCCACGAGCGTTCCGTCGCAGTCGAAGATGACAAGATCGACAGCCAAAACCCGTTCCCTTCAGAGGTGTCTTTCCGCTGGTGATAGCTTCTTCGTATCGCTTCACAAGACGCTATTCCGCATAGTGAGACAAATGTGACAACGTCCCCCCAAATCGCCGCACCCAGCCGGTCAAGGATCGCGGCCGCCAGCCTCATCGGCACGGCGATCGAATTCTATGATTTCTACATTTATGGCACCGCGGCGGCCCTGGTGCTCAACACCGCCTTCTTCCCCGGCATGGACCCGGTGGCGGGCAACCTGGCGGCGTTCTCGACCTTCGCGGTGGCGTTCCTGTCGCGCCCGCTCGGCTCGGCCCTGTTCGGGCACTGGGGCGACCGGGTCGGCCGCAAGTCCATGCTCGTGGTGTCGCTGCTGGTGATGGGGCTCTCCACGGTCGCCATCGGGCTGCTGCCCGGCTACGCGGCCATCGGCGTGATCGCGCCCGTGCTGCTGGTGCTGCTGAGGTTCACGCAGGGCATCGGGCTCGGGGGCGAATGGGGCGGCGCGGCGCTGCTGGCCACCGAGCACGCGCCGCCCGGCAGGCGCGGGCTGTACGCGATGTTCCCGCAGCTCGGCCCGTCGGCCGGGTTCATCGTCGCGAACGGGCTGTTCCTCGTGCTGGGGGAGACGCTCAGCGATGAGCAGTTCGGGGCGTGGGGGTGGCGGCTGCCGTTCGTGGCGAGCCTGCTGCTGGTGATCGTCGGCTTGTACGTACGGCTCAAGATCTCCGAGACGCCGGTCTTCCAGGCGGCCATGGACCAGCGCCGGATCGCCAAGGTGCCGATCGTGGCCCTCCTGCGGCAGCAGTGGCGGCGCGTGCTCCTCGGCGCCGGCGCCATGACCGTCGCCTACACGCTCTTCTACACCGCCACCACCTACTGCCTGGCGTACGGCACCACCGCGCTCAAGATCCCGAAGACCACCATGCTCGGCCTGACCATGGTCGGGGTCGTGTTCATGGCCGCGGGCACGGTGGTCTCCGCGATGGTCTCCGACCGCCTGGGCCGCCGCCGCACCCTGCTCACCGGGACGGGCGTGGCCGTCGTGTGGGGGCTGGTGATGTTCCCGCTGATGGAGACCAGGTCCGTGTTCCTGGTGGGCGTGGCGCTGGCGGGGGCGCTCGGCCTGATGGGGCTGGTCTTCGGGCCGATGGGCGCGTACCTGCCGGAGCTCTTCAAGACCCAGTACCGCTACAGCGGCGCCTCGGTGGCCTACAGCCTGGGCGGCGTGCTCGGCGGCGCGGTGCCCCCGCTGGTCGCCACGAGCCTGCAGGCCGGCGGGGTGGGCGTGATGGGCGTCGGCGCGTACGTCTCGGCGATGGCCCTGCTGAGCCTGCTCTGCCTGCTCGCCCTCCCCGAGACGGGCGAGGACAGCCTCCAGTAGTGCTTTGTCAGGTCGGCGCGTCGTGGGCAGTGAGCGCTGCGGCAGCCAAGGCGACGGCTATGCCGGCGGCGGTTCCGGGCGGCCGTTGGCGACCCAGGTGGGGTGGAAGCGGCGGAAGATGATGCTCATGTTCTTGTCGCTGCCCGAACTGTTCTGCTCGCCCCACTCGATGGCCGCGCCGACCTGATTGTCGGCGGTCTGCAGCATGCTGGAGTAGCCCCCTTCGACCCCGTTCACGTTCGGCCTGCCGTCCCGTCCCTTCGGCTGGGGCGCGGGAAAGTCGCCGAGCAGGCGGGTGTACGGCCAGCCGACGCCGTCGTCGTAGCTCATCCAGACGCGCATGGGGGTCCGGCTTCGGGAGCCGCTGCCCGGGTGGGGGCCGAGGAACAGGATCCGGTTCGGCGACCCGGCGAAGCGCAGCGTCGAGGCCTGGCAGTCGGGATCGGGCAGGACACGGCCGTCCGGCTCGAGGTGATCGGCGTAGCCGGAGAAGCCGCCGTCGAGGGTGCCGGTGGCGACCAGCCGCTTGAGCAGCGGCGGATCGCCGGCGTTGGCGAACCTGGCACGATCGTTGCGATACAGGTCGCCGCTGAACCGCTGCAGGATCGTGGCCTCGTCGGTCTTGGTGACGTCGGTGTTCGTCAACTCCTGGTAGTGCCAGTCAGTATCCCCTGGCCGCTTGTAGATGTTGCGCCACTTGGCCGGGATGACCAGCGTTCCGTCGGTCATCTTGATGCCGGCGCCGGGGCCGATCGAGTCGTTGAACCATCTCCTGTTCAACGGATCGCTCGGGTCCTTGTGCGGTTTGAGCGTGTCGGTCTTGTCGGTGAGGGTCCAGCCGCCGGTGGGCAGGCCGTTGGCGTCGGTGGCTGACGAGGCCACCCACACCGCGCGGTCGTCCCAGCTGTCGAAGTCGCCGACGCTCGTCCAACTGGCCGCCATCCGGTTGAAGAACAGGTAGACGGTCTGCCCGTCGAAGACCGCGGTGGGGTTGCCGACGGCGTCCGGCCACCCGGTGGCCACCGCCTTGATCCCGGACCAGGTGCCGGGTTTGCCGGAGTCCCTGGAGGTCTTGTAGATGAGGTCGATGTTGCCGTAGTCGTCGTTGTCGCCGACCCGGCCTTCGGCGAAGGCGATGACCGTGTTCCCCTTGGTACGGATCACGGCCGGCGCGCGGAAGGAGTGGTAGTCGACCCGGTAGGCGCCGTTGACGTAGGCCTCGTTGCCTCCGTCGAAGAGCACTTCCGCGGAGGGCGTGGACGCCGCATCGGCCGGAGTCGCTACGAGGAGGCTCGCGGCGACCAGCGCGATGGCCGCGAGCGATCGGACACATAAAGGTCTCACCGTGCGAAAAGTACAACTATCTGTTGACCGTGGGAAACCCGGGACAGAAGAGGCCAACAACCAGGTGTGCGGCGCGGCAGTACTCCCGCACGCTCGGAAAGATGGCCGAACTGCCGGGTCGGGGTGTGAGCTCGCCGTTCGTCTTCCTGCGCGTGCGCCCGGCTAGGGGTTGTCGTAGCCGGGGAACAGCAGGGACAGCTCCCGCGGGTACGCGGCGATCAGGCGCAGCTCGTCGTCCGTGAGCGGGCGGCCGGTCATGGCGTTGCAGAGCTGCACCAGCCGGAACGCCAGGTCCTCCTCGCGGACCTCCACGCCCAGCCCGTCCATGACGTGCCGGAAGCCGGCCTTGCCGCCGTACTCGCCGGTCAGCACCACCCGGCCGTCCCGCGCGTGCCAGTCCTGCGGGAACGGGCCCAGCGTGGCCTCGTCGTACAGCTCGTAGTTGCCGTGGTCCTTGAGCGCGCCGTCGGCGTGGATGCCGCTCTCGTGCGCGAACGCGTTGCGTCCCACCCCGACCTGGTTGTACGGCAGCGGCTGCCCGAACGCGTAACCGGCCCACAGGCCGAACCTGCGCGCCCATGACAGGTCGAGGGCGTCGCCGATCTCCGCGTCGAGCCCGAAGCCGTGCTGGAAGGCCAGGATGGTCGAGAGCAGGTCGGCGTTGCCGGAGCGCTCGCCGATACCGTTCACGCACGTGTTGATCCACGCGTCCTGGCCGACGTCGAGGTCGCCGAGGGCGCCCGAGACGGAGTTGGCCACGGCCATGCCCAGGTCGTTGTGGCAGTGGGTCTCGACCGGCATCGCGGTGGCGGCGGCCAGCTTGGCGAGGCGCTCGCGGATCCTGTCGGGCGTGTCGCCGCCGATCGTGTCGCAGTAACGCACCCGGTCGGCGCCCGCCTCCTTGGCCGCCAGCGCGAACTCCAGCAGGAACCCGTCGTCCGTCCTCGAACCGTCCTCGGCGTTGACCCCCACGGTCTCGGCGCCCGCGGCCTTGGCCATGCGCACCGCGGCCGTCATCTCCCTGACGATCGCGCCCCTGTCCAGCCGTCCCCGGAACTTGTTCTGGATCATGTAGTCGGACGTCGAGATGGACAGGTTGTAGTGCCTGAGCCCGAGCGGGGCCGCCTTCTCGACGTCCTGCGGCACACCCCGGCACCAGCCCGACAGCCGCAACCCGCCGAACGCCCCCGCCTCGGCCAGCGCCACCTGCGCCTTGACGTACGGGACCTCGTGGAACAGGAAGGGGAACCCGATCTCGGACTGCGCCACGCCGAGCTTGGCCAGATAGAAGTTGACCATGGTCTTGCCGAACTTCGACAGGCCGGTGCGCGCGGTCTGCACGCCGTCCCGGTTGGTCACATCGAGGAAGTGAACTTTTGGCATGCCTTCACGTTGACATGCTCTTTCAACGTGTATCAATATTGATTTTCATCAACCATCCTGTTGAGGGGGACTCGTCGGCGTGGAGTGGATCGACGCGGCCACGGCGTCCGAGCGTCTCGGCGTCAAACCGGCCACTTTGTACGCGTACGTGAGCCGGGGGGTGCTGCAGCGGCGGCACAGCGAGGACGGGCGGCGCAGCCTCTTCTCGGCGGAGGAGATCGAGCGCCTCGCCCGCCGCGGCCGTCCCCGGAGCCAGCCGCCGGAGCTCGTCATCGAGTCGGCCATCACGGCCCTGGGCGTGGACCGGCCCCACTACCGGGGCCTCGACGCGCTGGGGCTGGCGCTCACCAGCGACTTCGAAACGGTCGCCGCCTGGCTCTGGACCGCCGACCCCTCCCTCTGGCACCCCTCACACCCGCCCACTCCGCCCACCACACCGGCGGACCCACGCCCGTCTGCCACCCCCGCCCGCCAAAGGGATCCGCGCTCGTCCGCAGCCCCCGCCCACCAAAGGGACCCGCACCCGTCCGCCACGTCGGCGGACGCACCTCCGCCTGCCCGCCAAGGGCACCCGCACCCCTCCGCCGCCCAAGGGGACCCGCGTCCGTCCGATCACCAAGGGGACCCGCGTCGCGTGGCGGAACCTGCCGCCTCCGGCCCTCATGCGGCCCCCCACCCCACCACAGGGCCGAGCGCCCAAGGGGTGCGGATCCGATGGTCGGAGCCGTGGCGGTGCGAGGACGATGCGCTGCGGGCGGCCGTGACCGCCCAGCGCGGCCTCCCCGACGACCTCCTGCCCCTCGACCGGCTGCAGGTGATCACCACGGTCCTGGGCGCCTCCGACTCCCTGCGCTACCAGCTCGACCCCGCCTCCGTAGCCGCGACCGGCCGCCGCATGATCGCGGGCCTGGTCGACGCGCTCCCTCAGCTCAGCGAGCCCCAAGGCGACTCGATCGCCGAGCGGCTCTGGTCCCGCCTGTGCCCCCACCCCGCCACCCCCGGTCTCCTGAACGCCGTCCAGGCCGCCCTGGTCCTGCTCGCCGACCATGAGCTCGCCGCCTCCACCCTGGCCGCCAGGGTCGCCGCCTCCGCCAAGGCCGACCCGTACGCCGTCGTGCTGACCGGGCTCGGCGTGCTGGGCGGCCCGCTGCACGGCGGCGCGTCGTACGGCGCCGAACGCCTGCTCGCCGAGGTCGCCGAGCCGCACCAGGCCGCCCGGGCGATCGCCGAACGGGTACGCCGAGGCGAGCGCATCCCCGGCTTCGGCCACAGCGTCTACAAGAACGGCGACGCGCGCGGCGCCCTCCTGCTCGACCTGGTCAAGGAGGCGGCGCCGGGGCATGACCGGATCGCCGCTGGGACGGCTGTCCTGGAGGAGATGCGCAGGCGCCGCCTCCCGGAGCGCAACGTCGACTTCGCCCTCGCCAACCTCACCGCCGTCAGCGGCATGGTGAGCGGCGCGGGCGAGGCCATCTTCGCGGTGGCCAGGGCGGCGGGGTGGCTGGCGCACGCGATGGAGGAGTACGACCGAGGCACCCTCCTCCGCCTGCGCGCCTCCTACACGGGCCCACCCGTCAAATGACCGCCTCGGGCCCGCCCGTCAGGTGGGCCCTCACAGGGCCGCCCGTCAGGTGGGCCCTCACAGGGCCGCCCGTCAGGTGGGCCCTCACAGGGCCGCCCGTCAGGTGGGTATCCATCGGGCCCGCCCGTCAGGTGAGCGCCCCAGGGCCGCCCGTCAAGTAGCGACCCTCAGGGCCGGCCGTCAAGTGAGCGCCGCCGTCGTCCTGTCGACGTAGGCGGCCAGGGCGCGCACCCGGTCGGCGTGCTGGTCGTGCCCGACGATCACCGGCGGCTCGTTGTACGGCATCGCGTCCGACGACCGCCGCAGCTTGATGTACTGTCCGCAGGCGTCGATCGCGTACGGCTCCATGTCGTCCTGCAGCGCCCCGATCACCGTGATCCCGTACGTCTCCCCGATCCGCCTGAACAGCGCGACCGCCTCCCTGCGGTGCTCCTTGCCCAGGTTGCGGCCCAGTTCGTCGAGCACCAGGCACAGGTGACCGCCCCCGGACGAGGCGATGGCCGCCGCGCACACCAGCTTGACGGCCTTCTCGTCCATGAGCGCGGTGTTGGCCCGCCGGTTGTACGGCACGAACCCCTGTCCCTCGCCGCGCCGCCACTTCGGCGTCACCCGCCACTGCCAGCGCTGCTCGGGATCGGCCGGCGCGGGCGGCACCGGGAACTCCAGCGTCGCCCCGTAACCCCCGTACGACGTGTCGAGCTTCTCGAACTCCTCGGCCACCCTCGTGAGCCGCGCCTTGATCGCCGCCGTCAGCGCCGCCCGGTGCACGGCCGTCGACTGCGCCGCCTCCTCGGCTCCCCTGGCCGCCGCCGACAGGTCGCGCTGCCGGGTGACGACCTGCGCCTCGATCTGGCGGCGCTGGTGCCGTTCGTACTCCTCCTGGCCCCGCAGGTAGGAGGCCAGCGCCCCGCACACCGCCGCGAACGTCGCCTGCTCCCGCGCCGTGCTCCCGCCCCGCTCGCTCAGCAGGAACCGCAGCTCCTCGGGAATCTCCGCGTCCTCCTCCGGGAACGTGTCCCGCAAGGCCTGGTCGAAGTGGCGTTCGGCGACCCGCCACCACTCCTCGGCCGCACGTGGCCGCTCCTCCTCGGGCAGCGCGTTCAGCCATTCGCGGGCCGTCTCGACCGTGCCGCCCCAGTCGGCGGCCAGCGCGTCGAGCTTGAGCGCCTCGCGTTCGGCGCCGACCTTGGTCTCCTGGTCGCGTGCCTGCGTTCGCTCGGCCTCGTGCCGGTGCCGCCGCCCCTCCAGGCGTTCGATCTCCATGTCCCTGGTCCGGGCCCGGAAGTCCAGCGCACCGGCCTGCCGCTCGGCCTCGGCCACCTTCGGCGCCAGCTCCCCGATCGCCGCGTTCAGCTCGGTCAGCCTGGCCCGCCGCTCGCCCAGCTTCTCCTCCAGCTCGGCCAGGCGCACCCCGGCCCTGGCCCCTTCCAGCCGACGCTGCGCCTCCGCGACGTCCTCTTCTCCGTCACGTACGGCCTGCGCCGCCGTCTCCTGGACGTCCTTGGCCCGGTTGAGCCGCAGCTCGGCGGCCTTGATCCGAGCCTCCCGCCCGGTCGCCACCCCGTCGAACGCCCCCACGACGCTCACCCCGGCCGAGCTGACCAGCACGGACCCGGGCAACTCGGCCAGGGCGGCAGCAGCGGCGTCGAGCTGCGCGGCATCCACGATCACCGCATGCTCGTTCGGCCACCCCCGCAAATCCCCCAACGCGACCCCGGCCAACCGTCCACCGGTACCACTCACCGCGCCGTCGCCGGGCGCCTTCCCGTAGCGTGCCTTGAGGGCGGCGCCGAGCGCGTCGCCATCGCCCGACCCAGCAGCAGCCCCGGTCGCCCCAGCAGCAGCCTCGGTCGCCCCAGCGGCGGCCGAGGTCGTTCCGGGGGCGGCCGAGGTCGCTCCGGTCGTCCCGCGTAGTGCCCGGCCTCCGCCGGCGGACTGTGCCGGGGGCGTGTGAGCGGCGTCGCGGGCCTGTTCGGCCACGTCCAGCGCGTCCAGCAGGCCGGTCGCGCCGATGCCCGCCGCCGCCAGCGTGTTGAGCTGGGCCGCCGCCGGACCGCCCTCGGCGTCGTCCAGCGCCGCCTGCGCCGAGGACACCTCCTGGTCGGCCACCCCGAGCGCCTTGAGCGCCTCGTTCAGCCGCAGCCGGACGTCCCGCAGCTCCCGCTCGGCCGTGGGCACGTCACGCCCGTCCGCGAACCTACGCGTCTCCTCCAACGCCGGGATCAGACCGCGCAGCTCGTCGGCGGAGTTCTCGGCCACCGCGCGGTCGGCGTCCAGCTTGGCCGCCCGCGCCTGCTGCGCCGCCAGCTCCTTGCGGGCCTGCGAGACCTGCCTGTCGAGGGTGTCCTCCCGCAGCGTGCCGATCTCCGCCTTGACCATGGCGATCGCCTCGGCCGCCGCCTCACCGGCCGCGTGGTGCCGTTCCAGGTCGGCGGCCAGCGCCTCGTCCTTGCCCGCCGCGTCGGCCAGCTTGCGCGCCTGCCTGCCGCGCCAGCACCGCAGCGCGTCCGCCAGCCGGATCCTCGCCTGATCACGCCGGTCGAACGTGGTCACCAGCGCCTTCGACTCCGTCTCGAACTCCGCCAGCCGTTCGGCCGCCTGCGCGGCGCGCACCCGCTTGGCGTGCTCGTCGCGGCGGGCCTCCCGCTCCTGCTCCAACTCGGCGTCGAGGCCGGTGAGGGCCGCGATGGCCTCGAAGACGCGTTCGGGCGAGATCTCGTTGAGCGGCTGGGAGAGCAGGTTCGTGGCCACTTTGCTGCGTACGGAGGTGGACAGGAACGACACACACCTGACCCGGTCGCCGTAGAGCACCTTGGTGAGGTCGCGCGCCACCACGTCGCGCCGCCCGGCCGACTTCGGCAGCGTCGCCCAGATCTCGTCGGCGCGTGCCACCCGCTCGGCCTCGGACGGGGAAGCCGCCAGATGCACCCCTTCCCGCCACCGGATCTCCAGGTGCGGCGCCTCCTGGTTGACCTTGAGCCACACGGTGATTGCCCCGCCCGAGGTGTCGGGCACCTCGAACAGCTCACCGCTCAGCTCATCCCCGGCCAGCTGACTCTCGAGCGCGAACTCGCCACCCCCTGAAACGGCTGCGTCACCCGTGGCCGCTCCGTCGCCTGCCGCACCGGTCGGGGTCGCGCCACCCTGGGTTGTGGTGCCGGCTCGGGCGCGGTCCGACGAGTCACCGTCCTCCGCACCAGCCGGAACGGCGCCCGCCGCCTCTGCCGCGTCGTAAGGGGCGAAGCCGTCCATGCCGGGCGGGCCGAAGACGCCCACGATGTAGCCGTGGTCGGCGCTCGCCCACTGGCGGGATCCGGCGCCGCTGGCCAGCTCGGCGTTGAAGAGCAGCTCCGACACCGCCTTGGCGCCCGAGGCGAAGCGCCACTGCTCGTCCCCGAGCAACGCCGTGATCGAGGCGATGAACGATGACTTGCCCGCGCCGTTGGAGTCCTTGGGCCCGGCGCCCGCCACGACGATGAGCGTGCCGGGGACGGTGGGCACCGGATGGGTCGAGAGCCGCGAAATGTTGACCGCCTGCACAGCGATCAGCACCCGGTCTCCGACGACGTTCTCCACCTGCGACACCTGTTACCCCCGTAGTCCTTCCATCAGTCATGACGCTGAATCCGTGTGCCGTCGCGGTCACTTCGCCGATCTTCGGGCTCGTACGGCGGCCGCCAGCGGCGTGTTGGGCCCGGCCGCCAGGATCAGCTCCTCCTGCAACCGCCGCCGGGCCGCCGGAGTGAGCCGGTGGAACTGCGGCCCCGGCACGTAACCGCCCGCCTCCTCACCGGCCTTGACCTGCCCTATCAGCCCCGCGTGCCGCAACGCCCGCAGCGCCGCCTCCAGCTCGCCGATCGGCAGCTGGGTGTGGCGGCGCAGCTCGTCCGCCGGCGTGGGGTGCGGCGACAACCACGAGTCCTCGGGCAACAGCCCTTCGGCCCTCGGGATGGCGACGGAGTGCACCAGGACGAGCGTCAGCACGGCCCGCTCGCTCACCCCCAGCCGCGGGCCCGCCGGGACAGCGGACCGAACGCCGGGAGCCACCGCCCGCGCGGCCACCGGATCGCCACCGCCCGCCCGAACGCCACCCTCGCCCGCCTCCCCGGCCGCGCCCGCCTCTCCGGAGATGGCCGCGCCCGCCTCCCCGACGACGGCCGCGCCCGCTTCTCCGGGGATGGCCGTGCCTGCGGGACTCTCCGCCGGAGCCGAGCCGGCACCGGCAGAAGCACCGTGCGCGGCTCCGCCCGGGACCTCGTGCGCGACCTCGCGCCGGGCCCCACGTGGGGTCGCGTGCGTCGCCTCGGGCGGGACCTCCTGCGTGGCTTCGCGCCCGCCGTCGGCCGTGGTCGTGCTTGACGGCTCGTGCGTGTCCTTGTGCGGGGCCTCGGTTGCGGATGTCGTGAGGGTGGCGGCTCGGGTGTCGTCGTAGCCGGAGGTCCAGCGGTCGCGGTGCTGGATCAGCGTACGGCCGCGCCTGGCCAGCATCTCGCTCACCGTATGGCGCAGCGCCGGGTCGCGCAGGGCGGCGAAGCGGACCTCCTGCACCGGCTCGGCGGCGTGCTCCACCACCATGAACGCCGCCACCAGCTCCGCCCGCCGCCGCTCGTCATAAGCCCCCAGCAGGTCGTCGAACTCCGCGGACCCGCCCTCGACCCGCCCCCCGAGCCCCGCGTCCGGGTCGGGGACGGGTTCGGCCGGGTGGGCGGCGGCCACGATGTCGGCGTCGCCGACCACGGTGAGCTCGGGGCGTTCGGGCTCGGGCAGGCGGCGGACCAGCTCCTGCAACTGCGCGTGCGACTCGACCGGCCACAGCGCACAGCGCGGGCCGAGGGTGACCACGCCGTCGTCCACGACGACCCACGCCGAGTCGTGCAGGCGCCGCATCGCGCCGATCGCCCAGTTGCGCATCAGGTCGTCGGTGCGGCCGATCAGCGCCCGGTACGTGTCGAGCACCAGCTCCACGGGCGCGGGCTCGCCCGGCCACGGGTCCACGGACAGGTCGGTCCAGCAGCACTTGAGCACCGCCGCCAGCACCCGCCTGGTCTCGCCGGACCGCTCCACCGGAACGGGCGACACCTGGTACTCCTCCAGCAGCGACGGCGTCACCCCGTCGGGCCACACCGGCAGAGCCTGCCCGGTGGAGTCGGGCCGCGTCAGCCGCGCCATGCCCGGCGGCGCGGACTCCCCGGCCGCCAGCCACAGCGGCCCACCCGAGCGCACCCGCACATGCGCGGTGGGCCCGTCAAGGGCACCCGCCCGAGCCCGCGACCTCGCGACGCCCTTCGAACGAGCCCCCGCACGGGCGCCGTCATGCCCGCGCGCCGACGTGCCCGCCTTCGTGGTGGGTGGCGCCTCCGGAGTGTGCGGCGTCTCCAGAGCGTGCGGCGCCTCCGAGGGGTGCGGCGTCTCCGGGGTATGCGGGGCCGGTTGGTCAGCGGGCCTGGGCTCGGTCCGTACGGCCGGGGTGTCGCCCGCCGAGAGCGCAGGAGCGTCCGGCGCGGCCGCATCCGGACGGCCGGCCTCCGGGTGGGTGGGGTTCGGGGTGGGCATCAGGTGCGCTCCAAGTAGCCCTGGGAGAGCCAGGCCGGCTCGCGGTCCGGATCGATCGAGATCCCGTCGGACCACGCCAGCCGGTAAGGCAGCTCAGGCCGCAGGTCCACGGTCGTCAGGTCGGCCAGCACGCGTCGCGCCGAGGGCCAGTCGGAGCCCAGCACGTCGGCCAGCGCCACCCGCGGGGCGCCGCCCAGCAGCGACTCCGCCACCTCCCGCAGCCGCTCCATGGCCGCGCTGAGCGAGGTGTCGAGCGAGTCGCCGGGACCGGGGTCGGGGAGGTTGGAGCGCGGGGGAGTGGGCTGGGCGGGAGCGGGGCGCGGGGCCTCGTCCACGGCGCGGGCGATGGCGGCCGGATCGTGCCACGGCGCGGGCACGTCGAACACGAACCCGTCGAGCACCGCCGCCAGCTGCTCCCGCGACGCGGTCTGCGAGAACGTGCGCCACGTCTCGGTGGGCAGCAACGTCAGGTTGCGGGTGGTGCCCGCCGAGTCGGCCAGGCGTCCGGCGGCGCGGCGGGAGGCGTCGCTGTAGGCGTAGATGGCCGCCCGCAGGTCGGTGCAGACCCGGTCGAGCTCCGGCCATCGGGTCAGGATGGTGCCGTGCAGCCCCTGCGCGCGCCGGGCGATCTCCTCGGTGCCCCACAGCTTGGGCGCCTGCTCGCGCAACTCCTCGATGGTGCCCGTGGTGAGCGTGATCAGCTCCAGTGCCCACAGCCGGAACGCCCGCGCCAGGTTGACCGCGCTCTGCCTGGCCTCCTCCATCGTCGTGCGGGGGTCGGCGACATTGAGGTCTTCGAGCGCCAGCAGCCGGTGCATCTCCGACTGCCCGCCGTCGGACATCATCCGCCGGATGAACATCAGCCCGACCACGCTCGTGAACGAGGCCCGGTAACGCAGCTGGTTGGGCTTGGGGAACACCTCGCGGATGGCCCCGAGCCCCTTGAGCACCCGCAGCCGGTTGTCGAACTGGTCGCCCGGATAGGCCCGGCACACGAAGCGCATCTGCTCGTGCGTCATCCACTCCTCGCCCGCCTCCGCGAACGCCGAGAACAGCGTCTCGGCGATGTCGACCAGGGCAGGGTCGTCGACGACCGCGCCGCTGTCGCGCGCCAGCGCGGCGAACATCCGGCGGTAGGTCGACAGGACCGCCTCGTCGGTGAGGACGGCGTCGAGGGTCAGGGGCTGTTCGGACACGGGCACTAAGGTACGGCTTCGCGCCGACAGTCTCGGCACACCACAACCACCTCACGAGCCCTACCAGCCGGTACATACGCACAAGCGACCGGTGAGCGCTAGTGTGATGCCCGATAATACGGGGGCAAACGCTCTGTAATCGTACATACGGGGTGAGTTACGCGTGCAGTTGCGCATGCTCCGAGGTGACCGAAGCACGGCCGTGATCGCCGGGGTGGCCGCCGTGGTCCTGGTGGCCGCGGCGGCGTGGTTCGGCGTGGGCGTGTCCAGCGCCAACCCGAAGCTGGCCGATGTCGGCGCCTGGCTCTGGACCCGGGCCAAGGGCAAGATCGTGCACGTCAACGGCCTGTCCGGCGAGGTCGACGGCTACCTCGGCGACAAGGCCGGCCGGCAGCTGCGCGTCGTGCAGGACGGCGGCAACGTGCTGCTGGTCGACGACGCCACCGGCTACGTCAGCCGCGTCGAGCCCAGCCAGCTCACGGTCTCCCAGACCCGCGACCTCGGCGCGGCCGGCCTGCAGATCGCGGTGTCCGGCGACACCGCGTACGCGGTGGACCCGGCCTCCGGCAAGGTCCAGCGGATCGACCCGGCCACGCTCAACTCCGTCGGCGCCCCGATCACCCTCCCCGGACCGCTCGGCGCGGCCCGCATCGACGGCGGCGGCCGCCTGTGGGTCCCCGTGACCGCGAAGGGCCAGGTCGTACCGGTGTCGAACGGCGCCGCGGCGGACCCGCTCAAGGTCGGCGAGCCGGGCGAGGAGCTGGCGATCACGATCGCCGGCGGCCTGCCCGTCGTGGTCAACAGCCGGGCCGCCACCGCCACGGTCATCGGCGCGGACGGCGGGGTCGGCGAGATCACCCTGCCCAAGGGTGTGGCCCAGGCCGCGAAGGGCGGCGCGCTCACCCCGGCCACGACCGAAGGCCCGCTGGTCCCGATCCTCACACCCGGCGACTCGGGGCTGCTCGTCGTGATCGACACCTCGTCCAACTCGGTGCTGAGCACCAAGTTCGAGTCGCAGGACCCCGCCAAGCTCGGGGTGCCGCAGGTGCTCGGCAGCAAGGTGTACGTGCCGGACCAGGGCAAGGGCTCCCTCATCGTCTGGGACAGCGCGGCCGGCGGCCGGCCCACCACGCTCCAGGTGGCCCAGGCGCCCGGCCCGGTGGACGTGTTCGTCAAGGACGGCCTGCTCTGGGCCAACGACGAGAACGGCGACAAGGCGGTCGTCATCGACCCCGAGGGCCGCAAGCACGACGTCGACAAGGACGACTCCGACGTACCGGGACCGACCAGCACGCCCAAGCCCAAGCAGACGCCGCGCCCGGACCCGTCCAAGACGGACGCCAGGCCCGACCCCGTACCCACGAGGACGGAGCCGCGCCCCACGCAGACCCGTGAGGCCGAGCCGACCCGTGAGGCCGAGCCCACGCCGACCCCGAGCCGCGAGCCCACCAGGTCGCCCACGCCGACCCCGTCGCCCAGCGCGCCGTCCGCGCCCGGCGCGGTCAGCGCCAGGTCCGGGCCCGGCAAGGTGACGGTGACCTTCAGCCCGGCCACCGGCGGCAAGGTCGAGCGGTACACCCTGAAGACCTCGTCCGGCGCCGGCCGGTCCGTGCCGCAGTCGGTGGACGCGAACGGGCCGTTCCAGTTCGAGTTCACGGGCGGGGACTGCGCGAACGAGTACACGTTCGTGGTGGTCGCGCACTGGGCGGGCGGCGAGGTCGAGTCGCAGCCCAGCGCCGGGGCCAAGCCCTGCGTGGCGCCCGGCTCGCCGACCGGCTTCGCCGCCAAGGCCAAGAACCGGGGCGCCGAGCTGAGCTGGAGCGCCCCCGAGAACGCCGACGACGGCGTCACCTACGAGCTGACCGGCGCGGCGACCAACAACGGCATCAAGGGCACGTCGTTCACGGTGGACGGGCTGAAGAACAACCAGAAGCACGCGTTCAAGCTCAAGGCCAGGAACGCGGCGGGGGAGAGCCCGGACGTGGCCACGACCGAGGTGGACCTGGCCTACCCGAGGCAGCAGTACAAGAACAAGAACAACGACCAGACCGACACCCTGATCCGGCCCACTCCCGCCAAGAACGGCACCGACAACGTCGGCAGGATCCCGAAGGGGCAGTACATCACGGTGACCGTGATCTGCCAGGTCAAGGGCCAGTCTGTCACCGAGTCGCAAGACGGCAGCACCAGTGACATTTGGAACAAAGTTGAAACGCAGTACGGGAACGGGTGGCTCAGCGACACTCTGGTGGCGACTCCGGACGGCGGCTTCCCCGAGGGGCCGCTCTTCGAGTGCACCGACTGAGGAGGGGGGCTCAGTTGACCCAGTACAACTATCAGGACCAGTTCGAGCAGACCGTGCAGCCGTACCAGCAGCAGGGGCTGGAGCAGTCCTACCAGCAGCAGCCGCAGCAGAGCGCGCAGCTGGCCGGGCAGTTCGCGCAGCGCTTCCAGCTGCTCGCCGGCAACATCGAGCGCATCATCCGGGGCAAGCACGAGGCGATCGAGCTGGCGCTGATCAGCCTGTTCTCGGAGGGGCACCTGCTCGTCGAGGACGTGCCCGGCACCGGCAAGACCACGCTGGCCAGGTCGCTCGCGGCCAGCGTGGACGCCGAGTGGCGGCGCATCCAGTTCACGCCTGACCTGCTGCCCAGCGACATCACCGGCGTGTCGATCTTCAACCAGGCGCACCAGAAGTTCGAGTTCCACCACGGGCCCGTCTTCGCGAACATCGTGCTCGCCGACGAGATCAACCGCGCCTCGCCGAAGACCCAGGCCGCGCTGCTGGAGGTCATGGAGGAGCGCCGGGTCACGGTGGACGCCGAGCCGCATCCGGTGCCCAGGCCGTTCATGGTGGTGGCCACGCAGAACCCGGTCGACATGGACGGCACGTACCCGCTGCCCGAGGCCCAGCTCGACCGCTTCCTGATGAAGATCTCCGTAGGCTACCCCGACCACGTCTCCGAGGTGGAGGTGCTCAAGGGCATGCCGACGGGGCCGCAGGTCGAGCGGCTGCCGGTGGTGGCGCGGTCGTCGGACGTGGCCGGGATGATCGACTTCGCCTCCCGGATCCACGTGGCCGATGCCGTGTACGACTACATCGTCGCGCTGTGCTCGGCCACCCGTACCAGCCCTCACCTGCGGCTGGGGGCCAGCCCCCGGGGCAGCCTGGCGTTGCTGCGCGCGTCCCGGGTCAAGGCCGCCGCGGCCGGTCGGCACTACGTCGTGCCGGAGGACGTGAAGGCGCTGGCCGCGCCCGTGCTGGCGCACCGGCTGATCCTCACGCCCGAGGCCGAGCTGCGCGAGGTCACCGCCGCGGCCGCGCTCGGCGAGATCCTCGCCGGGATGCCGGTGCCGCAGGCGGCGTAGGTGCCCACCCCGCCACCGGCTCCCTGGCAGCGGCTCACCGCGGTGCTGACCCCGCTGGGCTGGGGGACCCTCGCCGGGTCCCTCGCGCTGTACGCGGCGGGGTTCGCGCTCGGTTACCCCGAGCCCGTCGTGCTCGCCACCGGCGGCCTGCTCGCGCTGGCCGCCGCGCTCGCGTGGACCGCCCCCAGGCCCAGGCTGGAGGTACGGCGCGAGGTCACGCCCCTGAAGGTGCCGCGCGGGGACGCCGCCGTCGCCGTCCTGAACGTGACCAACCTCGGCCGCCGGGGCCTGTCCGGCCTGCGCGCCCAGGACCGGATCGGCGCGGCGGAGCACACCGTCGACCTGCCCAGGCTGCCGAAGGGGGCGGTACGCACGGTGTCGTACCCGCTGCCGACGGACGCCCGCGGCGAGATCCCGGTGGGGCCGCTGCTGCTCGTCCGGGCCGACCCGTTCGGGCTCACACGCCGCGTCAGAGCGTACGGCTCGCCCGTCACCCTCCTGGTACGGCCCCGCACGGTCGCCCTCCCCGTCCCCCCGTCCGGCCGGGCCCACCACCTGGAGGGCCCCACCAGCGACAACGCCCCCAGCGGCACGGTCACCTTCCACACCCTGCGCGAGTACGTCGTCGGCGACGACCTGCGCCACGTCCACTGGCGGTCGAGCGCCCGAACCGGGACGCTCATGGTCCGCCAGCTCATCGACGCCAGCCTCCCCACCACCACCGTCGTCCTGGACACCCGCGACCTCACGGAGCTGGCCGTGGACGCCGCCGCCTCGGTCGCGCTCGCCGCCGCCACGGCGGGCTTCCCGGTACGCCTCGTCACCGGCGACGGGCCCGTGCCGGACGCCAAGGACCCCGAGACGGTGCTGGACCGCCTGGCCCTGGTGTCGACGGGCACGGGCGGCGTCACGGAGCCGACGCGCCTGGCCCGGGGCGGCGGCTCGCTGGTCCTGGTCACCTCGGACCCGGCGGAGGCGGGGCGCGCCGCGGGGGTGCGCCGCCGCTTCGACCGCGTCATCTGCCTCTACGTCGGCCCCGGGGCGGTCGCGGTACCCGGGGTGGCGGTCCTGCCGATCGGCTCCCTGGACGCGCTCCCGCTCGCGTGGGGATCCCGATGACCACCCAGGCACCCAGGCGCGGCCGCCGGCACGGGCGCGCGCCGGACGCGGCCACGCCTGGCGAGGCGGGTGCAGGTCGGGCGGGCAGTGCGCCGTCCGGGGGTGGGGCGTTGTGGCGGCGGACGGCGGGGGCGGCGCTGGTCGCGGCCGTCGCCGGGGTGGCCGGGTGGGGGTTCCATCGGGTGTTCCCCGGCACCGAGCTGCTGACCGCCGTGATCCCCGCGGCCATCGCCCCCGCCGTCGTCGCCGCGACCCTCGGCCGGCGTCCCCTCTGGCTGGCCCTGCTCCTGGACGTCGTCCTCTGGCTCGCCGGCACCGTCCTCCTCTACCAGGCCCCGAACCCGGGTGTGTTCGCCGACGTGGCGAACTCCTGGCACGCCCTGCTCACCACCCTCCTCCCCGCCCAGCCCGAGCCGCACCTCCTAGTCCTCGTCCACACCCTCGTCTGGGCGGCCACCGTCATCGGCGCCGAGACGCTGGCCCGCACCCGCACCAGGATCGCCGCCGCCGTCCCGGCGCTGGTCGTCTACGGCACGGCGCTCGTGCTGGGCGTGGACGGCGAGGGCTCGAACGTCCCCGTGGCGGGCGCGCTGTTCGTGCTGATCGCCGCGCTGGCCCTGCTGCGCGACGACCGTTCCCCGCTCTGGCTCCTGGCCGGGTTGCCGGCCGCCGCCGCGCTGGCCGCGCTGGCGCTGGTCGTGGGCCCGCTGCTGCCCATCGCCGCGCAGCCGTACAACCCGCGGCAGGACGCCGACCTCCCTCCGCCGCGGCGAGTCGACAGCGTCAGCCCGCTTGACCGGGTCTCGGCTTGGCTGCAGATCCCTGACAGGGAGCTGTTCACCGTCAAGGCCGACAAGCCGCTCAACTGGCGGCTGGCCGTGCTCGACCGGTACGACGGCGTCCGATGGACCTCCGGAGCCCGGTTCCAGCCCACCGGCGGCCGGGTGCCCGAAGCGGACTGGACGGGCAAGGCGGACGTCGTCCATCAGAAGGTGACGTTCGACGGGCTCCCGGGCACCTGGCTGCCCGCGGCCGAACGGCCGGAACGGGTCGAGGGCGTGCGGGGGCTGGTGGTGGACCCCGAGAGCGGCGCGCTGCTGGCCGGTGCCAAGCCCGCCAAGGGGTTCAGCTACGAGGTGACCTCGAAGGTGCCCCGGCCGTCCAAACAGGAGCTGCTCGACGCCACGCCCGCCGACGACCCAGGGCTGACCGCGTTTCCGGCCGGGCCGCAGCAGCGGCTGTTCCGCAAGCTCGCCCAGGAGGCCACCAAGGGCGCGACCGCGCCGATCACGCGGGCGTACCGGCTGCAGAAGTACCTGCGCACCAATGCCAGTTACGACGTCACCGCGCCGCCGGGGCACTCGCTCAAGGGGCTGGAGTTCTTCCTGCAGACCACGCACCGGGGGACGTCGGAGCAGTTCGCGACCACGTTCGCGCTCATGGCCAGGACGCTCGGGCTGCCGTCGCGGGTGGTGGTGGGGTTCAGGCCGGGCCAGACGTCCGGCGGGATTTATCACGTTAAATCTGGCCATGTGATGGTGTGGGCGGAGATCAAGTTCGACCGGCTGGGCTGGCGGCCGTTCTACCCCACGCCGGGCCGCAGCGGCGCCAAGGACGACCATGACGTCGTGTCCTCGGCGATCGAGGAGAGCGAGGAGCTGGAGGGCGAGTTCACCCAGGGCGGGAGCGACCGGCCGAAGACCTCCCGGCCGCAGGCCACGGGGAACGGCGAGGAGCCTTCGAACGGCCCGGCGATCTGGCTGATCGCGTCGGTGGCGGGCGGGGCGCTGCTGGTGGCGTACGCCGGGGTGGTGGTGGCCCTGCCGTGGTGGCGCAGGCGCAAGCGCCGCCGGGCCGAGGGGCCCGAGCAGCGGGTGCTCGGCGCGTGGCGGCAGACCTGCGACGACCTGGGGCTGAGGGGCCGGTACGCTCTGACGGCGGCGGACGTCGTCGCCGGGCAGGCAGGCTCGGGTGATATTTCCACACACATCCAGCCGTTGGCTGAAATTTCGAACTTCGTCCGGTACGCCCCCGACGCCGTCACCGAGGACGCCGCCACCGCGGCCTGGCAGCGCAGCGACGCCATCCGCAGAGCCGTACGCGCCAGAACCCCCCTGACCACCCGCCTGCGCAATCGCCTCCTGTTGAGATGAAGGTAAGCATGAGAAGCGTGGAGTCCCAGCTCCTGCACCGCCCCCCGGGCCTGGCGGCCGGCGAGATCGTCAGACATCTGGCGGCGATGCAGGCCCAGGACGTCCCCTCCGCCCTGCTCGCCTTCCGCGCCCGCTCCGCCACCCTCACCAGGCAGGACGTCGAGGCCGCGGTGACCTCCCGCGAGATCGTCAGAACCTGGGGCCCGCGCGGCACCCTCCACTTCGCGCACGCCGACGACCTGCCCTGGCTGCACGCCCTCACCGCCCGCGCCACGAACACCCTGCGCCGCCTCCACGAGGAAGGCGTCACCGGCGACGATCTGCTCGGGCTCATCGCCGGCGCCCTCGAAGGCCAGGGCCCGCTCACCAAGGCCGATCTGGAGGAGCGCCTGGCGGGCCGGGCCACCGGTCAGGGGGTCGTGCACCTGGTGGGGCTGGCCGCGCACCACGGCCTGGCCGTGCTTGGCCCGCTCCGCGCGGGCAAGCCCACCTACGTGCACGCGGCCGACTGGCTGGGCGCCCCCATCACCCCCGAACCCGACCGGGACCGCGCGCTCAAGGAGCTGGGCACCCGCTACCGCCGAGCCCACCGGCCCGCCGAGCCCGAGGACCTGGCCGCCTGGTCGGGCCTGCCGCTCGGCGAGGCCCGCACGGCCTGGCGCCTGAGCGCCGCCCCTCCGCCGCCCGCCCGCACAGAGGAGGAGCCGGTGGCCCGCCTCGCGCCCGCCTTCGACGAGTACCTGATGGGCTGGCGCAGCCGCGACCCGATCCTGGCCGCCGAGCACGCCAGGAAGGTGTTCCCGGGGGGAGGCATCCTGCGGCCGGTCGTGCTGGTGGGCGGGGTGATCAGGGGCGTGTGGGGGCGCAAGGGCGCGCGGGCGAGCGTCGAGCCGTTCGACGAGCTGCCGGACGGCCTGCTCGACGCCGAGATCGCGGACGTCCGCCGTTTTCTGGAATGAGGGCGTGAAAGCAAACCGGTGCATCGGGTGATAAGAGATGACCACTGATTCACCGGAAGGCAGCGCATGACGGGGGAGACCATCGCGACGCCGGCGGCATGGGCGGCTCGCGCGCACGTCCACGGGGGGACGCGCAGCTCGCCGCCGAACGTTCTCGACGACGCCGACGGTTTCGCCGCGGTGTTCGGCGCCCACTTCGGCGAGATCCACACCTACGTCGCCCAGCGGCTCGGCCCCGACCACGCCGAGGACGTCGTGGCCGAGACGTTCCTCACCGCGTTCCGCAAGCGGGCGCAGTACGACCCGGCCCGCGCGAACGTGCGCGCCTGGCTGTACGGCATCGCCACGAACCTCATCGGCAAGCACCGCCGCCTCGAGGCCCGCACCCTGCGCGCGCTCGGCCGCTGCGCCCCCGACCCCGAGTCCCCCGGGCACGAGGACTCGGTCGCCCGCCGCGTCAGCGCCCAGAGCCTGCGGCCCGAGCTGGCCGCCGCCCTGGCCGAGCTCGATCGCCGCGACCGCGACGTCCTGCTGCTCGTCGCGCTCGCCGGGCTGAGCCACGACGAGATCGCCACCGCGCTCGGCATCCCGTACGGCACCGTCGGGTCCCGCCTGAACCGGGCCAGGAAGAAGCTACGCGCCCTGCTCGGCGAGATCGAGGTGTTCGTCCGTGGATGAGATGGAGCACATCAAGGACCTGTACGGCCGGCCGCGGTCCGATCCGGACGCCCAGGCCAGGGTGTGGCGGCGGGTGGCGGCGGCACGCAGGCGCAGGCGGCTGTCGTGGCTGGTGCTCCCCGCCGTGGCGATGGCCCTGGCGGCGGCGTTCGTGATCCATCAACCGGCACCCTCCGGACGATCCGTGCTGCTGGCGGCGGCCGGCACCGCCGCCTCGGGCCACGTTCCGGACGGGACGTACTGGCACATCAAGAAGGTCCGGGACGGGTCCCAGGTGGTCGGGCTCTGGGCGGCCAGGGACGGCCGGGCGTGGACCCTGGAACAGGGCCGGATCACGCAGGTCAAGGGACGGTCGGCGTTCAGCATGGCGGGGCGTGACCTGACGTTCCAGCAGATCGAGAGCCTTCCCACGGACCCGGACGCGCTCAGGGAGCGGGTGGCGGGCATGCTGCCGTCCAAGGGCCTGCTCGCCGACGCGCTCAGCGGCCTGCTGTGGACCAAGCCGTCCCCGCCCGCCGTGCGCGCCGCCGCCTACCGCGCGCTCGCCGACCTGCCCGAGGTCCGTTACCTGGGCGAGCGCGACCGCGGTGAGGCGTTCTCGTACACGCTGCCCGACGGCACCCAGCGGACGCTCGTCATCGACCCGGCGACCTCGCAGGTGCTCTCCCGCACCGACAACGGGCCGTCCCCGGGCACAGAGCGCGTGATCGAGGCGGGCTGGACCGACCGGGGTCCCCGCTAGAGCATTCCGACGCCGGCGCGTGGGTTTCGCGCGCCCTGAAACAGGAGTCCCGACGTGTTCTGGCGTGCGATCTCGGGCAAAGCCATCTGCCTGAGCGACCAGTTTCCCTTGATCAAGGTGGAGGAGGTGATGCGCGGGCAGGTCACGTTCGTCGGCCTGCCGCCGGTCGAGCTGGGCACGGACGTCGACTGGACCGCGAACCCGCACGGCAACCGCTCCTGGGCGCTCAACCTGCACACGCTGCGCTGGATGGGCCGGCTGGTCGCCGAGTACGAGCGCACGGGCGAGCCCGCGTACCTCGACCGCGCGAGCAGCCTGGCCGAGCACTGGATCCGCGAGAACCCGCACGGCGGCCGCGGGGTCAGCCCGTGGGCGTGGGCCGAGCACGCGGTCGCGTTACGTGCCCCCGCGCTCGTGTGCCTCAGCGAGCACGTGCGGAGCCGGGCGCTGTGGAACAGCCTCGCCGAGCACGGGGAGGTCCTGGCCGACTCGTCGCTCTACCGCGCGGGCCACAACCACGGCCTGGATCAGGACATCGGGCTGCTCGTCGTCGGCTGCCGGCTCGGCCGGGCGCGCTGGCGCGATCTGGCCATCCGCAGGATGACCGCCTCCGCCGAGCTGGCCATCGACGCTCAGGGGGTGCTGCAGGAGCAGGCTCCCCGTTATGGCCTGTACGTGCACCGGCGGCTCGGCACGGCGCTGCGGGCGATCGGCGAGAGCGGCGCCGCACCGCCCCAGCGGCTCATCGCCCGGCGGGCCGCGCTGGAGGCGTACGTCGCGCACGCCACCCAGCCCGACGGCCGCCTCGCCCCGATCGGCGACAGCCCGGCCGACACCCGCGCCGACGGCTTCCCGCACGAGGGGCCGGTGGTGCGGATGTTCGACGGCGGGTACGTCTTCGGCAGGACCGCCTGGGACGACCCGCGATCCGCCTTCTACTCGATCAGGTTCGGGCCCGGGCGGCGGCTGCACGGGCACGAGGACCACCTCGGCGTCACCTACAGCGCCCAGGGCCGCCGGATCCTCGTCGAGGCCGGGTTCCACTCCTACGAGCGCACCGGGTACGTGGAGTGGACGCGCTCGCCCGAGGCGCACAATGTGCCTGTCGTGGCCGGGACCTTCCGTCCGGGGACGGCCACGCGGCTCGCCGGATCGTCCGTCGAGCCGTCGCGCCAGTCCTTCGAGCTGGCCGACGACGCCTACGGGGTGACCAGGACCCGGCGCGTCCTCGTCAACCACGGGCCCGACCTGATGGCCGTGCACGACTCCGTCGAGGGCGGGACCCTGCGCAGCCTGTGGCACTTCGACCCGTCGCTGCAGGTGGTCTCCCGGGGCGACGGCCGGGTGGTGCTCGGGGACGGGGACTGGCGGGTGACGCTGCTGCAGTTCCCGGGGGAGGAGCAGGGGATGCGACCCGGGCTGGTCTCGACCGGTTACCTGCGGACCGCCGAGGTGGCGACCGTGGTGTCCCCCGCCGCCCCGAGTGTGCTGACCGTGATCGTGCCGGGCGCGGCCGATCCGCGCGTGTCGGTCTCCGGCGACGCGCTGACCGTCCACACCCCGGACGGCCCCGTCACGCTTCACCTGCCGTAGACGCAGACCCCGCTATCTGTGACGGACCGCTGGACGCGGCCCACCGTACAGCCAGTCGACGTAGTCGTGGCCGGCCGGGTCCCTGGTCCGGAACAGCTCGTTGCGCAGCACCCGGGCCACGCCGTCCACGTGCCAGATGTCGCCCCACAGCCGCGCCGTCGTCTGCACGCGCGCCGTCCTCGGCACGCGGATCTCCTGGTACGCGGCCAGCGCCCGGTCCCAGTCGCCGGCCGCCGACTGCTCGGCCAGTTCGTGGGCGTCCTCGATGGCCTGGCAGGCGCCCTGGGCCAGGTACTGGAGCATGGGGTGGGCGGCGTCCCCCAGGAGGGCGAGCCTGCCCCGCACCCAGGTGCCGATGGGCGGGCGGTCGAGCATGGGCCAGTGGCGCTCTCGCCACAGGTACGGCAGGCCCTTGCCGATCGCGTCGCAGCAGCCGTCGAAGGCCGCCTCCAGGTCGCCGGGGCCGCGGAAGACGGCCACCTGGTTGAGCAGCTCGCCGCCGCGCAGGGCGTACTGGACGAAGTGGCAGCCGGGGCCCAGGTACGCGACCACGTCGGAGACGTCGAAGTCCTCCGGGAGCGGACGGGTGCCCCTATAAGCGACAAATCCGGAATCGTGGGGTTGGTCGGCGACGAGCTGCGCCCGCAGGACCGACTGCAGGCCGTCCGCCGCGACCACCACGTCACCCTCGTGCACCTCGCCGTCCGCGCAGTGGGCCCTGGCGCGTCCGGCGTCCACCCGCTCGACGTGCCGGCCGTTCAGCAGCTCCACGCCCGCGGCCGCGCAGGCCCGCAGGAGGACGGCGTGCAGGTCGCCGCGGTGCGCCACCACGTAGGGGCCGCCGTAGCGGTGCCGGAACCCCTCGCCCAGGTCGAGGTGGGTGAGCTCCTCGCCGGTCAGGGCGTCCCTGAAGACCAGCCGCCGGGGGAGCACGCCCCTCGCGATCACCTGGTCCAGCAGGCCCCAGCGGTGGAGCACGCGGGTGGCGTTGGGGCCGAGCTGCAACCCGGCGCCCACCTCGCCGAACTCGGCCGACCGCTCCAGCACCCGGACCGTCCGCCCGGCCCTCGCCTGCGCGAAGGCGGCCGCCAGCCCGCCGATGCCGCCTCCGACGACGACCACCTCGACCACGAGCACTCCTCTCCACCGACGACGCCCGCACCCGGCCCGAGCCTTAGAGCCCGAGCCTTAGAGCCCGAGCCTCCAGAGCCCGAGCCTTAGAGCCCGAGCCTTCAGAGCCAGCGGTCGATGGCGGGGGCGCCGGGGCCGGGGGCGGGGGCGCGCCCGGTGACCCAGGCGGCCAGCTCGGCGGCCGTCCCCCGCACCTCCGGCAGGCCCTCCCCATCGGACGGCCAGGTGGTGAGGCGGTCGGTGGGGCGCAGGACCATCGCGGGTTCCTCGCCGCGCCGCGCCCACAGCGCCGTCACATCCGTGAGCAGCGCGTCCACCAGCTCGCCCGGCAGATCCTCGAACCGCCCGCCCAGGTCCACGCCGTGCACCCACACCTCGCGGGTCCGCAGCCACACCACCTCGGACGCGGGCACGAGCCGCCCCTGAGCGGTCCGCACCCGGGCCTCCCACTGGGCCCCGGACAACTCGCCCAGGGCGTCGCGCAGCTCCTCGGACGTCTCCCTGGCCAGGCTCTCCAGCGCGGCGGCGTCCAGCCGGGCGGCCAGGTCCTCGATCTCGGCGTCACGGGCCTCGGCCGAGGCGTACATCGGGCGTTCCTCGCCCGTACGCGCCCAGTGCACCAGCCTGCCGAGAGCGCGGGCGTTCGCGGCGACGTGCGCCACCACGTGCCGTCCCGACCACCCGGGCAGCCGGCTCGGCCGTCCGAGGTCGGCACCGCGTACCTGTGCCTCGAAGTACGCGGTGCCGGCGTCCATCCAGCCCAGGTCAGGCATCTCGGCGTGCCACGTTGACCAGCTCGCCGAGGCCCGCGATCCGGGTCACGACCTTGTTCCCGTCGGCGAGGTAGCGCGGAGGCTTGCGGGCGTGGCCGACGCCTCCGGGCGTGCCGGTGGCGATGACGTCCCCGGGCTGGAGCGTGATGATCCGCGACACGTACGAGATCAGCTCGGCCGGGCCGAACACCAGGTCGGACGTGTCCGTCTCCTGCACCACCTCGCCGTCCACCTCGCACTGCATGGTCATCGTCACGCCCTCCAGCTCGTCCGGGGTGACGAGGTACGGGCCGAACGGAGTGCTCGACTCGAAGGTCTTGCCCTGGAGCCACTGCAGCGTGCGGTACTGGTAGTCGCGGGCGGTCACGTCGTTGATCACGGAGTAGCCGGCGATGGAGGCCGCCGCCTGCTCCGGCGACACGTTCCGGGCCGCCGTGCCGATGATCACCGCCAGCTCGGCCTCCCAGTCGACGGCGTCGGAGACGGCGGGCAGCGCGATGTCGTCGTACGGCCCGACCAGCGCCTCGGCGAACTTGGCGAACAGCGTCGGATGCTCCGGCAGCTCCCGCCCCATCTCCAGGATGTGGTTGCGGTAGTTGAGCCCCACGCAGACGATCTTCCCCGGCCTCGGCACGACGGGGGCGAGGTCGGCCGTGGACAGGGGATGCCGGGGCCCGTCGGCGGCGGCCGCCACCTCCCGCCAGCGCGGATCGGCCAGCAGCGCCCCGATGTCGGGCGCGCCGACCTCCACGGCAAGGTCGCCGTCGATTCTGGCGGCGGTCGTACGGTGCGGCAGCCGCAGCGTCGCGAGCCTCACACGAACTCCTCTCGATATTGACGCAGGCCCTCGAAAACGGGCGTGTCAGCGAAACGGAACAGGTCGAAACGGGTCTCGGCGCGGAACGACCACGCGCACCACGACGGCACCACGACGAGGTCGCCGCGCGACAGCCGCCGCTCCGCGCCGTCGAGGGTCACGAACCCCTCGCCGTCGAACACCTGGTACACCGACGACCCCACCTCTCTCCGCGCGGCCGTCGCGGTCCCCGCCCGCAGCCGGTGGAACTCGGCCCTGATCGTCGGCATGACGTCGCCGCCGGTGGTGGGGTTGGTGTAGCGGACGGCGGCGTGGCCGGGCTCGACGGTCCCGGGGTGGCCCTCGTCCTCCAGCGCCAGCTGCTCGTCCAGCGCCCGGGCGGTGTGCTCCCAGCGGTACGCGGCGATCGGCGAGCTGGGCGTGGCTTGCAGCGCCGAGACGGGACGCAGCCCCGGGTGCGCCCACAGCCGTTCCGAACGCGACACGCTCGGCGTCGTCACGTCGGTGACCTGGTCGGGGCCGAACTCGAAGAACGAGGTGTCGGTGTAGTGCACGAGCGGGATGTCCAGCCCGTCGATCCAGGCCATGGGCGCGTCGGTGGTGTTGTGGTGCCCGTGGAAGTGCCAGCCGGGAGTCAGCAGGAAGTCGCCGCGCCGCATGGCGACCGGGTCGCCGTTCACGACGGTCCAGACGCCCTCGCCCTCGACGACGAAGCGGAAGGCGTTCTGGGTGTGGCGGTGCTCGGGGGCGACCTCGCGCGGCCCCAGGTACTGGATGGCCGCCCAGAGGGTCGGCGTCGCGTACGGCATCCCGCCCAGGCCGGGGTTGGCCAGCGCGATGGCCCGCCGCTCCCCGCCGCGCCCGACGGGCACCAGCTCGCCGGCCCGCTCGGCCAGCGGGTAGAGCGTCTTCCACTCCCACACGTGCGGGCGCGCCTTCGGCTTCGGGTGCTCCGGCATCAGGTCGCCGACCTGCGTCCACAACGGAATCAGGTCCTCCGCCGCGAAGTCGGCGTAGAGCCTCTCCTCTGGGTTCATGGAGCCCACGCTAGGAGGTGATTCTGCATACGGCACTAGCATTCTGCTATGAAGAACAGGCCCGCCTACGCCCTGGGCTCCGTCGACAACGTGCTGCTGCTCCTGCACATGCTGCGCGACCAGGGCCACCTCAAGGTCGCCGACGTCGCCAGGGAGCTGGGCATCGCCCGCTCGACCGCCCACCGCCTGCTGGCCATGCTCGTCTACCGCGACTTCGCCGTGCAGGACGAGCGGCACACGTACCTGCCGGGGCCGTTCCTCACCTCGACGCAGGCCGGCGCGGGCGGGGCGGTCCTGCGCGAGCTGCGCGCCCGGGTCAGGCCGGCGATGGAGGCGCTGTG
The DNA here is from genome assembly GCF_040675285.1 of Nonomuraea sp. NPDC049625. NCBI lineage: Bacteria > Bacillati > Actinomycetota > Actinomycetes > Streptosporangiales > Streptosporangiaceae > Nonomuraea > Nonomuraea sp. NPDC049625. Next base: position 259,933 of record NZ_JBFAOQ010000003.1, on the reverse strand, counting down.
CGCGCGGGCCGCGGAGACCGTGAACCTCATGCTCCGGGTCGGTACGGAGGTGCGCTTCCTGGACAGCGTGGAGTCGTCGCAGATCCTGCACGTCGGCGACCGCCGCGGCACGATCCTGCCCGCCCGCCGGGCCTCCGGCGGCAAGATCCTGCTCGCCACCCTGCCCCCCGACCAGCTCCGCGACCTCTATCCCGACCTTTCCGACCACGAGCGCGCGACCCTGACCCGCGAGCTCGACGACGTCAGGGCCCGCGGCTACGCGCTCAACATCGACGGCACGGAACGCGGCGTCTCCGCCATCGGCGCGACCCTCCGCAACGGGAACGGCGTCGCCCTGGCCGCCCTGTCGATCTCGGCCCCCTCGGCCCGCTTCGGCCCGGACCGGGTGGGGTTCTTCGCGGCTCAGCTGAAGGCCGCGGTGGGGGAGGCCGAACAGGCGCTGACCGATTTCCCCGACGCTTGACGTGTGTAACCCCATGGGGGTTATCGTAGGGGTATGCCAAAGATTAACGTCTACCTGCCGGACGAACTCGCGGAAGCGGTCAAGCAGGCCGGGGTGCCGGTGTCGGCGGTGTGCCAGCGCGCGCTGGAGCAGGCGGTCCGCCGGGTGACCGCCATCAGGGAGACCGTCCTGAGCGACCTCGACCTCGAAGAGCCGACCGGGGCGCTGAGGCACCTGACGCCCAGGACGCGCACCGTCCTCAAACTGGCCGCCGACCAGGCCAGGGCGGAAGGAGCCGCAGCCGTCGGCACCGAGCACCTGCTGGGCGCCATGCTGAGCGAGGGGACCAACCTGGCGCTGCACGTCCTGCGGGCCGTGGAGATCGACCCGGAGCAGGTCGGACGCGACCTCGCCCGCCACCAGCCCGCCCCCGGCGCGGCCGGCGGCTCGGAGCCGCGCAACTTCAGCGGGGCGGCGGCCAACGCGCTGGAGTTCGCCGTCACGGAGGCGACCTCACTCGGCCACAACTACGTGGGCTGCGAGCACCTCCTGCTCGGCCTCGTCGCCGAGCCCGACGGGACCGCCGGCCAGGTCCTGCGCGGGCTGGGCGCCGAGCCCAGGCTCACCAGGCGCGCCGTGGTGGCGGCCCTGGCCGGGTACGTCCACCTGCGGGCGCAGACGCAGCAGGACGCCGAGGCCCAGGGTGACCAGGGCCGGCCCGCCGCCGTCCAGGCGATGCTGTCCGCCGCCGTCCGCCAGGAGCTGCAGCCCCTCGTCCAGCGGCTCGAGCGGCTGGAAGCGCACGTGGGACTGGACGGCTGAGGATCGCGAGGTGTCCGCCGCCATCCGCGTCACCCTGGTGGCCCTGATCGTGGTCGGGATCGTGATCGGGATCGTGATCGGGGCCACGTGGTGACGCTCAGAGCCAGTCGCGGCGTTTGAAGACGAGATAGAGGGTCAGACAGACGGCCGCCATCAGCACGATCGCGAATGGGTACCCGAATGCCCAGTGCGTTTCGGGCATGAAATCGAAATTCATCCCGTAAATGGTTCCGACCAGCGTCGGAGCGAACAGGATGGCGGCCCAGGCGGAGATCTTCTTGACCTCCTCGCCCTGCTGGATGCTCGCCTCCGTCATCCGGGCCATCTCCGCGTTCTGCGCCTGCGTCACCAGCGTCGAGTTGACGACCAGGATGTCCTGCAGCATCTGCCGGAACGCGGAGATCCGCTCCGACACCGTGATCGCGTGGTCGGCCACGTCGCGCAGGTAGCTCTGCAGCTCGTCGTTCATCCCGTGCTTGGAGGCCCCCGCGATGAACGCGTGGAGCATGCCCACCAGCGGCGCCGTCGCCCGCTGGAACTCGATCACCTCGCCGGACAGCTCGTAGACCCGCCGCGACACCGACGGGTCGCCGCCGAAGACCTGGACCTCGATCTCCTCGATGTCCTTCTGCAGCCCGGCCACCACCGGGGCATAGCCGTCGACCACGGCGTCGAGGATGGCGTACAGGACGGCCTGCGGGCCCTGCCGCAGCAGCTCGGGCTCGGACTCCATGCGCTTGCGGACGGCCTGGAGGTCGGGGGCCTCGGCATGGCGTACGGTGATCACGAAGTTGGGGCCGACGAAGACGTGCACCTCCCCGAACGCGACCTCCTCCACGTCGTCCAGGTAGCGCGCGGCCCGCAGCACCACGAACAGCGTGTCGCCGTAGCGGTCGGCCTTGGGCCGCTGGGAGCCGACTATCGCGTCCTCCAGCGCCAGCTCGTGCAGCTCGAACTCCTCGCCGAGCTTGACCAGCTCCCACTCCTTCGGCCGGTAGAGGCCGATCCAGGCCATGCTGCCCGGCATCTCCTTGAGCCGCTCGAAGGCGTCGGCCAGAGAGCCGGGGGTGTCGACGCGCCTGCCGTCGCGGTAGATGGCGTTGTCGATGACGGTCGGCCGGTAGGGCCGCTCCTCCGTGGCACGCGGGTCCATCGAGTGCTCGGGCGCTTCCTCGTGGACGTCGCCGCTGCGCCTGAACCCCTTCACCCTGGCCATGGCCCTCCCTGGACCTAAGAGAGCTCGTCGAGCCGTTGAGTGGCGCGGTCTCTGATGGTCTTGCGCCACATCGGCGTCCAGCCGAACAGCAGCCCGTGCGGCCTGCCCAGCGCCATCTTCGACCAGCGTCTGAAGTCGAATTCGTCGTGGTGGCGGACGATCAGGTCGCCCTCGAACCTGAACAGCGCGTCGATCTCGTTGACGACCTGGCGCCCGGTCCTGGAGAAGGTGTAGCGGGACGTCCAGTGCGCGGTGCCGGTGAAGTCGTCGGCCGTCACGTCGCCGTAGGTGGATCTGAGGCCGTCGCGCACGCCGAGCTGCAGCCGCCACATCGTCATCACGCGGTCACGCCCCTCGACCTCCTGGAAGATCGGATCGCCGAAGCTGACCTCGGGGTGGTAGCAGCGCTCCATGGCCGCGAAGTCCGCGCGCCCCAGAGCGTCGTAGAAAGCGCCGATGAGCGCGACGTGCCGATCGTTCACTCCTCTATCAGATCATGGCCGCTGCGTTGCCCCAGCACACCGCCCGCAACCAGGCATCGCCCAGGTCGAGCCGGGCGAGCGCGTCGAGCTGATGGACGTAAGGATATGGAATCGTCGGGAAGTCACTACCGAGCACCACCTTGCCTGAAATGCCCAGATCAAGCAATGCCGGCCGCAGCCGCGCGGGGAACGGCATGCCCAGCTCGGCGAAGTCGGTGAACGCCATCGTGGTGTCCAGCGCGACCCGCTCGTAGCGGGCGGCCAGCTCGAAGAACGGGTCGTACTCCGGCATCCCCAGATGCGCGATCACCACCCGCAGCCGCGGATGCCTGCGCAGCACCTCGCCGATCGGCCCGGGGCCGATGTGCCCGCCCGGCACGGGCACCGAACTGGCGTGCGTCACCACCGGCACCCCGGCCTCCGCCAGCAGCCCCCAGACCTCGTCCAGCTCGGCGGCCCGCGGGTCGAACCCGCCGACCTGCAGGTGCACCTTGAAGATCCTGGCCCCGTCCTCCAGTGCCCGGCGCACGTATTCCACGACGCCAGGCTCGGGGTAGAAGGTCGCCGAAGGGAGGCATCCAGGTGTACGGCGGGCGAAATCCAGCGTCCAGGCGTTGAGATCGAGCGCCATGTCCGGCTTGTGCGCGTAGGCGAGGGCGGGGAACGTGCGCACGCCCATGGCCCGCAGCAGCGCGACCCGCTCCTCCGCCGGCCACTCGTACTCGATCTTCCAGCCGTTCCCCATCAGCGGGCCGCCGTGCCTGAAGTGGTGCCACACCCGCCGCTCCATCCGCTCCGGCAGGAAGTGGACGTGCAGGTCGATGAGGCCGGGCAACCCGAGCCCGCGCCACCAGTCCGGAATCCGGGCGTCAGAATCTTGTTCTGTGGCCACGCAGGAGACTCTACCTGGATAGGGTTTCTCCTCGATGGAACAGCTCTGGGCCCACCTGATCAAGGTTCAGCCTGACCCCGACCCCTGGGTCGTGGGGGTCTCGGCTCTCGCCGCGTTCGTGCTCGTCGGCTTCCGCATGCCCTGGCAGGTGACCAGAGGCCTGATCACGATCGCCCATGAGGGCGGCCACGCGCTGATGGCGCTGGTCACCCGGCGCAAACTCGAAGGCATCCGCCTCCACTCCGACACCTCCGGCGTGACGCTGACCAGGGGCAGGCCCACCGGGCCCGGCATGGTGCTGACCGCGCTCGCCGGTTATGTGGCGCCTCCGCTGCTGGGGCTGGGCGCCGCCTGGCTGACCGAGATGGGGCACATCACGCTGCTGATCTGGAGCGTGCTGCTGTTCCTGGTCTGCATGCTGCTGCTGGTCCGCAACCTGTACGGCGCGCTGATCCTGCTCGCCACCGGCGGCGCGGTGTTCGCCCTGATCATGTACGCGCCCGCCGAGGTCCAGCAGGTCGTCGCCCTGGTCGCGGTCTGGTTCCTGCTGTTCGGCGGGATCAGGCCGATCATCGAGCTGCAGCGCAAGCGGAGCAGGCGGCAGGCGCGAGACTCCGACGCGGACCAGCTGGCCAGGCTGACGTTCCTGCCCGGTGGGTTCTACGTGCTCCTCTTCCTGCTGGTGTCGGTCGTGTCCGCGGCCTTCGGCGCGTACCTCATGAATCCGCTCTAACCCCCAAAATTCGCACTAAACTCGCCTGCAACAGGGGGGAGTGCCGTGCTGCCAGTCGAGGACGCGCCCGGCTACCGGGTACTCGATCAGGCGGGCCAGGGCGGCTTCGCCGTCGTGTACCGCGCCTACCAGGAGCGCCTCGACCGGGTCGTGGCGCTCAAGGTGCTGTCCGTCGACCGGGTCGACCAGCGCACGATGCGCAGGTTCCAGCGCGAGCTGCAGCTCACCGGCCGCCTGACCGGCCACCCCAACGTCGTCACCGTCTTCGACACCGGCGTCACCCGCTCCGGCAAGCCGTACATCGCGATGGACTACTTCGAGAACGGCTCGCTGCGCGACAGGGTCCGCAAGGAGGGGCCGCTGCCGGTGCCCGACGTGCTGCGGGCGGGGGTGAAGCTGGCCGGGGCGCTGGCCGCCGTACACGAGGCCGGAGTCCTGCACGGCGACATCAAGCCGCAGAACATCCTCATCTCCCGGTACGGCGAGCCCGCCATCGCCGACTTCGGCGTGGCCCGGGTCGTGGACTCCTCGGAGATCTCGGCCACGTCGCAGGCGTTCACCCCGCTGCACGCCGCCCCGGAGGTGCTCACCGGCCAGCCGCACTCGGCCTCGACCGACATCTACTCGCTCGGCTCGACCCTCTACCACCTGCTGGCCGGCCAGCCCGCCTTCCACAACCCGACGGACCCCTCGATCGCGCCCCTGATGTACCGGGTGCTCAGTGTCGAGCCGCCCCCGATCAACCGCTCCGACGTGCCGCCGCCGGTCCTCGAGACGGTCATGCGGGCGATGTCCAAGCAGCCCGAGGTGCGGTACGGGTCGGCGCGGGAGCTCGCCCGGCGGCTGCAGGAGGTGCAGGCCGAGCTGGGCCTGCCGGTGACCGACCTGGTGGGCCAGGACCCCGGCCCGGGACCGGCGATGGCCACGGTGCCCCGCCCCCGCCTCGACGACCCGCCCACCGGCGAACCCCAGCCCCCGGGGAGCCCTCAGCACACGGGGAGCCCCCAGCACACGGGGAGCCCCCAGCACACGGGGAGCCCCCAGCTCCCGACCACGGGCAACCACCTGCCATCCACGGGTAACCATCTCCCGACCACCGGCAACCACCTGCCCGGCGGCCCCGGCCGGCCGTCGCCGTTCGCCCCCGAGGCGCGGCCGTCGCCCTTCGCGCCGGAGGCGCAGCCGTCACCGTTCGCGCCGGAAGCGCGGGCGGCGGGCACCGGCGGCATGCACGCCACCGGCCGGCACGGGTCGGGAATCGCCGGCATCCCCGGGGGCGGGCATCCGGGCGCGCCCGCACCACCCGCGATCGCCTCGGCCACCACCCCGCCGGGGCAGGGCGGGACGACCGCGCCGGGCGGAGGAGGGCGCCTGCCACGGGGCCTCGTGATCGGCGCTGCCGTGGCGGCCGTCGTCGTGGGCGGCACGAGCGCGGCCGTCTACCTGTCGCTCCAGCAGAACGAGCCATCACAGACCACCCAGCCCTCGGCGTCCGAGCCGGGCACCCGGGACACCGAGGCCATCGACAAGCAGTCCGTCGCCGCGCTGACCCCGCGCGGCCTGAAGGTGACCGCCGACCAGGGCGCCCTCGTCGAGCTGAAGTGGACGCTCCCCGCGGCCGCCCGCCGCTACCCGGTGGTCCTCCAGCGCTCCCCGCTCAAGAGGGGCGAGCAGGCCGTCACCGCCCTGGGCCAGGGCGCCACCACGACCCGCGTCGCGGGACTGGACCCGAGCACCGGCTACTGCTTCCTGGTGGGCGTCCTGCTGCGCGTCTCGGAGAGCTCGACGGTCGCCTGGTCGAAGCCCACGTGTATCAGGGGCGCCGTCGCCCGCTCGAACCCGTAGCCCGCGGCGGTCACCCCAGGAGCTTGCGCGCCGCCTGCTCGATCTCCGCCTCCGACAGCAGCACGTGCTCGGCCGCCCCGCCCAGGGGGATGAAGCTGTCGGACGAGGTCACCCGCGCGAGCTTCCCGGTGAACCCGGCGTCGGCCAGCTCCGCCATGATCCCCTCCGACACGCCGCCGGTGTGCCGGGTCTCGTCGGCGATCAGCACGTTGCCGGTCAGCTCGGCCGCCCGCAGCAGGTCGTCCATCGGGAGCGGCGCCAGCCAGCGCAGGTCGAGCACGCGGCAGCCGTACCCCTCCTGGGTCAGCCGCACCGCGGCCCGCAGGCTCATCCGCACGCCGTTGCCGAACGTCACGATCGTCAGGTCGCGCCCGTCGCCGTAGGAGCGCGCCTGCCCGATCGGCACGTGCGTCTCCGGCCAGCGCCCGGGCGCCGCGTACGGCGCCAGCCAGCCCCCGTCGCCCTCCTCGAACAGGTCGCGCGTGTGGTAGAGCGCGATCGGCTCCAGGAACACGCACACCGACCCGGACGTGCGGGCCGCCGCCAGGCACGTGCGCAGCATGGCGGCCGCGTCGTCGGGGCGCGCGGGCGAGGCGATGACCAGGCCGGGGATGTCGCGCAGCGCGCCCACGGCGTTGTCGTTGTGGAAGTGGCCCCCGAACCCCTTCTGGTAGGCGTACCCCGCCACCCGGACCACCATCGGGTTGGTGTAGGAGCCGCGCGAGAAGAACGACAGCGTGGCCGCCTCCCCCCGGATCTGGTCGAGCGCGTTGTGCAGGTAGGCGAGGTACTGGATCTCCGGCACGGGCAGCAGCCCCGACACGCCGGCGCCGAGCGCCAGCCCCAGGATGGCCTGCTCGTCCAGCAACGTGTCGAACACCCGGGCTGCGCCGAACCGCTTCTGCAGCCCCCTGGTCACGCCGTAGACGCCGCCCTTCTTGGCGACGTCCTCGCCGAACACGGTCATCTCGGGGTAGACGGCCAGCGTGTCGGCGAGCGTGCGGTTGATGGCCTGCGAGAGCGTCATCGGCTTGTCGTGCTCGGGCAGCGCTCCGGCGAACGCCTTCTCCCGGTCCGGGGCCGGGGCCGCCATCGGGCTGATCTTGGCGATCAGCTCCGGCTTGCGCGGCGCGATCGGCTCCATGACCTCCTTGGCGGAGCCGAGCCGCGGGCTGCGCGTCGTCTCCAGCGCGATCCGCAGCACGTGCTCGCGCTGGGACTCGTACGTCCTGAGCAGCTCTTCCGGCGTGCTCTGCCCCGCCTCCACGAGCAGCTGCGCCGTGCGCACCAGCGGGTCGCGCTCCAGGTCGGCCCTGATCTCGCGCTGCGTGCGGTACGCCTGCTCGACGTCGGAGCCGGCGTGCCCCATGAGCCGCACGGTGGTCAGGTGGAGGAAGGCGGGGGAGCGGCGCTCGCGTACGTGCCGGGCCGCGCTGACGGCGGCGTCGTAGGCCGCGGCGAGGTCGCAGCCGTCGGCGGCGAAGTATTCGATCCCGGGCCGGCGCAGGGCCGACTCCACCCAGCCCTTGGGCGTGCGGACGCTGATGCCGATGCCGTTGTCCTCGCACACGAGCAGCAGCGGCATCGCCTGGCCTTGATAGGTGGCGTAGGAGGCGGTGTTGAAGCCGCTCAGGGCGCTCGCGTGGTTGATCGAGGCGTCGCCGAAGCTGCACACCGCGACCGCGTCGGCGGGCCAGCGGGCCTGCTCGCCGATCGCCGCCGCGGCCCGCTCGATGGCGAACGCCACGCCGACGGACCTGGGCAGGTGGCTGGCGATCGTGGAGGTCTGGGGGATGACGGCCAGGTCGGGATGGCCGAACACCTTGTGCCGGCCGCCCGCGATCGGCTCGTCGGCCGCCGCGGCCAGCCCCATCAGCACGTCGCGGATGCCCTGCTCGGGCAGCCTGCCCGCCTGCTCGGACCTGGTCAGGTAGAACGCGCCGGAGCGGTAGTGGAGCAGGGCGGGGTCGGTGGGCCGCAGGGCGGCGGCGACGGCCGCGTTGCCCTCGTGGCCGGCGGAGCCGATCGTGTAGTAGCCCTCGTCCCGCTCGCGCAGCCAGCGGGCCGCGATGTCCAGCAGGCGGCTGTCGAGCTGACGCTGGAACAGCTTCATGCACTGCTCGCCGGTCAGCGAGCTGCCCTCGCGGACCGGCAGCCCCGGATCTCGCGCGGGGCCCGCCTTCAGCGTCGCAACCGCCTGGGTGAAATGAGTCTCAACTGTGTCGCGCGCCACACCTCGATTATGTCTTTCATCGGCGCCGACGTCTGCCGGACGTGGCTGACATGTTGTGGACCGGTCCGTTTGACCCCGGCATATAACGGTTTGTCAGATTCCTAAACCTTCCGGTCGGCGCGTACGTCTACTTAATTGACACACGTGGCACCCTCAATGCCGCGTTGAACCGTTGGGTCTCTGGAAGGAACCCGCATGTTACAACGCATTCGTGTGGCCGCCCTTGCCATAGCGCTCGGAGCCGGAGCCCTGGTCATGGCTCCCTCCGCTGCGACGGCGGCCGCGGATCCCGTCATCACCCGAGTCGGGATCAGTCCCAATTCTCCGATCGACGTCACCAATGGCGCGGTCACGGCCACGTTCAGCTTCGCCACCAAGGGGGCCGACAAGGCCGAGCTCCAGCTCAAGCCCCCGGGCGACATCAGCGTCGGCAAGCCCGTCGACCTGACGTCCACCAAGGACGGCGACTGGACGAAGTGGTCCGGCACCAGGTCCTTCGACTCCACGAACGTTGGCACGTGGAGCTGGCTCGCCGTCGCCGGCGGCGCCTCCCGTGGCGGCACGTTCGAGGTCTCGGTCAAGAAGGTCCTCGACACCAAGATCGTCGACTTCGACGCCAGCCCCGACTCCGTGGACAAGGGTGACCTGATCAAGGTCTCCGGCCAGCTCCTCGCCGACGGCAAGGGGTACGGCGGCCAGAGCGTCGCCATCACCTTCCGCGAGCGCGGCACCGACGCCTACCGCCAGGTCACCAAGGTGACGACCGGTGGCAACGGCTGGTTCAGCGCCACCGTGCGGGCCGACGAGACGGGCTGGTGGCGGGCCGAGTTCGCGGCCACCTCCGCGGCCAAGGGCTCGGTCAGCGACACCGACCGGGTCGACGTCAGCCGCGGCGTCCTGAGCAGCAGGATCGCCGGCTTCGATGCCCGCCCGGAGCCCGTGGACAAGGGTGACCGGCTCACGTTCAGCGGCGCCCTGCTGGTCGAGGACCGCGGCGGCGTGGCCGGCGAGCGGGTCTCGATCTTCTTCAAGGCCGACGGCTCGTCCAGGTGGGAGTACGTCACCAGTGACGTGACCGGCCGCGACGGCCGCTTCTGGGCCTCCGCTCCCGCGCAGACCTCGGGCTGGTGGCGGGCCGAGTACGGCGGCACCCGCGGCATCCGCGGCTCGGTCAGCGACGCCGACTGGGTCAAGGTCAACGAGCCGGCGCCGCCTCCTACGGCGTCCAAGGCGGACACGCGGCTGATCAAGTTCAACGCGTACCCCGAGCCGGTCAAGCGCGGCAAGTACCTGAAGTTCAAGGGCCGCCTGCAGGTCTTCGACGAGGGCTCCTGGGAGGGCTACTCGGGCAAGGTCGCGCTGTTCTTCAAGCCCGCGGGCTCGAAGAAGTGGCAGTACGTGAAGACGACCTGGTCGAACGACGGCGGCGGGCTCTACACCAAGGTCAAGGGCTGGAACTCGGGCCGCTGGCGGTTCGTGTTCGGCGGTGACGACGACACCTACGGCGCCACCAGCGGCTCGGACTACGTCCGGGTCAAGCGCTGATCTGACGCGGCGCTGATCTGACGCGGCGCTGATCTGATGCGGCGCTGATCTGATGCGAGGCCGAGGCCCGGGGCACGCCGCCCCGGGCCTCGTTCCGTCTACTCCGCCCGCCTGAACTCCGCGATCCCCACCCCCAGCAGCGCCAGCCCCAGGGCCGCCACGAGGCCGAGTTCGAGCATCACCGGCACCTGGAAGTCGAACCACCGGACCCCGGGGTTCAGCACCGCGTCGACCTGCGCCGGCACGTCCAGGTGCGAGAAGACCGCCTGGCGCAGCGGGTCCACCGCGTACGTCATCGGGTTGACCACGGTCAGCACGTGCAGCCACGACGGCAGGTTGGCCAGCGGGAACATCGCCCCCGACAGGAACATCATGGGCATGATCGCCATCTGCATCAGACCGAAGAACGTCTGCATGTTCTTCATCCGGGCGGCCAGCATCACCCCGAAGGCCGTGATCGTGAACGCCGCGAGGAACATCTCCGCCAGCAGCGTCACGAAGAGCGCGGGCGAGTAGGGGACCCCCACCAGCCCCGCCATGGCCAGGATGAGGATGCCCTGCCCGGTGGCCACGATGGCGCCGCCCAGGCACTTGCCGACCACGATCGCCCCGCGCGAGACGGGCGCGACCAGCATCTCCCTGAGGAAGCCGAACTCGCGGTCCCACACGATGGAACCGGCCGAGAACATCCCGGTCATGATCACGGTCATGGAGATCATGCCGGGATACATGAACGTGCGGTAGTCGATCCCGGGGATCGCCCCCCGCACCAGCGACCCGAGCCCCGTGCCCATGACGAACAGCCAGAGCACGGGCTGCACCAGCATGGACGCCATGCGGGTGCGGTCGTTGACGAAGCGCAGCATCTCCCGGTGGAGCACGACCTTGATCGCCCGCAGGTCGTGACCGGCGCTGCGGACCGGCACGCGGACGCTGATGGCCTCTGTCGCCATGACTATCGCCTCGCCATCGCTCTCATGAACGCCATGTTGCCGTCGCCGGCCTCGGCGTCGCGGATCGTGGAGCCGGTGTAGGACATGAACACGTCGTCCAGGGACGGCCGTGACACGCTCACCGATTTGATCGGCATGCCGAGCTCGGCGAACAGCCTCGGCACGAACTCCTCGCCCGAGGCCACCGCGAACGTCACCGCGCCCTCGCGCACGGCCGCCTCCAGCCCGAACCGCTCCCGCAGCGCCTTGATCGCCTCCGTGTCGTCGGGGGTCTGGATCTGCACCCGGTCCTTGCCGACGCTGGCCTTCAGCGCCTCTGGCGAGTCGATGACGACGACCTCGCCGTGGTCGATGATCGCGATCCGGTCGCAGTACTCGGCCTCGTCCATGTAGTGCGTGGTCATGAAGATGGTGATGTCCTCCAGGAGCCGCAGCTGGTTGATGTAGCCCCAGATGGCCGAGCGGGTCTGCGGGTCGAGCCCCACGGTGGGCTCGTCGAGGAAGAGCACGCGCGGGGAGTGCAGCAGGCCGCGGGCGATCTCCAGCCGCCGCTTCATGCCGCCCGAGAACGTCATCACCTTGGCGTCCTTGCGGTCCCACAGCGCGACCATCTCCATGACCTGCCGGATCCGGTCGCCGACCATGCTCTTGGGCACGCCGTACAGCTCGGCGTGGAAGCGCAGGTTCTGCTCGGCGCTCAGGTAGCCGTCGAGGGTGGGGTCCTGGAAGACCAGGCCGATGTTCCTGCGGACCTCGTCACGGTCCCTGACCACGTCGTGGCCCGCCACGGTGGCGCTGCCGCCGGTGGGGTTCACCAGCGTGCAGAGCATGCTGATGGTGGTGGTCTTGCCGGCGCCGTTGGGGCCGAGGAAGCCGAACACCTCGCCCGGGCGCACCTCGAAGTCGACGCCCTTGACGGCCTCGACCTTCCCGTACGTCTTCCGCAGGCCGCGCACGGCGACCGCCGCGTCCGCCGCCATCTCAGCCCTCCGCCAGGATCTGGAACATCGACTTGCGCGTCTTCTTGATCAGCTCCTTGGCCGCCGCGATCTGACGCTCGTCGGCCGTGTGGACCAGGTGGGAGAACGCCTCGTTGAGCTGGGCCCAGAGCAGGCGCAGCTCGTGGTGGTCGGGTGGCACGGCCGTGCGGGCGACCTCGTCCCACGGCGCGTCGTCGGCGTACCTGGCCGCCTGGCCGCGGCCCTTCTCCGTCAGCCGGTACGTACGGCTCCCGCCGGACTCGTCGCCGGACACCAGGCCCTCGTCCTCGAGCTGCTGCAGCGCCGGATAGACGGAGCCGGGGCTGGGCCGCCAGACGCCGTGGCTGCGCTCCTCGATGCCCTGGATCATCTGGTAGCCGTTCTGCGGCCCTTCGAGGAGCAGCGCCAGCAGGGCGGCCCGGACGTCGCCGCGGCGCACCCGCGGAGCGGGCGTCTCCCAGTGGACCACGGTGCCGAAGTGGGGCCCGGGCGGGGGCGGCGCGAACGGCGGGCCGAAGCCGCCCGGCCCCGGCGGCGGACCGGGCGGTGGACCGGGCGGTGGGCCCGGCGGTGGGCCGGGTGGGTGCGGGGGGAACGGGTGGTGGGGGTGCGGGGCATCCCAGAAGTCAGGCTCTTCCATGATTACCTCCAACTATCGAGATATCTTGACGATATATCTAGATAGTTGGCACGGGAAGGGCATTTCGGGCAGATCCCTGGAAGTTAGCGAGCGCTAACAGCGGCGGTGACGGCCGCGCGCGCCATGGCGTGCAGCAGCGGCCGCATGTCCCCCGCGCCCAGCTCACCCGCGCTGTGCGGCGTGGAGTTGAGCAGCCCGAACACGGCGTGCGTCGCGGCCCGCAGCCGCGCCGCCGGGCACTCCGGGTGCAGCTCGGCCAGCACGGTGACCCACTCCTCGACGTAGAGCCGCTGCAGCCGCCTGATCTGGCGCCGCTCGGGCTCGGGCACGTTGCCCAGCTCCCGGTCGTGCACGGTGATCAGCGCCGGCTGCTCGAGAGCGAACGTGATCTGCACGTTGAGCAGCGCGTCCAGCGTCTCCTGGGGATCGGGGCACGAGGTGACCGCCGCGGCGGCCGACTCGCGCAGCCGCGAGCTGACGTCGAGCAGCATCTCCGACAGCAGCGCGTCCTTGCCGCTGAAGTGCCGGTAGAGCGCGGGGCCCGAGACGCCGACCGCGGCGCCGATGTCCTCGATCGAGACGCCGTGGAAACCGCGCGCGGCGAACAGCCGGGCCGCCGCCTCCAGGATCTCCCCGCGCCTGTTGCGGCGATTCCGGGTAGGGGCGGTAGTGGTCACGTCTCACATGCTAGACGACTACGTTAATGATGACTAACATCTCGTGCTATGAGAGGGGCGTCATGAGCGAGTGGCCGGTGCTGAAGTCGTCCGCCGATCCCGGCGGCGAGGCGTTCAAGCGCAACGTCGAGCTCAACGAGCGGCTCGCCGCCGAGCTGCTGGAGCGGCTGGAGGTCGCCGCCCGGGGCGGCCCCGAGCGCTCGCGCCTGCGCCACGTCGAGCGCGGCAAGCTGCTGCCGCGCGACCGCGTCGACGGCCTGCTCGACCCCGGCTCCCGCTTCCTGGAGCTGTCGCCGCTGGCCGCGAACGGTCTCTACGACGACCAGGCGCCCGCCGCGGGGATCATCACCGGGGTCGGCCGGGTCTCCGGCCGCGAGTGCGTGATCGTCGCCAACGACGCGACCGTGAAGGGCGGCACGTACTACCCGATCACGGTCAAGAAGCACCTGCGCGCGCAGGAGGTGGCCCTGCACAACCACCTGCCGTGCATCTACCTCGTCGACTCGGGCGGCGCGTTCCTGCCCAAGCAGGACGAGGTGTTCCCCGACCGCGAGCACTTCGGCCGCATCTTCTACAACCAGGCCACCATGTCCGCCCGCGGCATCCCGCAGATCGCCGCCGTGCTCGGCTCGTGCACGGCGGGCGGCGCGTACGTGCCCGCGATGAGCGACGAGGCCGTCATCGTGCGCGGCCAGGGCACGATCTTCCTGGGCGGCCCGCCGCTGGTGAAGGCGGCCACCGGCGAGGAGGTCACGGCCGAGGAGCTGGGCGGCGGCGACCTGCACGCGCGGGTCAGCGGCGTCACCGACCACCTGGCCGAGGACGACGCGCACGCGCTGGCCATCGTCCGCGACATCGTCTCCACCCTGACCCCGCGCCGGAGCTCGGCCGCGCGGCCCTGGGACACGATCGCGCCCGAGCCGCCCCGGCACGACCCGCGCGACCTGTACGGGATCGTGCCCGCCGACACGCGCCAGCCGTACGACGTGCACGAGGTGATCGCCAGGATCGTGGACGGGTCGCGCTTCCTGGAGTTCAAGGCCGAGTACGGGTCTACCCTCGTGACCGGGTTCGCCCACCTCCACGGCCATCCGGTGGGGATCGTGGCCAACAACGGCATCCTGTTCAGCGAGTCCGCCATGAAGGGCGCCCACTTCATCGAGCTGTGCGACCAGCGCCGGATCCCGCTCGTCTTCCTGCAGAACATCAGCGGCTTCATGGTCGGCAAGGCCTACGAGGCGGGCGGCATCGCCAAGCACGGCGCCAAGATGGTCACCGCCGTCTCGTGCGCGCGGGTGCCCAAGTTCACCGTCGTGATCGGCGGGTCCTTCGGGGCGGGGAACTACGCGATGGCCGGGCGGGCGTACTCGCCCAGGTTCCTGTGGATGTGGCCGAACGCCCGCATCTCGGTCATGGGCGGCGAGCAGGCCGCGAACGTGCTCACCACGGTCGGCACGGCCGACGCCGACGCGATCAGGGCCCAGTACGAGCACCAGGGCAACCCGTACTACTCCACGGCCAGGCTGTGGGACGACGGCGTGATCGACCCGCTCGACACCCGCACCGTCCTCGGCCTGGCGCTGTCCGCGGCGGCCAACGCCCCGCTCGAGCCCGCCGGTTACGGCGTCTTCCGGATGTGACGCATGTTGTTCGACCGTGTTCTGATCGCCAACAGGGGCGAGATCGCCGTACGGGTCATCCGCACGCTGCGCCGGCTCGGCATCACGTCGGTGGCCGTGCACACGGCGTCGGACGCCGGAGCCCGGCACGTGCTGGAGGCCGACCTCTCCCACCAAGTGCCGAAATATCTGGATATTGAGGCAATTGTCGGGGCGGCGCTGGCGTCCGGGGCGCAGGCCGTCCACCCCGGATACGGGTTCCTCGCCGAGAACGCCGCGTTCGCGCGGCGGTGCGCGCAGGCCGGGCTGGTGTTCGTCGGCCCGCCGCCCGAGGCCATCGACGCCATGGGCGACAAGATCCGCGCCAAGGCCACGGTGTCGGCGGCCGGGGTGCCCGTCGTGCCCGGCGGGGCCGAGCCCGGCGACCCGCTGGAGACCTGGCGCGACTTCCCCGCGCTGATCAAGCCCTCCGCGGGCGGCGGCGGCAAGGGCATGGTGCTCGTACGGTCGGCCGCCGAGCTGCCCGACGCCCTGGAGTCGGCCCGGCGCACGGCGCGGGCGGCGTTCGGCGACGCGACCCTGCTGATCGAGCGGTACGTCGAGAGCCCGCGCCACATCGAGCTGCAGATCCTGGCCGACACCCACGGCAACGTCGTGCACCTGGGCGAGCGCGAGTGCAGCCTGCAGCGCAGGCACCAGAAGATCATCGAGGAGGCGCCCTCGCCCTTCGTCGGCCCCGAGACGCGCGCCCGCATGGGCTCGGCCGCGGTGGAGGCCGCGCGCTCGGTGGACTACGTGGGGGCGGGCACGGTCGAGTTCATCGTGGACGGGACCACCGGCTCCTACCACTTTATGGAGATGAACACCCGTCTGCAGGTGGAGCACCCCGTCACCGAGCTGGTGACCGGGCTCGACCTGGTCGAGCTGCAGCTGCGGGTCGCGGCGGGGGAGCCGCTGCCGTTCGGGCAGGGCGACGTGCGGATCGACGGGCACGCCGTCGAGGCCCGCGTCTACGCCGAGGACCCGGCCCGCGGCTTCCTGCCGACGGGCGGCCGCGTGCTGGCGTTGCGCGAGCCGGACGGCGGCGTCCCGGGCGGCCCCGCGCCCGTCGTACGGGTGGACTCGGGGCTGGTCGAGGGCGGCGTCGTCGGCAGCGAGTTCGACCCGATGCTCTCCAAGGTCGTCGCCTGGGCGCCGGACCGGGCCTCGGCGCTCAGGACGCTCGACCGAGCCCTGGCCCGCACGGCCGTCCTCGGCGTGGTCACCAACATCCCGTTCCTGCGGGCCCTCGCCGGACATCCGGCCGTCAAGGCGGGCGAGCTGGACACCGGGCTGGTCGAGCGCGTGCTCCCCGGGCTGCTCCCGTCCGCGGACGTGCCCGCCGAGGTGCTCGTGGCGGCGGCGCTCGCCTTCCACGCCCTGCCCCGGGGCGACGACCCGTGGGACGTCACGGACGGCTGGCGGGTGGGCGAGCGGGCCTGGACGACGTGGCGGCTGGAGTCGAGGGACGGGGTGCACGCGGTCCAGGTCCGCGGCCTGCCCGAAGAATCCGCCGAAGTCCGGATAAACGATGAGATCGTGCCTGCGCGCATCCGGCTCGGCGACGGGGAGCTGGCCGTCACGATCGGCGCCCGTACCGAGCACTACCTGCGCGTACGCCATGCCGACACGCTCTGGCTCGGCAGGGACGGCGCGGCGTGGGCGCTCACCCGGCACCTCATCGGCGACCCCGGCGACCGGCCCGGCGCGGCGGCCACCGGCGACGGCGTCGTCAGGAGCCCCATGCCCGGCACCGTCCTGGTGGTCAAGGCCCAGGCCGGCGACCGGGTCACCGAAGGCCAGCCGCTGGTGATCGTCGAGGCCATGAAGATGGAGCACACCGTCACCGCCCCGCGCGACGGCGTGGTCTCCGAGCTGGCGGTCCAGGCGGGCCAGCCGGTCGACATGGACGCGGTTCTCGCCGTGGTGAGGGAGGAGGGCTGATGCCGTACCCCATGGAAGGGCTGCCGCAGCAGGTCACGATCTACGAGGTCGGCCCGCGCGACGGCCTGCAGAACGAGTCCTCGATCGTGCCCGTCGAGGTGAAGGCCGAGTTCATCGACCGCCTCGCGGACGCCGGGCACAAGGTGATCGAGGCCACCAGCTTCGTGCACCCGAAGTGGGTGCCGCAGCTCGCCGACGCCGACGAGCTGCTGGCCCGGCTGCGCAGGAAGCCGGGCGTGCGCTACCCGGTTCTCGTCCCCAACCTGCGCGGCCTCGACCGGGCCCTGGAACGCGGCGTGGACGAGATCGCCATCTTCGCCAGCACCACCGAGACGTTCGCCGCCAAGAACCTCAACCGCAGCCTGGAGAGCCAGTTCGAGATGTTCGAGCCGGTCGTGGCCAGGGCGCTGGACAACGGCGTGCGGGTGCGCGCGTACGTGTCGATGTGCTTCGGCGACCCCTGGGAGGGGCCGACGCCGATCGCCCAGGTCGTCTCGGTCGGGGAGCGGCTGCTCGGGCTCGGCTGCTACGAGCTGTCGCTCGGCGACACCATCGGGGTCGGCACGCCCGGGCACGTGACCGCGCTGATCAAGGCGTTCCGCCGCCCCGAGCGGCTCGCCGTGCACTTCCATGACACCTACGGCCAGGCCCTCGGCAACACCCTGGCCGCGTTGAGAGCGGGCGTGACCACGATCGACGCCTCCACGGGCGGCATCGGCGGCTGCCCCTACGCCGAGTCCGCCACCGGCAACCTCGCGACCGAAGACCTGGTCTGGATGTTGCGGGGGCTCGGCATCGAGACCGGGCTCGACCTGGGCAAGCTCGTGTCCACCAGCACCTGGCTGGCGGAGCTGCTCGGCCGGCCCAGCCCCTCCCGCGTCGTACAGGCGCTGTCGAAAGGCTGACCATGCTCAAGGACGAGTACGAAGAGCTGCGCAAGACCGTCGAGTCGTTCGCCCGCGAGGTGGTCGCGCCGGTGATCGGCGACTACTACGAACGGGAGGAGTTCCCGTACGACATCGTGCGGCAGATGGGCGCCATGGGGCTGTTCGGGCTGCCGTTCCCGGAGGAGTACGGCGGCATGGGCGGCGACTACTTCGCCCTGTGCGTGGCGCTGGAGGAGCTGGCCCGCGTCGACTCCAGCGTGGCGATCACCCTGGAGGCCGCGGTGTCGCTGGGCGCGATGCCGATCTACCGGTTCGGCGACGCCGAGCAGCGCGAGCACTGGCTGCCCAAGCTGACCTCGGGCTCGGCCCTGGGCGCGTTCGGCCTGACGGAGCCGGGCGGCGGGTCCGACGTGCCGGGCGGGATGCGCACCACCGCCGTGCTGGACGGGCCCGAATGGGTGATCAACGGGACGAAGGCCTTCATCACGAACTCCGGCACCGACATCACGGCCGTCGTCGGCGTGGCCGCGATCACCGGCGAGCGGGAGATCTCCACGATCCTCGTGCCGAGCGGCACGCCCGGGTTCACGGTGTCGAAGAAGTACTCCAAGGTCGGCTGGAACGCCTCCGACACCCGCGAGCTGTCCTTCAGCGACTGCCGCGTCCCCGCCGCGAACCTGCTGGGCGAGCGCGGCCGCGGCTACGCCCAGTTCCTGCAGACCCTCGACGAGGGCCGCATCGCGATCGCCGCGCTCAGCGTGGGACTGGCCCAGGGGTGCGTGGACGAAAGCCTCAAGTACGTCAGGGACCGGAAGGCGTTCGGCCACCCGATCGGCCACTACCAGGCCATCCAGTTCAAGATCGCCGACATGGAGGCCCGCGCCCACACCGCCCGCCTGGCCTACTACCACGCGGCCGAGAAGATGCTGGCCGGGGCGCCGTTCAAGAAGGAGGCCGCGATCGCCAAGCTGGTCTCGTCGAACGCGGCCATGGACAACGCGCGGGACGCCACGCAGGTGTTCGGCGGGTACGGGTTCATGAACGAGTTCCCCGTGGGGCGCTTCTACCGCGACGCCAAGGTGCTGGAGATCGGTGAGGGCACGAGCGAGGTCCAGCGCATGCTCATCGCCCGGCAGCTCGGCCTGGGCGACCTCTGACCGTTTCCGGCCGAACGTTTTCGGCGGGGCGAATCGAGGGAGTTTGCGTCCGCGACCTCGGACGATCTAGTGTCGTCAGTCATGACGGCTGACGATCTTCTCATCAGGAGGGCGGAGAAGGCGGACGCGGACGAGGTGTTCGCGCTGGCGCGCGAGTTCGGTCTGACGTTCAGACCGGAGCGCGGGGCCTTCGACGCCGCCCTGCCCGAGCTGCTGGCGAACGAGGACGCCCTGCTGCTCGCGGCCGTCGTGGCCGGACGCGTGCAGGGCTACCTGCTGGGGTACGTGCATCTGACCCTGTTCGCCAACGGGCCGGTGGCCTGGGTCGAGGAGGCCATGGTCGGCTCCGGGGCGCGCCGGCAGGGGATCGGCCGGGCCCTGCTGGAGGAGTTCGAGCGGTGGGCGCGCACGCGGGAGGCGGGCTACGTGGCGATGGCCACGCGGCGCGCGCCCGAGTTCTACCACGCGCTGGGCTACGAGGCCTCTGCCACGTTCTTCCGCAAGGTCCTGCGCTAGCCCGGCCGGCCGGGAATTCTGTCGTGATCTGATGGCATTCTTAGGGCGTGAGTATCCATGCCGTCAGTCCCCGCTTCGTCGGGCGCGCCCGTGAGCTCGCCGCTCTCGGCGACGCGCTGGTCGGGGCGCGTGCCGGGGCGTCGTCCGCCGTGCTCGTCGGCGGCGAGGCCGGGGTCGGCAAGACCCGGCTGATCAAGGAGTTCACCGATCGGGCCGACGACGCGCTGGTGCTCGTCGGCGGGTGCCTGGAGCTGGGCACCGAGGGCCTGCCGTTCGCGCCGTTCACCGCCGTGCTGCGCGGGCTCGTGCGCGAGCTGGGCCGCGACGGGGTGGCGGCGCTCGTGCCCGGCGGCACCACGCGCGGGCTGGCGCGGCTGCTGCCCGAGTTCGGGGAGCCGGACGGAGACGGGCCCGAGGCCAGGGCGCGGCTGTTCGAGCAGGTGCTGGGGCTGCTGGAGCGGCTGGCCGAAGAGCGTCCCGTGCTGCTGATCGTCGAGGACGCCCACTGGGCCGACCGGTCCACCCGCGACCTGCTGTCGTTCCTGGTCCGCTACCAGCCGACCGCGGCGGGCCTGCTGATCGTGGTCACATACCGCACCGACGAGCTGCACCGCACCCACCCCCTGCGCCCGCTCCTCGCCGAGCTGGGCCGGGTCGAGCGGGTGCGCAGGGTCGAGCTGCGCAGGCTCACCCGCAAGGAGGCCGTCGCGCAGGCGGCCGGCATCCTGGAGCGGGAGCCGTCCCCCGCCGACATGGACCTGATCTACGCGCGCAGCGAGGGAAACCCGCTGTTCGTGGAGGCGCTGCTCAGCGACGGAGGCGGCGTCGCGCTGCCGGAGTCGCTGCGCGACCTGCTGCTGGCCAGCGTCGAGCGGCTGCCCGCGGAGACGCAGGAGCTGCTGCGCGTGGCCAGCGCCGGCGGGCAGCGCATCGAGCACGACCTGCTCTCCGCCGTCGCCGGGCTCGACGAGAACGCGCTCTCCAGCGCGCTGCGGCCCGCCGTGGCGGGAAACGTGCTGACCGTCGACGGCGAGGGCTACTGCTTCCGGCACGCGCTGATCCGCGAGGCGCTCCACGACGACCTGCTGCCCGGCGAGCACACCCGCCTGCACACCCGCTTCGCCGAGGCGCTGGAGCGCGACCTGTCGATCCTGCCCGCCCCGCGCGGCGCGATCGAGCTGGCCCACCACTGGCACTCCGCCCACGACGCCACCTGGGCGCTGGTCAGCGCCTGGCAGGCGGCCGGCGTCGCCCGCAGGTCCACCGCCTATGACGAGCAGCTCAGGATGCTGTCCAGGGTGCTGGAGCTGTGGGACCAGGTGCCCGACGCGTCCGAGCGCATCGGCTGCGACCGCATCGACGTGCTCAGGAACACGGCCACGGTCGCGCACCTCGCCGGGGAGTACGAACGCTCCATCGCCCTGGCCGGCGCCGCCCTCGCCGAGATCGACCACGAAGCCGACCCGATCAGGGCGGCCAAGCTGCTGCGCCAGCGCGGCCTGACCCGCTACGACCTGGGCCGCTCCGGCTTCGTCGACGACCTGCGCGAGGCGGCCGCGCTGGTCGCCTCCGACCGGCCGACCAAGCTCCACGCCCAGGTCCTGGAGACCCTGTCCCGCATGCTCCACGGGCGGGAGGTCTGGGCGGAGCGGCTCGCCACGAGCCGGCTCGCCATGAAGATCGGCCATGAGCTGGGCGACCGCAAGGTGGAGGCGCACGCGCTGATCGACCTCACCTGGGCGCGATTCGGCTTCTCCGAGATCGAGGCGCAGCTGGAGGCGTTCGCGGAGGCGCGCAGGCTCGCCGGCGGCGACGAGGCGTACAACGCGCTGATGCGCTGCGCGATCTCCGAGTCCGACGCGCTGGAGGGGGCGGGCCGCCACGAGCGGGCCGCGCAGGTGGCCCGCGACGGCATCGAGGAGGCCCGCCAGTACGGGCTGGCCCGCACGTCCGGCGCGTTCCTGTCGATCAACCTGGCCGAGCCGCTGGTGTCACTGGGGCAGTGGGACGAGGCGCTGGAGGTGGTCGAGCACGCGCTCGACCTCGCGCCGCCGGCTCCCTACCAGGCCAGCCTGCAGGGGTTCGCCACGGACATCGCGCTGGCGCGCGGGGAGTTCGACCGGGCCGAGCGGCTGCTGGGGTCGTCGCGGAGCGTGCTGTCGCGCGGGACCTACCGCGACCAGACGGTCCTGCCGCACCTGTGCAGGGAGGTGCGGCTGCTGCACGCGCGCGGGGAGCTCGAGGCCGCGGTGGAGGTGGCCGCGAAGGCCCTGGAGGAGCGCGATCTGGTGGAGACCCCGCGCTACGCCTGGCCGGTGCTGGTGACCATCGCCGACCTGCTCGGCTCCGTGGTGCCGCAGCAAGGGTCCGGGGTGGGCACGCCGGTGGCGCAGCTCGGCGCGGCCCTCCTGCCGCGGCTGCGGGCGCTGGGGCGGGAGCTCGAGGCCGACGGCGACCTCCAGCGGGCGCAGCACCTCACCTTCACGGCGCTGACGGGTCCCGAGCCGGACGACGGCGCCGCCGAGCCGCCCGCGTGGCGGTTCGAGGCCTGGGACCGGGCGGCGGGGGCGTGGGCGGCGCTGCGGCAGCCGTACGCCGAGGCGCGGTGCCTGGTGGGCGCGGCGCAGGCGGCGCTGGCGGACGGCGACCGGCAGGAGGCCGCGGAGCGGCTGGGCCGCGCGCGGGAGCTGGCCGCCCGGCTGGGCGCGACGCCGCTGCTGGAGCAGCTCGACGCCTTCGGGCGGCGGGCCAGGATCGGGGGCGCCGAGGAGGCGGCCGACGGGCTTCCGCTGGGTCTGACGGCTCGCGAGCTGGAGGTGCTGCGGGAGGTGGCTAACGGGCGGAGCAACCGGGAGATCGCCGAGGCGCTGTTCATCTCGGCGAAGACCGTGAGCGTGCACGTCTCCAACATCCTGGCCAAGCTGGGCGTCGCCACCCGGGGCGAGGCCGCCGCCACCGCCTACCGGCTGCGGCTGTTCGACGCGCCCCTTTGAACGGCAGGGCGAGTGCTCAGCCCGTCAGCTGGGCTTCCAGGCGGTAGCCGTCCACCGTGACGTAGACCTGGTCGCCGGGGCGCGCGTTCAGGCGCATCAGCACCGGCTGGAGGGAGTCGAAGACCGGCTGGTGGCCCTGCCAGACCAGGACGATGGCGTTGTCCCCGGGCCCGGTCACCGACAGCAGGGTGCCGGGGCGCATGCCGAGCTGGGCCGCGTAGCCCTCCGGCACCGGCACGGGGCCGCCCCTGAGGTGCTCCGGGGTCACCTCGATGCGCTGCCAGCGGCGCGGGTCCGAGGACGGGCCCGGCAGCGGCGGAGGCGGCGTCGGGGGAGAGCCTGCCAGCATCGGCGAACGGCCGCCCGACAGCGCCGAGAGCGTCGCCAGGGCCGCGGACGGGTCGATCGAGTTCGCCGGGGTCGGCGGGATGGGCTGGCCGCCCCGGTGGTGGTGGCCGTTGGCGCCCGGAGTGCGGCGGGGCAGGGGCTGGGCGGGCGACGGGGCCTCGGCCACCGGGTCGCCGCTCGTCTCCTGGGGCAGGGCGTCGTACCAGGCCTTGGCGGAGTGGGCGCGGATGCCCAGCTCGCCCATCAGCTCCACGACGTCCGCGTCGGGCGGGCTCGAGGCCAGCAGCTGCCTCGTACGGTCCTGCAGGCGGTGCAGGTCGCCCACGACCAGCCAGCCGTCCTGGAAGCGGCGGTCGGGCATGAGCGTCACCAGCACGCGCCAGAGCGGGGTGCGCAGCGAGGGGACCGTCACGGGGTGGGCCGGGTCGGCGCCGATCAGCTGGTCCTCGGTGGCCGCCGCGCCGAGCCATTCGGTCAGGCGGAACATGTGGCCCGTGACCGGCGCGGACTCCGAGGAGCGCAGCCAGTGCAGGACGCGTTCCTCGGCCGTGCGCTGGGCCTGGGAGAGCGCGTCCCGGTCGACCAGCATCTTGTGGGCGAGCGTCCGCAGGCTGACCGGGTCCTCGGCGAACAGCCGGTGCACGGCCACCGCCAGCTCCAGCTTGTCCAGGCTGCGGAACAGGTTGTCCACGACCCGCACCATGGCGTGGTCGGCGTCGGTCGGCACGGGGCTGCTGGGGGCCGGCGGAGCGGTGGGAACGGGCGCGGCGTAGCTCGGGGTGCCGTTGCTCTTGGAGGCGCCCGGCGCGCCGGGGACGGCGGGCATGGATCCCGTGCTGGGACCGCCGGGGACCGCGGGCATCGAGCCGGTGCTGGGACCGCCCGGGATCGCGGGCATGGACCCGGTGCTGGGACCACCCGGGACTGCGGGCATCGACCCGGTGCTGGGACCGCCGGGGGCGGAGCTGTTGTCCTGGCGGGCGCCGGGCTGGGCATCGGCCTGGGGGCTCGCGGGGCGCTGCGGGGCGCGGTCGGCCTGGCCAGGCTGGCCGGGGGCCGGGCGGCCCTCGCCGGCGAACCCCTGCGCCGGGAACGAGCCGCTCTGCGGCTGCGCGGAGAACGAGCCGGTCTGCGCGGGGAACGACCCCGTCTGCCGCGCCGGACCACCGGCGTCCGGCGCCGGCTGGGCCGGGAAGGAGCCGGTCTGGCGGTCCTGGGACGGGCCGGTCTGGCGGTCTTGCGAGGGGGCGACCTGGCGGTCCTGGGAGGGACCGCCCGGGCGGTCGGATATCGAGGGGAAGGAGCCGGTCTGGCGGCCGCTGTCCGGCCCCTGGGCGGCCTGGGGGCCGGTGCCCGAGGGCTGCTGGGCCGGGAACGAGCCCGTCTGGCGCCGGTCCGCGGCGGCGGCCGGGCGCTGCGGCGCGGCGTCGGAGCGCTGCTCGGCGGCGGCGCCGCTCTGGGCGGCGAACATGCCGGTCTGGGGCACCGGATCGGCCTGGACGGGGAAGGAGCCCGTGCCCCGGACGAGCGGCCGGGTGACCTCGGGGTGATCGGCCGCGGGGGCCGCACGCTGGGCCGGGATGCGGCCGAGGATCTCGCGGAAGACGGAGCCGATCACCACTTCGGGCGTCGCCGACGGCGTGCCCAGGTCGCTGGGGGACAGGCGGCGCAGCCGCTGCCAGCCGCCGAGCCCGGTGATCGCCGTACGGGTGTCCTCGGGCCAGCCCGGCAGCGCCGGATCGATGTGGTGGACGGTCAGCGCGGGCAGCAGGTCGGCCAGCGGCAGATGGTCCCAGCGAGAGGAGGCCAGGCGCGCCAGCCGCTCGCAGATCCAGTCGAGCCCCGCCGTGCCGAGCGCCCTCGACAGCGCGAGGGAGTGCCACCATCCCGCCGGCAGCCGCGGATCGGCCAGTGCTTCGGCCACCTGCTGCGGGCGGCTCCAGCGCAGAGCAGGGACTAGGTCGCTCAGGCAGATCGATGACTCGACTTCCATCGGCGGACCTTATCCTCCCCAGTGAGCCGCGTGGTGCTGACCGAAACGCGTGTGGCTAATGGTGTAGCTTACGCGGCAAGCTATCAATCAGTGTGAATAGGGTAAAGACGGTTCAGATCCAAACCGTACCGTGGCCGACCGCCCACCTGGGCCACACATGCGGCACCAGCACGGCAACCCGCCTCCAAAGCCGCCTCCTCGCCGACACCCTGCAGAACCCCGGTGAGGTACCCGGCGGCGAACGCGTCACCCGCTCCCGTCGAGTCCACGACCTCGGTGGACACACCTGCCGCCGCCGCGACGACCTCGCCGTCCACGGCGGCCAGCGCGCCCCGTGCTCCCAGCTTCACGATCGCTGTGCCGTATGTCTCACTCAAGAGTACGGCGGCGCGCTCCGCCGTCGTGGCTCCACTCAGCAAGAGGGCCTCATCAAGATTCGGGAGGATCAGGCCGGCGGGGGCGGATTCGCGGATGAAACGTTCGACCCCGAAGTCGCGCAGCGGGCCGGTGGAGGCCGGGTCGACGCTGATCGCGATCCCGGCGGCGGCGGCCTCGGCCATCGCCAGCCTGGCCAGCCGCAGCCCGCCCTCCGCGAACAGCAGGTAGCCCGACAGGTGGAGCCGGGCGACGCCGTCGAGCAGGGCCGGGTCCCAGTCGGCCTCGGAGATCAGGCCGCCCGCGCCGCGGTTGGTGAGCATCGTACGCTCGCCGCTCCGGTCCACCATCGCGATCACGACGGCGGTGGGGCGGTCGGGATCGACCGAGACGTGCGGCCGGACCCCCGTCTTGGCCAGCTCGGTGGTGTGCCACTCGCTGCTGTCGTAGCCGAGCCTGGCCAGCAGGCGCACGTCCGCGCCGAGGCGGGCGGCCCAGGCGGCGGTGTTCGCGCCGGAGCCGCCGGGGCGCAGGACGATGTCGGCCGCCGTGTCGGTGCCCGACCTGACCGGCGAACCATGCAACGCCACCACATCGGTGACCACGTCGCCGATGACGAGCAGGGCCCTGCCCGTCACTCCGTCCGTCACCCTGTCCGTCACGGGCGCGCCCATGACCGGGCGATCTGCGAGGCCAGGGCGACGTTGCCGCGCACGGCGGCCAGGTTGGCCTCCAGGGAGGCCCCGCCGGTTCCGTCCACCAGGTAGCCGAGCAGGAACGGCGTGATCGCCTGCCCCTTGACGCCCTGCCGCTCGGCGGCGGCCAGCGCCTCGGCCAGCACGCGGTCATGGAGCTCGGGGTCGAGCTGCTGGCCCACGGGGACGGGGTTGGCGACGATCAGCGCCGTCTCCTGGCCGCCGAGCGCGTCCTGGCCCCGCATGATCTCCGCCGCGTCGGCGGGCGACTCGATCCGCCATTCGATCGGCTGGCCGGAGGAGTGCAGGTAGAAGCCGGGGAAGGTGTCCGTACGGTAGCCCGCAACGGTCACGCCGCGCGTCTCCAGGCGCTGCAGCGTCGCGGGCACGTCGAGGATCGACTTGACGCCGGCGCAGACGACGGTGATGCGGGTGCGGGCCAGCGTGTCGAGGTCGGCGGACTCGTCCTGGTCCTCGGTCCAGCCGCGGTGCACGCCGCCGAGTCCGCCGGTGGCGAAGACGCGGATGCCGGCGCGGGCGGCGAGGAACGACGTGGCCGACACGGTGGTGGCGCCGCTGGCCTTCAGCGCCGCCGCCACGGGCAGGTCCCGCTGTCCCAGCTTGCGCAGGCCGGACTCGGTCGCGATCCGCTCCAGCTCCACCTCGTTGAGGCCGATGCGGGGCACGCCGTCCAGCACGGCGATCGTGGCCGGGACGGCGCCGGCCGCCCGTACGATCCCCTCCAGCTCGCGCGCCACCTCCAGGTTGCGCGGCTGCGGCAGCCCGTGGGAGATGATCGTGGACTCCAGGGCGACGACGGGCGCGCCACTCGCCAGGGCCTCGGCGACCTCGTCGGACGGCTGCAGAACGGAGTCGGGGGTGCTGCGCATGGTGAGTTTCGTGCTCCTTGGGTGGGTCCTGGCCTACTAGGGCGAAAAGCGTATTTTACGGGATTTTGCGTGGAGCTCAGCAGCTTGCAGGGCTGATCAGGTGGCGGTCCACCTGAGGATCACACAGGGGGTGCGGCGCCCGCCAGTGACCCCGCGGATCGGGAGAAATGTCCGAGAGTGAGCGTTGACGGATGGTGTGGGTGGGGTCGTATGGTGCGGTGATGGGGTCGTATGACGTGATCGTGGCCGGAGGCGGGCACAACGGGCTGGTGGCGGCCGCCTACCTGGCCGGAGCGGGACGCAGCGTGCTCGTCCTGGAACGCCACGACCACGTGGGCGGCCTGGCGATCTCCACGCGGGCTTTCCCCGGCGTCGACGTACGGCTGTCGCGCTACTCCTACCTCGTCAGCCTCCTGCCCTCCGCGATCGTCCGTGACCTGGGGCTGGACCTGGAGCTGCGCCGCCGCCGCTACGCCTCGTACACGCCCAAGGGCGACACCGGCCTGCTCGTCGACAACGAGGACGCGGCGGCCACGGCGGCCTCGTTCAGGGGCGTCACCGGCGGCGAGGCCGACCACGAGGCGTGGCGGGACTTCTACGCCATGACCGCGCGCGTGGCGCAGGCGCTGGCGCCCACGCTGCTCGAACCCCTCCCGTCCGCCGCCGAGGTCGAACGGCTCGTCGGCCCCGAGGCGTGGCGGGACCTGTTCCGGCGGCCGATCGGGCGGACCGTGGAGGAGCGGTTCGGGGACGACACCGTGCGCGGCGTGGTGCTGACCGACGCGCTCATCGGCACGTTCGCCGACCCCGCCACCGACCTGCTCGCCAACCGGTGCTTCCTCTACCACGTGATCGGCGACGGCACCGGCGAGTGGAACGTCCCCGTCGGCGGCATGGGCGCCGTCTCGGGGGCGCTCGAGGCGGCCGCCAGGCGGGCGGGCGCCGAGATCAGGACCGGGGCCGAGATCGTCGGGATCTCGCCGTCCGGCGAGGTCACGTTCGCGGACGAGGGTGGCGAGCACACGGTGAACGGCGGCCACGTGCTGGTCAACCTGCCGCCGGCCGTGCTCGACCGGGTGCTGGGCAGGCCCGGGGAGGTGCCGGAGGGCGCGCAGCTGAAGGTCAACATGGTGCTGACGAGGCTGCCCCGGCTGAAGGACGCGTCCGTGGACCCGCGGGCGGCCTTCAGCGGCACGTTCCACATCAACGAGAGCCGCGACCAGCTCGCCGCGGCCTACGGGCAGGCGGCGCGCGGGGAGATCCCGGAGCTGCCGCCGGCCGAGGTCTACTGCCATTCGCTGACCGACCCGTCCATCCTCGGGCCGGGGCTGAGGGGCAGGGCCGAGACGATGACGCTGTTCGGCCTCCACATGCCCGCCCGCCTTTTCCGGAAAAATCCGGATAAAGCGAGAAAGGCCGCCCTGGACGCCACCTTCGCCTCCATCAACTCCGTCCTCGCCGAGCCCATCGAGGAATGCCTGCTCAGGGCCCCCGACGGCACCCTGTGCGCCGAGGCCAAGACCCCGGTCGACCTTGAGAACGAGGCCGGGCTGCCCGGCGGCCACATCTTCCACACCGACCTGAGCTGGCCGTACGCGGAAGAAGGCGAGCGGTGGGGCGTGGAGACCGAGCACGAGCGCATCCTGATGTGCGGCGCCGGCGCCCGCAGGGGCGGCGGCGTGAGCGGCATCGCCGGCCACAACGCGGCCATGTCGGTACTGAAGCGCTGACCCCCTGCCGCTTGGGCCGGCCTCCTGGGCTAATCCTCCGAGATCAGCCTCGTGGCCACCTCCATGGCCACGGCCGACCGCTCCGCCTCCGGCACGTCCAGGTCGAAGAGGAACGGCACGCTGCCCAGGATCACCGCGAACACCGCCAGCCGGGCCTCGAACTTCCGCACCGGGCCGGACTCCGGATCCTCCAGCAGGGACACCATCTTGACGATCCCGGCCTGCATCCGCTCACCGGCCGGCAGGCCCTGCATCACACCCTGGTTGACCTGCGCGAACTTGAACAGAGGACGCCACTGCCCCTCCAGCAGCTCGCCGATCCGCCGCAGGATCTCCCGCCTCGATTCGGGGGTCCTGGGCTGCGCGTGCCCCCACTCCACCAGCTCGTCGATCGACTCGGCCAGCCGCTCCCCGACGCTCTCCAGGATCGCCTCTTTGGTGCTGAAGTGGTAGTAGAGCGCCGGCCGGGTGATCTGCAGCCGCTCGGCCACCTCCTGCAGCGTGGTCTGTTCGTACCCCTGCTCGGCGAACAGCTCCAGCGCCACCTGTCGGATCCGGTCCCTGGTGTCCGTCCGCCGCCCTGCCATCCCGCTCCCATCACTTGACGACCGGCCCGCGATTGCTTACTTTCGCGTAAGTAAGCAATGCGATCCGGCTTGTACGGGAGCAGACTATGGCCGAAACCTTCCCTGTCCAGCGCACCTGCCCGTTCGCGCCCCCGCCCGAGTACGAGCGGATGCGCGAGCAGGCCCCCCTCGTACGGGCCTCGCTCCCCGGCGGGGACGTCTGGCTCGTCACCCGGCACGCCGCGGCCAAACAGGTCCTGTCGGGCACGGGCATCAGCACCAACCCGGCGACCCCCGGTCACCCCAACTGGGCGTTCAGACCGGAGCCGCCCACCCCCGAGGAGCGGGCCGCGGCGAAGGAGTTCGCGATCGGACACTTCATCGACCTCGACCCGCCCGAGCACGGCCGGTTCCGGCGGCTGCTCATCCCCGAGTTCACCGTCAGGCGCGTCAAGGAGCTGCGGCCCGGCATCCAGCGCACCGTGGACGAGCTCATCGACGACATGCTGGCCAAGGGCGACGAGGCGGAGCTGGTGGAGGCGTTCGGGCTGGCGCTGCCGTCGCTGGTCATCTGCCAGCTGCTCGGCGTCCCCGTCGACGACCGCGAGTTCTTCCAGTCGCGCACCCGCGAGATGCTCTCCAGCGCCGACGGCCCCGACGCGAGCTTCGCCGCGATCATGGCGCTCAGGGACTACCTCGACACCCTGGTCGCCAAGGCGGAGCGGCAGCCCAAGGACGACCTGCTCGGGCGGCTGATCGAGAGCGGTCAGCTCACCCATGCCGAGCTCGTGGGCGTGACCTTCCTGCTGCTCGTCGCGGGCCACGAGACCACCGCGAACATGATCCCGCTCTCCGCCCTCACCCTCCTGCGCCACCCCGCCCAGCTCGCCGCGCTGCGCGAGAACCCGGACAAGTGGCCCATGGCGGTGGACGAGCTGCTGCGCTACCACTCGATCGTGGACTGGGTGGCGTTCGACCGGGTGGCCGTCGAGGACCAGGAGATCGACGGACAGCTCGTCAGGGAGGGCGAGGGCATCTTCGTGCTCGGCGCCTCCGCCAACAGGGACGAGCGGGCGTTCGAGCGGCCGGACGAGTTCGACGTCGAGCGCGGGGCCCGCCACCACGTGGCGTTCGGGTACGGTGTCCACCAGTGCCTCGGCCAGAACCTGGCCAGGGCCGAGATGGAGATCGCGCTGCGCACGCTGTTCGAGCGCATCCCCGGCCTGCGGGTCACCGTGCCGGACGAGGAGCTGCCGATCAAGAGCGACGGACCCATCTTCGGGCTCAAGGCGATGCCTGTGGCGTGGTGATCTCATGGAACGCGCATGATGGCGTTTATCAGGTTTTCATGATGAGCCTCTAGCGTTTGTCGCATGAGTGAGCCCGCACGGTTGCTGGTGGTGGACGACGAGCCCGCGTTGCGCGAGGCGCTGCAGTCGAGCCTGGAGTTCGAGGGCTACAAGGTCGTCACGGCCAACGACGGGCAGGCGGCGCTGGACGCGGTCGCGGCCGACACCTACGACGCCGTGCTGCTCGACGTCATGATGCCCCGGCTCGACGGGCTGACCGCGTGCCGGCGCCTGCGCGCCTCGGGCAACCACATCCCGGTCCTCATGCTCACCGCCCGCGACGCGGTGGGCGACCGGGTCTCGGGGCTCGACGCGGGGGCCGACGACTACCTCGTCAAGCCGTTCGAGCTGGACGAGCTGCTGGCCCGCGTCCGCGCGCTGCTGCGGCGGGGCGCGCTGAGCTCGAGCCCCGCCGAGGGCGCCGACACGCTCACGTACGGCGACCTGCGCATGGACCTGGCGACCAGGGAGGTCACGCGCGCCGACCGCCGGCTGGACCTGACGCGGACCGAGTACCTGCTGATGGAGCTGTTCCTGGCGCACCCGCGTCAGGTGCTCACGAGGGACCAGATCCTCAGCGAGGTGTGGGGGTTCGACTTCGAGCCGACGTCCAACTCGCTCGACGTGTACGTCATGTACCTGCGGCGCAAGACCGAGGCCGGGGGGCAGCCCCGCGTGATCCACACGGTGCGCGGGGTGGGGTACGTCCTACGGGCCACGCCGTGATCTGGCGCAGCCTCCGCACCCGCCTCACACTCCTGGTCGCGGTCGCCGTCGCCCTGGCGGTGGCGGTCAGCGCGGGTGCGTGCTTCATGATCGTCCGGCACCAGCTGTACGAGCAGGTGGACCGGCAGCTCGGCAACCCGCCTGGCAAGAGTCCACGCGGGCAGCTGGAGTGGCTCCAGCGCGAGTGCGGCCCGGTCCCGAACCCCCAGGACCATTACGGCCCGCCGGGCACCACCCAGCTCATCTTCGCCGACGACCGTCCTCCGTGCTACACGAGCGCCGCTCTCGTGGTCACCGAGGAGGACAAAGGGGTGGCCGCCAGCCCGGGGGCGAAGCACTGGCACAACGGGGTTACCGACGACGGCACGGAGATGCGCATCCTCACCGAGAACGTGGGGCCGGGCATGGCTGTGATGGATGCCGTCCCACTCGGTCAGCTGCGCAACACGCTGAAGATGGTGGCGTTGCTTCTTGGCGCGGTGGCCGCGCTGGGCGTGCTGGCCGCGGCGACCGCCGGCTTGCTCATCGCCCGGGCCGCGTTGCGTCCCGTGGGTCGCCTGACCAAAGCGGTCGAGCACATCGCGCAGACCGAGGACCTCGACACTCACATCCCCGTCGAAGGCAACGACGAGATCGCCCGCCTCTCATCCTCCTTCAACGCCATGACCACCGCCCTGGCCGGCTCCCGCGAGCGTCAGAAGCAGCTCGTCGCCGACGCCGGCCACGAGCTGCGCACCCCCCTGACCACCCTGCGCACCAACATCGACCTCCTCCTCCGCAGCGAGCAGACGGGCCGCAGCCTCGACCCCGAGGCCAAGAAACGCCTGCTCACCAACGTCAAGGCCCAGTTCGCCGAGCTGTCCACGCTCGTCGCCGACCTCCTCCAGCTGGCCAGGGGCGACACCGAGCACGAGCCGCACGTCGAGCTGCCCTTCCACGAGGTCGTGACGGCGGCCGTCGAGCGGGCCAGGCTGCGCGGCGCCGAGGTGGTCAGCGACCTCAGGCCCTGGTACGTCGTCGGCAGCGCCACCTCCCTCGAACGCGCCGTGCTCAACCTCATCGACAACGCCGCAAAGTTCAGTCCCGGCGGCCAGGTCGAGGTGTCCTTGTCGCACGGCCGGCTGTCCGTGCGGGACCACGGCCCAGGGCTGCCGGAGGAGGAGCTGCCGCACGTCTTCGAGCGCTTCTGGCGCTCCCCGTCCGCCCGTGGCCTGCCCGGATCCGGGCTGGGCCTGGCGATCGTGGCGCAGGCCGTCGCGGAGGCCGGGGGAGAGGTACGTCTGGCGAACGCGCCCGGTGGTGGAGCGATCGCGACAATGGACCTTCCCGGAACTCTCATGCGTAACTCAGAATCGGATAAGTCCCGTTAAAGACCCGACCCGTGAGCTGGCTGCATGGAGATAACAGCAGTAAGGACGCGCCTGGTCGAGGTGGTCGTCCCGGTCTACAACGAGCAGCGGGCGCTCCGCGAGAGCATCACCCGGCTGCAGACGTACCTCACCGGGAACTTCCCCTACGGCTTCCGCATCACGATCGCCGACAACGCCAGCACCGACAACACCTGGCAGATCGCCACGGAGCTCTCCCAGGAGCTCCCGCACGTGCGGGCCGTGCACCTCGACGAGAAGGGCCGCGGCCGGGCGCTGCGGCTGGTCTGGTCGCAGAGCGAGGCCGACGTCGTCAGCTACATGGACGTGGACCTCTCCACCGACCTCGACGCGTTCCTCCCGCTGGTCGCGCCGCTCCTGTCCGGCCACAGCGACCTGGCCATCGGCACCCGCCTGGCCAGGGCATCGCGGGTCGAGCGGGGGCCGAAGCGCGAGTTCATCTCCCGCTCGTACAACCTGCTGCTGCGCTCGGTGATGGGGGCCGGGTTCTCGGACGCGCAGTGCGGGTTCAAGGCCGTCCGTACGGAGATCGCGCAGGCGCTGCTGCCCGGCGTCGAGGACGAGCAGTGGTTCTTCGACACCGAGCTGCTGCTGCTCGCCGAACGGCACGGGCTGCGCATCCACGAGGTGCCCGTGGACTGGGTGGACGATCCGGACAGCCGGGTCGACATCATCCAGACTGCGCTCGACGACCTGCGCGGCCTGGCCAGGGTCGCGCGTAAGACGCTGTCGGGGGCGGCCCGCATCCCGGTGCCGGCCCGGGTCCAGCGGGCCGAGCTGCCGAAGGGGATGGCCAAGCAGCTGCCCAGGTTCGCGATCGTCGGCGTGGTGAGCACGCTGGCGTACCTGGCGCTGTTCTCGCTGCTGCGGCAGATCGTCTCCCCGCTGGCCGCCAACGCGGTCGCGCTGCTGGTCACGGCCGTGGCCAACACCGCCGCGAACCGCCGTTTCACGTTCGGCGTCAAGGGCTCGGTCGGGGCGATGCGGCACCAGTTCGAGGGCCTGATCGCGTTCTTCGTCGGGCTGGCGCTCACCTCGGGCAGCCTCGCGCTGCTGCCCGCCGGCGTCTCGCACGGGGTGGAGCTGGTCGCGGTCATCATCGCCAACGCGGCGGCCACGCTCGTCCGCTTCCTGCTGCTGCGCGTGTGGGTCTTCAACCCCAGGCGGAGGACGGCACGATGACCGCCACCGCCATGCGGCCCGGGCACCGGGCCGCCACGAGCCGCAGCCTGCCCGCACGCGTCCTGCTGGGCGCCGAGGAGGACCCGCGCTGGTCGCGGCCCGCCATGTGGGCGGTGCTCGCCGTCGCGTTCGTCCTGTACGCGTGGGGGCTGAGCGGCAACGCCAACGAGTACTACGCCGCCGCCGTCCTGTCCGGCACGCAGAGCTGGAAGGCGTTCTTCTTCGGCGCGCTCGACGCCGGGTCGTTCATCACCGTGGACAAGCCGCCGCTGGCGCTGTGGGTGATGGGGCTGTCCGCGCGGATCTTCGGCTACGGCACGTGGAGCATGCTGCTCCCGCAGGCCCTGGCCGGGGTGGCCGCCGTCGGCCTCGTCTACTCGGCCGTGCGCCGCGCCTGCTCCGGGAGGACGTACGCCGACGCGGCGGCCCTGGTCGCGGCCGTGGTCATGACGCTCACTCCGATCACCGTGGCGATCAACCGGGACAACAACCCCGACACGATCCTCGTGCTGCTGCTCGTGCTGGCGGCCTGGTTCTGCCTGGAGTCGCTGCGTACCGGGCGCCTGCGGTCGCTGCTGGTGTGCGCGCTCTTCGTGGGGCTGGCCTTCAACGCGAAGATGCTCCAGGCGTATCTGGTGGTGCCGGCCTTCGCGCTGGCGTACCTGCTGTGCGCCCGCGTGCCGTGGCTCAGGCGGGTGGGGCACCTGCTGGCGGCCGGCCTGGTCATGCTGGTGTCGAGCGCCTGGTGGATGGTGATCGTCGACCTCTGGCCCAGCGACTCGCGCCCGTACGTCGGCGGCTCCACGGACAACTCCGTCTGGGACCTGGTGATCGGCTACAACGGGCTCGGCCGGATCTTCGGCCAGGGCGGCGGCCCCGGCGGCGGACCCGGTGGTGGCGGTGGTGGTGGCGGCTTCGGCGGGGAGTCCGGGGCCGGGCGGCTGTTCAACGACATCCTGGCGGGGCAGATCTCCTGGCTGCTGCCGTTCTGCGTGGTGGCGCTGGCGTTCGCCGCGGTCATGCGGGTGCGCCGGATCGAGGGCCCGTCCGGGGCGGCGTGGCTGGTGTGGGGCGGCTGGCTGGTCGTCCACTACGTCGTGTTCAGCTTCTCCAGCGGCACCTTCCACCCGTACTACACGACCGCGATGGCGCCCGCCGTGGCCGCGCTGTGCGGACTGGGCGGGGTGGCCATGTGGCAGGAGTATCGCCGCTCGCGGACCTGGGCCTGGGCGCTGCCGCTGGCGGTGGCGCTGACGGGCGGCTGGTCGTTCGTGGTGCTGCGCCGCACGCCCGACTGGGCGCCGTGGCTGGCCTGGGTCGTGCTCGGGGCGACCTTGGCGGCCGTGGTGGTGCTGGTGCTGGCCAGGGTACGGGCGCAGGTGACGATCAGGATCGCCGCCCTCGCGCTGGCGGCCACGGTGGTCGCCGGGCTGGCCGGGCCCGCCGCGTACGCCGTCACGCCGCTGGGGTCGCAGGTGAACGGGACGAACCCGACCGCCGGCCCGAACGCGGGGCAGATGGGCTTCGGCCGGATGGGCGGCGGCGCGGGCGGCCAGTTCCGGGGCGGTCAGTTCCCGGGCGGCCAGTTCCCCGGCCGCGACTTCCCCGGCGGCCAGACACCCAACGGCCAGCTGCCCACCGGGCAGGACGCGGGCGACGGGACGGGGCGGACCGGCCGGGCGGGCTTCATGGGCGGCGGTCCCGGCGGCGGGATGAGCGACTCCATGGTCAAGTACCTCCTGGCGAACCAGGGCAAGGCCACCTGGCTGGTCGCGGTGAACAGCGCCATGCAGGCCTCGCCGACCATCCTGTCCACCGGCAGGCCCGTGCTCGCCATGGGCGGCTTCACCGGCAGCGACGCCGCCATGACCGTGGATCGCCTCAAAGAGCTCACCTCCTCCGGGCAACTCCGCTACGTTCTGTCGGGCGGCGACCGCGGCGGTCCGGGCCGGGGCAACACCGAGGTGACCACCTGGGTCCAGCAGAACTGCAAGGCCGTGGACGGCCAGGACGGCCTCTACGACTGCGCCGCGTAACGGGAAAGGGGCGCCTTGACGGTGCCCCTACCCATCAACCAGCACATTCTCGGGCCATCTGCCCATCAAGGCTCAAGTCGCCCAAGACAGGATGAAATATGGCCAACGATCCCGGCATCCCCGCGCGTCGCATTTCTCTCTCCCGCTCCGCTGCTGCCTAACCTGCGAAAAGTCGAGCACTTAACTAGGGGGAGACCATGACGATCAACATCGTCAAGCGCAGTGCCTGGAACGCCCGCCCGCCGGCAGACCCGGACGCCGTCGTCAAGGTCCCGTGGTCGAAGCGCAGGGAGTTCGTCGTCCACTACACCGAGGGACCGACGACGCAGACGCCGCGGCAGATCCAGGACTTCCACATGGACGAGCGGAGGTGGAACGACATCGGCTACAACTTCCTCGTGCGGGACGACGGCACCGTGTACGAGGGCCGCGGCTGGGACGTGCAGGGGGCCCACGCCACGGATCACAACGTCCGCGGCATCGGATGCGCCTACATCGGCCTGAACAACCCGACCGACGCCGTGAAGATGGCGCTCCGGGCCCTGTACGACGAGGCCTGCGCCAAGGCCGGCCGTACGCTGGACAAGCGCGGCCACGGCGATGTGGGCGACACCGACTGCCCCGGCACGAAGCTGCTGGCCTGGGTGCATTCCGGCATGCAGGTCCCCGCCGCGGCGGGCGTCAATCTGCCGTCGGACGACGACCGGCTCGCCTGACGCGGCGGGACGGCACCTCAGGCCGTGACGCCGGACCGGCGCCACGGCGCGAACGCGTTCCCCACGCGGTGCAGGGCCGGGCGCAGCTCCGGATGGTGGCGCAGGATCACTGAGGCCATGCTGCTGTTCGCGATCCAGTCCAGCCCTGCCCTCGTGTAGACGCGCTCGGCGTAGTCAGGGGTGAAGAACCTGTCGCTGTTGAGCCTCCGCGAGGCCATGAGAATGAAGACCCGGAAGGCCGTGTCGCTGAAGGCGAACCCTTCCGGGCGCTTCTCGGCGAACATGCCCACGACCAGGTCGACGTCCTCCAGCCGGTCCGCGTACACCTCGCGCAGCTCCTCCGCCAGCGCCGGGTCGTCCGTGAGCGTGTCGAACCCGCTCGCCGGCGGCAGGTTGAGCAGCCTGCGGAACTCGTTGTAGCGGGGCACGCCCAGCTCCCGGCAGCGGATCAGGTCCGTGGCCGCCAGGTCCACCAGCTTGCCGTCGGGACGTTCGAACTCCTGCAGCAGGCGCGGGAAGTTGTGCAGGACGATCGCGCCCGGGTGCTCGGTCCCGAAGGAGTACAGCAGGTCGGCGGCGGAGATGGCCGAGGCGACCCGCAGCGCCGCGGGGCCGGACAGCTCGCGCAGCGTGGTGTCGCGGATCCGGGAGTCGTCGCGCAGGTGGCGCAGGCTGTAGTCGTCGGGGATCAGCGGGTGCATCCGGTAGACGGCCGCGAACTCCTCGGTGATGCTGAACGGCACCCCGAAGTGGTCGGTGCACGAACCCGGGATGCCGCTGATCGTCTCGCTCCGGCTGATCCTGCCCAGCGCTTTGTTGATCGGCTCGGAGGCCAGGCCCCACCAGTTGGCCCGCAGGCCGGTCACCGCCGTGGGGTGGCTGATGACCGCGGGTGTCCACTCCACGGTGTGGATCTTGGCGACGAGCGCGGCGTTGATCAGCCTGGCGCGCTCGAACAGCTCGTCGTCGCCCCAGGCCGGATACTCGGCGTGCAGCCGTTCGCAGATGGCGTTGTGCTCGTGCTCGAACAGCCCCTGCATCATCACCAGGCCGAGCCAGAAGCCCGGTTCGCGGGTCGGGTCGGCCTTGCCGCCCGCCATCGCCCGGGTCCCGGACGGGCGATGGCGGATCCTCCCCCGGGTTCCGGTGCGCAGGGCGCGCTGCTCCTCGTCGCTCAGGCCGTAGACCAGCGACAGGTCCCACCAGTGGGTGAGCGTGTTCAGCGAGGTCGCGGGGCCCTCGTAGCCGGGCGGGCGGGTCGGGTCGGGAGGGACCCGCGGGATCGTCAGCAGGGGTTCGGGCCAGTCGTCGCCCGGCTCCAGCGGGATGGTCCACGGGTCCTCCGACGGGCTGATCCCGTGGCTGAACCAGTCCCTGATCATGAACTGCAGCCAGGTCGCGGCCAGGACGTTGAGGGAGCGCGCGGGCTGGAACTCGGTCCGCGTCATGAGCCGCCGGCTGATCGTGCGCGGGTTCGGCGTCATGACCCGCTCGGGAGGCTCGGCGTACGCGTGGTCCAACGGGACGTTCCGCCCGAACCGGGTCCCGGCCATGCCCATGGCCGGATGGTCCACGTCGTTGTACGAGCCGTTGGCGGTCCGCCGTACGTCGTGGCCCTTCGGGTCCGGGACGGGGGGTGGCGGGCCGACGGAGGGCAGGCGGCCGGTGTCGTACAGGTTCTGTTTGCGCAGCCGGTTGCGGATGCCCACCAGGACCGCCAGGCCGAGCGGGGTGGGCAGCCGGTCCCAGCCGAAGCGGTGGTCGAGCGCCCGGGCCAGCGCGTCGTAGGCGGTCCAGAACCATGAGCGGCGATAGCCCGCCCCGGCGACCGGCGGTTCCCGCCCGGCGGGCGGCCGGACGCGTTCGGGCGCTTCGGCGCGCTCGGGCGCGGGCGCGGTGGCGTGGGCGGAGGCGGCGGTGAGGCGCGCGGCGATACGGAGTCGGTGCTTCATCGGATCTCCCCGTGGGCGGTCGGCTGCGGGTTTTCTGTGAGCGGTCGGCTACGGCATCGGCGCCGCATACTCGCGCGGCCGGGGCAGGCCCAGGAGGCGGTCCGTCGCCGCGCGGTCGGGAGGCGGCAGCCGGTCCTGCCCGA
The DNA here is from genome assembly GCF_040675285.1 of Nonomuraea sp. NPDC049625. Lineage (NCBI taxonomy): Bacteria > Bacillati > Actinomycetota > Actinomycetes > Streptosporangiales > Streptosporangiaceae > Nonomuraea > Nonomuraea sp. NPDC049625. Next base: position 221,229 of record NZ_JBFAOQ010000003.1, on the reverse strand, counting down.
GCCCCAGTCCGACCACGGACTCCAAGCCCTCCCGGGGCGGCGGGGGCGGCGTGGCCGACGTGCGGAACCAGCTCTCCACGTGGTCGTGGAGCACCCCGCGCACGGAGGGGATGAAGGCGGTCAGGAACGGCCGGTCGCGGATATCGAGCCGCTTCAGCCAGTCCGCCCGCTCGTGGTCGCCGAGCAGGAGCCGGCTCTCCGGGCCGCCGCCCCACGACAGGCCCATCCGGCCGCAGAGCGTGACGGACGACTTCCAGAGCATCCCGCGGAAGGAGGCGTAGCCGATGCCGGTGAACCGCATCGGCAGCCACGCCCGCGGCGGGCGCGGCACGTCCACGCGCATGACCAGTCGCCCGTCGAGGTCGTACTGGCTGCTGACCGTGGACCCGTCGGCGACGAAGTCGAGCGAGGCGCGCCGCTTGGGCATGCCCCAGATGCCGCGGCCGCCCTTGACGGAGATCTCGGTGCTCACCGGCATGTCACCGATGTGGACGCCGGTGCCGAAGGCCGAGCGGAACAGCAGCGGGAGCAGCGGCGGGGCGGGCCGGTCGCCCGGCGTGCACAGGATCCCGGTGCAGAACTCCACGTACGTGCCGATCGGGGTGTCCTGGTAGTCCACGACCGCGATCAGCAGCACTCCCTCGCCGCGGATCCGGTACGGGCTCAGCTCCTCCGGCAGCGCCTCACGCGCGCCGCGCGGGTCGATCGGGTAGGCGGCGATGAACGCCGGGCTGCTCCGCGTCCCCACCGGCATCCGGAACGGGATGCCGTCCACGTTGGCGAATCGGCCGGCGACTCTGCCGGCTGGGCGCCGGCGTCGTGCGGTGAAGGTCATCGGTCCCCCCTGTGCCGGGCCGGCGTGCCGGCCAGCTCCTCGATGATCAGCGGAAAGACGTCGCGGTGGGCGCGCTCGCCGAAGAACACGTCCAGATGGCTGTATCCGCAGAGAAGGTGCAAGGAGTGGTGGGGGGCGAAGCGGGAGAAGAAGTCGTAGGACCGGCGCTGGCTCTCCGGGAGGAAGCAGCGGTTCAGCTCGCCCGCCAGGAAGACGATCCGGGCGTCGGTACGCGGTTCCTGCGCCGTGTAGTCGTCCGGCAGGCCGTCGATGTGCTCGTAGCTGACCAGATGGCCGCTGCGTACGCATTTGTCCATCTGCCGGAAGAAGGTCAGCGGCACCGGGCCGAACTCGTGCGGGATCCAGAGGTCGTGCGTGGCCGCGCCGAGGTTCTCGTGCCGCCACAACGCGGGGCAGCCGCTGCCGTACGTGAAGCTGACCAGCTTGCACACCGTGCTCCCGCACTCGGCGTGGGCGGCCTTGACCAGCTGGGTGATCAGCGCGGCCGCGCCCGGCGGCGGGTGGTCGCCCCAGGACGGGTCGAGGTAGGGCAGGAACCTGCGCGTGACCGGCACCGCGTACCGGAGCTTGGCCCGCGACCAGCGCGGCACGACCGGGTGCAGGGACACCGCGTTCGTGATGATCGTGTCGACCTGGGGCACCAGGCCCGCGCACGCGGACATCATGAACGAGGTCGAGCCCTGGCAGTGGATGATCGCCTTGATCCGGTCGGCCCCGGTCTCCTCGACGACCTTGCGCACCGCGGCCGGGTGGTCGTATCCCGCCGCCTGGTCGAGGGTCCACGGGTTGGGCGGCAGGTCGATGCTGGCCCGCCAGTCCTCCAGCCAGACGTCGTAGCCCTGCGAGACGAGCATGTCGACGACGCTGGCAGGCACCGGCGCACGGAACACCTTGGACCGGACCCCCGCGCCGTGCACGAGGAGGACCGGGGGCTTGGCCGGCGGGGCGTGCCCGCGCACGTTGACGAGGCGCAGGTTCTTGCCGTCTCCGGCGGTGAAGGGTACGACGCGTTCGTGTGTAGCGGGTCGTCCATGCATACCGATCGCCACGATCTCGGGCCGCTGCCGGCCCCGGGCCGGCAGACCTGGTCTGGACTCCTGGACTTCCTGGTTCCGGTGCTCAGCTCACCGATCGGTTACTCTTACATTCTACATCTCCCCGACTTTTCGGACCTGTCCGGACGAGGGAGAGACAATGCGCCATAACGGTTCTGACCAGGCAAGACGTCCTGCCCGCGAGCACGCCGACGTCGTCGTGGTGGGCTCGGGGTTCGGCGGCGCCGTGGCGGCCTACCGGTTCGCGGAAGCGGGGCTGCGGGTGGTCGTGCTGGAGCGCGGCCGGTCGTACCCGCCGGGGTCGTTCCCGCGCGCGCCCGCCGCGATGGCGCGCAACCTGTGGGATCCGAGCGAGGGCCTGTACGGCCTGTTCGACCTGTGGAGCTTCCGCGGGCTCGGCGCGGCCGTCTCCAGCGGGCTCGGCGGCGGTTCCCTCATCTACGCCAATGTGCTGCTGCGCAAGCCGGAGCGGTGGTTCGTGAAGGAGAGCCCGCTACCCGGCGGCGGCTACGAGCACTGGCCCGTCACGCGGGCCGACCTCGACCCGCACTACGACGCCGTGGAGCGGATGCTCCAGCCCCAGCGCTACCCCCTCGGCCAGCCGCCGTACGACACCACGGCCAAGACCCTCGCCATGCGCGAGGCGGCCGGGCGGCTGGGGCTGGAGTGGGAGCTGCCGCCGCTGGCCGTCGCCTTCGCCCCGGAGCCCGGCGGCCATCCCGCTCCCGGGCTGCCCATTCCGGACCCGGAGTACGGCAACCTGCACGGCCTGCCGCGTACGACGTGCCGGCTGCGCGGCGAGTGCGACCTCGGCTGCAACGACGGCGCCAAGAACTCCCTCGACCACACGTACCTGTCGGCGGCCCGGCACGCCAGCGCCGACCTGCGCACCCTGCACGAGGTACGGTGGCTCGCCCCCGCTCCCGGCGGCGGCTACGCCGTGAGCTACGTGGTGCACGAACCGCGCGAGGACCGGCGGCGGGTCAACACCCGGCGGCTGCCCCAGCGCACGATCACCTGTGACCGGCTCGTCCTGGCCGCGGGCACGCTCGGGACGACGTACCTGCTGCTGACCTGCGCTTCGGAGTTCCCCGGCCTGAGCCCCATGCTCGGAGCCCGCTTCAGCGGCAACGGCGACCTCCTCACGCTGGTCACGGACGCCCGCGACGGCGCGGGCCGCCACCGCTCGCTGGAGGGCAGCCGCGGACCCGTGATCACCAGCGCCATCCGGGTGCCGGACGCGGCCGACTCGGGGCACGGGGGCCGCCGGGGCTTCCTGGTCGAGGACGCGGGCTACCCGCCCTTCGCCGAGTGGCTGGGGGAGTTCGCCGGGGTGCGCGGCCAGGCCAGGAGGGCCGGCAGGTTCGTGCTGCGCAGGATCGGGGCCCTGCTGAGCCACTCGCCGAGCAGCCGGATCAACGCCGAACTGGCCGCGCTGCTCGGCGACGGGCACCTGTCCGACGGGTCGCTGGGCCTGCTCGGCATGGGCCGCGACGTCCCCGACGGCGTCATGCGCCTGCGCCGCGGCTACCTCGACGTCGACTGGACGACCGCCACGTCCATGCCGTACTTCACCACGATGCGCGGGGTCATGCGGGACATGGCCCGGGTCCTGCGGGCCGGCTACCGCGACAACCCCCTGTGGCTGGCCCGCAAGGTGATCACGGTGCACCCGCTCGGCGGCGCCCCAATGGGCCGCCACCCCGCGGAGGGCGTCGTGGACGAGTACGGCGAGGTGTTCGGGCATCCGGGCCTGTACGTCCTGGACGGGGCCTGCGTGCCCGGTCCGGTCGGCGTCAACCCCTCCCTGACCATCGCCGCGATCTCGGACCGGGCCTGCGAGCACGTCCTGGAGACCGCGCCCCGGACGGCGGCGCGGCGCGCCGGGGTCTCGTCCGGCCTGAGCTTCACCGAGGAGATGCGCGGCCACGTCATGCCCGGCTCCGCCGACCCGGAGGAGGGCGAGCGGCTGGGACGCGCGAACGGGCACCCGCTGGCGGTCCACCTGACCATCACCGCCGGCGACGTCGAGCGGTTCGTGGCCGACGCCGGGCACGAGGCGTCCGCCGCCGGGTGGGTGACCTGTCCCGTGCTCGGCGGCGGACGCCTGCGGGTGGAGGGCGGGTCGTTCAACCTGTTCGTGGCGGGAGAGGACCCGGCCCGGCGGCGGATGCTCTACCGCCTGCACTTCACCGGCGACGGGGACGCTCCGCTGACGCTCACCGGGGTCAAGGACGTGCACGACGACCCCGGGGCCGACCTGTGGTCCGACACCTCCACCCTGTACGTCCGGATCCTGCGCGGGCACACCCGCCCGGCGGACGACGCGGAGGCCGAGGTGGTCGCCGCGGGGATCATCCGCATCCACCTGCCGGACTTCCTGCACCAGCTGACGACGTTCCGCACGTGGGGGCCCGACGGGGCCGCGGGGCTGGTGCGGTTCGGCCGGCTGTTCCTGGGCGAGTTGTGGGAGGCCTACCACGACCTCGCGGCGGGATCGCGGGTGCCCTGACGGCCGCGCGGCCTTGACAACGATGTCAATCGGCTTCTTGATGTTCTTATGGCCGTACCACTGATCGCCGCCCGCGGGATCATGAAGAGCTACGGCCACGTCGAGGCGCTGCGCGGCGCGGACTTCACCCTGCGGCCCGGCGAGGTGGTCGCCCTGATCGGCGACAACGGCGCGGGGAAGTCCACGCTCGCGAAGATCCTCTCGGGCGTCGAACGGCCGGACGCCGGGACGGTCGAGGTGGACGGCGAGCCGGTGGCGTTCGGCTCAGCCGAGGAGGCCAGGGGCGCCGGGATCGAGACCGTCTACCAGGACCTCGCGCTCTGCGCCGACCTCAGCCCCGCGGCCAACTTCTTCCTCGGCAGGGAACTGCTCAGGCCCGGCCTCCTCGGCCTGCTCGGCGTACTGGACAACGCCGCCATGCGCCGGGCCACGCGCGAGGCGTGCGAACGGCTCGGCGTGCGGCTCGCGTCCCAGACCGCGCCGGTCTCCGGCCTGTCCGGCGGGCAGCGGCAGGGCGTCGCGGTGGCCAGGGCGGTGACGTGGGCGCGGCGGGTGGTGTTCATGGACGAGCCCACGGCCGCGCTCGGGGTCGTGCAGACCCAGCGCGTGCTCGACCTCATTCGCGGCGTGCGCGACTCGGGTGTGTCCGTGGTGCTGATCAGCCACAACATGCAGGACGTGATGGCGGTGTCCGACCGGGTGGAGGTGCTGCGGCTCGGACGCCGGGTGGCCCGCTTCGAGACCGCGCGCGTCTCGATGGAGGAGCTGGTCGGGGCCATGACCGGCGCGATCGAAGCGCGGGAGGAAGCGCTGGACGGGGACGGCGAGCCGGACGGCCCTGGTCCCGACGGGCGGGAGGGCGGCCGATGAAGGGGGTGCGGCTGGGGGAGCTGCAGGTCGTGTGGATCGGCCTGGTGCTGGTCGCGCTGCTGGCGGCGTTCTCGATCCTGGCGCCCACCACGTTCCCCACCTCGTTCAACCTGCTCAACCTCGTCAGCGACGCGGCCATCCTGCTGCTGCTCGCCACCGGCATGACGTACGTGATCATCACGGCGGGGATCGACCTGTCGGTGGGCGGGGTGCTGGTGTTCTCGGCGGTGGCGGCCGCCGAGGTCATGGACGCCACCGGCTCGCTCGCGCTCGGCACCCTGGCCGCCCTCATGACGGGACTGGCGTGGGGCGTGCTGAACGGCGTGCTGATCGCCCTGGGCCGCATCCCCGCGCTGATCGTGACGCTCGGGACGCTGGGCATGTCGCTCGGCGGGGCCCTGCTGCTCACCGGCGGGGTCGATCTGCGCGCCCCCACGGACCTGAACCTCGGTCTCGGGCTGGCGCGCTGGCTGGGCGTACCGCTGATCGTGTGGATCTGCGCCGCCATCACGGCCGCGCTCGCGCTCATGCTCGCCTGGACCCGCTTCGGGCGGCACACGTACGCGATCGGGTCCAACGCCGAGGCCGCCCGGCGCGGCGGCGTGGCCGTGCGCCGGCACCTGATCAAGGTGTACGGCCTGGCGGGCCTGCTGGCCGGGCTGGCCGGGCACCTGTCGCTCGCCAAGTACGGCATCACCGGCGTGTCCGCCCACTCCACCGACAACCTGCAGGCCATCGCCGCCGTGGTGATCGGCGGCACCTCGTTGTTCGGCGGCGTGGGGACGGTGGCCGGGACGGTCATCGGGGTGTTCATCCCGGTCGTGCTGCAGAACGGCTTCCAGATCCTGGGCGTGCGGCCGTTCTGGCAGCAGGTGGTGGTGGGCGCCGTGCTCGTCGCCGCCGTCTACGTCGACCAGTGGAGGCGCAGGGCCCGGGACCAGTAGGAGGAGGCACCACGATGCGCAAGGCTGTGGCAGCTCTGGGAACGCTGCTGTTGACGATCGCCGCCTGCGGCGGGCAGGGCGGGCAGAGCGGAGGCGGCGGCGGCCAGGTCAGGGTGACGCTCGTGCAGGGGCTGGCGGGCGAGGAGTTCTACGAGACCATGGCCTGCGGGGCGAAGGCCAAGGCCAAGGAGCTGGGCGTGGCGCTGGACGTCCAGGGGCCGCAGAAGTTCGACCCGACGTTGCAGACGCCGATCGTCAACTCGGTGGTGGCGAGCAAGCCGGACGCCATGCTCATCGCGCCGACCGACGTCAAGGCCATGATCGCGCCGCTGACCCAGGCCAAGCAGCAGGGCATCAAGATCATCCTGGTGGACACGGTGGTCGAGGACCCGGGCATCGGCCTGTCCAGGATCAGCACCGACAACGTCAAGGGCGGGGCGGCGGCGGCCAAGGCGCTGGCGGAGCAGATCGGCGACAAGGGCAAGGCGCTGGTCATCTCCACGGACCCGGGCGTGAGCACCGTGGACGCCCGCATCAAGGGGTTCGAGGAGGAGATCAAGGCTTCGCATCCCGGGATCGCGTTCCTGGGCGTGCAGTACTCGCACAACGACGTCGGTGAGGCCTCCAAGATCGTCAACGCCGCTCTGGCCAAGGACCCCGACCTGGCGGGGATCTTCGCCGCGAACCTCAACTCCGCCACCGGCGCCGGATCCGCCCTCCAGCAGGCGGGCAAGCTGGGTCAGGTCAAGATGGTGGGCTTCGACGCGGGGCCCGCGCAGGTGAAGCAGCTCAAGGACGGCGTCGTACAGGCGCTCATCGCGCAGCTGCCCGGGGACATCGGGGCCAAGGGGGTGGAGCAGGCGGTCGCGGCGGTCAAGGGGCAGCAGGTCACGCCGTCGATCCCGACGGACGCCACCATCGTCACCGCGAAGAACGTGGACCAGCCGGAGGTGCAGAAGATCCTCTACAAGGCCGGCTGCTGACCGGCCCGGACCGCCGCTTCGGCGCGCTCGCCGGCTCGGCGCCGTCCGCTGAGCCGCCGACCCGGCGGCGCCGCCCGCGACCGCGCACCCGGGAGACGGGCGGGCGGCATCGAGCGGCGTCCAAAGGGGCGCTGCGACCTCCTGCCCGCCTTCGCCCGCCCGGTCGGCGCGAGAGGCGTCCTGAGGCGCTGGGGCGTGGGTGTGGGCGGTGTGGGCCCGTGGTGGGACCCCTGCCGGAGGGCGCGTGCCGGGGCCGGTTGGTGGTGGCTGCGGGGCGCAGGGCCGAAATTCCGCGTCGGAGGCCGTAAGCCGTGTTTCGGGCTGAGCGCGGGAAGAGTCAGGCGGGGAGGGCGGCGAGGAGGAAGGCGAGGCGGGCGGCGGCGGACTCGACGTCTTCGGCGGTGCCCAGGCGGTAGCCCCACGAGGTGATGTACGCGCCCTCGTCCGAGCACGTCACCGTCTCCGTCAGCGTGGCCGAGAAGCGATTGCGGACCGACACGTAGGCCGGGTCGCTCGACAGGGCGAGGCTCTGGATGGTCAGGTCAGCGTGACGACCTGCGTGCCAGGCGAATCGCTCGAGGCAGAGCGCGGTATCAAGCATCATGCGTCACCTCCGCAACGTCTCGCGACAGAATTGCACGATCTTGGGTGGGGAGGCAAGCAATTGCTGCGGTTAATGTGATGTTTGTTTGCGGTAATCGTGAAGAATTCCGATGATGACCTCCCGCCCGGGTTCGTCGAACTCCGCCACCTTCGCATAGTCATCGAAGGCCCGGACGTAGAAGCCGATGTCATCGGGATCGCGAAGGATCAGGTCCTTCGTCATGGTTTCCACCCCGACCATGGCCTCGTTGTAGATCCAGAAGCCGTTGATCGGGCTCGACGGCAGCTCCGTGCTGAACGGGATCACGCCGAACTCGACGTTCGGCAGCGTGCTGACGGCGAGTAATCGGTCGAGCTGGCCGCGCATCACCTCGGGCGGGGCGAGGGAGGTACGCAGTGCCGCCTCCGTCACCACGAACCTGAACGTGCGCGTCCGGTCGTACAGGATCTCCTGGCGCTGCATGCGCACCCGCACCGCCGCGTCGATCTGGTCGGCCGCGCTGTAGAGGCGCTTGACCTTGCGGAAGACGTGCCTGGCGTACTCGGAGGTCTGCAGCAGGCCCACGATGATGCCGGGCTCGAACACGCGGAAGAGCTTCGTGCGCGCCTCCAGGTCGCGGATGTCCTCCTGGAGGGCGGCCAGGCCGCTGCGGTGGCGCTGCTTCCAGTCGTCGTGCCGTTCGAGCAGCGCGATGGCCTGCCTGATGAGCTCGTCGGTCGTGTCGGGCGAGGCGCGTACGGCCTGCGCCCACACGACCACGTCATCCTCCGTGGCGGTCTGCCGGGCGTTCTCCAGGCGGGAGACCTTGGACGGCTGCCAGCCCAGCCGCTGGGCCAGCTCCTTGCCCGACAGGTGCGCGGCTTCGCGCAGCTGTCGTAACTGGCCGCCAAGGTCGATGCGCGCCTGCTGAAACGACGTCACGCCGCAAGAGGCTAGCCCTGCTTGCGTGGATCATGCCAGTGTCACTCGCAATTGTGATCAAGCGGTGGCCGAGGGTGTTCCTCCGCTGGTCGGGAAAGCGGTTGCCGGGCCGTCGGGGAGGACCCGGCGGGCGATTTCGGTGATGAGCTCGCGCGGAACCTCGACCGCGGTCTCGCCGTCGAGCACGTCACGGAGGTCCGCGAGCGCCTCCGCGTCGGTGACTTGCAGACCTTGCACGACGATGGTGCCGCGATCGGTCTCGTACAGGGTGGGACAGGCGCCCGCCTCCGAGGTGGAGCCGAGGAACCGCATTCGCATGACGATCCTTCCCCGATAACCGGTGCAATTGCGCGCAATTGTACGACTCGGGGGGTTAAGAAGTGATCGTTTTTCCGGAAATCAGCCGAGAACGCCGTCCATAAACTGATGTGCCCGTTCGAACAGTTGCAGGGTAGTTTCGTGTAGTACGTCCCCTATGTCCTTTGGTGCCTTTCCCGCGAACGCCCGCGCGTGCGAGCCCTCCAGGACGATGCCGAGCTTGAAGCAGGCCATCACCGCGTACCAGCCGATGGCCGACAGGTCGCGCTCCGACAGCGCCGCGTAGTACTCGATGAGCTCGCGCGGCTCCGGCAGCCCGGGGACGTGGCCGTTGTTGCTGGACCAGGTGGCCAGCAGCCAGCCGAGGTCGAGCAGCGGGTCGCCGATCGTGCTCATCTCCCAGTCCACGATCGCGGCCACGCGGGGGCCGTCGCAGGCGAACATCAGGTTCGCGAAATGGTAGTCGCCGTGCATGATCCCCGGGGTGAACGTCCGGGGCAGGTTGCGCGCCAGCCAGTCGGCCGTCTCGGGCAGACCCGGAATGTCGGGGCCCGGATAGCCGTCCAGCTCGCCGTACGAGTCGAGCTCCTTGAGCCAGCGCGGCACCTGCCGCTCCAGGAACCCCTCCGGCCTGCCGAACCCCGGCAGCACCCCCGGATCGACCCGCCCCAGCTCGGCCAGCGCGGCCGCGGCCTCCAGCCCCATGCGGTGCCTGATCGCGGCGTCGGAGGCGTGCGGCTCCGGCAGGCCCGTCGAGGGGTTGAACCCGTCGACCGGCTCCATCAGGTAGAACACCGGCTCCCGCTCGGTCTGCGCGGCCACCAGCCTCGGCGCGGGCACGGGCGTGCCGCGCAGCGCCGTCAGCACCCGCGCCTCGCGGCGCAGCACCTCGTTGCTCCTGCTGCGGGCGTGCAGGGGAGGCCGGCGCAGGATGTACGGGCGGCCGTCGCGCTCGAAGCGGACCATGACGTTCTGCGTGCCGCCCAGGACCGGCGCGACGCCCGTGATCGGGCCGCCGGGCAGGCCCTGGGCGTCCATCCACGTGCCGAGCGCGGCGAGGTCGATGGCGCTGACGTCGATGTGGGTGGAGGTCATGATCGCCCTTCGGCAGAATCATATTCTGGTCGCCCGACCCTACGAGAGCGCCGCGCACCCGGTCAACCCGGCGCCGTGCGGTCAGCCCAGCGCCTGCATGAACGGCAGGAACTGGCAGGCGCGCTCGCCCGGCAGGTTGCCGCCGTGCACCATCCTCGCGGTCCGCCACGGGTGGCCCATGCCGTGCGCGACCGCCCACGCGACCAGGCCGTCCATCGCCTCGTCCAGGTCCATGCGCACCTCGCCGCCCACGTCCAGCGCCAGGTCCGCGATCAGCGCCCGCGCGGTCTCCTCGTCCCGCGCCACGACCGGGCCGATCACGGTGTTGTCGTCGTTGCGCCAGCAGTGGCCGAAGCCGCCGTCCGCGATCCGTACCCGCTCGCCGAAGCCGAACATCCGCCGCAGCAGCGCCGACCTGTCCGTCCCGAACAGCTCCGCGTCCAGCTTCACGATCTCGTCCAGGTCGGCCTCCGTGGCCGGGCGGGTCCGGACCGACGGCTCGCCCGCGAACACGCCCGTGTGCTTGACGACCCCGCCGACGGCCCGGAACCCCATCTGCTCGTACAGGGGGCGGCCGTTGTCGGTGGCGAAGAGGGAGACCGTACGGCTGCCGGCCCGCTCCATCACGTGCTCCATGAGCCGGCGGGCCAGCCCCTGCCTGGCGTACCTGGACGCGGTGAGGACCATGCTGATCACGGCGTGGTCGTCGCCGTAGCAGGTCAGGACGTTCGTGGCGGCCAGGCCGTCGCCGTCGGGGGCGTCGATGCCGTACACCTCGCCGACCTCGAGCAGGAGGCCCCACTTGTGGCGCTCGGGGGGCCAGTCGCGATCCTTGGCCAGGCGGGTGCAGTCGTCGAGGTCCTCGTGGGTGAGGCGGCGGATGGCCATGGTTGCACCCTAGGGGACGATGGCACGATGGCACGATTGGATTACGTCGCTGCGGTCGATGTCGGCGGTACCACCTTCAAAGGCGGATTTGTCGCCCGGGACGGGACAATTCTGCATTTCGAGCGACGTGCGACGCCTCGCGGCGCCGACCAGGTGATCGCGGCCATCTCCGCCTTCGTCGCCGACCTCGCGCGGCCCCGCGCCGGGCGCCGCCCGCTCGCCGTGGGGCTGGCGGTGCCGGGGCTGGTCACGCCCACCCACGCCGTCTACTCCGCGGCCTTCGGGTGGCGGGACGTGCCCGTCTCGTCGTTCGCGGACGTGGACCTGCCGGTGGCGCTCGGGCACGACGTCCGCTCGGCCGGGGAGGCCGAGCTGGCCTTCGGGACGGGCGGGGACGACGTCCTGTTCCTCCCCATCGGTACGGGCATCGCGGGCGCGGTCGTCCTGTCGGGCTCGCTGTACGGGGGAGCCGGGGGCTTCGCCGGGCAGATCGGTCACATCCCGGTCCGGCCCGACGGTCTGGCGTGCGGGTGCGGGCAGCGCGGGTGCCTGGCCGCGTACGCGTCGGGCGGGGCCATCGCGGCACGCTACGGATCGGGCACCTCCGCGGACGTGGTGCGCCTGGCCGCCGAGGGGGACGAGCGGGCGGCGGAGGTGTGGTCGTCGGCCGTGGACACGCTCGCCCTGGCGCTGGCCACGTACACCCTGGTGCTCGACCCGGCGCGCATCGTCATCGGGGGCGGGGTCTCGCTGGCGGGGGACGCGCTGCTGGTGCCGCTGCGGGAGCGGCTGGCGGGGCGGCTCGCCTTCCGGCGGGCGCCGGAGGTGGTGGCGTCGTCCCTCGGCGTACGTGCCGGGCTCCTCGGGGCGGGGCTGCTGGGCTGGCGATCAATCTCGTAGGTGCGGAGGTATGTCCACCTCCTTCGCCCGCAGCTCCTCGCCCAACGCCTTCGCCTGCGGGTCCATCCTGGGACTCGCGGCCACGCCCCTGCCGAGGAGGCCGTGGATGACGAAGTTGAGCGCCTTGATGTTGGGGAGCTCGTAGCGGTCGACGCGGTGCGGGGCGAGGGCTGGGAGGAGGCGTTGGAGGGTGTCGGGGGTGAGGTGGGCGGCCAGCCAGTCGTACCGTTCCTGGGTGTCGGCCCAGACGCCCAGGTTCGCGTTCCCGCCCTTGTCCCCGGACCGCGCCCCGGCGATCCACCCCAACGGCACCCGCACCTGAGCCCCGACCACCGACGCCTGCCCGGCTGTCTGGGGCCCGACCGCGGACGCCTGCCCCGCGCCTGAGGGCCCAAGCCCCTGCCCGCCGCTCCCGGCCCTTTGCCCGTCGTTTCCGGTGGCGCTCTCGGCCCCTTGGCCACCGTTCGTGGGCGCCGGGCCGCGTGGTGCCGCGTCCCGCCGACCCGGCGCTGAGAAGAGGGCCGGTGCGGGGTGCGCGGTGGCGGCTTCGGCTGCGTCGCCCGCTTCGCTCGCCGTCTCCGCCGCGCCTGGAGGCCGGAGCCCCTGACCGCCGCTCCCGGTCGCGGGCCCGGCTCCTGGTATGTCGGGGGCGGTGGGAGGGAGCTCGTTGCCGTTGATGAAGATCCGGGGGCGGACCTCCGAGGCGGGGACGAGGACGGGCCAGTAGACCCCGTACGGCGTGGCGTTTCCCGGTGGGGTGAGGGCGTAGAAGCCCGGGTAGCTGGCGAGCCCCGTCTCCACCACGGCGGAGGAGAACGCGCGTCCCGCCCGGCGTTCGTCGGCGTCCATGACGGTGATCCGCAGCAGGCCCGAGTCCGTCAGCTCCACGTCCACCCGGTCGAACGAGTCCCGGGGGACGCGGGCCCAGAGGGCGTCCTGGGCGGCCCGGGCCTTGGCCTCCACGTCCAGGCCCGTCAGCACCAGGGTCATCGTGTTGCGATAGCCCGCCAGGTAGTTGACGGCCACCTTGAGGGTGCCGGGTGGCGGCTCACCCCGGACACCCGAGATCAGGACGCGGTCGGGCCCGTCGTCCGTGAGCGTGATCGTGTCGAAGCGGGCCACCACGTCAGGCCCCAGGTAGCGCGGGCCCCCGAGCTCGTACACGAGCTGCGCCGTGACCGTGCCGACCGAGACCAGCCCGCCGGTGCCGGGGTGCTTGGTGATCACGGCGGAGCCGTCCGCGTTCAGCTCGGCGATGGGGAAGCCGCAGTGCGCCAGGTCCGGTACGTCCTGGAAGAACGCGTAGTTCCCGCCGGTCGCCTGGCAGCCGCACTCGATGACGTGTCCCGCCACCACCGAGCCCGCCAGCTGGTCCAGGTCGCCCGGCCCCCACCCGTACCGCCAGATGCCGGGGCCGGTCACCAGGGCGGCGTCCGTCACGCGGCCGGTCACCACCACGTCCGCGCCCGACGCGAGGGCGGTGGCGATGGGGCGGCCGCCGAGATAGGCGTTCGCGGTCAGGGGGGTCGCGGTGAGGGGTTCGCCGGTGTCGGCGTTGGTCAGGTCCAGGGGGCGGCCGGTGAGGTCGTCGCCCGTGATGTGGGCGATCGTGGGGGACAGGCCGAGGCGGGTGGCCAGGTCGTGTACGGCCTCCGCGCAGCCGGCCGGGTCCAGGCCGCCGGCGTTCGTCACGATTTTGATGGATTTATCGAGACAAGGGCCCAGGACGTCCTCCATCTGCTGGAGGAACGTCGGCGCGTACCCGGGGCGGCCCTTGAGGCGGTTCCCGGCGAGGATGAGCATGGTCAGCTCGGCCAGCCAGTCGCCGGTGAGCACGTCGATCGGCCCGCCCTCGACCATCTCCCTGGCGGCCGAGAGGCGGTCGCCGTAGAAGCCGCTGCAGTTCGCGATCCGCAGCGTCATCGGGCGGCCCACCTGGGCGGCCGCTTCTCCCTGAACGCCGCGATGCCCTCCTGCCCCTCCTCCGAGGTGAAGCGCTCGGCCGACAGCTCGGTCATCCGCCGCAGCCCCTCCTCGAACGACAGCGCGGGCACCTCCCGCACCATCCGCTTCGCGATGGCCAGTGCCTCGGGGCCGCCCTTGATCAGCAGATCGGTGTAGTGCGCGACCGTCGCGTCCAGTTCGTCCTCCGGGACGGCCCGCGAGAGCAGCCCGATCTCCGCCGCCCGGGCCGCGTCGAACACCTCGCCGGTCAGGAAGTACTCGGCCGCCGCCCGGGGCTCGACCCGGCGCAGCACCGGCACCGAGATCATGGCGGGCACGACGCCGAGCCGTACCTCGGAGAAGGCGAAGGACGCCGTCACCGGCGCGATCGCGAAGTCGCACGCCGCCACCAGGCCCAGGCCGCCCGCCCGCGCCGTGCCGTTCAGCCGGCAGATGACCGGCTTCGGGCTCTCCCAGATCAGCGTGAGGACGTCGGGGAACGACGCCGTCACCGCCGCGCCCGAGGCCTTCTGCTCCTTGAGGTCGGCGCCCGAGCAGAACACGTTCCCGGTGCCGGTCAGCACGATCACCCTGGCCTCCGGCTCGGCCAGCGCCCAGTGGAGCCGGTCGGACAGGTCGGCGAGGAGCCGTACGGACAGGGCGTTGCGGTTGGGCGGCGAGTCCAGCGTGACGGTCGCGACGCCCGCCGCCAGGTCCTTGTGCACCAGGCTCGTCATGCAGTCTCCTCCTGGATGATCGCCAGCACCGCGCCCGCTTCAACCTGCCGGCCCTTTTCGACGTGTACGTCCGACACCACGCCGTCGGACGGCGCCGCGATCCGATGCTCCATCTTCATCGCCTCGAGCACCAGCACCGGCTGCCCCTTCGTCACCCGGTCGCCGGGCTCCACCTCGACCCGGAGCACGCTGCCCGGCATGGGGGCCAGCAGGGAGCCGGGCGCGACGTGCTCGACCGGCTCGGGGAGGCGGGGGAGCGGGGTCAGCTCGGCGCACCCGCCGACGTGGTCGACGTAGACCTTGCCGTCCTCGTCGTAGCGGGCCACCTCGAAGGTGTGCCGGACGCCGTCGCGTTCCAGGATCACCTCGTACGGCTCCGCGCTGATCACGGTGACGCCCTGGGGGAGCGGGTCGTAGACGACCTCGGCCTCCTCGAAGCGGGCCCGGCGGGGCTGGGAGCGCACGTTGCGCCAGCCGCTCGGGAGGCCCGCCAGCACCGTCGCCCGGCGGCGGTTCTCGGCGGCCATGGCGAGCGCGGCGGCCAGCACCGGGAGCTCGCCGGGCCCGTCCGGGGAGCTGCCGTCGAGAGGGCCGCCGGGGGCGAGGAAGCCGGTGTGGGTGTCACCCGCCCCGAAGGCCGAATTTGTCAGGATTTTTACCAGTAAATCGCGATTTGTCACGACCCCGTGGAGCTTCGCCCGCCGGAGCGCCGTGACCAGCTTCCGCACCGCCTCCGCTCGTACCCGCCCGTACCCGATCACCTTCGCCAGCATCGGGTCGTAGTACGGCGAGATCACCGACCCGGACTCCACCCCCGAATCCACTCGCACCTCCCCGGAGACCTCGAACCGCCGCAACACCCCGCTCTGCGGCAGATAATCCCCGTCCTCCGCATAAAGCCGCACCTCCACGGCATGCCCGGCAGGCTCGGGCGGCGTCGCGGGCAGGGCGGCTCCCTCGGCCACCTCGAGCTGCAGCCGCACCAGATCGACCCCGTAGACCAGCTCAGTGACCGGATGCTCGACCTGGAGCCGGGTGTTCATCTCCAGGAACGCCACCCGATCCCCCTTGACCAGGAACTCCACGGTCCCGGCCCCGACATAGCCGATCTTCCGCGCGGCCCTGACCGTCGCCTCGCACAGCCGCTCCCGCAGCTCGGCCGAGATCCCCGGCGACGGGCACTCCTCGACGACCTTCTGGTGCCGCCGCTGCACGCTGCACTCGCGCTCGCCCAGCGTCCACACCGTGCCGTGCCGGTCGGCCAGCACCTGCACCTCGACGTGCCGGGCGTTCTCCAGCAGCGGCTCCACGAACACGGTCCCGTCGCCGAACGCCGACGCCGACTCCCGCCGCGCCGACTCGACCTCCCGCGCCAGCTCCCCGGCCTCGCGGACGATCCGCATGCCGCGCCCGCCCCCACCGGCGGACGCCTTGACCAGGACCGGGAACTCCCCGGGCGCCTCCGGGTCGAGCGAGGGGAGCACGGGCACGCCCGCCTCCGCCATCAGCCGCTTGGCCTCGACCTTGGACCCCATGGCCGCGATGGCCTCGGGTGGCGGCCCGGCCCACACCAGCCCGGCGTCCAGCACGGCCCGCGCGAACTCCGCGTTCTCGGACAGGAAGCCGTATCCGGGATGCACGGCGTCCGCACCGGAGGCGCGGCAGGCATCCAGGATGCGGCCGATGTTCAGGTACGTGTCGGACGGGCGGGCGCCCGGCAGCCGTACGGCCAGGTCGGCCTCGGCCACGTGCGGCGCGTCCGCGTCGGGGTCGGAGAAGACGGCGACCGTCGAGATGCCGAGCGACCCGCAGGTGCGGAAGACGCGGCGGGCGATCTCGCCCCGGTTCGCGACGAGCAGGCGGGTGATCATGGCCGGAACACCCCGAATCCCGCCGGTTCGGGCACCGGCGCGCTGTTGACGGCCGACAGGCACAGGCCCAGGACGGTACGGGTGTCGCGCGGGTCGATGACCCCGTCGTCGTACAGGCGGCCAGACAGGAAGAACGGCAGCGACTCCGCCTCGATCTGGGCCTCCACCATCGCGCGCATCGCCGCGTCGGCCTCCTCGTCGTACACCTGCCCTCTGGCCTGCGCGGACGCGCGGCCCACGATGGACAGCACCCCGGCGAGCTGCGCCGGGCCCATCACCGCCGACTTGGCGCTCGGCCAGCTGAACAGGAAGCGGGGGTCGTACGCGCGCCCGCACATGCCGTAGTTGCCCGCCCCGTACGAGGCGCCCATGACGACGGTGAGATGGGGGACGGTCGAGTTGGACACCGCGTTGATCATCATGGCGCCGTGCTTGATGATGCCGCCCTGCTCGTAGTCCTTGCCGACCATGTAACCGGTCGTGTTCTGGAGGAACAGGAGCGGAGTGCGCGACTGGTTCGCGAGCTGGATGAACTGGGTGGCCTTCTGCGACTCCTCGCTGAACAGCACGCCGCGCGCGTTCGCCAGCACGCCCACCGGGTAGCCGTGGACGCGCGCCCAGCCGGTCACGAGGGAGGCGCCGTACAGCGGCTTGAACTCCTCGAACTCGCTCCCGTCCACCACGCGCGCGATCACCTCGCGGGGGTCGAACGGCACCTTCAGGTCCTCGGGGACGATCCCCAGCAGCTCCTCGGCCGGATATCCGGGCTCCCGCGCCGCCTGCGGGCTCATGCCCTGCTTGCGCCAGTTGAGGGAACGGACGATCCGCCGCCCGATCCGCAGTGCGTCGTGCTCGTCCTGGGCCAGGTAGTCGGCGAGGCCGCTGGTCCTGGCGTGCATCTCGGCCCCGCCCAGGGACTCGTCGTCCGACTCCTCCCCGGTGGCCATCTTCACGAGGGGCGGGCCGCCCAGGAACACTTTCGCTCGTTCCCGCACCATCACCACGTAGTCGCTCATGCCGGGCACGTACGCGCCGCCTGCCGTGGAGTTCCCGAACACCAGCGCGATGGTCGGAACGCCCGCCGCCGACAACCGGGTCAGGTCACGAAATATCTGGCCACCCGGGATGAAGATCTCCTTCTGCGTCGGCAGGTCCGCGCCGCCGCTCTCGACCAGGTTCACGTACGGGAGCCTGTTGCGCAGCGCGATGTCGGCCGCCCGGAGGGACTTCTTCAGCGTCCACGGGTTCGACGCGCCGCCGCGGACCGTGGGGTCGTTCGCGGTGATCACGCACTCGACGCCCTCGATCACCCCGATCCCCGACACCATTCCGGCCCCGACCGGGAACTCGCTGCCCCAGGCGGCCAGCGGCGACAGCTCCAGGAAGGGCGAGTCCGGGTCGATCAGCAGCTCGATCCGCTCCCTGGCCAGGAGCTTGCCGCGCCTGCGGTGCCGTTCGACGTACTTCTCGCCGCCCCCGGCCACCGCCTTGGCGTGCTCGGCGTCGAGCTCGCCCAGCTTGGCGAGCATGGCCTCGCGACGCCCGCGATAGTCGTCGCCCTCGGTGTCGAGCCTGCTCCTGATCACGCGCCTTCCTCCCGCCAACCTGACGTTCCCGTCAACCCGATGGCCCTGGCCCACAACCGCGTCAGGTGATCGACCGCCACCTGCTCGTCGGCCCGCTCCCCGAGATCCAGCCACACGTGGGCGAAGTGCTCCACCATCCCGCCCAGCATGACGGCGGTCAGCCGCGGATCCAGCTCCGGATCGGCCAGCCCCTGCTCCTGCAGCCGCTTCAGCCCCTCCGCGCCCCGCCGCACGAACACCTCCCGCAGCTCGAGCAGCAACCGCCCGAACCTCTCCTCGGACGTGGCCGCCTGCTCCACCATCCGCACCAGCCGCGAGTTCGCCGCCCAGGCCCGCAGGTAGAGCCGGTTGGCGGCCTCGATCCGGGCGTACGGATCGTCCGGGTCCGCCGCCGCGCCGACCAGGCTGGCCGCGAACATCTCCCCGACCACGGCCGCCGCGACCTCGCCGAACAGCGCTTCCTTGGAGTCGAAGTAGGTGTAGAACGTGCCATGGGACACCCGGGCCCGCCCACAGACGTCGTCGATCCGCACGGCGTCGTACCCGTGCTCCTCGAACGCCTCCCGCCCAGCCTGCAGCAGCGCGGCCCGCGTCCGCCTGCCCCTGGACGTCGGCACCGAAGACCTGACGATCACGTCAACTACGCTAACGCAAAAAGGGCCCCGTACAAGGGGCCCTTTTCAGCGGATGTCGTCGTCAGGTCAGGTGCAGTGGCTCCAGCCGGACTTCCACGTCTGGCCGCCCCACGAACCGCCCCAGATCACGCACTTCTGCTTTCCGGGCAGACGGATCGGGCCGGCGTACGCGGTGAAGTTGCCCGGGTTGCTGGCGCTGGAGCCACCCTTCACCTGGAGGATGGCGTTCATCTGCGCCTTCTCCGGGTACAGCATGCGCGACATCGTGACCACGCAGTTCTTGCCCGCACCGGAGTTGTACAGAAGATAGACGGTGGCGTTGCCGGTCGCGATGGAGCGCGAGTCGATGACCTTGTAGCCGGAGCCGCACACTGACGCCGCGTTGTACGGGTTCGGCTTGCGCGGACCATAGGTCTTGGTCGGCTTGCTGCTGGGACGGGTCGGGACCGTCGTGCCGGTGCCCGGCTGGTCCGTCGATTCGCCGAGCGGCGGCTCCACCACGGGGTCGACCATGTCGGAAGACTTCTTCTTCGTCTTGGTCTCGGACGGCTTGGGCGTGGGCTGTGGCCGCTTCGTCGTGGTCTGGGGCTGGGGTGCCTGGGTGACCGGGTTCGGGACCTCGGCGATGGGTTCCGGCTGCTTGGTGTGCTTGGCCTTCTTGCTCTCCGTCGGATCGATGCTCAGGGTGGGCACCGACACCGAGGTGTCCGTGGGCAGCGGCACCGGGGTCTGGTCGCCGGGCGGCGGGTCGACGGGCTGGCCGCCGCCGGAGCCGTCGCCGCTGGTCTTGTTGGAGGAGTTGCCGACGGCCACCACCGGGACTTCCTTGGTGTTGGCCTGCACCACCACGGCGCCGACGACCACGAGGAGGGCGGCGGCCGCGGCTCCGGACAGGGCGAGCGTCAGTGTGCGGCGCTGCTTCGCGGGCGCGCTGTCACCGGGGCCCGACGGGCCTCCGGGACGGGTGGGACCGCCCTGCGCTCCGGGCCTGCCCGGTCCGCCTGGTGTTCCCCCCTGGAAGGGCGACTGGCCCTGAGGCGTGCCGGGGCCGTGCGGCGGCATCCCGGACGCGACAGCACCGTGCTGCGCTGCCGCACCGTGCTGCGGTGGCATTCCGGGTGCGCCCGCACCCTGCGGGCCGCCCTGAGGCGCTTGAGGGCCGCCCTGAGGCGTCTGCGGGCCGTTGCCGGGCATTCCGGGGTGGGAGCCGACCGGCCCGGCGGGCATACCCGGCTGGGAACCGGCGGGCATCCCGGGCTGCGGCGCACCGGGGGTCCCCGGGCCACCGGGCGTTCCGGGCATACCAGGTGTCCCCGGCTGTGGGCCGCCCTGGGGCTGGTTGCCCGGCATGGGGGACGCGGCCTGGGCGGCGGCCGCGGCGGGGCGGCCGTACGCGCCCGTCTGCGGGACGGGCGGGACGGGGCCGGTGGGCTGGGTCCAGGGGCCCGGGTAGACGTCCTGGCCCTTCGCCGCAGGGGCGCCACCCTCCACGCCGGCACCGGCCGCGGCGGCGGCGCCGCCGATCAGCTGCTGGCCCGTCACCGGCTCGATGGCGGACTTCGGGGCCGGCTGGCCGGTGAGGCGGACGATGAGCTCGTCAGCGCTGGGCCGCTGCGCGGGGTCCTTCGAGAGGCAGAGGCCGACCAGCTCCCCGAGCATGCCCTCCATCCGCCCGAGCTCCGGCTCCTCGTTGAGGATCCGGTTCATCACCACGGGAATGGAGTCGGCGCCGAAGGCGGGCTTGCCCGTCGCCGCGAACACCATCGTGACGCCCCAGGCGAACACGTCGGCCGCCTCCGACACCGCCGCCCCGCTGAGCTGCTCGGGCGCCAGGTACGAGGGCGTGCCCATGGCCATCCCCGTGGCCGTCGCGCCGGGCGAGTCCAGGGCGCGGGCGATGCCGAAGTCGATCACGACGGGACCCTCGGGCCCCATCAGGACGTTGGCGGGCTTGAAGTCGCGGTGCAGGATGCCGGCGCGGTGGATGGCCGCGAGAGCCGTGGCCGTGCTGATCGCGAGCCGTTCGAGCGCCGCACCCCGCCGCGGCCCCTCGTTGATGACCATCTCACGCAGCGACGGCCCCGGGACGTACTCGCTCACGATGTACGGACGGCTGCCATCCAGGTCGGCGTGGAGCACTGGAGCGGTGCAGAACCTGGCCACCCGCTGTGCCACCGCCACCTCGCGCAGGAACCTCGTCCTGGCGTCGGCGTCGGCCACCAGGGCGTTGTGCAGCAGCTTGACCGCTACCTGCTCCCCGGAATCGCTCTTACCCAGATAGACAACGCCCTGGCCGCCCTCGCCGAGCCGGGCGACGATTTCATACGCCCCCAGCCGCCGCGGGTCGTCCGCCGCCAACGGCTGGAACTGATTCACGTCGGACCCCCATTACAACCCATTAGATGGGGCAAAACGCTACCAGCGTGATGGTTGGGACGTCTGCCGGACCTGTCAGAAGTTTCATGTTTTGACGAAGGAAGTCAGGCCGCTGTAAGCCCTTCGTCGCAGGTCGGACGGGCTTCCGGCCCCAATGTCACGGCTTGGTCAAGGTGCCCACAGTCCGAGATTCTCCAGGCCAGAGCTAGATCGCCTTGCCCGGGTTGAGGATCCCCAGGGGGTCGAAGACCGCCTTGATGCCCTGCTGGACCTCGGTGACCACCGGCCCCGACTCCAGGTCGAGCCAGCGCCGCTTCAGCAGGCCCACCCCGTGCTCACCGGTCAGCGTGCCCCCGAGCTCCAGCGCGCGCGTGAACACCTCGTCCGCCGCCGCCCACACCTCCGCCGGCGGCTCGGGCATGCCGCGGTCGAAGATGAAGACCGGGTGCAGGTTCCCGTCGCCGGCGTGCGCGACCGTGAGGATCTTCACCCCGTGCCGCGCGGACGTCTCCTCGATGGCGGTGATCATGTCCGGCAGCAGGGACCGGGGCACGCACACGTCCTCCACCAGGCACGCCCCGAGCCGCTCCTTGGCCTGGTAGTCCAGCCGGCGCAGCTTGATCAGCTCCTCGGCCTCCTGTGGGCTGGAGGACACGGCCACGAAGGAGGCGCCGTTCTCCAGGCACAGCCGCTCCATGCGCTCGACCATGGCCTGGCTGTCGGTGGCGTCGGACTGGCCGATCAGCGTGGCCTGCGTGTCCGCTTCGAGCCCGATGTTGAGCCAGTCGTCGAGGGCCTCCAGCGAGGCGCGGTCGATCAGCTCCATGAGGGACGGCTGGCAGCCCGCCGCCATGATCGCCGACACCGCCGCGCCCGCGTCCCGGAGCGAGCCGAACTCCGCCGCGAACGTGGCCGGCGGCGCCGTGGGCGCCCGCTTGAGCCGGACCGTGGCCGCGGTGATGACGCCGAGCGTGCCCTCGGAGCCGACGAACAGGCCGGTCAGGTCGTAGCCCGTGACGCCCTTCATCGTGCGCCGGCCGGTGCCGATCACGCGGCCGTCGGCCAGCACCACCTCGAGCCCGAGCGCCGAGTCCCTGGTCACGCCGTACTTCACGCACCGCAGCCCGCCCGCGTTCGTGGCCAGGTTGCCGCCGATCGTGGAGATCTCGTACGACGAGGGGTCCGGCGCGTACATGAGCCCGTGCTCCCTGGCGGCCCTGTCCAGGTCGGCGGTGATGACGCCGGGCTCGACGACGGCGATCTCGTCGGCGGGGGAGAGCTCCCTGATCGCGTTCATCCTGGCCAGCGAGAGCACGATCGAGCCGTCACCGGCGACGGCGGCCCCCGCCAGGCCCGAGCCGCCGCCCCGCGGCACCACGGGCACCCGGTGCTCGGTGGCCCACCTCAACGTCGTGACCACGTCGTCACGCGAGGCGGCCAGCACCACGCCGAGCGGCTTGCCCGGCGCCACGAACGTCCGGTCACGGGCGTAGGAGTCGATCACATCCGGGTCGGTCAGGACGCGACCTTCGGGCAGAGAGCTCACCAACGCATCAATCGGCTTCACACCATGCACTTTAGGTGGAAACCACTCGGCCGGAGGGTCCGGCCGGACACGCTCCGCCTCCCGGTTTGCGCAGGTCGTTACTTAAGGCCAAACTGCCCAGGTGGAAGTCAGGTGCCCGGTGTGTTCGGAGACCGACCAGGTCGCCGCGGTCCCCGGAGCGGTGGCCTCCGGGACCACGTACAAGATCGGCAGAGTGCGGCTGCCCGGCGTGCGCGAGGTCGCCGACCTGCCCACGGCGGCGGCGCTGGGCGCCTCGAAACACGTCATGAGCCGTACGCAGCTCGCGGTCTGGCTGTCGTTCCCCAGCCGCCACTACACCCCGTGGGCCAGGAACCAGGGCTATCTCCTGCTCCTCGTGGCGGCCCTGGTGCACCTGGTCGTGTCGCTGGTCATCGCCATGGGCCAGGACCCCAAGTGGGGCGAGGTGCTGCTCGCCCCGTTCTGCCTGACCGGCCTGTTCTGGGGGCTCGGGCTGCTGAACGTGCTCGGCTCGTACGGCGCCAGGAAGCGCGACACCCTCGAGGCCCCGGCCAGGGAGAAGGCCCTGGCCGTGTGGGAGGGCCTCTATTACTGCGCGCGCGACAACGTCGTGTTCGAGCCGGGGGTCGGCGTCTCGTTCCATCCGAGCGAGACGCGCGAGTACATCTTCGGCTTCAGGAACGGCCGCTAGCTCAGCCCAGCTCCTCCGCCACCGCGCGGGCGCAGACGGCCAGGCCCTCGATGGCCTGCTCCAGCTCGTCCAGCCCGGGGAAGGTCGGGGCGATCCGGATCGTGCGGTCGGCGGCGTCCTTGCCGTACGGGTGCGTCGCGCCCGCGGGCGTCAGCGCGATGCCCGCGGCCTTGGCCCTGGCCACCACCTCGGCGGCGTGCGGCACCTCCAGGCTGATGAAGTAGCCGCCCGCGGGGCTCGTCCAGGTGCCGAGGTCGCCCAGCCGCTCGGTCAGCACCTTGTCGACCAGCTCGAACTTCGGCCCGATCAGCTCCGCGTGCCGCCGCATGTGCGCGGCCACGCCCGCCGGGTCGCCCAGGAACTCGACGTGGCGGAGCTGGTTGAGCTTGTCGGGGCCGATGGACTGCTTGCCCGTGTTGTGCAGGAACCACTCGACGTTCGCGGGCGAGGAGCCGAAGAAGGACACGCCGGAGCCCGCCAGCGTCACCTTGGAGGTGGAGGCGTAGACGAACACGCGGTCGGCGTTGCCGTGCTCGGCGGCCAGAGTCAGCAGGTCGGCCAGCTCGTCCGGGGTGTCGGTGAGGTGGTGCACCGCGTACGCGTTGTCCCAGAAGATCCGGAAGTCGGGCGCGGCGACCGGCATGGCGGCCAGCCTGCGGACCGTCTCGTCGCTGTAGGTGACGCCGGACGGGTTGCTGTACTTCGGCACGCACCAGATGCCCTTGACGCTCGCGTCGGCGGCCACCAGGCGCTCGACCACGTCCATGTCGGGGCCCTCGGCGTTCATCGGGACGGGCACCATCTTGATCCCGAACCGCTCGGTGATCGTGAAGTGCCGGTCGTATCCGGGGACCGGGCACAGGAACGTGACCTCCGGCTCCTCCACCCACCGCCGCGCGGCGCCCGGCACCCTGGTCAGCAGCGCGTGCACGATCGTGTCGTGCATCAGGGCCAGGCTGGAGTTGCCGCCGACGACGAGCTGGCCGGCGGGCACCTGGACCAGCGGCGCGAACAGCTCGCGCAGCTCGGTCAGGCCCTGCAGGTTGCCGTAGTTGCGGCCGTCGGTGCCGTCGGCCGCCCGGTAGGACGTGGGCAGCTTGAGCAGGTCGTTGGAGAGATCGAGCTGGCGCGGCGACGGCTTGCCCCTGGTGAGGTCGAGCGAGAGCCCTCGCTGGACGAGGGCGGCGTAGTCAGCCTGAGCAGTCACGGGATCTTCTCCTCCGAAGTCGGGTCCGGCTACGAAGGATAGAAGACCTCACCCGGTGAGCCCGCGGATATCCGCAATGTGGGACATGTGGCGCGTCAGGCGAGGAGGCGGCCGGGGGCGTTGCGGCGCAGGAAGTCCTCCACCTCCGGCAGGGACAGCCCGGGGCGGTGGGCCAGGATGAGCCGGTCCACTCCCGCGTCCGCGTAGGCGCGCACGGTCCCGGGGTCGAGGGGGCGGGCCGGGGTGACCGAGACGTGGAGGCTGGTGCCGGCCGCCGCGGCCTCGGCGCGTACGGACTCGATCTGGGCCGCCGCCGCCCGCAGGCCCAGCATCCAGCCGTACCAGCCGTCGGCCAGCTCGGCGGCCCGCCGGTGGGCGGCGCGCGTGTGGCCGCCCATGACGACCGGCACGCGTCCGAGCGGGCGCGGATGGGCGTCGACACCCTCGAACGAGACGTACCGGCCGTGGAAGGCGGGCTCGTCCTGCTCCCACAGCGCGCGCATCGCCCGCAGGTACTCGGCCGTACGCTCGCCGCGGCCCTCCAGGGGCACGCCGAGCGCGCGCAACTCCGGCTCCAGGTAGCCGGCCACGGCCCCGAACACCAGCCGTCCGCCGCTGAGCACGTCCACGCTTGCCAGCTGCTTGGCCAGCACCAGCGGGTCGCGCTGGGGCAGCACCACGCAGCCGGTGGCCAGCAGGATCCGCTCGGTGTGCGCGGCCAGGAACGCCAGCGAGACCACGGCGTCCAGCAGCGGCGCGCCGGGTTCGAGCGGCGAGGGATCGACCCGGGGGCTGGGCAGGACCACGTGGTCGGCCGTCCACAGCGAGTCGTAGCCCAGCTCCTCCGCCAGCGCGGCGATCCTGGCGGCGCCGCGCCGGTCGGCGCCGGCGTAGCCGTTGGGCAGGTGAAATCCGAGCGTCATGGGCACGCCTGGAAACGCTAGGCCGGATTCAACCGATCCACCAGCGACGATCACGCATGGGTCGCATGCCGCCCCCGCATGTCAAACCTTCCGGTGCGAATGTCAAAGAACGTCTTCCCGAGCGGCGCTGCTTGGCGTGGAATGGGTAGATCGGGGCAGGCCATGGTGGGCCGCATCCGGCGGTCCGCCGCAGGTAGCCGAATCGCGCCTGAGGCGGGCGGCGTCCAGCGGTCCGTCGCAGGTAGCACTCCGCACTGGAGGGAGCAGCCGTGACGACTGTTCGCGAGACCTCGATCGAGCAGGTCAGGCGCCGCCGCACCGGGACCGTCCTCGCCTCCTGGCTGTCGACGACCGACCACAAGGTCATCGGGTATCTCTACCTGATCACCTCGTTCGGGTTCTTCCTCGTGGCCGGCCTCATGGCCATGGTCATCAGGGCCGAGCTCGTCTCCCCCGGCATGCAGCTGGTCAACCAGCAGCAGTACAACCAGCTGTTCACCATCCACGGCACGGTGATGCTGCTGCTGTTCGCCACCCCGCTGTTCGCGGGGTTCGCGAACGTGGTCATGCCGCTGCAGGTCGGCGCGCCCGACGTGGCCTTCCCCCGGCTGAACGCGGTCGCGTACTGGATGTTCCTGTTCGGCGGGCTGATGGTGGTGGCCGGGTTCTTCACCCCGGGCGGGGCGGCGGACTTCGGCTGGTTCGCCTACACGCCGCTGTCGACGGCGCTGTACTCGCCGCAGATCGGCGGCGATCTGTGGATCATGGGCCTGGCGCTGTCGGGTCTCGGTACGATCCTCGGCTCGGTCAACTTCATCACCACGATCATCGGCATGCGGGCGCCCGGCATGACCATGTTCCGGGTGCCGCTGTTCACCTGGACCGTGCTGCTGACCAGCATGATGGTGCTGATGGCGTTCCCCGTGCTGGCCGCGGCGCTGCTGGTGCTGGAGTCGGACCGCAAGCTGGGCACGCAGGTCTTCCACAGCGAGAACGGCGGCGCGCTGCTCTGGCAGCATCTGTTCTGGTTCTTCGGCCACCCCGAGGTCTACATCATCGCGCTGCCGTTCTTCGGGATCATCTCCGAGGTGATCCCGGTCTTCAGCCGCAAGCCGCTGTTCGGCTACCTGGGGCTCGTCGGCGCGACGATCACCATCGCCGGGCTGTCGATGACCGTGTGGGCCCACCACATGTTCCCGACCGGCCAGGTGCTGCTGCCGTTCTTCTCGCTCATGACGTTCCTCATAGCGGTGCCGACCGGGGTGAAGTTCTTCAACTGGATCGGCACGATGTGGCGGGGCCATCTGAGCTTCGAGACGCCGATGCTCTTCGCCGTCGGGTTCCTGGTGACGTTCCTGCTCGGCGGGCTCACCGGGGTCATCCTGGCCTCGCCGCCGCTCGACTTCCACATCAGCGACACGTACTTCGTGGTCGCGCACTTCCATTACGTCGTCTTCGGCACGGTCGTGTTCGCGATGTTCTCCGGCTTCTACTTCTGGTGGCCGAAGATGACCGGCCGGATGCTCGACGACCGCCTCGGCAAGGTGCACTTCTGGACGCTGTTCATCGGCTTCCACACCACGTTCCTGGTGCAGCACTGGCTCGGCATGCTCGGCATGCCCAGGCGCTACGCCGACTACAGCCCGGGCGACGGCTTCACCGCGCTCAACGAGTTCTCCTCCGCCGGGGCGTTCCTGCTCGGGGCCTCGACGCTGCCGTTCCTCTACAACGTCTGGAAGACGGCCAAGTACGCGCCCAAGGTCACCCTCGACGACCCGTGGGGGTACGGCGGCTCCCTCGAATGGGCCACCAGTTGCCCGCCGCCGCGCCACAACTTCGTCAGCATGCCCCCGATCCGCTCCGAACGGCCCGCCTTCGACCTGCACTACCCCCGCGAGCAGGCGGAGCTGCCCTCAGCGGTGCAGCACGGGGTCGAGCACGACGAAGCCTCCGAGGCCGAGCCTCGCCCGGAGAATCCCGACTGATCATGAAATTTCGCCTATCTAGGGAGATCGGCGATGTCAGGCACGCGAATCCCCTTCACCCCCGAGACGGCCCCCTGCGGGAAGAAGTCCGGCGGTGAGCGCCTCGTCGACGACGACGGCTACGGCCTGGTGATCCGTGACCAGTTCTTCGACTGCGGCTGCCGCCGGATCCGGCACGAGTACCACGACGGCAGCATCCACCTGTCCGCCATCCGGCACGACGGCAAACGGGTGAAGGACCCGATACAACCCGACCACGGGAAGTGACGTAATGATCGACGTGCTCATCGTCGGAGGAGGCGGAGCGGGCCTGCGGGCGGCCGTCGCGGTCGCCGAGAGTGACCCGTCCCTGAAGGTGGCGGTCGTCTCGAAGGTCTATCCGATGCGCAGCCACACCGTCTCCGCCGAGGGCGGCGCCGCCGGGGTGATCGGCGTCGGCGACACGCTCGACGAGCACTGCTACGACACGATCTCCGGCGGTGACTGGCTGTGCGACCAGGACGCCGTCGAGGCGTTCGTGGCCGAGGCGCCCGAGGAGCTGATCCAGCTCGAGCACTGGGGCTGCCCCTGGAGCCGGGAGAGCGACGGGCGCGTGGCGGTCCGCCCGTTCGGCGGCATGAAGAAGATGCGCACCTGGTACGCGGCCGACAAAACGGGCTTCCACCTCTTGCACACCTTGTTCCAAACAACCCTGAAATATCAGGACGTGTTGCGGTACGACGAGTGGTACGTCACCAAGCTCGTCGTCGACGACGGCCGCGTCCACGGCGTCGTGGCCGTCGAGATCAGGACCGGCCGCATCGAGACCATCGCCGCCAGGACCGTCATCCTGGCCACCGGCGGCTGCGGCCGCGTCTTCCCCTTCACCACGAACGCCGCCATCAAGACCGGCGACGGCATGGCCCTGGCCTACCGGGCGGGAGCGCCGCTGAAGGACATGGAGTTCGTCCAGTACCACCCCACGGGCCTGCCGTTCACCGGCATCCTCATCACCGAGGCGGCCAGGGCCGAGGGCGGCTGGCTGATCAACAAGGACGGCTACCGCTACCTGCAGGACTACGACCTCGGCAAGCCCACGCCCACGCCGAAGCTGCGCAGCATGGAGCTGGGCCCGCGCGACCGCCTCTCCCAGGCGTTCGTGCACGAGCAGCAGAAGGGCCGCACGGTGGACACCCCGTACGGCCCGGTCGTCTACCTGGACCTGCGCCACCTGGGCGAGAGCAAGATCGACGCCCGCATCCCGTTCGTACGCGAGCTGTGCCGCAGCTACCAGAACCTCGACCCGGCCACCGACCTCATCCCGGTGCGCCCGGTCGTGCACTACATGATGGGCGGCGTCCACACCGACATCGACGGCGCCACCCCCGTCGCCGGGCTGTTCGCGGCCGGGGAGACCGCCTGCGTGAGCATCAACGGCGCCAACCGGCTCGGCTCCAACTCGCTGCCCGAGTGCCTGGTCTTCGGCCGCCGGGCCGGGATCGCCGCCGCCGAGTTCGCCAGGTCGCACCGGGACGGCGAGCCGGCCGCCGTGCGGAGCCAGGGGGCCGACGAGCGGCGCCGGTTGGAACGCGTCCGGGAGGGCAGCAGCACCGGTGAGCGGATCGCCGACCTGCGCGAGGAGATGCAGCACACTCTGGAAGGGGCCGCCGGCATCTACCGCACGGGCGACGTGCTCACCAAGGCCGTCGACACGCTCGCGGAGCTGCGCGAGCGCGCCGAGGAGGTCCGCATCGACGACACGAGCACCGCGTTCAACACCGAGCTGATCAACCTGCAGGAGCTGCACACCATGCTGGAGGTCGCGCAGACCATCGTGGCCTGCGCGCTGAACCGGCAGGAGTCGCGCGGCGCGCACCAGCGCACCGACTTCCCGGCCAGGGACGACGCCGCCTACCTCGCGCACTCCCTGGTGCACCGCGCACCCGACGGCACCCCGTCCGTCGGGCTGCTCCCCGTGACGATCACCCGCTGGCCTCCGGGAGAAAGGGTGTACGGACGTGACTGATGGGACGGCGACGATCAGGGTCGAGGTGGCCCGGTACCGGCCCGGCGAGGACGAGGAGCCGGTGTTCCAGGGGTACGACGTGCCGCTCATGGCCGACTGGGCGGTCCTCGACGGCCTCAACCACATCAAGGACCAGCTCGACGGCAGCCTGTCGTACCGCTGGTCGTGCCGGATGGGCGTGTGCGGCTCGTGCGGCATGACCGTCAACGGCGAGCCCAGGCTGACCTGCGGCACCTTCCTCACCGAGTTCGGCGCGGGCCCGATCAGGATCGAGCCGCTGAAGGGCTTCCCGGTCATCAGGGACCTGGTCGTGGACATCGACGGGTTCCTGGCCAAGCTGTCGTCCGTGCGGCCCTGGCTGATCAGGGAGGGCGAGGAGCTGCCGCTGACCGCCGAGTACGCCCAGACGCCCGAGCAGCTGGAGGCGTACAAGCAGTACAGCATGTGCATCAACTGCCTGCTCTGCTACTCGGCCTGCCCCGTCTACGTGCTCGACCCCGACTTCCTCGGCCCGGCCGCCATCGCGCTCGCCCAGCGCTACAACCTGGACTCGCGCGACATGGGCGACCGGTTCGACGTGCTCAACCAGGAGGACGCCGTCTGGGGGTGCACGTTCGTCGGCGAGTGCACGCGGGTCTGCCCCAAGCACGTGGACCCGGCCGAGGCCATCCAGCGCTACAAGCTGACCGCAGCCCTGCGTTCGGTCCTGCCGTGGAGCAGGCGATGACGACCGCCTACCGCCCGCCGCGCGACAACCTCTGGTTCGTCCGCACCCGCCACTGCGCGGTGTTCGTGCTGCGCGAGCTGACCAGCGTCTTCGTGGCCTGGTCGATCGTCTTCGTGCTGATGTTCGCCGACGCGGTGCGCGGCGGCACCCTCCAGGAGTTCGCCGCGCTGGCCGCCCGGCCGTGGATGATCGCGATCAACGTGCTCGCGCTGGCCGCGACCGTCTTCCACACGATCACATTCCTCAACCTCGCCCCCAAGGCCACGGTCGTCCGCCTGGACGGCTGGCGGGTGCCCGCCTGGATGATCCAGGGCGGCAACCACTCGGCGTGGGTGGCGATCTCCCTCCTGATCGCCTACTTCGTCCTGAGGTCGCCATGAGACGCACTCTGGAGCCGTACCTGTGGCTGCTCTTCAGCGGCGGGGGAGTGGTGGCGGCGCTCGTGCTGCCGGTGCTCGTGCTGCTCTTCGGGGTGCTCATGCCGCTCGGCGTGGTCGACTGGCCCGCCCCCGAGCAGCTGCGCGCGCTGCTCGACCCCGTGCCGGTACGGATCGCGCTGCTCGGGGTCGCCGTGCTGTGCCTCTTCCACGCCGCGCACCGGGTCAGGTTCACCAGCGAGGAGGTGCTCGGCATCGCCAGGTTCGACCTGGTCATCGCGGTGATCTGTTATGGCGGCGCCGTCGCGGGCGGGATCGTGGCGGGGCTCATATTGTTCTGATTCCTTATGCCAACGGTGCGCTAAATGTCCCCCTTTGATCACATTTCAACGACGTACTTTACTATTCGTTGAAGCACCCTCTAACGTCCGGCATTGCACACCCCTATGGCCATGCGCCCGGCGACCCCGGGCAGAGAGGGTTCCTGGTGCCCAGCACGAAGCGCTTATTAGCAGCATTGCCGGCGGTCGCCCTTCTCGGCGCCGCCCTGTCCGCGCCCACGGCTCAGGCGGCGTCCGTCGCGAACTACGAGCCCACCGCCGCGGACTACTACATCAACTACGCTCCTCCGGCGGTCGAGAAGGACCCGCAGGAGCCGTCGGTCAACGACAAGAACCAGCGCTCGCTCAGTCCGGCACAGAAGTTCGACCGCAAGTTCACCAGTGGAAATCCGGCCGCCGGCCGCATTCTCGCCGCCCGCGAGAACGAGGCCATCAGGACCGGCCGCAATCCCGCTGAATGGATTTTCAAGAACTCCAAGCAGACCCGCACGGCCAAGCTCCTGACGATCCTCGTCGAGTTCAACGAGCAGGCCAACGACGACTTCTCGGGCTTCAACCGGCCGCGCACGACCGACAGCGACGCGAACGACTGCGTGGTGGAGCCGCCCGGCACGCTCAAGAACGGGCCTCTCCACAACAAGATCCCCAACCCGGCCACGCTGCCGCACAAGGACAACAACTCCTTCTGGGTCAAGGACTTCAGCCCCGAGCACTTCAACAAGATGCTCTACACCGACAAGGGCATCACCGAGCGCGTCCGCCCCGACCTGAAGGACCCGCGCGACGGCAAGCCCGGCATCGACATCTCCGGCTACACGATGAAGAAGATGTACGAGGAGATGTCCAAGGGCGCCTACTCCGTCACCGGCTCGGCGGCCGGCTGGATCAAGGTCCCGCACTCCGAGGCCTGGTACGGCGCCGCGGCCTGCGGCGCTCCTCCGCAGGACATGTCCGGCCACCCCGACAACCCGCGCGGCGCCCAGCAGTTGCCGATCGACGTGGTGGAGAGCCTGGTCAAGGCCCAGCCGAGCTTCCCGTGGGCGGACTACGACGTCGAGGACGTCGCCGACGCCGACGGTGACGGCAACTTCAACGAGCCCGACGGCGTGATCGACCACCTGGTGCTGGTGCACGCCGGCAAGGACAAGTCGTCCGACGGCGGCGCCGAGGGCACGTACGCGATCTGGGCCCACTCCAGCGCGGTCGCCGGCGGCTACAAGATCCCCGGCACCGACAAGAAGATCTCCAACTACATCGTGCAGCCCGAGGACTCCGGCGTCGGCGTCTTCGCCCACGAGTACGGCCACGACCTTGGCCTGCCCGACCTGTACGACACCTCGGGCCAGGCCAGCTCGGCCGTGGACTTCTGGGACCTGATGTCCAGCGGCTCCCACTCCGGCCCGATCTTCCAGTCGATGCCGTCCCACATGGGTCTGTGGGACAAGTGGGTGCTCGGCTGGGCGAACCCGAAGACGTTCAACCCGGGCGACGCCTCCAAGATCGTCACGGTCGGGCAGTCCTCGCGCACGCCCAAGCTCACCGAGGACGGCGTCCGGGTCAACCTGGCCTCCACGCCGCTCAAGAT
The DNA here is from genome assembly GCF_040675285.1 of Nonomuraea sp. NPDC049625. Taxonomy (NCBI): domain Bacteria; kingdom Bacillati; phylum Actinomycetota; class Actinomycetes; order Streptosporangiales; family Streptosporangiaceae; genus Nonomuraea; species Nonomuraea sp. NPDC049625. The sequence goes on along the minus strand of NZ_JBFAOQ010000003.1, from coordinate 188,747 downwards.
GATCGACCCCCACAGCGGCTCGAACGCCTGGTGGAGCGGCCTCGACCAGGACTGGGCCAACCTCACGGTGACCCGCGACCTGCCCGTCCCCGCCGGCACCGATCTCAAGTTGTGGATGTGGAACAACTACGTGATCGAGCAGGACTGGGACTTCGGCTTCGTCGAGGTCTCGACCGACGGCGGCCAGACCTGGGCCCAGCAGAAGGTCTTCGACGAGGCCGGCGCCGAGGTCAGCACGCCCGACGACTATCCGGACCCGAACAACAACCTGCACGCCTTCGGCGAGAAGAAGTACGGCCTCACCGGTGACAGCGGCGGCTGGCGGCACGACTACGTCAACCTGACGCCGTTCGCCGGCAAGACGATCAAGCTGCGGATGACGTACAACACCGACGCCGCCTTCCAGGAGCGCGGCTGGCACGCCGACGACTTCCAGCTCACCAACGGCGGCACGTCCGTGTGGAGCGACGACGTCGAGAACGGCGACAACGGGTGGAAGGCCGTCGGCGGCACGTTCACCAACACCAGCGGCACCGGCTGGACCCGCAACAACGGCAGTCGCGAGATCTCCCGGTTCTACCTGGCCGAGTGGCGCAACTTCGACGGCTTCGACAAGGGCCTGCAGTACGCCTACGACACCGACTACTCCCGCGACGGGGCGTGGAAGGTGCAGAAGCTGAAGTACAACGCGCCGGGCCTGCTGGTGTGGTACCGCGACTCGACGTTCATCAACAACAACGTCGGCGACACCCTGCGGCTCCCGCCGAGCCTCGGTCCCAAGGGCAGCCTGCTGGTCGTGGACTCGCACTTCGACCCGCTGCGCCGCACCGGGACCGCGGCCGAGAAGGACCCGACGCTGCAGAAGAACCTCCAGGGACGCGTCCAGTCGTCCAACGCCGCGTTCGGGTTCGGCAAGACGTACCCGTTCAAGGAGTGCCTGGAGGCGGCGGACGAGCCGTTCAGCGCGTACTGCACGGACCTGCCCGCGCAGAAGGGCGTCCCGGCCTTCACCGACGCGAAGACCTGGTACCCGGGCCTCGAGCTGATCGGCAGTGGTCTCTACTACCGTGACTTCGACGCCTCGGCGGTCGTGCCGTCGAAGGGCGACCAGACGTACAGCAGCCGAGTGGTGCACCAGGACGGCACCCCCGCCACGGAGCTGTACGGCCAGGTGGCCGCCGGCTCGGTGCTCGGCACCGGCAACCCCGGTGACGAGGGCAAGGCGCTGGGCGTGCAGTTCAAGCTGGTGAGCCCGCTTCCGGGCAACCTGGGCGCCATCGTCCAGGTCGTCCCGCCGAAGAAGTAACGATCAAGAAGGCCGCCGGGGTGTCCCGGCGGCCTTCCGCGTGCCGGCGGCCGACCCTAGGCAGCGCGGTCTGCACCTACCATTGATGACCATGAGCGAATTGCGCACCAAAGACGAGCACACCGAGGCGATCCGGAGAGATCGCAAGGTGGCAGTGGTGGTGAACACTCGCTCGCGCCGCGGCCGCCGCCACTATTTCGAGGTGATCGAGCAGATCCACAACCTCGGCTTCGAGCCGCTGGTGGAGCTGTCGGTCTACAACCCCAAGCGGCTGCGCGAGCTGCTCGACGCGGCCCTGGCCACCGAGCCCGACCTGCTCGTCGTGGGCGGCGGCGACGGCACGCTCTCCTCGGCCGTGCGCCATGTGGCCCACCGCGACGTGGCGCTCGGGGTGCTCCCGCTGGGCACCACCAACAACTTCGCCCGCAGCCTCGGCCTGCCGCTCGACCTGGCGGGGGCGATCAGGGTGTTCGCCGAGGGCAAGGTGGCCGACATCGACCTGGGGATGGCCGACGACCGGCCGTTCGCCAACCTGGCCAGCTTCGGGGTGTCCGTCGAGGTGGCGGGCAAGGTCAAGCCGTGGCTCAAGCGCATCGTGGGGCGCCCGGCCTACCCGCTGACCGCCCTGACGATCCTGCCGGGGCACACGCCGTTCCGCGCGTACATCACGGTCGAGGGGCAGCGCCACGAGCTGCTCACCCACCAGCTCAACATCGCCAACGGCCGCTTCCACGGCGGCTGGCAGGTGGCCAAGGACATCAGCATCGACAACGGCATGCTGGTGGCCTACCAGCTCGGTTCGGGCAAGAAGCTGCGCCTGCTCGGCGAGACGCTGATCAGGGCGACCACCGGACGGTGGCGCAGCATGGCCGGCGGGCCGTTCGTGGTGGGGCGGGAGATGCTGCTGGAGACCGACCCGCCGATGGCGGCCGACGTGGACGGCGAGGTACGGCTGCGCACCCCGATCCGGCTGCGCGTGGTCCCCAACGGCGTGCGCGTGATGGTGCCCTCCTCCTTCGAGGACCGCTGACCACCCGGAGCCTCAGGAGCCGGCGAGCCGCCGGTACGCCGGGGTGAGCGCGCGGGCCAGGTCGGCGGGCGGCGGGAAGACGCGCAGGAGCAGGTCCGGAGCGGCGGCCGCGGGGCGGCGCTCGGGCCGGTGCGCCGTGGCGCCGGGCGCGTAGAAGTCGGCCAGCCGGTCGGCGAACGGCACGTCCCGCACCTCCAGCCTGGGCGCGTCCTCCGCCAGCGAGCCGAGCAGCTGCTCCCGGGTCCGGCCGCGCCAGGCCAGCACCAGGAACGGGTCGTCGTCGAACGACTCGGCCAGCAGGTAGAGCACCGCCGACAGGTGCTTGCACGGGAACCCCCAGTCGGGGCACGAGCAGTCCATGTCGAGATCGCGCGGGAACAGGTCGATCCCGAGCGCCGCGAACAGCTCCTCGATCTCCGGCGGCATCTCTCCCGCCAGCAGCTTGGCCCGGTGGACGGCCTGCTCGGCGATCGCCTCCTCGATGACGGCCCAGCGCCGCTCGTCGTACGCCTCGATCCTGACCACGATCGCGTACGGCTCCCGCCGCGAGCCCTGGACGGCGGCCCTGACCTCGCCGGGGGACAGGTCGATCGACAGGACCTGGCCCTGGCGCGCGTAGGCGCGGCCCCGCGAGAGCCGGCCCTTGTCGCAGACGCGCTCCAGGATGTCGATGAAACGCCTGGACCACCACGTGGAGCCGATGGTCCCGCGCTGGGTGCGGGCCCTGATGCCGCCCTCGACCTTGATCGGCCTGGTGGCCTGGAACCAGTCCGGCACTATCCGCCCACCCCCTCCGCCGTGAGCCTGAACACCTCGCGCAGCTCCTCCGTCGACAGGTCCGTCAGCCAGTCCTCCCCGGTGCCCACCACCCGCTCGGCCAGGGCCTTCTTGCGCTCGATCATCTGGTCGACGCGCTCCTCGAGGGTGCCCGCGCAGATGAGCTTGCGCACCTGCACGTTCTTGCGCTGCCCGATGCGGAACGCCCGGTCGGTGGCCTGGTCCTCGACGGCCGGGTTCCACCAGCGGTCCACGTGGACGACGTGGTTGGCGGCGGTCAGGTTGAGCCCGACCCCGGCCGCCTTGAGCGACAGCACGAACAGCATCGGCTCCTCGTCGTTCTGGAACCGGTCGACCAGGCGGTCGCGGGTCTTCTTCGGCAGGCCGCCGTGCAGCCACAGGACCGTGGTGTCGAGCCGCTGGGCGAGGTACGGCTGCAGCATGGTGCCGAACTCCGCATATTGCGTGAAAAGCAGGGCCTTTTCGCCTTCGGCCAGGATTTCTTCGGACAGCTGCTCCAGCCGGGTGAGCTTGCCGGACCGGCCCGCCAGGCGGGAGCCGTCCTTGAGCAGGTGGGCCGGGTGGTTGCAGACCTGCTTCAGTTTGGCCATGGTGGCCAGGACCAGGCCGCGCCGCTCGATGCCCTCGCTGTCGTCGATCTTGGCCAGCATGTCGTCCACGACCGCCTGGTAGAGCGTGGCCTGCTCCGTGGTGAGCGGGCACCACTCCTTGACCTCCAGCTTCTCCGGCAGGTCCGAGATGATCGACTTGTCGGTCTTGACGCGGCGCAGGATGAACGGCCCCGTCGCCCGCTTCAGCGCCCGCGCGGCCTGCTCGTCCTGCTGGGCCTCGATGGGCTCCTGGAAGCGGGTCCTGAACCGCGAGCGCGGCCCCAGCAGCCCCGGGTTGGCGAACTCCATGATCGACCAGAGCTCGGCCAGGTGGTTCTCGACCGGGGTGCCCGTGAGGGCGAGCCGGCCGCCGGCGGGGATCGAGCGCACGGCCTGGGCCTGGAGCGTGCCGCTGTTCTTGATCGCCTGGGCCTCGTCGCACACGACCCTGCGCCACTCGTGCCGTTTGAGCGTCTCGAGGTCGCGCTGGGCGGTGCCGTACGTGGTGATCACCAGATCGGCGCCGGGGATCAGCGCCGCGTCGCGCCCGCTGCCGTGGTGCACGTAGACGCGCAGGCCGGGCGCGAACCTGGCGGCCTCCCGCTGCCAGTTGCCGACCAGGGACATCGGGCAGACGAGCAGCGTGGGCGCGCCGGCCCGCTCGTGGACGAGCAGGGCCAGCGTGGTGATCGTCTTGCCCAGCCCCATGTCGTCGGCCAGGACGCCGCCCAGGCCCAGCTCCGACAGGAAGCTGAGCCATGCCAGGCCGCGCTCCTGGTAGGGCCTGAGCGTGGCGTCCAGCCCCGCGGGGGTCGCGATGGGCGTCAGCCGCCGCTCGGCCTGGCCGGACAGCAGGTCGCCGAGCACGCCGTCGGCGTCGATCTCCAGCAGCGGCAGCTCGGCGTCGTCCTCCTGCACCACGTGACGCAGGAGGTCGGCGGCGCTCGCCTCCCCCGTACGGGCGCCCTCCACGGCCCTGAGCGCGGCCTTGAGCTGCCGGTCGTCCAGCTCCACCCACTGGCCGCGCACCCGGACCAGCGGCACCTTCAGCCGGGCCAGCTCGGCCAGCTCCGCCTCGCTGATCGTCTCGTCGCCCACCGCCAGGTCGATGCGGAAGTCGACCAGCTCCCGCATGCCGAACCCCTGCCCGGTGGCCGCCGTCTGCGCCTTGGCCCTGGTGGTCAGCTTCAGCCCCAGCCTCGTACGCCCGGCCCAGCGGGGCAGCTGCACCCCGAACCCGGCCGCCTGCAGCAGGGGCGCGGCCTGTCGCAGGAACCCGAACGCGCCGGCCGTGTCCAGCGCCAGCTCGCTCGGCGTGGGCCCGCGCAGGGCGCGGTCGAGCTCCGGGTAGAGCCGGACGGCCCGGCCCAGCCCGGCCAGCAGGTCGCGTTCGGGCCTGCCGGGCAGCCCCGTCACCGTCTCGCCGGTCCAGACGTGGGCCGCGGGGACGTACAGGCTGGGGTCGTCGGCGGCCTGCAGCGCCAGCTCGACCCGCCAGTCCTCGGTGTCGGCGGGCTCCAGCAGCCGGAAGCACACCCGGGTCGCGCCCTCGGCCGACGCGACGCTCTCGTGCCACCGCTCCAGCTCCTCGCGCAGCCCGGGCACGTCGGGGCACTGCGGCGCGACGCCGGTCAGGGCGGCCAGCCAGCGTTCGTGCAGCGTCCTGGGCCGGGCGACCAGCGGCTCGGTGAGGGTCTGGCGGACGAGGGCGTCGGCGAACGTCTCAAGGGCGTCGAGCAGGACGCCGGCGGACGGCCGCTCGACCTGGGAGGTACGGCACGCGGGCGGCATGGCCAGCGCCAGCTCCCGGAAGTAGCCGGCGTCGGCCCCGGTCACCACCGGCCGCCACACGGCCCGCGCGTCGGCCTCCGGCACGGCCCACATGGCCATCGCGTCCTCGGGCTCACGGCCACCCGCAGAGGAAGGGACGAGCTGCGGGATGACGCGGCCCCGGCGTACGAGGTCGCGGGCGAAGGCCGCCACGGCGGCCCAGTGGCGCATGGTCGCGGTGCCGGTGTGCCCGTCCAGCACGTGCAGGGCCTCCGAAGCGGGCGGCACCACGACGGGGACCTGCCAGAGGCGCAGCCGCGGCCGGGTCGTCTCCGCGAGCCGGCCGGTCTCCGGCGAGGGCAGCGGCTCCTTGGCCGAGCCAGGCAGGAGCAGCTCCAGCGTCCGTGACGGCGGGTCGTCGAGGCCGAGCGCGGCGGCGACGCCGGACGCGGGGGAGGCGAACGGGTGGGGCGCGGGCCCCGTCGGATGGCGCTGCGGCCGGCGCGGGGCGGCCCCGGAGGACGCGTCGCCGGCCTCGGCGATCTCCGCCCAGAAGGCGAGCCCGCCGGCCGCCCAGACCCCGTGTACCAGCACCCCGGCAGGCTACCGCGCCGGCGGCTCCCCGCCGCCGCGCCTGCGGCCGGGGGCCCGCGAGGAGGGGAAGATCGGGTCCGCCTAGGATCCTGCACATGAGGTTCTCAGGGGCAGAGGGCAGGTGGGCGGCCCGGTTGGGGGCGCTGCGGGACGTCGTCCGGCAGGACCTCGTCACCCGCCAGCTCGCCGCGCACCTCCCCAAGACCCCCTGCCGCATCCTCGACGTGGGCTCCGGCCAGGGCACGCAGGCGCTCAGGATGGCCGCCCGGGGCCACCACGTCACCGCCCTCGACGCCTCCCGCGACCTCCTCCGCCTCCTGGAGGCCGGGATCCAGCCGGGCATGAGCATCCGGACGGTCCAGGCCGAGGCAGGGCGGCTGCGGGAGCTGTTCGGGCCGGGGAGTTTCGACATCGTCCTGTGCCACGGCGTGCTGATGTACTTCGACGACCCCGACCCGCTGCTCGCCGACCTCGCCCGCCTCCTCGCGCCAGGCGGCCGGCTCTCGCTCCTCGTCCGCAACGGCGACGCCCTCGCCATGCGCAACGGGCTCATGGGCGACTGGGCGGGGGCGCTGCAGGCGTTCGAGGGCACCGGTTACGTCAATCGGCTCGGCGTCCCCGCCAGGGCCGACCGGCTCGACGAGCTCACGCGGCGGCTGGCCGTACAGGGGCTGGAGGTGCCGCAGTGGTACGGCGTGCGGGTGTTCTGCGACGCCGCGCCGGACGGAGCGCCCGTCCCCGAGGAGATTGACGAAATTCTGGCGGTGGAGGAACGCGCGGGCCGGACCGACCCCTACCGGAGGGTGGCGGCGCTAATCCACCTCATCTGCGCAAGAGGTGAGGAAAGGCTTATATAAGCCCCACCTGAAGTTGTAGCATATTGGTATGAACCCTCCCGGATCGTGGTGTGAGCGGCCCAAGCCGCAGGCTCCCTCGTGCGAGCTCCCCTCTCCGTGGAGCAAGCCCAAGCAGCCGGACAATTGGTGCGAAGTGCAGAAAGACCCGGTGCTGTCGGCCCTCGGATTTCTGCTCAAGGTCGCCAAGCGGTAAAACCGCATGATAGAAGGCCGTTCGTTTGGGTAGTCGCCTTCCTCAGCGAGGAGGCGAACGTTGTGAACGACACCCACAAGCTGGTCAACGACCTCTCCGAGCAGTTCTCCAGGCTCGTGAGGGACGAATTCCGCCTGGCGAAGATGGAGCTGGCGGAAAAAGGCAAGCGCGCGGGCTTCGGAGCGGGGCTGTTCGGCGCGGCGGGAATGGCCGCGTTCTTCGGCGGCGCCGCACTCGTGACCACCGTCATTCTGCTGCTGGCCCTGGTCCTGCCGGCGTGGGCCGCCGCCGCCATCGTGGCGGGCCTGCTCTTCGTCATCGCCGCGCTGCTCGGCCTGGTCGGTAAGGGTCAGGTGCGACGCGCCGGGCCGCCCGTCCCGTCGGAGACCATCGCGAGCGTCAGGGCCGACATCGACATGGTCAAGGAGAGGGCGCGGCGATGAGCGAGACCGACCCTGGATACAGCGAGCAATATGCCGGAAACGTCGGCGCCCGCAGGCAGACTGTGGGCACGCCGACCGAACGCGAGTCCATCAACGTGCCGCCGACCAGGCCGGGCGCGGCCGAGAACGCCCGGCGGGTGGAGGAGGAGCGGACGGCACACGAGACATTCGCCCCCGAACCCCCTTACGACGACGAGCGTGCCCAGGCCCTGGAACGGGAGTGGGCCGACGCGGAGTCGCCGCGTCATCACCACCACAGCAGGACGCACCACACGCGTGAGACGGCACGCGGGACAGGTCACCACGAGGAGGGCAACGTGCGCAAAGAGATCGAGGAAACCCGCAGGGAGCTGGGCGAGACCGTCGGGGCGCTGGCGGCCAAGGCCGACGTCAAGGCCAGGGCCGCCCATGTGGCCGAGACCGCCAAGGACAGGGCCGCGGGCATGGCCGGATCCGTCAAGGAGAAGGCGTCCGAGGTGGCGGGCAAGGTTCGCGAGGGCACGCCGCACCAGGTGAAGGACGCCGCCGGGCAGGCGCGCAAGCGGCCCGTGCTGCTCGTCGCCGCGGCCGGCGCCGTGATCGCCTTCGTCGTCCGCCGCATGATGCTGCGGCGCAACCGCCACACGCGCCGGTAGAAGGGGACGGGTACGGCCGGCGCCCGCACTGGCAGATACCCTGCCGTGGTGATGCGTCGAACGATCGCCGCCGCCACGCTCGCCCTGCTGGCCGGGTGCGGCGGAGGCTCAGCGGTGAGCGACTTCGGCACGGTGGTCAAGGGCGCCAAGGGCACCACCGTGCCCGTCGAGCTGCGCCCCGGCCAGCGCTTCTCGCTGGCCGTCGCCGACAACCCGTCGGTGGGCGACGAGTGGAAGCTGGTCGCCGTGCCGGACCCGAAGGTCGCCTCGTTCATCAGCGAGGAGCACAAGGCCGAGGGCGGCGGGGTCGGCGCCGGGGGCACGACCTACTTCGTCTTCAACAGCAAGCGACCGGGCACGACGGAGATCAAACTGTACGACTGCTGGCGGTGCGGCCAGGCCACGACGCCACCGGACGAGCAGAGCAGGCAGCAGTCGGGCGAGGCCGTCTTCACCGTATCGGTCAAGTAGAGCGCCGCCCGGTTACTGTGGGGATCATGGATTTCATCCGGGTGCGCGCCTCCTCCGACGGCGCGGAGACCATCTCCTATTGGACCGGCGACGTGTACGGCTGGCAGGACGACGGCGGGCCGCACCACCTGTTCGGGTTCGAGGGGCTGAACGTGGCCAGGGCGGTCGAGGCCGACGGCGGCTGGCAGCTGCTGACCAGGGAGGCCGCCCTCTACCTCGACCCGAAGACGAGGGAGGTGCTCGACACCTGGGACAACCCGCTCACGGAGCGGACGGTCGAGGTGCAGCACGTCTTCAACGACCCGGTCAACCAGCGGCTCGGCGCCTACCCGGTGCCGACGACCCGCCTGGGCGACCAGGTCGTCTACAACATCGACATCCGCCTGGCCTACCCCTCGCCCCTGAAGGTCGCCGACTACCCCGACAACTCGGCGAACGACACCTACCGGGCGATGGAGCTGTTCCAGTTCTTCGCCTCGGCCAAGGACCTGGACTCGGGCGTGCCGGACGTGCCGTGCGTGTTCTCGTGGTGCCGGGTCTCGCCGTGGCTGCCGTGGATGGCGATGGGGCAGCGCGCGGGCGGGCTGGTCTACCACTGCCGGGGCGCCAAGGTGGCCGAGGTGCCGCAGCGGCTGCGCGAGCGGGTGGGCGAGCACTTCCTGCACGCCCCCGCCGAGTGGTCGGCGCCCAACGTGACGAGCTGGACGGCCTTCGCCGAGCGGGCGGGGCGGCCCCGCGGATGAGGCGGATAGGGTCGGGCGGTGAGCACTGACCTGTTCTGCGAGATCATCGCGGGTGAGCGACAGGCGACCATGGTCCACTCCGACGAGGTCGCGGTCTCGTTCCTGGACGTCCGGCCGGTCTTCAAGGGGCACGTGCTGGTGGTGCCGAGGATCCACGTGGAGACGCTCGCCGACCTGACCGACGTGGGGCCGTTCTTCGAGCGGGTGCAGGCCGTGGCCCGGGCGGTGGAGGAGGGGCTCCAGGTCGCCGGCACGTTCGTGGCCATGAACAACCGCGTCAGCCAGAGTGTGCCCCACCTGCACGTGCACATCGTGCCGCGCAACAGGAAGGACGGGCTGCGCGGCTTCTTCTGGCCGCGCACCAAGTACGACTCCACCGAGGAGGCGGAGTCGTACGCGGACCTGATAGCCAAGGCACTGTGAGCGAAGCGAGCCAATGGACACGGGAGTTGCTCAGAGGACCGACGAAGGAGGGCCTCTGAGTTAAGCTCTGGCGGCGTGGAGTACGTGGTGGGCGTCGCCGTGGTCGCGGTGCTCGTGAGCGTGCCCGCGATCGTGCTCTGGCGGGTCATGCGGGGCCGTCGCGAGCTGGGCACCAGCCCGGCGGAGCGGGCCACGTTCGAGACCCTGCACACCGCCTCGCTGGCCGGTCCGCCGCTGCGGGCCGGGCTGACCGCCGACGGCGCCGAGCGGGCCTCGCGGCACCTGCGCGCGCTGCTCGGCTCGGCCGCGCTGGCCATCACCGACGGTGAGCGGCTGCTCGTCTACGACGGCGCCGGCGAGCACCACGCCGACCAGGCGTTCGAGCACGCGGCGGCCACCCTGAAAGACGGCCGCACCCAGGTGCTGACCATCGACTGCGAGCTGCTCGAATGCCCGATCCGCCAGGCCGTGGTGGTGCCGCTCACCACCGACGACCGGGTCGTGGGAGCCCTGGCCGCCTACGGGCAGGACGCCTCCGCCGGCCTGGTCAGGGCCGCGCAGGAGGTGGCCGGGTGGGTGGACTCGCAGCTCGAGCTGGCCGAGCTGGACCGCTCGCGCACGCTGCTCATGGAGGCCGAGGTACGCGCGCTGCGGGCGCAGATCTCCCCGCACTTCATCTACAACTCGCTCACCACGATCGCCTCCTTCGTGCGCACCGACCCGGAGCGGGCCAGGGAGCTGCTGCTGGAGTTCGCCGACTTCACCCGCTACTCCTTCCGCCGGCACGGCGAGTTCACCACGCTCGCCGAGGAGCTGCGCTCGATCGACCGCTACCTGATCCTGGAGCGGGCCAGGTTCGGCGACCAGCTCCAGGTGACGCTCCGGATCGCGCCCGAGGTGCTGCCGGTCGCGGTGCCGTTCCTGTGCCTGCAGCCACTCGTCGAGAACGCCGTCAGGCACGGCCTGGAGAGCCGCAACGGCGTCGGCCGCATCACGATCATCGCCGAGGACGCCGGGGCGGAGTGCCGCATCAGCGTCGAGGACGACGGGCTCGGCATGGACCCCGACCGGCTGCGCCGCATCCTCGCAGGTGACATCGCCCCCACGGGCGGCGTCGGGCTGGCGAACGTGGACGAACGGCTGCGCCAGGTCTACGGCGACGAGTACGGCCTCGTGGTCGAGACGGCCCAGGGAGCGGGCACCAAGGTCAACATCAGGTTGCCGAAATATCACCCAGGCGTCTCTGCCCGTTGACCTCGATCTTTCTTGTCGGTTTTATCACTGTCTATGGCGCAACTACGGGTCCTCGCGGTCGATGACGAGCTGCCTGCCCTCGAAGACCTGTCGTACCTGCTGCGTGCCGACCCCCGCATCGGCGAGGTGGCCACCGCCAGGGACGGCGCGGCGGCGCTGCGGCTGCTCGACCGCGCCATCGCCGACGGCCGGCCGATCGACGCGGTCTTCCTCGACATCCGGATGCGCGGGCTCGACGGCGTGGTGCTGGGGCGGCTGCTGTCGCAGTTCGCGAACCCGCCCCGGGTGGTGTTCGTGACGGCGTACGAGGAGCACGCCGTGGACGCGTTCGAGATCAAGGCCGAGGACTACCTGCTCAAACCGGTACGCCCGGAGCGGCTGGCGGAGGCGATCCGGCGGGTGGCGGTCTCGGCCGACGTGCCCGCGGAGGCGGGGGAGACCGACACGATCCCGGTCGAACTGGGCGGGGTGACGCGGTTCGTGTCCAGCGCCGACGTGATCTACGTCGAGGCGCACGGGGACTACGCGCGGCTGCACACGGTGACGGGCAGCCATCTGGTGCGCATCCCGCTGGCCACCCTGGAGGAGCGGTGGGCCTCGGCCGGGTTCGTCCGCGTGCACCGGAGCCATCTGGTGGCCGTCAAGCACATCGAGGAGTTGCACATCGACTCGGGCAAGTGCACGGTGCGGGTGGGGGACACCGAACTGCCGGTCAGCCGCCGCCACACGCGCGAGCTGCGCGACCTGCTGGTGCGCAGAGCCAGGAAGGCGAGGTCCTGATGAGCCCCGAACCGCGTCCCGGGCGCCGGGCCCCGCTGCCCCGCGCCGAGGCGTCCCGGCGCGAGACCCTGCGCCGGGTGGCCGTGATGAGCCCGCGTACGGCCGCCGCGCGCCGGCCCCGCTACCCGGCCACCCGGGAGATCGACGAGCAGACCAGGCTCGGCGAGGTCTACATGCGCTCGTTCCTGCGCACCCAGGTCCGGCTGGCGCTGTTCGTCTGCACGGTGCTGGCGTGCGTGGTCGGCGGGCTGCCGCTGCTGTTCCTGCTCATCCCCGAGCTGCGCTCGGTCCACCTGCTCGGCGTCCCGCTCCCGTGGGCGGTGCTCGCCGGGCTCATCTACCCCGCCTTCGTCATCGGCGCCTGGTTGTACGTGCGCCAGGCCGAGCGCAACGAGCGCCACTTCGCCGAACTGGTCAAACGCCGATGAGCCTCACCGCGGTGCTGATCGTGGTGGTGGCGGCCGTGCTGATCGGGGCGTTCGGGATCAGGGTCTCCCGCACCACCTCCGACTTCTACGTCGCCTCCCGCACCGTCAGCCCGCTCTGGAACGCCTCGGCCATCGGCGGCGAGTACCTGTCGGCGGCCTCGTTCCTGGGCATCGCCGGGCTCATCCTGTCGTTCGGCGTGGACATGCTCTGGCTGCCCGTCGGCTGGACCGGCGGCTACCTGGTGCTGCTCGTGCTGGTGTCGGCGCCGCTGCGGCGCTCGGGGGCGTACACGCTGCCGGACTTCGCCGAGGCCAGGCTGGAGTCGATGGCCGTGCGCCGCACCGCGAGCGTGCTCGTCGTGCTGATCGGCTGGTTCTACCTGATGCCGCAGTTCCAGAGCGCGGGCCTGGTGCTGCGGGAGATCACCGGCGCGCCCGTGTGGGTCGGCGGCCTGCTGGTCGCGGTCGTCGTGGCGGTGAACGTGCTGTCCGGCGGCATGCGGTCGATCACGTTCGTGCAGGCGTTCCAGTACTGGCTCAAGCTGACGGCGCTGGCCCTGCCGCTGGTGTTCCTGCTGATGGCGTGGAAGGCCGACGGCGCGCCCGCGGTCGGCCCGCAGGACGCGGCCACCTGGCAGGTGCCGCTGGCCGGGGGCAAGGAGTACGGGCTCTACTCGACGTACTCGCTGATCCTGGCCACGTTCCTGGGCACCATGGGGCTGCCGCACGTGCTCGTGCGCTTCTACACCAACCCGGACGGCCGGGCCGCCCGCCGCACGACGCTGGTGGTGCTGTCGCTGCTCGGGGCCTTCTACCTGATGCCCGCCGTGTACGGCTGGCTCGGCCGCCTCTACGCGCCCGACCTGGTCCGCACGGACACGGTCGTGCTGACGCTGCCCGCGCGGATGGTCGGCGGCACGCTGGGCGAGCTGCTGACGGCGCTGGTGACGGCGGGGGCGTTCGCCGCGTTCCTGTCCACGTCGTCGGGGCTGACCGTGTCCGTGGCGGGGGTGATCGCGCAGGACCTGCTCAAGGGCAGCGTGCGCTCGTTCAGGATCGCCACGCTGATGGCGGTCGCGGTGCCGCTGGCCCTGGCGCTGTGGGCGCGGGCGCTGCCGGTGGCGGACGTGGTGGGCCTGGCGTTCGCGGTGGCGGCCTCGTCGTTCTGCCCGCTGCTCGTGCTGGGCATCTGGTGGCGCCGCCTGTCGACCACGGGGGCGCTGGCCGGGCTGTTCGTGGGCGGCGGGCTCGCGTGCGCGGCCGTGCTCGTCACGATCGTCGCCGGTCCGTACGACGGGCCCGCCGGCGCCTTGCTGGGCCAGCCGGCGGCGTGGACGGTGCCGATCGCGTTCGCGGTGATGGTGTCGGTGTCCTTCCTGACCCCGCACCGCGTGCCGCCCGGGGTCGCCAGGACCATGGTCAGGCTGCACACCCCGGAGGACCTCGACCTCGACCGCGGCGACTGGCGCCCCCGCTCGTCGTGACCCCACCAGTGACCCCACCAGTGACCCCGCCAGTGATCCCGCCGGCGATCAGGGCAGATGAGCCTCCTTGATCCGGGCCCGCTGGAAGGTGTGTTCGGCGCCGCAGTCGTGGCAGTAGCCGGACACCGTGCCGCGGGTGAGCTCGATGTCCTCCATGTAGTGCTCACGCCGCTGCCAGACGATGACGATCGGCTCGCCGGTGACGGAGGCCACGGACAGGGCCTCGGCGGGCGTGCCGGGCTCGCCGCCCTGGAGGATCGCGGTGGCGTCCCAGGCCGGGTCGGGCTCCACGGGCAGGCGGCGGCGCTGGGGCGGCTCCGCCTTGATGGTGCCGTCGGGGGCCACGGCGACCGGGGCGTGGCCGCCCTGCCGCAGCAGCTGGAGGGTCTCGTCGGGAGGCAGGGCGCTGAGGGCGACCGTGGGGGCGATGGCGCGCAGCGCCAGCTTGCGCAGGGCCCTGGTCCCGCACAGCTCGGTGATGAGCGCCGGGTCCTCCGCGGTCACCACGGAGGCGGCGGAGGTGACGCGGACGGCGCCGTGCCGGCGGGCGACGTCGGTGACGAGGTAACGCAGCGGCTGGGGGACGGCCTTGGCGGCGACGCGGGCCAGCTCGTCGAGCAGGCCGTCGGCCGTCGTCCCCGCGTCCAGCGCCCGGCGCACGCTCTTGTGCGAGAAGCGCCACACGCTGGCCCGGTCGCGTGACTCCAGGTCGGCGCAGCCGTTCAGGAACGCGGTCAGCTGCGGCGCGGGCACCCCTGACACGATCGCGGTCAGGTCGTTCTGCAGGGTCACGGTGTGGGTCGGCGTGGGGAAGCGGCCGGCCACGCCGGCGCCGTCGAGGTGGGCGCGGCCGAGCTCGGTCAGCGCACCCTCCTGGACCATCCCGAGCAGCTCGCCCTCGCGCAGGGCGGCGGCCACGAACTCGGCGGCGGCCGGCGCGAACTCCTTGACCGCCCGCGTCCGCCAGCCCACGGCCGGGAGCAACCCCTCAGGGCTCGACCCCCGCCCGGGAGGCAGCGTCCGGAGCACGCGCAGCGCGGCCCGCCGGATCTCGCCGGCCCCGCTCTCGAACTGGTACGGCGGAGCCTGCGGCGTCATGTGCTCCTCGCAGCAGCCCGTCACCCTGAACGTGGCCGCCTGCGGCATCGCCAGCCAGGACTCCACCAGGGCCTGCCACCGCGAAGCCGGATCCAGGCCCAGCCACTCGTCGGCCAGCGTGGTGCCCGCCAGCCTCTGGCCGGCCTCGGAGGCGATCAGGTCGGTGCCGAAGGCGAGGTCGAGCCAGAGCACGACCGCCTGCTCGGGAACGTCCAGCGCCTTGGCCACCCGCTTCAGCTCCCGCGCGCCCACCCCGCCCGCCTTCAGCTCGGCGATGGGCTGCGTTCCCGTCAGCTCGATCAGCGCCTCCACCTGGTCAACGGCGGCCAGCGCGGCGGCGAGCCCGTCCGCGGGCCCGGTGAGCTCCACCGACGGCACGTCCGGCTGGCCCGTGAGCTCCGGCTTCCAGCCGTCGCCGCGCAGCGCGAGCGCGACCTCCATGGGCATCTCGTACTCCCAGCCGTCCCGCACCACGAACCCGGCCTCGGCCAGGCGCGTGACCGGATGGTCCGCATCGACGGTGCCGTACCAGACGGCGTGCTGGAAGACCGGCTGCCCGTCCGCCATCGACTCCAGCAGCGCTGCCGCCTCGCGCGGCAACGCGGCGGCGCGGGCGCGGACGGCCCGGCCGTCGCGCACGATCTCCGCCGCCTGGGCGAGCACCTCCGACTTGCGGCCCTTGGGCCTGCCGCCCAGCCCCTTGACCAGGGACTTCAGATCCTCGGCGGTCAGCTCGCGCAACGGCCGGCCCAGCCCGAACGGGTTCGCCCACAGCCCCTGCGGGTGCGGGGACCTCACCGTGCCCCCATCGCCGCCCCCGTCGCCGGCCCCGTCGAGGGTCACGAGACCCCACGCGGCCAGGGTCTCGATCGTCTCGCCGAGCCGGTCGCCGGGATCGTGGAGCAGCTCGGCCAGCGCCGCGCGGCCGGCCTCACCGCCCAGGATCTGCAGCGCCTGGCTGACAAGGTGGCAGTCGGCGTCGAGCGCGAGCAGGGCGGGCACGGCCAGCTCCGGCGCCGCGAGCAGGCGTTCGAGCGCCTCGGCGGAGGGGACGGCGGCCAGCTCCGGCCGGTTGCGAAGAAGCCGGGCGAGGTCGGCGGCGGGAAGAGGCACAACTCGACCCTAGCGAGACGAACGCCGCTCACGCACGGTGTTCAGGAGGGCGGCAGCTCGCCCGAGCCTCTGGCCACCAGCTCGACCGGGACCTTGACGCGGCGGGGCGACGGCGACGGGTTCAGCAGGAGGTCCACCGCGCTGCGGGCCAGGCGGGCCGTGTCGTAGCGGACCACCGTCACCCCGGGGTTGAACACGTCGGCCAGGGCGAAGTCGTCGAAGCTCACGTACGCGGGCCGCTCCGGACGTTCCCGCAGCGCCTGCAGGATGCCGATCGCGGCGCGGTTGTTGGTGGCGAAGAAGGCCGTCGGAGGGTCGGGCAGGTCCAGGAGGCGGCTCACCTCGTGGGAGACCCGCCACGGGTCGAAGAGCCCGCGGACCGTCAGCGTGTCGTCGGCCGGCAGCCCGGCCGCGCGCAGGGCCGCGCGGTAGCCGGTCGCGCGGTCGTGCACCGAGCTGATGCCCTCGTCGTCCGAGACCAGCGCGATCCGGCGGTGGCCGCGGGCCAGCAGGTGCTCGGTCGCGGCCCGGCCGCCCCGCACGTCGTCCAGCAGCACCACGTCCGCCGACTCCAGGCCCGGGGGCACGCGGTCCACGAACACCGTGGTGAGCGAGGCGTGCTCGGCCAGCCACGAGTGATCGGCCGCCGAGGGGACGACGATCAGGGCGTCCACGCCCCGGGCGTACATGGACTCGATGAGCATGCGCTCCTTGTCGGCGCTCTCCTCGTACGAGCCGAACACCACCAGCGCCTCGTACCGGGCCGCTGCGGACTCCACGGCGGCGGCCAGGCGGGAGTAGAACTCGTTGGAGATGTTCTCCATCACCAGCCCGAGCGTCAGCATGGTCGCGCCCCTGGCCAGGCGGGCGGCGGCCTCGTTGCGGCGGTAGCCGAGCGCGCTGATGGCCGCCTGCACGCGCTCCTGCAGCGAGGCCCGGACGTGCGGCTCCTGGTTGACCACGCGGGAGACGGTCTTGAGGCTCACGCCCGCGTGCCTGGCGACGTCGGCCATGGTCGGCTTGCGAGTGGTTTCACCCTGGGAGGCCGCCCGGTCACCCAGATCCCTGGCTGTCATAGTCTGCCCCCATGGATGACGAATGGATCTGTGGCCGGTTGGGCGAGGACGAGCCCTGGGCGTTGGGCGCGGTCAACCCACCGGTGTTCGAGAACTCGCTGTTCACGTTCGGGAGCGCGCAGGAGCTCGGCGAGGCGATCAGGAACGAGGACGAGAGGTACGTCTACTGGCGGGGGACCAACCCGACGGTCGATCTCGCTCAGCGTAAGCTCGCCGCGCTCGAGCGGGGAGAGCGTGCCAAGTGTTTCGGGTCGGGAATGGGGGCCATCTCGGCGACCATCTCCTCGCTCGTCAAGGCCGGGGATCACGTGCTGGTGCTGGGCGCAGTGTACGGGCCGACCACCCAGTTCCTGCGCTACCTGGAGAAGTTCGGGGTCACGCATACGCACGTGAACGACCTCGCGGAGTGTGACAGCGCTATCAGGGCGACCACCCGTCTACTCTACTTCGAGTCCCCCTCCTACATGGCCTACGCCGTGGTCGACATCGCCGAAGTCACCGCGTGGGCGCGGGAGCGCGGGCTGGTGAGCGTGATGGACAACACCTGGTCCACGCCGATCTTCCAGAAGCCGCTGACCATGGGCGTCGATCTCGTCGTGCACTCGCTGTCGAAGTACATCGGCGGGCACAGCGACCTCGTGGGCGGCGTCGTGGTGGGCCCGTCCCGGCTGATCAGGCCGCTGGCGCTGACCGAGTACCAGCTGTACGGGGCCGCCATGTCGCCGCACGACGCGGCCAAGGTGATCAAGGGGCTGCGCACGCTGCCCGTGCGGATGCCCGCGCACCAGGAGCGGGGGCTGGCCGTGGCCGAGTTCCTGGCGGAGCATCCGGCCGTGCGGGCGGTGAACCACCCCGGGCTGCCATCCCATCCGGGGCACGACCTCGCGAAGCGGCAGATGTCGGGGTTCTCCAGCCTGTTCAGCCTCGTGCTGGACACGGAATCGCGCCAGGAGGTCGGACTCTTCCTCGACAATTTGCGACATTTCAGGATTGGGGTGTCTTGGGGAGGTTTTGAGAGCCTGGTGAACGCCCCCGCCCTGTCCACCGAGGAGAGCGTGCGGGCCACCATGGGCATCCCCGTCGGCCTCGTGCGGCTCTCGGTCGGCCTGGAGCCCGCGGACACGTTGATCAAGGACCTCGGTCTAGCGCTGGAGGGGGTCGGTCGCCTAGCGTGACTGGCAGCGCGTGACTGACAGCGCTGTCTGAAGCTGGAGGCTCAGCATGAGAACCCCCCTCCTGGCGGCCGCGGTCGCCGCCACGCTCTTGCTCGCGGGCTGCGGCTCCGGCTCGTCGTCCCCCGGCGAGGTACGGCTCCGCATGATCGAGAGCCTGACCAGTCCCGAACGCACGAAGCTCATCAAAACGCTGCTGAAGGACTTCGAGAAGGCCAACCCGGGCATCAAGGTGGAGCTGATCTCGCCGCCGCTCGACAGCGCCGACCAGAAGATCACCCAGATCCTGCAGACGAAGAAGGACCTGGACGTGCTGGAAGTGCGCGACCACACGGCCAAGTCCTTCTCCAACAACGGCTGGCTGGCCGAGCTGCCCACCACGGAGTGGCCCGGCTGGTCGGACCTGACCGAGCTGGCCCAGAAGAAGGCCGTCGAGGTCGGCGGCAAGGCGTACCTGATCCCGTACGGCTTCTACGAGCGCACGATCTTCTACCGTACGGACCGGGGCATGACGCAGCCGCCGGCCACCTGGCAGGAGCTCTACGAGGCCGGCAAGAAGATGACCTCGGGCGATCGGTTCGGCTACTCGTTCCGGGGCGGCAAGGGCGGGGCCGACTACGCGGTCATGATGGTCAGCGCGTACAACGGCGAAGCCCTGAATCCCGAAAAATCGTTCTATCTCAAGGACAAGCGGACGATCTTCTCCACCCCCGAGGCCGCCCAGGCCATGGACCTCTACGTGAAGATCTTCAAGGAGGCGTCGCCGCCCGACTCCGTCTCCTGGGGCTACCCGGAGATGGTCCAGGGGTTCACCTCGGGCGTCACCGGCATGCTCATCCAGGACCCCGAAGTGATCAAGACGGTCCAGGAGAGCGGCATGACGGCCTGGTCGACGGCCCCCATCCCCAAGGGCCCGTCCGGATACGCCTTCCAGCCCGTCGGCTACGCCGGATGGGGCGCCACCTCCTTCACCACGCACCCGAAGGAGGCGGTCAAGCTGGTCCAGTTCCTCTCGGAGGCCAAGCAGAGCATCGCCTTCGCCAAGGGCAACTCGCTCATCCCGATCTCCAAGCAGGCCCAGAGCGACCCGCAGTTCTCGCAGGGCGCGTGGAAGGCGTACCTGCAGGCCCAGCAGGACCCCAAGCAGGTGATCACGATCAGGCCCGTCGACTACCCGGGCTGGAGCCAGTTCCTCGTCGACTCCGACCGTGACGTCCAGGCCCTGATCACCGGCAAGAAGACCACGGCCGAGGTGCTCAAGTCGTGGGACGCCTTCTGGACGGACCAGGCCAAGAAGGTCTCATGAGGCTCTTCACCGCCCGCCGGGCCAGGTTCATCGCTCTGTGCCTGCTGCCCGGCGTGGTCTTCGTGACCCTGTTCACGTACTACCCGATGATCCGCGGCACGGTCATCGCCTTCCAGCGCTACAACCTGTTCGACATCACCTCGACGCCCTTCGTCGGCCTGGAGAACTTCCGGGCCGTCCTGGCCGAGGACCGGTTCTGGACGGCGCTGCGGAACACCGGCACGTGGGTGGTCGTCTCGCTGTTCTTCCAGTTCTTCCTCGGCTTCGGGCTGGCGCTGCTGCTGCGCCGGCACTTCCGCGGCCGGGGCCTCTACCAGGCGTGGGTGTTCTTCCCGTGGGCCATGTCGGGGTTCCTGATCGGGCTGCTGTGGCGGTGGATGTTCAACGGGCAGTTCGGCGTGATCAACGACCTGCTGCTCAAGACCGGCCTCATCGACCAGCGCATCGGCTTCCTGGCCACCCCCGGGTGGGCGATGACCTCGGTGATCGTGGCCAACATCTGGTACGGCGTCACGTTCTTCGCCATCATGATCATGGCCGCCCTGCAGTCGGTGCCGAAGGAGCTGTACGAGGCGGCGGCCGTGGACGGCGCGTCGCGGCTGCGGCAGTTCTGGCACGTGACGCTGCCGCACATCCGGCCCACGCTCGCTCTCATCGTGCTGCTGCGGATCATCTGGATCCTCAACTTCCCCGACCTCATCTACTCGATGACCGGCGGGGGCCCGGCCGGCGGCACCGACATCATCACGACCTTCCTCATCCAGCAGGTCATCGGCGGCGACTACGGCCGGGCGGGCGCGGTGGGCCTGCTCATCCTGGGCCTGCTGCTGTCCTTCAGCGTCTTCTACCTGAACGCGACGAGATTCGAGAAATCCAGATGAGACGTGTCGCGACCGCAGCGAAGGTCGTCGTGCTGGGCGCCTGGCTGCTGATCACCCTCTTCCCCCTCTACTGGATCGTCGTCACCTCGCTCAAGCCCAAGTCCGAGATCTTCTCGATGCCGCTCAGGTACTGGCCGGGCAACCTGACGTTCGAGCACTACGAGGAGCTGTTCTCGTTCGCGGACTTCGGCGCGTACCTGCTGAACAGCCTGCTCGTCTCGCTCGTCGCGGCCGGCGTGGTGACCGCGATCGGCGTGCTGGGCGGCTACACCCTCGCCCGCTTCGCCTTCCCCGGCCGGGGCGCGCTGATGCTGGCGTTCCTGGTGACGCAGATGATCCCGCTGTTCATCGCGCTGGGCCCGCTCTACCTGCTGATGTCCGACCTCGACCTGCTCAACCGGCTCGCCGGGCTGATGCTGGTGTACGTGGCCATGCTGGTGCCGTTCGCCACGATCATCATGCGCGGCTTCTACGAGCGGGTGCCGGTCGCGCTGGAGGAGGCCGCGCAGGTGGACGGCGCCTCGCGGCTGGTGGCCATGGTGCGGGTGGTCATCCCGGTCATGCTGCCGGGCATCGCGGCCACGTTCATCTTCGCGTTCGTGCAGTGCTGGAACGAGCTGTTCCTGGCGATCACGTTCATCGACAGCGAGGACGCCAAGACCATCCCGGTCGCCATGAACTCCTTCATCACCCAGTACGACATCGACTGGGGTTCCATGGCCGCGGCCACCGTGATCTCGGTGCTGCCGACCCTCGTGCTGTTCGCCGCCATCCGCCGCTACATCGTCGAAGGGCTCACCGCGGGCGCTGTTAAGGGGTGATGCATCCGATGAATTTCGGTTGACTACCCTTGACTAAGGTCATCTTGCGTGTCATACAGACGAAAGACCCGATGTCTCGTCTGTGAGGTCCCGCATGACACCCCCCTCTCACGACCCCACCCGCCGTGCCGTGCTCGGCGGCTTAGGCCTCGCCCTCGTCCCCGCCGCCCCGGCTCTCGCGGAAACCGAGCCCGCTGAGCCCACTGGGGCGGCCCTGGGCTGGCAGCTCCGGCAGCGTGTGCCCTGGGCCGAGTTCATGAAGGGCCAGGACCTGCTCTGGGGCAGGATGCCCAGGACCTGGTCCGAGGGCCCGTTCCTCGGCGACGGCCTGCTGGGCAGCATGGTCTACCAGGAGCCCGGCCAGAACAAGATCCGCTTCACCGTCCAGCACGGCCGCGTCCAGGACCACCGGCCCCAGTTCGGCAGCGGCTGGGGCACCTGCCGCCTGCCCGTCGGCCACGTCACCCTCGACCCGGTCGGCACGATCACGGCCGTCGACCTGCGGCTCAGCCTGTGGGACGCCGAGGTCACCGGCACCGTCACCACGGACAAGGGCAAGCTGTCCTTCTCCGCGTTCATCCACGACGAAGTCCTCGTCGCCAAGGCGGAGGCCGGCGGCGAGGAGCAGGTCCGCTGGACCTTCCACCCCGAGGAGGCCGTCAGCCCCCGATCCGTCTCCGAGGCCCCGCCCAGCGGCTACACGCCCAACCCGCCCTGGACCACCGCGACCGCGGGCGACGTCGAGCAGGTGCTCCAGCCGCTCACCGGCGGCGGCCAGACCGCCACCGCCTACCGCGTCAAGGACGGGACGCTCCTGGTCACCGTGGGCCACAGCTTCCCGTCCGCGACCGAGGCCCAGGAGAGCGCGCTCGCCAGGATCCGGAACGCGCCGCCGTACGGGATCACGCGGAAGCGGCACCGTAATTGGTGGCACGACTTCTACGGCAAGAGCTTCGTCTCCCTGCCCGACCAGCGGCTGCAGAGCTTCTATTGGATCCAGCTCTACAAGGTCGCCTCCGCCGGCCGGACGGGCGGCCCGGTCATGGCCACCACCGGCCCCTGGCTGGAGTCCACCCCGTGGCCGGCGGTGTGGTGGAACCTCAACGTGCAGCTCGAGTACTGGCTCATCCACGGCTCCAACCACCTGGAGCTCGACTCGCTCACCAGCACGCTCGACCGCAACCGCGACCAGCTCGTCGCCAACGTGCCCGCCGCCTACCGAGCCGACTCGGCCGGGCTGGGACGCAGCTCCGACATGTTCTGCAACCGGAGCGTCGGCACGCCCGGCACGGGCGCCGAGGTGGGCGACCTCACGTGGGCGCTGCACAACGTGTGGCTGACCTACCGGCACACCATGGACGACAGGCTGCTGCGCGACACGGTCTTCCCGCTGCTGCGGCGGGCGATCAACTACTACCTGCACTTCCTGGCCGCCGGCGCGGACGGCAGGTTGCACCTGCCCAGCACGCTCTCACCGGAATACCCGGTCACCCCGCCCCAGGACACCAACTACGACCTGGCGCTGATCCGGTGGGGCTGCCGGACCCTGATCGAGTCGGCCGAGCGGCTCGGGATCGACGACCCGCTCGCGGCGAAGTGGCGGGAGGTGCTGGACACGCTCGTCGACTACCCGGCCGACGCCGACGGCTTCATGATCGGCGCGAGCACGCCGTACGCGCAGTCGCACCGCCACTACTCCCACCTCCTCATGATCTACCCCCTCTACCTGGTCAACTGGGACCAGCCGGAGCAGCGCGAGCTGATCGAGAAGTCGGTCGCCCACTGGCAGTCGCTGACGGGCGCGCACCGCGGCTACAGCTACACCGGCGCGGCCTCGCTCTACGCCATGATGGGCCGTGGCGACACCGCGCTGTCCTATCTGGACCGGTTCTTCGACCCGGCCGCCCGCTACCCGTGCACGGCCAACACCCACTACGCCGAGGCCGGGCCGGTCATCGAGACGCCGCTGTCGGCCGCCCAGTCCCTTCACGACATGCTCTGCCAGAGCTGGGGCGGGATCGTCCGCGTCTTCCCGGCCGTGCCCGCCTCGTGGGCGGACGTCACGATCCACGACTTCCGGACTCAGGGCGCGTTCCTGGTCTCGGCCGTGCGCAAGGGCGGCCGCACCTCGTTCATCCGCATCAGGAGCGTGGCGGGGGCGCCCCTCAGGCTCAGGCACGGGCTCGACGGGCCGGTCACCGCCGTGCTGTCCGACGGCCGTCCCGCTCGGGTGAAGGACCTGGGGGAGGGCGTCGTGGAGATCGCCCTGGGCAAGGGGAGCGAGGTGCTCGTCCACACGGGCGCGCGGCCCGACCCGGTCATCGGACCTGTGCCGGTGAGCAGGCCGGGGGACGCCTGGGGGCTGCCGCCGATCCCGCCTCCCGGGCCCACCACGCCGGTGGACCTGTCGCCGTACTTCGGCAACGACGGCGTCTCCACGCACGAGGCGATGGCGGACGGCGACTTCGACGGGTCCGGCTACACCTATCCGGCCGAGGAGCTGCCGCCCGCCGGGCCGCTCGTCCACGAGGGCCTGAGCTTCGTCTTCCCCGCGTACGGGGACGGGGCCGGGAACAACGTCGCCGGCCAGGGACAGACGATCACCGTGCCGTCCGGGAAGTACGCCAAGGTCCGGCTGCTGGGCGCGGCCAGTTCCGGGGCCGTCACCTCCACGCTGACCGCCGCGTACGCCGACGGGACCACCGCCCAGGTGCCGTTCGTCCTGCCCGACTGGGGCGGCCAGCCCGGGGCGGGGGCCTCCGAGGTGCTCCGCTGCACCCACCGCCACGGCCGCACGGGCGCCAACTCGCTACGGGTCGGGCTGTTCGAGGTGCAGGCGGCGCTCGACCCGGCCAGGGAGCTGCGCTCGCTCACCCTGCCCGCGCTCACCCGGCCCCAGCTCCACCTGTTCGCGCTCTCCGTGGAAGCGCCCCGATGAAACGAGCGACCAACCGCTCGTCGCGCGTAACAGACCTTTCACCGCAAGCCATCCCCAACTAATCGCCGGACCCCAGCGACTCGTCGAACAACGTCACCAGGGGCCTCCACGACGGGTAGGTTGCGCTCTTACGTTGGGCGTGATCCGCATCACAGTGGAGGTCTCGTGACTACTAAAGAACATGACGCATCGGTCTATGAGGAAGTTCAGGAGAGCAGTGAATTCCAGGATCTGAAACGGCGATTCCGCGCCTGGACGTTCCCGATGACCGTGGCGTTCCTCGCGTGGTACCTGCTCTACGTGGTGCTGTCCGGCTGGGCGCGCGGCTTCATGGGGATCAAGCTGCTCGGTGAGATCAACGTCGGCCTCGTCTTCGGTTTGCTCCAGTTCGTCTCCACGTTCCTCATCGCGTGGGCGTACGCCAGGCACGCCGAGAAGAAGCTCGACCCGATCGCCGACAAGCTCCGCCACGAGGTTGAGGAGAAGACCAAGTGAGCTCCCACACCCTGGGGATGATCCTCTTCCTCACCTTCGTCGCCGCCACGCTGGGGATCACGTTCTGGGCGAGCCGGCAGACCAAGACGGCCGCCGACTACTACGCCGGCGGGCGGTCGTTCACCGGCGTGCAGAACGGGCTGGCCATCGGCGGCGACTACATGTCGGCCGCCTCCTTCCTCGGCATCGCCGGCATCATCGCGCTGTCCGGCTACGACGGGTTCCTGTACTCGATCGGGTTCCTGGTGGCGTGGCTGGTCGCGCTGCTGCTGGTCGCCGAGCTGATGCGGAACTCGGGCAAGTTCACCATGGCCGACGTGTTGGCCTTCCGGATGAGCCCGCGTCCCGTGCGCACGGCGGCGGGCGTGTCCACCATCGTGGTCAGCATCTTCTACCTGCTGGCCCAGATGGTCGGCGCGGGCGCGCTGGTCGGCCTGCTGCTCGGCATCACCTCCCCGGCGGGCAAGGCGTGGACCATCGTCGGCGTGGGCGCGCTGATGATCGTCTACGTGGTCTTCGGCGGCATGAAGGGCACCACCTGGGTGCAGATCGTCAAGGCCGTGCTGCTGATGAGCGGCGCCGCGCTGGTGACGGTGCTGGTGCTGGGCAAGTTCGGCTTCAACCTGTCGGCCCTGCTCGGCCAGGCCGCCACCACCAGCGGCCCCAAGGCGAACCCGGGCAACTTCCTGATCCCCGGGCTGAAGTACGGCACCGAGGCCCAGGGGCTGGCCGGCAAGATCGACCTCATCAGCCTTGGCCTGGCGCTGGTGCTCGGCACCGCGGGCCTGCCGCACATCCTCATCCGCTTCTACACCGTCCCCACCGCCAAGGACGCCCGCAAGTCGGTCCTGTGGGGCATCGGCATCATCGGCGTGTTCTACCTGCTGACCCTCGTCCTCGGCTTCGGCGCCGCGGCCCTGGTCGGCAAGACCGCGATCGTCGCCGGTGACGCGGCGGGCAACACGGCCGCGCCGATGCTGGCCGAACGCATCGGCCAGGAGATCTTCGGCTCGGTCGGCGGCACGATCCTGCTGGCGCTCATCGGCGCCGTCGCCTTCGCCACGATCCTCGCCGTCGTGGCGGGCCTCACGCTGGCCTCCTCCTCCAGCTTCTCGCACGACCTGTACGCGCACGTCTTCAAGCGCGGCCAGGCCAGCGAGCGCCAGGAGGTCGTGGTGGCGCGCATCTCCGCCCTGGTCATCGGCGCCATCGCGATCGGCCTGGGCATCCTGGCCCAGGGCCAGAACGTGGCCTTCCTGGTCGCCCTGGCCTTCGCCGTCGCGGCCTCGGCCAACCTCCCCGCGATCCTCTACAGCCTGTTCTGGAAGCGGTTCAACACGACGGGCGCGGTCTCGGCCATCTACGGTGGCCTGATCTCGGCCCTGGTCCTGGTCATCTTCTCGCCGGTGGTCTCGGCGCCGCCGCCCCCGGCCGGCGTCAAGCCGAGCGCGCTGATCGTCGGCGTGGACTTCCACTGGTTCCCGCTGAGCAACCCCGGCATCCTGTCGATCCCGATCGGCTTCCTGTGCGGGTGGCTCGGCACGATCCTCAGCAAGGAGTACAACGCGGCGAAGTACGCCGAGATGGAGGTCCGCTCCCTCACCGGCGTCGGCGCGGAGAAGGCGACCCAGCACTGACGTTCCCCCTGAAGGCGCCTCACCCCTCCCCTCCGAAGGCGCCTGCACCCGAGGGCCCGGCCTCCCAGGAGGCCGGGCCCTTCGCCGTGCCGCCCGGCCTCAGGCGGCCACCCGGCGCCCGACCAGGTACAGCAGGGCGCCCACCAGCAGCGACGCCAGCGCGATCCCGCCGACCAGCCAGAACCACATCCCGTACGCGATCTCGGCGCCGAGCAGCGTGACCTTGCCCGCGTCGTTGGAGATCAGCGGCGTCCACGACCCGGAGAGCGTGGCCACCACGCCCACGAGCGAGGCCAGCGCCCCCACGACGGAGGCCACCCAGAACACCGCGGGCGAGGCCAGCCGCCGCGCCTCGAACTGCTCGCGGTAGCGCCGCAGGATGATCAGCACGTCCACGAACAGCACCACGATCGACAGGCACCAGATCACGGTGACCGCGGCCTGCAGGACGTTGTAGACCTCGGTCTGCGCGTCGGCGGGCCTGGTGGCGGTGTTCGTGGCGGCGAAGGGCACCACCACGAACGCCGCCACCGTGAAGACCCCGGCCAGCACGGTCTGGATCCAGACCGCCACGTCCGGCACCTTCTGCGCGTTGACGTGGCTGACCGCCTTCGGCAGCCGCCGGTCCAGCCCGGACACGAAGATCAGCCGGGCGAAGGAGTAGTTGTAGACGACGGTGATGATGAAGAACATGGCCGCCAGCACGAGCGCGACCAGCTTGCCCGCCCAGCCGCCCAGCCCGATCCCCACGGCCTCGGCCACGGCCGTGATGTTCGCCGCCTCCCCGGCGGGCACCGACACCATCACGCCCCAGGTGGCGACCAGGTAGGCGACCATGACGGCCAGCGACCCCCACAGCAGGTACCGGGTCACGGCCCGCTCCTGCCTGATCTCCACCCCCATGTTCAGCGGCACCTCGACGCCCAGCAGCGCCAGCACGGCCAGGCCGAAGAAGCTCCAGCTCGCGAAGTTGAGCCCGTGCTCGGCCGACGGGCTCCAGGCCGCGAAGTCCCACGGGTTCGTGGCCGCCGGGTGCCCCTGGGCCAGGTGCGCGATCCCGGCCGCGAACATCAGCAGGATCGCCAGCCCGTACGCCAGGAAGACGACGTTCACCACGTTCTGCGTCAGCCGGAAGCGCAGGACCGCCAGCACGGCCGCGAGCAGCAGGATCGCCACGATCAGCCCGCCCTGTGCCGCCACGGACAGCTCCCCGAGCGCGGGGAAGACGTAGCCGAGGAACGAGATCGTCAGCGTCCCGGTCGCCACCATCACCAGCACACCCGGCCACCAGGCGCAGAACCCGGCGAAGAATCCCCAGAACGGCCCGAACGCCTTGGTCGTCCAGAGGTAGATGGAGCCCTCGCCGGGGAACATGGCGCCGAGCTGGCCCGTGACGATCGCGCACGGGACGAGGAACAGCGCGAACGCGATGATCCACCACCCGAACGCGGCCGGGCCCGCGGACTGGATGACGGCGGCGTTCGTGATGAACAGGACGATCGATACGAAGATCGCCACCATGTCGAAGGTGGTCAGCACCCGCGGCAGGATCCCGCCGGCCACCCGCTCGGACAGCAGCTCGTTCTCGGTCATGGGCGACCTCCTACCTGCAAAGATCCGCCGGGCCACGGCCGTCGTCAAGCACGTGCGCCCGGCAGGTGATTACATCACGAATATCTTTACATCAGTTGTAACTTTACTCGAAGTGGTGTTATCTGGAGGTCGTGACAACGACTCACCAGATGCCCTTACTCGCTCGCGTGGCGCCCGCGATCGGGCTCTTCTTCCTGGCGCCGCTGACCGCCGAGTTCCTGATGGGGAACATGGCGATCACCAATGTCGGGGTGCTGGTCGGCACCGTTCCCCTCTACGGGACCGCCGCCCTGCTCATCCGCGAGGCGGTCCGGCGGACCGGGCGCGGCTGGCCGGCCATGCTGGCGTTCGGGCTGGCGTACGGGATGTTCGAGGAGGCGTTCTTCACCCAGACGTTGTGGAACCAGCACTGGTACGGCGTGCGCATCCTCGACTACGGCTACGTTCCCGCGCTGGGGACCGGGGTGCCCTGGCTGCTGTTCATGGTCGGCGTGCACACGATCTGGAGCATCAGCGTCCCGATCGCGGTCATGGAGACGCTGGCCGGTCCGCGCCGCACCGAGCCGTGGCTGAAGAAGCGCGGCTTCTGGGCCGTGGCCGTGTTCTTCGCGATCTACTTCGTCTTCGGAGCCTTCGCCACGGGCGCGCTCGGCGGCTGGTTCGCCACCCCGATCCAGTACGCCGGCGCCGGGGTGCTGGTCGTCGCGTTCATCGTGCTCGGCCTGCGCCTGCGCCGCACCGCCCCCTCCGTTGCGGGGCGGGCGCCGAGCCCGTGGGTGGTGTTCGTGTTCGCCCTGGCGGCCGGCGCGTTCTTCGTGCTCCTCTACGCGTGCGACCCCACCGGCCTGTCGCCCTGGCTGGCCGGGCTGTCAGTCCCGGCGTGGCTGAGCGTGCTGCTCTATCTGGCGTTGTTCGCCGGGGTCGGCGTCCTGGTGAGACGCTGGTCGCACGGGTCCGGCTGGTCGGACGCGCACCGGCTGGCGCTCGCGGCGGGGGCCATGCTCACGTACGCGTGGCACTCGTTCCCGTGGAAGGTGATCGTGCCCGCGAGCCCGGCTGCCGACCTGACCAGCAACGCGATCATGACGGTCGCCGCGGTCGTCCTGCTGGTGTTCGCGGCCCGGCGGGTCGCCGCCTGAGCAGCCGGAGCGCCAGCAGGGTCAGCCAGGCCCAGCCGATGGTCACCGCGACGCGCTGGAAGAGCCCGCCGTGGGCGACCAGTGCCGGGTTCTGGCTGAAGGCGATCGTGGCCAGCGCCATCGCCACCGTGAACCCGGCCCCGCTGGCGGCCGAGTACGCCGCCCACCCGAGCTTCCGGTCCCGCGCGAACCCGACCGCGAAGACCAGGCAGGCCGCGATCAGCGCTGCGAATCCCGCCAGCGAGAGGTAGTCGTGCAGCGCCGCGTGCGTGCTGCCGTGCTCGGCCAGCAGGTCGGGGGTGCCCTGCGGGTAACCGCTCACCGGGTCGGTGGTGAACACCCCGGCGCCGATCAGGCCGGCGCCCCAGACCCCCACCAGGGCCGGGCCCCAGACCTTGTGGAGCGCCCGCCGCAGCCCGGCGGCGAAGGCGAGCATCAAGAGGCCGGCCACGACGAAGTTGACCGCCTGCACCCAGCCGCCCGGCCCGAGCGCGAGCGAGCTGACCGGGTGGCGCAGCGGGTCGTAGTGGGCACGGAGGGCGCCCTCGACGAGGAACGCGACGACGAACAGCGGCCCGGCGACCACCCCGCACAGCAGCAGCCGGCTGGGCGTCGGGTCGCCGGGCCCCGCGATGGGGGCGGGGCCCGCAGGTGTGAGAGTTCGCATGCTTGTCAAGCTAGACTGACAAGCGAGTCGCTGTCAATCCAGCCTGACAAGGAGATCTCATTCGAAGAAACCGACCACGCGGCTGATGCGGTCGCCCGCGAACTCCACGACGTCGTAGCCGGTCGCCACCGGCGTCTCCGAGCCCGGCGCGCCGAGCCGCCAGGTGAACAGCGCCGTGTCGTGATGGGCGCCGACCAGCGTGCCGAGAGTGAACACCAGGTCGCCGAAGTTCTCCTGGGCCCGGCCGATCGCCTCGGACAACTCCGCGTGCCCGCGCAGCCCGGCGTAGTCGGGATCGGAGTAGACGGAGTCGTCGGTGAGCACGGTCTTGATCAGGAGGTCCCGGGCGGCGGCGTCGCGCTCGTTCCAGACGTCCAGGTACTTGCCGATGAGGTCGTCGATCATGACGTGATTCCTTCCGTGGTTCGGTTCGGTTCGAGTGCCAGGGCGGCGAGGCCGCCCAGGGCGGTGGCGGCCGCGGCGGCCCAGCCGGCCGCGTGCAGCCCGCCGAGCAGGTCGGAGGAGGCGGTGGCGACGGCGACGAAGACGGCCAGCCCCATCGCGCCGCCGACCTCCTTGGCGGTGCTGGCCAGGCCCGACGCGACGCCCTGCGCCTCCGGTGCCACCCCGGCGCCGGCCGCCGCGAACAGGGCGACGAAGGCGACGCCGCCGAAGAATCCCCAGACGAGGCTGCCCGGCATCAGCGTCCAGAAGCCGCCGCCCGCGGGCATGCCCGCGGTCAGCAGGGCGATCCCGGCCGCGGCGCCGAGCATGCCGGCGCTGAGCGTCGTACGGATCCCCCACCTGCCGAGCATCACCGGGGCGGCCTTCAGCGCGGCGGCCATGCAGACGAGGGTGAGCGGCAGGAACGTCAGCCCCGCCTCCAGGGCGCTGTAGCCGAGGACCGGCTGCAGGTACGTGGTGAGCACGTAGTAGGCGCCGCCCAGCGTGCCCTGGAACACGGCGATCACCACCATCGTGGTGGCCGGGCCGCGCCGCCGGACCAGCCGCAGCGGGATCAGCGGATCCCGGCCACGCGCCTCGACCAGGACCAGCAGCCCCAGCAGCGCCAGGCCCGCGACCAGCGACCCGGCGCCGCGCACCGACCCCCATCCGGCCTCCGGCCCGCTCGCCAGGCCGAACACCACCAGCGTCGACCCCGCCGTCGCCAGCAGCGCGCCCGGCACGTCGAACCCGCGCAGTCCGGACGCGGGACGGCCGTCGGAGGGGAGCAGCCGGGGCGCGGCGAGGACGGCGCCGACGGCCAGGGGGACGTTCACGAAGAACACCCACTCCCAGCCCAGAGCACTGGTGAGCACGCCGCCCAGCAGCGACCCGGCGGCCAGTCCGGCGCTGCCGGCCATGCCCCAGGCGCCCAGCGCCCGGTTGCGCGCGGGCCCCTCCTCGAACCCCCGGTAGATCAGCGCGAGCGTGGCCGGGGTGAGCAGCGCCCCGCCGACGCCCTGGACGGCGCGGGCGGCGATCAGCACGCCGGAGCCGGGGGCCAGCCCGCCGGCCAGGGAGGCCACGCCGTACAGCGCCAGTCCGAGCATGAACGTGCGCCGGGCGCCGAGCTTGTCCACGGCCCGGCCGCCGAGCAGCAGCAGCCCGCCGAGCCCGATGGCGTACGCGCTCACCACCCACTGCACGGATCGCGCGCTGAAGCCCAGCGCCGTCCCGATGTCGGGCAGCGCCACGTAAACGATGTTGTAGTCGAGAGCCACGATGAGCTGGGTGAACGCCAGGAGCGCCAGCCTGGGCCCGGAACGGCCCACGCCGGTCGGCGCACGAGAGGTGGCAAGCGTCACTCGGGAATCCCCTCTCTTTACACGGCGCGCACTTTCTACACGCCGTTCAATTGATACACGGGGAACAGTAGCCCAACGCTGTAGACTGTCAAGCGTGGGTGATCAGACGACGATGACCAGGCGCGAGCGGCTGCGCGCGGAGACCACGGCGGAGATCAAGGAGATCGCGCTCAAGCTCATGGCGGCCGGCGGCCCCGACGCCATCTCGCTGCGCGCCATCGCCCGCGACATGGGCATGACGGCCGGCGCGATCTACAGCTACTTCGCCACCCGCGACGACCTGGTCACCACGCTCATCGCCGACCTCTACACGGCCCTGGTGGACCGGGCGGAGTCCGCCCGCGACGCCGTTCCCGCCGCCGACCCGGGCGGCCGCGTCCTGGCCTGGGCGCAGACCGTACGCGAGTGGGCCCTGGCCAACCCGCAGGGCTTCCGTCTCATCTACGGCGACCCGGTCCCCGGCTACCAGCCCCCGGAGGACAGCCCGGCGAACGAGGCCGAGCACCGGGCATGCCGGGGGCTCACGGGCCTGGTCGCGGCGGCCTGGACCGGGCCGGGCCCGGGCTCCTACACCTGGTCCGACTTCGACCCCGGCCTGGCGGCGGACATCCGGGCCACGTTCCCGGACCTGCCGCCGGACGCGGTGGCGCTCACGCTACGGGTGTGGGGCCGCATGCACGGCCTGGTCGCGCTGGAGATCTACGGCCACCTGCGCACGCTCACGCGCGATCCGGCCGCGATCTACCGCGACGAGATGATCGCCCTGATCACGTCCCTCGGCCTGACCCCGCCCGCCTGACCTCAACGGGCGTCGGTGGGGACCGCGGCCGTCATCTCCAGGACCTCCGGCGTGATCACCGGGCCGTCCCCGAGCCGGATCGCGCCGACGCGGCTCTTCACCTGCCCGTCGACCGGGTCAACGGCCTCGAAAGTACGCCGGTCGAGGTCGTCGGGAAACTGAGACGAAAGACGCCGAGCCCTTCTTCGATTTCGTAGGAGTGGTCATCGACCTTTCGATAACCGTGCTCCACGGGATCGCCCGTCGGGCCGAAGGCGTCCGCCAGAACGGCCGTGACGTTCGGCGAGGCGGGCAGCGGCAATCTGTTGATTCGCCTCGACGACGCTTCCCAGCGGAGCATTTGCTGTTGCCCGGCCCGCCATCTGGACCAGCTGACGAGCCGGCCGTTCTCGTCGATCCGGGCGCTCGAGCCGCCGCACAGCACCACCGCCAATGTCGATACGGCGACCAGCGCCCGTGACGTGGCCTCGCCGCGCTGCTCGCGCTCCGCAGTCGCCGCAACGGCCCCCCGAGACCCTGCCGTCCTGCTCCCGGTCCGCGAGTGGGCCTCAGGCGCAGACCATCCCCTCACCCGCGCCCGCCGGGCGGCCGAGAACCCGTCGTTCTGAACCCCCGACCAGCACGGTCGAACGCAAGGTAACCATCACGTCACTGAACACCGGCCCCTGTTGTTTCTTGATCACTGCGGATATTTGATGGGACGGCTGGTCACTTACCGACTTACTCCCTAAGGGCGGCAAATGACAACGAACCTCCCCTCGTTCCCCGCCGTGGACGAGAACCCGCTCGACACCTGCATCCGGTTCCGGGAGATCGCTCCCGTGGTCGAGGTGGAGTTCCCAGGGGGTGTGCCCGCCTACCTGGCCCTGACCCACAAGGCCGTACGGGAGATCCTCGCCGGCGACAACAGGACCTTCCTCAGGGATCCCCGGCACTGGCCCGCCCTGCACGACGGATCGATCCCCGAGGACTGGCCGCTGCGCGCCATCATCCAGGGCGGTCACCTGTCCACCATGGACGGCGACGACCACAGGCGCCTGCGCGGTCTGATCAGCAGCGCGTTCACGCCGTCCCGGGTGCAGGCGCTGGAGCCGCGGATCCAGCAGATCATCGATGAGCTGCTCGACGAGGTGGTGGCCGCCGGCGACGGCGTCGACCTGGTGCCCGCCTTCACCGAGGCGCTGCCGATGTGGGTGATCTGCGAGTTGTTCGGCATCCCCGCCGAGGACCGGCTCCGCCTGCGGAACTGGACCTCCACGCTGCTCGCCCACACCACCCCGCCGGAGGTGGCCTTCGCGACGCAGAACGACCTCCAGGCCTTCCTGCACGAACTGGTGGAGCGCAAGCAGCGGGAGCCGGGCGACGACCTCACCTCCGGCCTGGTCCAGGCGCGCGACGAGGGTGACAAGCTCACCACCGACGAACTGGTCGGCGTACTGTGGATCATGCTCGTCGCCGGCCACGAGACCACCGTCCACCTGCTCGGGTACGCCATCGTGGCGCTGGCCCGGAATCCCGATCAGCTCGCGCTGGCCAAGGCGGGGGAGCGGTGGGCCGACGTGGTCGAGGAGACCGTGCGCTACCGCCACTCGGTGATGATGACCAGCTTCCGTTTCACGGCGGAGGACGTGACCGTCGCCGGGGTGCACATCCCCAAGGGCCAGGCCGTGGGCGTGGTCTACCAGGCGAGCGGCGTCGATCCGGTGGAGTACGGGGAGAGCGCGAACGCGTTCGACATCACCCGCGAGCAGACCGGGAACCTCGGCTTCGGCCACGGCCCGCGCTACTGCATCGGGGCGCCCCTGGCCCGGCTGGAGAGCCGGCTGGCGCTCGCCACGCTGTACCGGCGGCTGCCGGGGCTCAGCCTCGCGATCGACCCCGACGACATCCCGTACTCCCCGTCGTTCTTCACGATCGGCCCGCTGTCGCTGCCGGTCAACCTCGGTGTCGCTCAGCCCTGACGTGCCGCCGGGCTGGGAGCATGGATTTCGCCTCCCTGGCCCGGCGAAAGGGATCATGTATGGTGAGCCCGGCATATCCCCCCAACGGCCTGGAGCTCGCCGTGCCGCACATGTCCCGCCGCCAGGTTCTCTCCCTGCTCCCCGCCGCCGGTCTGCTCGCCGCGGCCGGCCCCGTACGCGCCGCCGCGGGGATCGACCACGCGCGGCTGCTCGCCAACACCGTGGCGATCTTCGCGGGCACCCCGGAGGTCAACGCCCGGCCCGAGGTCGCCGGCAAGCTCGCGTCGATCACCGCGACCGCCCGGCAGCGGCTGACCGCCATGGACCAGGCGGGCACCGGGGAGCTGTTCGCCGGACTGAGGCTCGGCACCGACGACGCCAACCTGCGGCTGGCGTACCAGTACCTGTTCGAGATCGCGCTCGCGACCCGCACGCCGGCCGGGCAGCTCGACGGTGACACCGCCGTCCAGCGGCGGGTCCTCGACGGTCTGCAGTGGTTGCACGAGCGCTACTACGGCGATCAGCCGGCGGGCTACTACGGCAACTGGCACAACTGGGAGATCGGCATCTCCACCCACGTGAGCAGGACCCTGGCCCTGCTGGCCGACCGCGTACGGGAGGACCGGCCCGACCTGACGGCGACGTACATCGCCTCGATGGACGCCTACCTGCGCAACGGCAAGAACGGCGACGTCGACCTCGACTCGCGCTTCCACACCGGGGCGAACCTGGCCGACATCACCGCCAACCGGATCGTGCAGGGCGCGCTCACCGGCGACGACGCCCGCGTCGGCAAGGCCATCTCCGACCAGGCCACCGTCTTCGCCACGATCGACCCGTACAACCTCCAGCACGGCAACACCGACGGCTACTACCGCGACGGCTCCTTCATCCAGCACCACTCGGTCGCCTACACCGGTTCCTACGGGAAAGCCCTGCTCACCCGCGTCGTCCAGACCCTCAAGACCCTGGAGGGCGCCACGAGCGGCGGCACCTCCGAGGACCTGGCCGGCGTGGTGTACCGCTGGGTCGCCGACGGCTTCGCCCCGCTGATCTTCGAGGGCTGGATGATGGAGATCGTCAAGGGGCGGGCGGCCTCGCGCACCACCACCGGCTACGCCGACGTCGGGGTGGTCGTGGAGGCCGTCGCCGACCTGGCCGACCACGTCGAGGGCGCCGAGGCCCTCGCGCTGAAGAAGTACGTCAGGTTCCTGCCGGCCGCCGACACGGCCGCCTTCGTCTCCCCGGTCAGCGTCGCCCGGTACGCGGCCATCCGCGCCGACTCCGCCATCCCGGCCGCCGACCTTAATCCGCCCGCGCGCTGCGTGGCGTTCAACTCCATGGACAGGACCGTCCACCGGCGGCCCGGCTACGCCTTCGCGCTGGCGCGCAGCTCCGAGCGGATCAGCAAATACGAGTACATGAGCGGCGAGAACCTCATGCCCTGGTTCCAGGGCGACGGCGCGTACTACCTCTACCTCGCGGGGGAGGACCAGCGCGAGGTGTTCGGCGTCGACTACTACACGGCCGTCTCGCCGTACCGGCTGGCCGGGATCACCGCGCCGGTGGAGGAGCGGCGCACGGTGCCCGAGCTGTACGGCCGGCTCTGGTACGAGAACCCGGGCCACCCGCTGAACTTCACCTCCTCCTCGGAGTCCCAGAACACCTACGTGTACTTCCCCAAGGCCGGGAACGTCTTCTCCGGCGGCGCGACGCTCGGCGCGTACGGCGCGGCCGGGATGGTCCAGTCCGACGACGCCGCCTACACCGCCAAACAGGCGGGCATCCTGCCCGACGACTTCGTCGCCTACCGCAACGCCCGCGCGACCAAGTCCTGGTTCATGCTCGACGACGAGATCGTGGTGCTGGCCGCGGGCGTCTCCGGTGAGGGCGGCCGGGCCGCGGTGACCACCGTGGACAGCCGCATCGCCGCCCCGGGCGACGCGGTCGCGCTCACCGGCGAGAGCTGGGGCGGCCGGGCCTGGCAGCCAGGCGACACCACGCCGCCGCGCTGGCTGCGCTACGCCAACGGCACCCGCGCCACCGCGATCGGGTACGCCTTCCTCACCCGGCAGACCGTCGCGGCCGGGCTGGAGACGGTGACCCGCAGCCGCCGAGTCGTGCGCACGTCCAACCCCGACACCGGCGTGACCAAGAACGTCTTCACCGCCTCGATCGCCCACCCCGCCACCGGCGCCGTCCCCGGACTCGCCTACGCCCTGGTCCCGAACGCGACCGAGGCCCGCCTGCGCCGCTACGCGGACGGCCCGCTGACCGTCCTGGCCAACGACCGGCACGTGCAGGCCGTCAGGCACAAGGAGCTCGGGATCGTCGCCGCCA
Organism: Nonomuraea sp. NPDC049625; assembly: GCF_040675285.1. Classification (NCBI taxonomy): domain Bacteria; kingdom Bacillati; phylum Actinomycetota; class Actinomycetes; order Streptosporangiales; family Streptosporangiaceae; genus Nonomuraea; species Nonomuraea sp. NPDC049625. The sequence goes on along the minus strand of NZ_JBFAOQ010000003.1, from coordinate 152,104 downwards.
ACGTCTTCTCCGACGGCCCCCGCCACGCCGGGCACCTGATCGTCGACGGCCCCGCCTCGGTCATCGTCAAGTCCGGCGAGCGCACGGTCGTCGCCCTGTCGGACCCCACGATGAAACGCGACCGCGTCAGCGTCGTCCTGACCGGCGCGCCCCTCAGGCTGGAGGCGGCCGACGAGGGGGTGACGGTACGGCGCGTGCCGGGCGGCACCCTCGTCCAGGCGACGACCCGCCACTCCCACGGCCGCACCTTCACCGCCACCCTGCGCTGACGCTCCTCTGTCGCGGATCGGACGTCGTCAGGGGCTGCCCACCAGCCCCTTATGGTGATCACGGCGGCCGAAGGAGCGCCGGTAGGCGGCGGGCGTAGTGCTCGAAACGGGCCGCGCTTTTCCTCTCGCCCGCCGAGGGGGATGATGCCTTCGTGGCTGGTCGCGACGCGTTGACGGCCGCGGTGATCGCGGCCGGGCGCGACGCCGCCGGTGAGGGATGGGACGGGGCGCACCGCATGTACGCCCTGACCGACCGCGACACCTATCTCGGGGTCGCCTACCCCCTGGACCCGCTGGATGAGGTGCCGCCGGACGCCCTCCTGGCCATCCCCCTCACCCCGCTCGGCCCGGGCGATCTCGGGACGGAGCTGGCCAAGGTGACCTGGCCGGACGACGTGCACGGATGCGTGCTGGTGACCGAGGTGACCGTCGTGACCCGCCTCGGCAGACGGCGGCGCGGCAAGAGCTTCGGCGTACGCCGGGCGCGGCTCGCGGTCGGCGTGTTACGCGACGGCTACCACCTGTCCCTGCTCAGGTTGCGGGACGAGGACGAGTGGCGCGTCTGCCCCGATTCGCTGTCGACCGACGGCCTGGTGACGGCCTTGGCCGGGACGTTCTGATCGGCCGCGCTCCTGAGGATCACGCGCCATCCGGAACGGCCGGGGGAGTGGACCTCGTCGATCCGGACGTTGTCCGAGCCGATCATGACGCCGCGGCCGTCCGGTACGCGCTCGGTCCGGCCGCCGTGGCCCTGGACGGCGTCAGCCGCCGGCCTCTTCGCCGTGACGAGCCGCGTCAACATCGCGCCCAGGTCCCGGTCGGTCATCCGGCCCGCGGGGTCCCGGTACATCTGGCCGATCGCCCGCATGGCGCCCTCGTTCTCGGCCAGGGCTCGTGCGAGCAGCGCGTCGGGGCGTTCGAGGCGGTAGTGGAAGTGGTTGTTCTGGACGTTGCCCCGGCCGACCACGACGCCCGCGGAGCGGCGTACCACGATCTCGCCGCCGGGACCGAGGACGCCTGACAGGCGGACGCGCTTCGGCACCGACCTCGCGGTGACGGCGTCGTCGCGGGCCATGACCCTGGCCGCCTCCTTGCCGAGGAAGGAGCGCATGGCGCGGTTGGCGCGGGCGCTGGCGGGGTTCTTGACGAGGTTGGCCAGGGCGCGTTGGTGGGCGGGTGTCGCGGTGAGGACCTCCGCCAGGGAGATCGGGCGGTCGGCGAGCCGGTAGTGGAAGTGGTTGTGCTGCCGGTTGCCCGAACCGACCACCACGCCGCAGGAGCCGCTGATGTCCACCCTGCGGGTCCGCTCGCCCAGCAAGGTCTCCTTGACGGTGACGCCGTCCGCGGACTGCCGCCCGACGGTCAGCACGTTCTCCGCCGCGGCCGGCGACGCGGCGCTCTTCGGTAGCTCAGTCTCCAGCGAGGCCGGCGACTCGGCGCCCTTCGGTAGCGTGGTCTCGCCTCGTACCGGCTGCCGCTCACGCTCCGGCCGCGAGCCCGGCATCTGGGCGATGACCGTCTCCACCCGTCTTCTCAGGCGCGACGCCTTCGCCGAAGGCGTGTCCTCCCGCAGGAGGACGGCCGCCAACGGGTGCCGCGCGGGCTGCCGCCGCAGCTCCGCCTCCAGGCTCTTGATCTCGGTCAGGAGCTTCCGCGCCCGAGCGGACCGGCTCGGCGACGGCGCGCGCTCCTCCAGCCCGCGCACGGCCGCCGTGAGCCGGTCGAGCTCCGCGGCGATCTGCTCGCGCCGCTCCTCGAGGCGTCGTGCCGCCTGCTCGTTCGCCGTCACGCCGAGCGGCGCCGGGTCCGGCCGGGCCTGCGCGGACAGCGACTGAGCCGCCGGCTGGGCCCGCTCCTCCGAGCGGGCCGCCGGTCTCCTGGAATGTCCCCTGTACGCGCCCACGCCGACTCGCCCCCCTGGCCTGCTCCACCTTTCTCTCGCGCGCCGCCCGCCGTCAAGGCGATAACCCTGGCCGCCACGTATCGGAAAGGTCTTAACAACCAGCCCCGTATAGGCATCGATCATGGTCCGGGCGAATGATGCGAGATATGAAGTGGCGGGTGCTGATGTGGACCGCCGTGGCGGCCGGGGCGGTCGTCGCGGCGGGGCTGGGCGCGTACGTCGCGGTGGCCGGGATGGACAAGGCGGCGGGACCGGCCGGGGTGATCGCCGCGTTCTGCGAGCTGGCCGCCCTCACGCTCGCCGTCACCGGCTGGATCCGGCAGCGGCAGGCACCCGGGAACGGTGAGCGCGAGGCGCGGACGCCGCCCGGCTCCGGGGCCGTGGTGCACATCCAGGAGGGGAAGGGCGTGCAGATCGGTGACCACAACGAACAGACCAACAACTTCGGATGATCCCGCAGGGGCTGTTCGCTGGGACGGCGTCGACCCTGAGCCGGTGGATGGAGCGGGAGCGGGTGCTGGAAGCGCTGGCCGGCATGGTGGAGGACGACGGCGGTGTGGTGATCGCCAATGACGGTTGCCTGGCGCGGCCGATCACCGCCTGGCAGCACGCCATCGAAGAGGTGCAGCACCGGTTCCTGGGCCCGCTCCCCGAGACAGGTGCCGGGACGCCGGCCAGGTCGCATGCGGCGGTGCTGGCTGATTCGCCGTTTGCCCACGTCGCCCGGGAGGCCCATGAATTCGAGCGGTCGTGGACGGCGGAGCGGATCATCGGCTACCTGTATTCGACGTCGCTGCCGCTGCGGCGGCTGCTCGGTGATCGGCGGCCCGCCTTCGAGCGGGCGATCGCCGAGGCCCTGCTCGAAGCCGACCCGACCGGCCGGTTCCTCGAACCGGTGCGCCTCGAAGTGCTGCTGGCCCGGAAGAGGCCCTTGGGCTGATCAGCGCGGCGGTACGGCGGCCACGGCGAGAAGGTGGGCACTGACGTTGATCATCAGAGGGTCCTGCTCGGCGACGCGGGCGCACTGGAGCGCCGCGTCCACAAGCTGATCGAGTTCGCGTTCCCCGGCGACGTCCAGAGCAGGCCAGGCAGGCCCTTCGACTCCGTACACGTGCACGTCCTTCAGCCCTGTGCTCTCCAGTTCGGCTCTCAGCTCGTCCGCGGTGTGGAAATGGGTGGGCATGAAGCCCACGTGCCCGTCGTAGTCCCCGGTGGCGATGACGTGCCTCACCGCGGGGGTCATCTCCGTGGTGAGCCGTCCTGTCGTGCCGGTCTCCAGGAGCGACAGGTAGCGGCTGATGGCGGCGGCCACCACGAGGCCTCCCGGACGCAGCACCCGCCGGGCTTCGGCGAGCGCCTGGGAGCGGTCGGCCGCTTCGGTCAAGTGGTAGAGAGGGCCGAGCAGCAGGACGACGTCCGCGCTCTGATCCGGGGCACGGAGCTCACGGGCGTCGCGGTGACGCCGGGCAGGGAGGCCGCGTCAGCGTGCGCCTCAGCAGCTCTTGGGTACGCCGGTACTCCAGCATGCCGTGCGGCGATCTCGTGAGGCGTGTGCTCTCGGAGGTCGCCTTCGTGTAGTGCTCCACAAGCTCGATGGTCACGGGATCCATGGTGCCAGTGGGGATCCGGCGGAGGCGCTGTCGCTTCTGTACAAGATGCGCGCGTTCCTCGCTGCCTATGCTCTGAGCACGCCGAACGGGGCGAACACCTCCAAGACGCAAGGAACGGAACCATGGCTAAGATCATTTCGAGCTTCTTCATCTCCCTCGACGGCGTGGTCGAGTCGCCCGACCAGTGGCACTTCCCGTACTGGAACGACGAGATGGGCGCCGTCGTCGAGGCGGGCATGCAGAGCGCGGCGGCGATGCTGATGGGCCGCAAGCTGTACGACGAGTGGTCCGCGTACTGGACGTCGGCGGAGAGCGACAAGGAGATCGCCGCGACCTTCAACGCCCTTCCCAAGTACGTCGTGTCGAGCACCATGGAGAAGGCGGACTGGGAGAACACCACCGTCGTCAACGGCGACGTCGCCGCCAGGTTGCGCGAGCTCAAGGAGCGGGTCGACGGCGACATCCAGATGTCCGGCTCCGCGACGACCGTGCGGTGGCTGCTGGCCAACGGGCTGCTCGACGAGCTCAACCTGCTCGTCCACCCGATCGCCGTCGGCCATGGGCAGCGGCTGTTCGAGGACGGCCCTACCCACGCGCTTAAGCTGGTCACGTCCGAGACGTTCGAGACCGGCGTGCTCAACCTGCGCTACGAAGCGCCTTGAGGACGGTCACGGCGCCGTCCCCAAGCCCGGCGGGCGTTACCTTGGCGCCTATGTATTCTCCGATCGAAGCGTACGACCAGGGCATGCTCGACGTGGGCGACCGCAACCAGGTCTACTGGGAGGTGAGCGGCAACCCGGCGGGCAAGCCGGTGTTGATCGTGCACGGCGGTCCCGGGGGCGAGTTCTCGGCCAACTGGCGGCGCTTCCACGACCCCGAGGTGTACCGGATCGTCCTGTTCCACCAGCGGGGATGCGGGCGCAGCACGCCGAACGCCGGGCTGCCGGAGACCGACCTGTCGGTCAACACCACTCAGCACCTCATCGCCGACATGGAGCTCCTGCGGGCGCACCTGGGCATCGAGAAGTGGCAGCTGGTCGGGGCCTCGTGGGGCTCGACCCTGAGCCTGGCCTACGCGCAGCGGCACCCGGAACGGGTGAGCGAGGTGATCCTGATGGCGGTCACCGCGAGCCGCCGCAAGGAGATCGAGTGGATCACCCGGGACGTGGGACGGGTCTTCCCCCAGGAGTGGGAGCGCTTCCGCGACGCAGTGCCGGAACAGGACCGTGACGGGAACCTGGCCGCGGCCTACGCCAGGCTCCTGGCCGACCCGAGCACCTGCGAGAAGGCCGCCCGCGACTGGTGCGACTGGGAGGACACCCACGTGAGCCTCGACCCGCAGTACCAGCCGAACCCGCGCTTCCAGGATCCCGTCTTCCGGATGACGTTCGCGCGGCTGGTGACCCACTACTGGGGCAATGACTGCTTCCTGCCGGAGAAGGGCGACCTGGTGGAGCAGGCTCACCTGCTGAAGGGGATCCCGGGGGTGCTGGTCCACGGCAGGCTCGACGTGAGCGGGCCGCTCGAGACCGCTTGGGAGCTCCACAAGAGCTGGCCGGGCAGCGAGCTCGTGGTCTGCGGCGAGGGACACGGCGGGAGGGACATGGTGGCGGAGGTGGTCGCCGCGACGGACCGTTTCCGCTGAAAAACCCCGGGAGGCGCCCCTGATGAACGGGCGCCTCCCGGGGGCTAGCTGCCGACCGGTTCGGCGCGGAGCCGGGCCGAGTGTTTGACCAGGGCGATCAGGACCTCGCGGCTCGAGTCCTTCTTGCGGGCGTCGCACATGATGATGGGGACGGAAGGGCTGAGCTGGAGTGCCAGCCGTACCTCGTCCAGCTCGAACGACGGCGATCCCTCGAAGCAGTTGACGGCCACCACGAACGGCGTCCCGCGCCGCTCGAAATAGTCGACCGACGGGAAGCAGTCGGCCAGGCGCCGCGTGTCCGCCAGGATGACGGCCCCCAGCGACCCCTCCGCCAGCTCGTCCCACACGAACCAGAAACGCTCCTGGCCGGGTGTGCCGAACAGGTACAGGACGTAGTCGTTGCCCAGCGTGATCCGGCCGAAGTCCATCGCCACGGTGGTCGTGCGCTTGGCCTCCACCGAGGAGATGTCGTCCACGCCTATCCCGCGGTCGGTCAGGACCTCCTCGGTGCGCAGCGGCCGGGTCTCGGAGACGGCGCCCACCATCGTCGTCTTGCCCGCGCCGAAGCCGCCCGCGATCAGGATCTTGATCGCCGTCGGCAGGCGCGGACGCTCAGAGCGAGCGAAGACCATCGAGCACCGCCCTGTACATCTTCATGTCGTGCATGTCCACCTCGGATTGTGGTTCCTGGGCAGAGACGAGTTCGCGGTCGAACAGGTCGCCGAGCAGCACCCGGATCGTGCCGGCCGGCAGGTCGAGGTATGCCGCGATCTCGGCGACCGACTTCGGTTCGCGGCAGAGCTGGATGATGCGCAGGTGCTCCGGGTCGAGCCCGGCGTCGGGGCCCGGCGGCGGGCCCACCGCGAGGGCCATGGAGATCAGGTCGAACCGGCCGTGCACGGGCTGCGTACGGCCACGGGTGACCACGTAGGGCCGGATGATCTCCGGATCCACCCAGTGCTCATCCGTCGGTTCGTCCGCGCCTCTCACCGGTCGCTCCTGGCGACGGCCTCGGCGTTGCGGGCGCCCGAGGTGAGGTACTGGCCGACGCGGGCCACCATCATCGCCATCTCGTACGCGACCAGCCCGATGTCGGCGTTCTGCGCGCACAGGACGGCCAGACAGGCGCGCTCGCCCGCCGTGGTCACGATGAGGAACTGGTTCTTCCACTCCACGACCGTCTGCCGCACGGAGCCGCCGGAAATGTGGTCCGAGACGCCTTTCGCCAGGCTCTGCAGCCCGGAGGCGACGGCGGACAGGTGCTCGCCGTCGGTCCGCTGCAACGCGGCGGAGGAGGCCATCAGCAAGCCGTCGGACGACAGCACGATGGCGTGCTCGACCTCCTTGACACGGCCGACGAGGTCGTCGAGCAGCCAGTTCAGGTCGGTGCCGGAGGTAGGGGTCATGCCTCATCTCCAGACTGCTCATCCAGCATCTTGGCGGCTTCGGTGCGGCCAAGACGGGTGCCTGACTGCAGAGATCCCATCATCGCGCGGATCTCCTCCGGCGAGCGCTCGTCATCGTCCTCCTCGAAGTCGGGCTGCGTGGGCGTGTCGTCCCGCAGCGCTGGCGCCAGGTTGGCCTGGGGCACCCGGAGGGGCAGCCCGTTCGACGTGAACTCGGTCACAGGCTTCTGCTCCGGTTCGGCTGGCGTTTCGGGTTGTGTCTCCACGGCGGTGATCGGGCGGGCAGGCTGGGGGACCGGCGCCGGCGCCGGGACCGGCATCGGGCGTGCGGGCTTGAGCGTCCGCACGTTCTCCCCGGTGACCGGCCGCGACGCGGTGGCCGCCCCGGTGGCCGCCGCGGCCACCGCCGTCGTCCGGCGCGGCAGCCGCTCCCGCCGCCCGCCGTCCTGCGGTTCGGGCGTGGGATCGAGCTGTACGAGCTCCTGCGGCAGCAGGACCACGACCGTCGTCCCGCCGTACGGCGACGCCTTGAGCACCACCTGGATCTCGTGGCGCTTGGCCAGCTGGCTGACCACGTACAGGCCCAGCCGGGCGGTGCCGGTGATGCGGAACTCGGGCGGGTCCGCGATGCGCTCGTTCGCGGCGTCCAGGTCCTCGGGCTTCATGCCCAGGCCCCGGTCCTCGATCTCGATCACGTACCCGTTGGCCACGAGCTGGCCGCTGACCTGCACGTTCGTGTAAGGGGGCGAGAACGACACGGCGTTCTCGATCAGCTCGGCGAGCAGGTGGATGACGTCACCGACGGCGCGGCCGACGAGCACCACGTCGCCCATGGGCATGAGCGTGACGCGGGTGTAGTCCTCGACCTCGGCCAGCGCGCCGCGGACGACGTCCACCATGGGGACTGAGCGGCGCCACGTACGGGCGGGGGCCGAGCCGGACAGGACGATCAGGTTCTCCGCGTTGCGGCGCATGCGGATGGCCAGGTGGTCGAGCCGGAAGAGCTCCTTCAGCTCCTCGGGGTCGGTCTCGCGGCGCTCCATGACGTCGAGCACGGTGAGCTGCCGGTGGACCAGGCCCTGCGTCCTGCGGGCCAGGCTCAGCAGGATGTCGCGGATGCTGCGGCGCAGCTCGGCCTGCTCGGCGGCGACGCTGACGGCGGTGTGCTGCACGGTGTTGAACGCCTGGCCCACCTGGCCGATCTCGTCGTCACCGAAGTCCAGCGCGGGCACCTCTTTGGCCAGGTCGACGTCCTCGCCGCGGCCGATGCGCTCGACGACGCCGGGCAGCCGGTCGTCGGACAGCTCGTGCGCGGCGTCGCGCAGCTTCTGCAGCTGGGCGAGCAGGTCGCGGGCCGTGGTGATGGACAGGATGATCGAGGCGATGACGGCGATGAGTCCGAGACCACCCGCCAGGACCAGCCGGACGATCACGTTGACGGCGACGGGCACGATCCGGTCCACCATGCGGTCGCCCGCGCCGAGCACCATGCCGTTGAAGTCGGTCAGGAAGCGTTCGGTCGCCGACTTCCACTCGTCACCGGTGAACGGCAGGTTCAGAGCGGCCGGGTCATGCTCCATGACCTGCGTTTCCATGGTCTGGAGCTGGACGAACGGCCGGCTCTTGGTCAGCCTGTCGTAGGCGGCCCTTTCGGAATCGGGCAGTTCGGATGCGGCCTGTCCGGCGACGATCCGCCAGGCGCCCACGGCCTGGCTGAACTGTGCCTGGTCGGCGGGAGTCAGCCGCCCCTCGGCGAGCGCGCCGGCAAGCAGCGCGTCCTCCCGGGTGAGGAGCTCGCTGGCGCGGCTCAGAGTGATGAGGGTACGGACGTCCTTGGCGACCTCCTTGTCGTCGAGCGTCGCCATCGACCCGTAGAGACGGTCGATGGGGTCGATGACGTCGTTGTACTCGGTCATCACCTGTACGCGGTCAAGCTTGCCCGCGTCGATGGCCTTGCGTATCTCCTTGACCGATTCGAGCTGCTTGAGCAGGTCGGCGAGCCGCTTCTCGCCCTGCTCGTCCAACGCCAAGCTCACCAGACCGGCGTTGACCGACTCCTGGAAAGCGGCGATGACGCGGTCGTTCTGCTTACGCTGTGTTTCGAGCTCTTTGCGGGTTTGGGGGGTCTTCTCACTCAGCCTCACGACCGAAAGCCGGCGCTCTTTTTGCAGGCCGAAGAGCACCGGGTCGCTGGGGGTCGCAATGGCGGAGTCGAGTTGGGAGACCCACAGGAGGTTGACTCCCTCACGGAGGGTGACCCACGCAGCGAAGACCCACAAGGCCGCCAGGGAGAGCAGCAGAGCCGTGATCTTGGTCCGCAGCCCCGTCTTGCGGAAGCGCATTATCATACCCACCCTGTGCAAGTCATATCTGGTCTGCCGGACACCTTACGTGCGGCGAGGTTACATACAGTATCGATCAAGGAACTCTAGCGCACTCGCAAAGCGCCTCTCAAGAAACATTAATCACAGATGTCAGGTTCTGACAGCCTATTAGTCAATTTTTCACCCAAAGATGTGAGTGTCGGTATACACCGCAAGTGACCCGCCCTACCTGCAGTCATTTCGGCATTCGTAACAACCTCGCAGGCCGTCTTCTTGGCCAATCACAGCGGCCGGCGGGCTCGCCACGGCTGGGCCGCGCCCCTACACCTCCGCGGCGAGGGCAAGACCGATGCCCGCGACGCCGCCGTCATCGCCGACCGAGCCCCGATGCGCCGGCCTGGCTCCCGTCCTCCGCGATCGGGTGCCTCGGGGCGCGGGGCGGCGGAACCCCGCTTCCCCGCCACGGAGATCACGCTCGGCCCTCCCGCTCGCCGGGTCGGAGTGGGCCGTGGGCGCCGCCCGCGTTGTGTCATCTCAGTCGCGGTGTGATCATTAACCGATTCCGAACAATGCGCAGTTTCCAACCCTGGTATCCCTTTTGGCTGGGAGTACCTGACAGGAGCCGTCATGAGCCCCTCGCCGTCCCTCCCTGATGAGCTTTCGTCCGATGCGCTGGCCGCCCGAGCGGCGGAATGTGCCCGTGACCTTCGCAGCACCGCCGCGTGCTACCCCGAACTCTTCGACACCGGTGAGTTCGCCGACACCCCTGGTCAGATCGCGAACATGATGGTCTATGGCACCCCGCGCCATGACCCGGGCGTGCTGCGGGGTCCCTCCCGGCTGGCGTTCTGGATTTTCCCGCTCGACGCGGCCATCGACCGTGATGCGACAGAGCGATCCCAGGTGCAGGCCATCGTCGAGGAATGCAAGGACGTCATCGCCGGCGAGGACCCGCGTACGCCCCTGGCCCGGCTGCTCGCTCACATCCGCGACGACCTGGCTCACGCGCCCGCGTTCGGTCGGCTGGGACCGGTGTGGCGCACCGAGTTGGCCGCGATGCTCGATGCGATGGCGCGGGAATGGGATTGGAAGACCGCGGCCCGGCAGACCGGCGCCGCACCCACCGTGCAGGAGTATCTGGGCAATGCGGCGAACTTCGGCTCCACCTGTGTCGGAGTCTCCCGTTTGATCAGCACCGACGAACCGGAAGCCACTCGCGAGCACCTGCCGGCGATCATCGAGGCCGCCAACGCGACTCAACGGGTCATGCGCCTGGTCAACGACCTGCGCACCGTCAACCGCGACCGCCAGTGGTCGGACCTGAACGCACAGATGCTCGGGCTCGACGAGCACGCTCTGCGGGAACTGATCGCCGAAGAACGCACGGCATGTGACCCGGCGCTGGACCGGCTCGCGCAGTCCTGTCCGGGCGTGGCAGAAGATCTTCGCCGCCAGATGATGATCACCTGGGGCTTCTACTTCGACGGCGGTGATTTTTGGACCGTCTGAGCCGGAGCTCATCGGAGCTAGACCGCCTGCGCCCGGGCCTGACGGCTGAGGTGCGACGACGCGATCACCGCGGCGCGGGTCACGGCGCGGGGGACGTACAGGTCCTTGTCGTGCCAGAGCGGGGGGTGGTCGTCGCCGGTCGAGCGTGACAGGTATTCGTGACCCCGATCCGCCGCACGGATATGCCGCGGATCCGTACGTCCTCGGGTCAGCAGCAGGATCTGCATCGCGTACGCGGTCTCCTCCGCCGTGCCCTCCCAGCGGCCCCAGGAGCCGTCCGGCCGCTGAGTCTCCAGCGTCCACTCGGCGGCCGCGCGCACCGCCTCCCGCGAGACCTCCCCGCCGAAGGCGTCGAGCGCCAGCGCGCAGCTGACGGTGGCGTAGTACGGCGACGCGTGCCACCGGTCCGTCCAGTTTCCGTCCGGACCCTGGCAATCCCGGATCCAGGCGGCCAGCTCGGCGATGGTCTCGTCGTAGCGCGGTGCGGCGGCGGGCCTGCGGCGGACGTACTCGCCGAAGGCGTCCAGCACGTGCGCGTTGACGCTGACCGAGACGCCCTGCTCGCCGGGCCAGGTGGAGAAGTGGGTGCCGGAGCGGAACCCCCACAGGCTGTCCGGTTCGTGCGGCGCGCCGAGCAGCGCCAGCGCGTACAGAGCCACGGACGTCGTGTCGGCATCGGCGGGCAGCCCGGATCCCGCGGGCGTGCCGGCCGGACCTATGGCCGCTCTGATGTCGGCCACCATCTCCGGCGGCACCTCGACGGGCACGCCCGCCCGGAGCAGCCAGCTCAGCACCCAGCCTCGCTCGAACACGGTGATGGGCAGCCCGACGGGCACGGGGCCCCCGTACAACCGGACCACCGCCTCCAGGTGTCCGCGGGCCGGCTCGTGCGCGTCGGGTCCCCCGCCCTCGCCCAGCCAGGCGGCGGTCGCCGCGGGAGAGGCGCCGACACTGCCGATGGGCGTGGGCCGGATGCCGGGCGCTCCGGCGGCCTCGTCGGCCGCGATCTCCAGGGCGTGGAGCAGCTTCTGCGGCACCTCCATGCCGGACTTGACCCAGGATCTGACGGCGTGGAGCGTGTCGTAGCTCATGGCCTCGGGCAACGGGATCGGCGCCCGGCCCGGTAAGCCCTCGACGTGCTGGTTGATGCGGTCGACGAGGGAGGGGACGATGTGCTCGATCGCCGGCATGTCGGGCAGCTCGAGCGGGCCGCTCAGCCAGGTGGCGAGCACCCGCAGGCCACGGTCCGCCGCACCCGCCAGGCGCTCGCCGTCCGTGTCCAGGTCCCCGCGCGTCAAAGCGGAGAGGATCCCCTCGGTGGCGCTCAAGGTCGGCACCACGCCGTACCCGTCGGGTGCGCCCCAGGCGCCGTCCTGCCGCTGGGTGTCGATCAGGTACTCGATGCGTTCCAGGTGGCCGGTCAGCCAGGGGGCGAGCGAGACCAGCCGGCCGGTTTCGTAGACCGAGGGCGAAACCTGCCCCCACGGCCTGAGCATGAGGCTCTGGACGAGTTCTTCCGCTGCCGCGGTGCTGTCCGCCATTTCGCCGATGCTCACGCCGCACGATTCCGTTCGACCGGGTGCAACTGGAGGAAGAGCTTCTCCTTGGGCCGCAAGGTGGCTCCCCCCACCAGGGGCGTCAGCTTCTGCGGGTAGGGCAGCGCCGGCCGGTACCTGGTGAACAGGTTGGCGATCAACAGGGATGCCTCGATATAGAACAGGTGCTGGCCGAGGCAGACGTGCGGCCCCGCGCCGAAGGGGATGAACGAGTAGCGGTGCCGGCGTTCGGACCTCTCGTTGTCCCAGCGCTCGGGGTCGAACTCCGTCGGCCGGGGCCAGAACTCCTCCAGCCGGTGGGTGGCGTACGGGCTGACCAGCACCTGCGAGCCGGCCTTGATCCGGACGCCGCCGATCTCCGTGTCCGCCACGGTCTGGCGGGGGACGACCCAGGCGCTCGGGTAGACCCGCACGAGCTCCTGCAGGACCATGCGGAGATACGGCATCTCGGCGACGTGCGACGGCCGCACCGGGCCGCCGCCTATCACCCGGTCGATCTCCTCCTGCAGCCGGGCGTTCACGTCCGGGTGGTCGTCCAGCACGGCCCACAGCCACATCAGCGACATCGCCGTGTTCTCCGAAGCGGCGCCGTAGACGTTCACCAGGTCGTCGCGGATCTGCCGCAGGTCGGCCTTGCCCTCCTTCTCGAGCCTGGCCGCGAGCAGCGCCGAGACGACCTCCTTGCTCTCCTTGCCCTCGGTGTCCTCGCGCTGCGCCCGCTCGATGAGGGGGTTGATGATCTCGTGGATCTTCCTCGTGGATCGCAGGAAGGCGCGGTCGCCCGGGACCCTGATCGAGTACGGCGCGGAGGGGAAGAGCATGCGGAAGCCGATCGAGCTGGCGCACGTGGCGAACTCGGGAGCCAGCCGTTCGGCGGTGTCACGGGTGATCCGGCCGCCGAACAGCAGGTTGATGACGGCCTGGTTGACGATCGAGGTCATCTGGTGCTCGACGTCGATCGGGCGGCCCGTCAGCGCGTAGTCGTCGAGCTCGACGATGCGCTCGGCGATGATGTCGGCCATGTCCTCGGCCAGTACGGCCGTGTAGCGCGCGGTGAAGAGCGGCTGGAGGATCTTCCTGGCGGATGCCCAGGCCTCACCCTCGCCCATGATGCTCTGACCGATCAGGCGCTGGAGCGGCTGCCAGAACATGCCCGCGCGCACGAAGTTGGTCCAGTCCGTCTTGAACACCTGCTGGACGTGGTCCGGATGCGAGATCAGGTAAGGGCGGAAGGGGCCGAGGTCGAGCCGGACGACCCGCCCGGCGGCGTCGGTGCCCATCCGGGCCAGTTCGATGGCGGGGTTCCTCACCAGCCGGGGGATGGCCCGGTAAAAGGGAACGACTTCGGGCTTGGTCACGGACGTTCCTTGGCGTGCGGCATGGCTGCGCTCCCGGATCTAGGATGCGATCTCTGCAAGGCGGACATTTATCGCGAAAAAAGTGATTTATAATAAATTGTCCGATTTGTCGTTATTTGGGAGGGGGTGGCGGTTTGCCTGTCGCGCGGGGCGGCCTCCATCGCCACGAGTGCTTCCTCCATCGCGTACCGTGTCCGTCTCACGCCGTGGACATTTCCTGACAAATGTCAATCGATGGGTGGAGTATCACATGCTTGTGCATGTAGATTCAAGATCGTACCGGGGTAGGAGCACCGTTTGAATCTCAGCCATCCCTTGGGCGGCGGCGCTGTGGCCCGCTGCCGGGGTCTGCTCGAACCGGCTCTCCGCGAGGCTGTCTCGGTCCTGCACCCGGGGGGCGCCCGGATGGCCGCGTTCGCGCTGGGCTGGTCGGATGCCGACGGGAGGCCGCACCAAGGCGACGGTGGCAAGGGTGTGCGGCCCGCCATCGCGATGCTCAGCGCCGAGGCCGTGGGCGGCACCGCCGAGTCGGCCCTCCCGGCGGCGGTGGCGGTGGAACTGGTGCACGCCTTCTCGCTGGCGCACGACGACATCATCGACCACGACGAGCGGCGGCGGCACCGGGAGGCGCTCTGGAAGGCCTACGGGGTCGGGCCGGCGCTCCTGACCGGCGACGCCCTCCTGGCCCTGGCCGTCGGCCAGCTCGCCGGACGGCCCGAGGCGATGACGTACCTGTCGAGGGCGCTGATCGAGCTCGTCAACGGGCAGACCGCGGACATGGCCTTCGAGAACCGGCCGTGGCGCGGGCCCAAGGCGGTCACGATCGCCGAATACACAGAGATGGTCGCGGGCAAGACGGGCGGCCTGCTGGCGGCCGCCGCGGCGGCGGGGGTGGCCCTGGGCGGCGCTCCCGAGCTGGGCGACCTCATGTGGAAGACCGGGCGCGATCTGGGGGTGGCGTTCCAGATCGTCGACGACATGCTGGGCATCTGGGGCGAGCCGCGCGTCACGGGCAAGCCCGTCTACTCCGACCTGCGGCGCGACAAGAAGACGTTCCCCGTCCTCGCGGCCCTCGCCGCCGACCACCCCGCCGCCCGCGAGCTCTCCGACCTCCTCGCGGAGGGGGTCTCGGACGAGGACTCCGTGCACCACGCCGCCCGCCTCGTCGAGGAGGCCGGCGGCCGGGCCGCCGCGCAGGCCCAGGCGGAGCGGTACGTCGCGGCGGCGGTGGCGGTGATGGACGAGCACCTGCCGGACGCCGCCGACCTGCGCGCCCTGTGCCTCTCCCTGGCGGACCGCGCCCGCTGACCGCAGGCACGGCCCGTCGGATGCGTCAGGCTTGGGAGGCCTCGTTCAGGAGGGCGAGCTCCTCCTCCGTCAGGGTCAGCTCGGCGGCCGCCAGCAGCGGCTGGAGCTGCGTCACGTCCCGGGCGCTGGCGATCGGGGCCGTGATCGTCGGCTGGGCGGCGAGCCAGGCCAGCGCCACCGTGGCCGGGGCCACCTCCTGCTCGGCCGCCACCTTGAGCAGCGCCTCCAGCGCCCGGCGCCCGTGCTCCTTCTGCAGGTACTCGGCCGCCATCCCGGCCCGCGGGCTGTCGATGGTCACCCCGGGCGCGTACTTGCCGGTCAGGAAGCCGCGCGCCAGCCCGAAGTACGGCGTGCTGGACAGCCCCTCCCGGGCCACCACGTCCCGCAGCTCGCTCTCGTAGCCGCGCTCGACCAGGTTGTACTGCTGCTGCAGCGCCACATACCGGGTCAGCCCTTCGTCACTGGAGGTCTTGAGGGCCTCGGCCAGCCGGTCCGCGCCGTAGTTGGACGCGCCGACGTACCGGATCTTGCCCTCGTGGACCAGCGCGTCGAACGTCGCCAGCGACTCCACCAGCGGCGTGTCGTGGTCGTCCACATGTGCCCAGTAGAGGTCGATGTAGTCGGTACGCAGCCGGCGCAGCGAGTCCTCGACCGCCGTCCGGATGGTCGCGGGGGACAGCCCGGTCAGGCCCTCCAGCATGCCGACCTTGGTGGCGAGCACGAGCGAGTCACGGTTGCGGTGCACGTGCATCCACTCGCCGATGATCATTTCTGACGTGGACTCGCCGGTCACCCAGTACGGGTAGACATCGGCGGTGTCGATGAAGTTGCCGCCGCCCTCGACGTACGCGTCCAGGACGGCGAAAGAGGACTCCTTGTCGGCGGTCCAGCCGAAGACATTCGTACCGAGCGATATCGGGAAAACGGACAGCTCCGTGGTGCCTATCGATCTCATTCCGCCATTATCCGCACCTCCCTTGAGCAGGCCCGATGGCACCCCCTCGATCGGCGCCGGGTGGACACGGGTGTCTCGCTTCCGCGGGATGGCGGGGCGGTCGCGGGTGACGCTATGGTGCGAGCTGTGGTGATCGGTGACGCGCGCACGCGCATCCTGGACGCGGCCGAGGAGCTGTTCGCGGGCGGCGGCTATGAGGCCACCCCGACCGCGGTCATCGCGCGGCTCGCGAAAGTGCCCAAAGGGCTGATCTTCCACTACTTCCCGCGCAAGATCGACGTCCTGGTGGCCCTGGTCGACGAGCGCACGCTGGTCGAGGAGGGGCGAGAGGTCGACGCCGTGCCGGGCGATCCGGCGCGGACCCTGTCCAAGCTCGCCCGCGGCCTGCCGCTGCGGGCCTCGCCGGCGATGCGGCGCATCCTGTTCAGGGAGGCCGACACGCACGGCTCGGTCAAGGAGCGGCTCGGGCGGCTGAACGGCGAGCTGATCAGGCGCTCCAGGTTCGCGCTGGAGCTGGCGCTGCCCGGGGCGCGCGGGGACCTGGCCCGGCTGGAGGTGGCGGCGGCCACGTTCGCCGCCGTCCTGCTCTACCAGGAAAACCTCTGCCAGCTAACGGGCCACCAGATCGATCCCGACGCCGTCGCGGAACTCATCGCCCACTCGCTCGTCTAGCAACTCGTCCAGCGCCGTGCGCAGGTGGCCGAGCAGGCCCCACACGTCGTCCATCCGCTCGGGGCAGGCCACGATGCCGAAGTCGAGCATGCCGTCGTAGGAGAAGCAGGTGATGTTGAGGCCGCCGCTCACGTCGGTCAGCACGGACAGCGGGTAGTACGACAGCACCCGCCCGCCGCACAGATACAGCGGGAACTGCGGGCCCGGGACGTTGCTGATGATGAGGTTGATGGGCGGGAACGCCATGCCCGCCAGCCGGAAGATCGCCGGGGTGGCCAGGCTGGTGAGAGGGGCGGGAAGCACCGAGCACAGCTCGCTCAGCCAGGTCGCCGGGGCCAGCGCGAAACGCCGCTTGGCCCGGCCCATGACGGAGCCGACGGCCTGCAGCCGCTCCTTGGGGTCGGGGACGTTCGTGGGCATGGGGGCGACCATGGCCGAGATCTGGTTGCCGACCAGGTCCTTGGCCCCGGCCGTACGGATCGCCACGGGCACGGCGACGATCAGCGGGGCCTCCGGCAGCGCGTCGCGCTCGCGCAGCCATGACCGCAGGGCCGAGGTGCACAGGCTCATGACGATGTCGTTGACGCTCATGTCGTGGGCCTTGGCGACGTTCTTGACGTCCTTGAGCGACAGCGAGCCGAACGAGAGGTGGCGGCGGGCGCTGATCGGGCCGTTGAACGGGGTGCGGGGGACGGTGAGGCTGGGCAGCTCGGGGCGGTCGTGCCGGTCGCCGGCGACCAGCCGCGCGGCCTTGGCGATCAGCTTCGCGCCCGGGATGCCCGCCGCCAGCGGGATGGCGTCGAGGTCCTCGGCCGCCCTGACGACCGACTGGACGGCCCGCACGGGGTGGGTCGCCGTCCGCATGGCCGCCCCGGCCAGCATCGCGGCCAGCCCTGGGACGCCCTCCGGGGCGCGGGTGCCGTTCGTGGCGTGGACGGGGGCGGGTGTCGGGCGGGTGTCGTTCGCGACCTGGACGTGGACGGCGGCGGGCGTCGGACGGGTGTCGTTCGCGACCTGGACGTGGACGGCGGCGGGCGTGGGACGGGGGCCGGAGCGGCGGAGGTGGTCGGCGCTCGCGGTCGGGATGTCGCGCCTCTTGAGGTGACCGTCCGGGGTGAGATCGAGCAGGGTGGCGAGCGTCTCCGCGCCCGAGACGCCGTCGATGGCGGCGTGGTGGACCTTGGTGTAGACGGCCACCCGGCCGTCCACCAGCCCGTTGATCAGGTGCATCTCCCAGAGCGGGTGCGCCCGGTCCAGCCGCCGCGCGTGGATCTCCGCCACCGCGTCCGCGAGCTGCCAGTCGTCCCCCGGAGCGGGCAGCGTCAGCTCGAACAGGTGGTTGCCGAGGTCGAACGCGGGGTCCTCCGCCCAGTACGGATGGTCCAGCCCGAGCGGCACCGCGGCGAGCCGGAGGCTGAGCGCGGGCGACAGGTGCAGGCGTTCGAGGAGGAGCTCGGCCAGCGCGGCCCTGTTGACCGCGCCGTCGGCCGGGTCGAGGATCGCCAGCCCGGCCACGTGAGCGGCGGTGGTCGCGGTCTCGACATTGAGGAACTGGGCGTCGAGTGCGGTCAGCTGGCGCATCTGCTCTCCTTTTTCCCGTGATCTGTGCAGCGTCGCACGATGGGATTTCTGGAAGGTTTCCGCGCGAGTCTTTCAGATGAATTCAGGTGCGCCGTGCCGGCTTTTAGTGAATGTCCAGCTCAGCCTCGGTCGGTGACAATTACCTATCCATTGACCACGTCGACGGGGTGCCGTACGACCGCGTCGAAGTGGTACCCGAACGGATGACGCGGCGTGACCAGGGGTTGGGTGGCCCCGCTCTCGTCGGTGGCGCGCGCCATGAGCACGTACGCCCCCGTGCGCCGGGGGGCCCATGAAATGTGCCATGGCAGCCAGGCGCTGACCAGGTGCTGCCCGTGGTGCTCGGCCGGGCGCCAGCTCAGCCCGGCGTCGAAGCTGACCTCCACCCGGACGATCCTGCCCTGTCCCGACCATGACCGTCCGCGCACGATGTGCGGGCCGGAGCGGGACAGGCGCGCATTCCAGGCGAGTTCGAACGCGCTCTTCACCGGCTGCGTCGTGACGTCCGGGTAAAAGACCGTGTTCCATGGCGTGAAGAGCTCTTTCGTTGAAACTTCTATTTCACCCAGCCATTTGATCGATGCTATTCCCACCCATCCCGGCACCACCAGCCGCACCGGAAATCCGTGGTCCGGCGGCAGGCGCTCGCCGTTCATTTCATAGGCGACGAGGACGTCGTCCATGGCCTTGTCGATCGGCAGCGGCCGGCGTACGTGCCCGTACCCCTCGAACGGCGCGTCCAGCCCCGTGGGCAGCACGTCCACTGCGCTCGGCAGCACCCCGGCCTGCTTGAGCAGGTACTTCAGCGGCACCCCGCGCCACCGCGCGACACCGATCGCCCCGAGCCCCCACTGCGTGCCGGGCGCGGCCTCGTGCTGCTGCGTGCCGTAGAAGCGCCGCCCGTTCCCGGCGCACTCGATGGCCACGTCGAGCGTGCGGGACGGCATGGCCCGCAGCTCGTCGTAGCCGAACTCACGCGGACATCGAACGCCCGCCCCGTGCACCAGGAGGCGCCAGGTGGTGACGTCGATGATCGGCGTGGCGGTGTGGTTGCGCACGAAGAAGCGGGCGTTCGGAGTGTGGTATCCCTGCCCCGACATGGCCTCCCACCGCATCTCCGCGCTCGCACCGTGCACCCTGAACAGGTGGTCGGGCAGCGGCTTCACGATCGTCGCCAGTGCTTGCTTCATGGACACCGCCTCCGTAAGAGCTATTTCCTACCTGTAAACCATTTAATCCCTTCACGCTGTCCTGTGGCGCCCCTCGTTGCCGAATTCTGTCCGACCGGTACGGGAACGTTCCACTCCTCCACCCCGCCCCTTACCCTCAGCCGCCGCTCCCACAACGAGCCCCGGCGCCGCTCCCACCAGCCCTCGCACCCGCCCGTTCGCCCGCGTCCGTTTCGCATGCATCCGCCCGCACCCGCCCGCTCGGATCCGGCCGCCCCGCACCCGCCCGCTCGGATCCGGCCGCCCCGCACCCGCCCGGCTCGCGTCCGGCCGCCCCGCATTCGCCGTCCCGCGTCCGGTCAGCTCGCGTCCGCTCCGCTCGCGTCCGCTCCGCTCGCGTCCGGCCGTCCCGCGTCCGCAGGCTCGCGTTCATCGCTCCGCGTCCGGCCGTCCGGCGCCCGGTCAGCTCGCTGGGGTCGGAGGTGGCGACGTGCGAGAGGCACGGGCGGCGGGCGGGTGTCGCACGGGTGTTGGCTGGCTGCGCTCTACAGGCGGCGAGTCGCGCCTCCTCGTCGGCTGGATCGGGCTCGGCTGGATCGGGCTCGGCCGGATTCGGCTCGGGTGGATGGGGTGCGGTGTCGCCTGGGTCGGCGCCGACTCGGTGGGCTTCGGCTTCGCGGGGGCTCGTGTGCTCACCTGGGTGGCAGGCAGGCGGTCTGTCCTACTTGCCGGGGCAGAGGACGGCCTTCGCCGTCTGGTTGATGGCTCGGCCGATGGCGGCCGGGTCCTGGGTGTTCGTCGTGGTGGACGTCGCGAACTGGATGCGGCCGTCAGGGGAGCTGAAGGTGACGGAGGTGAAGCTGGCGGTGCCGCCCGCGATGACCCGCAGCTCCGGCTCGCCTCCGCACAGGGGCGGCTGGGAAGGGGCGTTCTCCGGCGGATCGGTGAGCAGCTTCTGCAGGGCCGGCGGGAGGAGTTTGCCCTGGCCGAAGGCGCGGTAGAAGGCGCTGATGTCGCGCGAGGTGGAGATCACGCCTCCGGAGCCGTTCCCGTAGCTCGCGTTGAGCCGGTCCATGTCGTGCACCTGGCCTTGGTCGTCGGTGCTGTAGCCGTGCCCGTGCGGGCCCTCGATGCCCTGCGGCGGCTTGACCGCCAGGTACGTACGGCTCATCCCGAGCGGTACGAAGAGCCGGCGGGCGAACTCGGAGGCCAGCGAGTGGCCGGTCACCTTCTCGATGATCATGCCGAGCAGCGTGTAGTTGGAGTTGGAGTAGGAGAACTTCTCGCCAGGCTCCCCGGTGCGCGGCTGGCTGCGTGACTTCTTCACCAGGTCGATCGGCGGGTAATAGGTGGTGAAGTCGTATATGTCGACCAGATCAGGAGCGAACCAGTTCGGGATGCCGGACGTGTGCCGGATGAGCTGCCGTACCGTGATCTCGTCGGCCCGCTCCACGATGTCCCGGCTCGCCACCTCCGGCAGGAGATCGCTCAGCTTGTCCTCCAGTCCCAGCCTGCCCTCCTTGACCAGCTGGAGCGCCACCGTCCCCGTCAGCAGTTTGGTCTGCGACCCGATCCGGTAGCGGGAACCGGCGGGGATGCGCCCGCCCTTGCCGTTGAGCAGCCGCGAACCCGCCGAGCCCTGGCCGACGCGCTTCCCGTCCACGTACACCTCCCCGATCGTCCCCACCACCCCGCTGGTCCGGGCGAGTGCGTCCAGGGCCTGCTGCACATTGGCTACCTCGGGGGTGGCGGCGGTCGCGGGCGTGGCGGCGGCGGCGAGCGTCAGCATCGCGCAGGCCAGACCGGCGAGGCGTGCCGTAATGGCGTGATTCATGGTGATGATCCCTTCGTGATGTGCGGGATCCTTTGTAGGGCGGGGGGTGTTTCCTGACGGTTTCCGCCGGGGGAGGGTGAGGGGTCACGGCCGGTACAGGGTGGTGTGTCGCCGCTAACGGGTGATCACGGCGAAGACGGCGACGGACAGCGCGTAGCACAGCACGATCACGAGCGCTCCGGCGGCGCCGGCGAGGAACGAGCGGGGCACACCGGGGCGCAGCCATGCCGCGAAGGCCCTGTTGACGAGCGGCATCAGGACCCAGGTGAGGATGGCGACGCTCAGCACGTTGCCGATGAACAGGACGAGGTAGGGGGGCAGGCGCGCGCCGGTCAGCACCCGGCTCACCGTCAGGTTCAGCGCCATCACGGTCGGATAGAGGGCCAGCAGCACGCACATGGCCTGCTTCCAGTTGGGCGGAGCGCCCTCCCCGGCAGCTCCGCCGCCGAACCGGAACCAGCCGCCGAACGCCGACTTGACGGTGCGCACGTCGAAGTCGATGACGCAGTCGCGACCTTCGTCCAGGAGCTTTCTGCGGGTGTCGGACGCGAGCCAGCTCTCAAGGTGTTCGCGGGTGTCGAACCGGGTCATGACCACCCAGTGCGGCTGTACGCCCGGCACGGGCGCGAACGCCTCGAATCCGAGGAAGCCGGGAAACCTCTCCTCTGCCTTGTGGACCCTGTCCTGCCAGCGCGTGTAGTCGTCCTCGCGGCCCGGCCGCACGTCGTGGGAGATCACCGCCGTGACCGCTTCGCTGTCGGGAGTCCTTCCCGCGAGGACCTCCATCGCCGGCGGCTCCTCCAGCAGCGGCCGGACCTCGTCGAGCAGCGCCCTGCGCGACTCCGAATTCAGCCACCCGGTCAGCCGGGCGATACTCGAGAAACGAAAAACAGACACCCAGGAGGGTTGCTCGCCGGGAATCGGCGGATAAGCCTCCGCCCCCTCGAAGCCGGCAAATGAGCGCATGCTCTCATTTGTTTTCTGCTGCCAGCGGCGATAATCATCCTCGCGGCCTTCTCGAACCTTTGACGAAATGACCACGGTCACGCCGCGATCAGAGGCCTCACGGTTCGAACCAGGCTTCACCTGGGAAAGTATAGTCCACGGCCGCCCGGAGAAGCATGGCGGCAATGGCTCGGGCACGGCAGTCGATCATGACGAAATTTCAGCCGTAATTTACCTGCCGGAGGTTATGAGATGGGACCGAAGGAATTCATGGCCGAAGCCGTGCGACTCGCCACGGAGTCCGTTGTGAACGGCTGGGGCGGCCCGTTCGGCGCGGTCATCACCAAGGACGGGGAGATTCTCGCCCGCGGGCAGAACCGCGTCCTGCTCACCGGCGACCCGACCGCGCACGGCGAGATCGAGGCCATCCGCAAGGCCATCCAGATCCTGAACCCGGAGGCGCCCTCCGTTGCGGAGGACCGCCTGAACACCTCGACGCTCGAACTCGTGCCGCGCCCGGAAGGATCGCCCGACCTCCTGCCCGAGCGGGCCCGGATGCTCATGGGATACTCCCTCTACTCGAGCGGGGCTCCGTGCCCGATGTGCATGAGCGCCATCTACTGGTCGCGGATCGACGCGGTCCACTTCAGCTCCGACCTCGAGGCGACGAGGAAGATCGGTTTCGACGACGCCTTCCAGTACGAGGACTTCCAGCGGCCCCTCGACCAGCGCAAGATCCGGATCGAGCAGATCTATCCCGAGCTCGGCGCCCAGGCCTACGCCGCCTGGGCGAACAAGCCGAACCACCACCCGTACTGATCCGCAGGACGCCCAGGCGGGCTCGTCCAGATGTGCGAGCGCGGCGGTGGCGCGCTCGCGGAACTCGGCGACGAGGACATCGCGGACCAGGTGACGCTCACCGGGCCCCAGCCGGGCGTCTGGCCAAGCCGGCCGCTGATCGGCCTACCGCTCCCCGGCATGAGATGAGCCTCGAACCCTTCACCCCGACCCCCGGCACGGCCCATGGAGCCGGGGGACCGGCCCTCCTCGCCGACGTCAGCCACCTGAATCAGGAGACGCTGCCGGGCGGCGAGACTGTACCGCCCTGGGGTCGCCTGTCATGCCACGGTTTGCCGGACCCTAGGATCCGAGGCGTGGCCAGATACTTCGATCTTCATCCGGACAACCCCCAGCCTCGCCTGATCAGCCAGATCGTCGAGATCCTGCGGGCGGACGGGCTCATCGCCTACCCCACCGACTCGTGCTATGCCCTCGGATGCCGACCGGGCAACAAGGAGGGCCTCGACCGGATCAGGGAGATCCGCGGCCTTGGCAGCGACCACCACTTCACCCTGGTATGCCGTGACTTCGCCCAATTCGGCCAGTTCGTTCACCTGAGCAATGCCCTGTTCCGCCAGGTCAAGGCGGCGACTCCCGGCGGTTACACGTTCATCCTTCCCGCGACCAAGGAGGTGCCGCGGCGGCTGCTGCATCCCCGGAAGAAGACGGTCGGCGTACGCATCCCAGATCACGTCGTCACCCAGGCGCTGCTGGCCGAGCTCGGCGAGCCGCTGGTGTCCAGCACCCTGCTGCTGCCCGACGAGACCGAACCTTCGACGCAGGGCTGGGAGATCAAGGAGCGGCTCGACCACGTGGTGGACGCGGTCATCGACTCCGGCGAATGCGGCGCCACTCCGACGACCGTCGTCGACTTCTCGCAGGATGAACCCGAGATTCTCCGCCGGGGCACGGGAGACACGTCCCTGTTCGAATAGGCGACGCCTGAGGGGCCGGCTCTCAGGGCGCCCTGGGAGTGTCGCCTCGACAGGCGATTCGACATTCACTAGAAAAGGATCAGATCCGGCACCTGAGGGAATGGCGTGCAGGGACCACCAGAGGACGTCATGCGGCCTTCCCCCACAGGTCGATCGGCTGCGGGATCGGGGCGCGGATGAACCCACTCTTCACGAGGTTGCCCCGGTACGTCTCCTTCATACCGGCCGCCATGATCGTCATCGGCTCCGTCTTCAACCTGCTGTCCCCGCGTTACTACTGGGGCGACTACCTGCTGGGCGCCGCGGTCGTGGTGGCAGGGGCGCTGCTGTCGCGACGGCACACGATCGCGGTCGCGGCGGCCGTTGTCCTGGTCCAGCTGGTGTTGTTGATCAAGGATCGCTACTTCGGTCATGCCGTCGGCACACTCTCCTTGATCAGCGCGGCGTTCACCGCGCTCATAGGCCTCGGGGTGAACCGCGTGGTCGCCGGCCACAGCCGCCGGCTGCAAGTGGTGCGTTCCGTCGCCGAGGCCGTCCAGCGCGCCGTGCTGCCCGCACCACCGGCACGGGTAGGTCCGCTGGCCATCGCCGCGGTCTACAAGGCCGCCCAGATCGAGGCCTTGATCGGCGGAGACGCCTACGCCGTCCAAGACACGCCGTACGGCACCAGATTGCTGATCGCGGATGTGCGAGGCAAGGGCCTGGACGCGGTCGGCACGGTGGCCGTCCTGCTCGGCACGTTCCGAGAGGCGGCAGACCAGGAAGCCGACCTCGGGATGCTGGCCGAGCGCATGGAGCGCGCACTGATCAGGGAAGCCTCCTCGCGCGAGGAGAACGTCCGGATGGAGGGGTTCGTCACCGCTGTGCTCGGCGAGATCACCTCGGACGCGGACCGGGTACGGCTGCTGAACTGCGGCCACCCCTCGCCGTTCCTCCTTCAGGGTGACACGGTGTCCTGCCTGGATCCCGCGGAGCCGAGTCTTCCCCTGGGCATGAGCCGCCTGGGCGTACCGCGGGCACGACCCGATCACTGGCCCTTCCCCACCGGGAGCACGCTCCTGCTCGTCACCGATGGGGTGACGGAGGCCCGAGGCCGTTCCGGGACGTTCTACGACCCGGTGAGCCGGCTCGCCGGCCGGGGCCCGTTCCGGCGGCCGGAGGAGGTGGTCGAGGTGCTGGTACGAGATGTCGAGCGCTGGATCGGCGGTCCGCGCGATGACGACATGGCGATTCTGGCGATCACCCGGCGTGCTGGTGAACCGGCCCCGTGAATCCGCTCCGGCATCAGTACGGTACGAGCCGGCCCGCCGCATCCGGGCCGCGCTTGAGCCCCGGCCGGCCGAGCTGGAGACGTCAGCCCCGACGACGAAGAACCTCCCGAGGCCCGAGCACATCGGTGCCTCCACCGCCCGCGCCGGAAAGCTGCCCGCGCCGGAAAGCCTTCCGCGCCGGAAAGCCTTCCGCGCCGGAAAGCCGCCCCCGCCGGAAAGTCGCCCCCGCTCGGCCGAGGGCGGCGTGGCGGTCAGCGGCCGAGGAATGTCAGGAGCCGGTCCAGGGGCCAGGTGTTGATGACGTCGTCCGTGGTCAGCCAGGCCCGCTGCGCAAGCCCCACCCCGAACCGCTGGTTGGCCAGGTGCGGGATCGCGTGCGAGTCGCTGTCGATCGAGAACTTCACCCCGTGGTGCTTGGCCAGCCGCACCAGGTCCGACGGCAGATCGGACCGGTCGGGGAAGGAGTCGATCTCCATGGCGGTCCCGGTGCGGGCGGCCACCCGGAAGATCGCGTCCCAGTCGGCGTCCACGGGCGGACGCTTGCCGATCTTGCGGGTCGTCGGGTGCCCGATGATGTCCACGTACGGGTTTTCGCAGGCGGCGATGAAACGCCGGGTCATCTCGTCGCGCGACATCCCGAAATGCGAGTGCACCGACGCCACGCACACGTCGAACCCGGCCAGCACCTCCCCGGGCCAGTCGACCGACCCGTCGGGAGCGATGTTGAGCTCCGTGCCGTGCAGGATCCGCATGTCGGGATATTTCCGTTGGAGCTCGGCCACCTGCCCCCGCTGCTCCAGCGCCTTGTCCAGCGTCATCCGCTGCATCGCCAGGTCGGGGGCGTGGTCGGTGACCGCGTAGTAGGCGTAGCCGCGGGCGTGCCCGGCCGCCACCATGTCCTCCAGCGAGGCGATGCCGTCGGTCAGGTTGGTATGGGTGTGCAGGTCGCCCTTCAGGTCGCCCAGCTCCACCAGCTCCGGCAGCTCGCCGCGCAGGGCCGCCTTGACCTCGCCGCCGTCCTCGCGCATGGGCGGCGGCACGTACTGCATGCCGAGCGCGTCGTAGATGTCCTCCTCCGAGGCGGCGGCGATCACCCGCTCGCCCTCGAACAGCCCGTACTCCGACAGCTTCCAGCCCTTCTTCACCGCCATCTCCCGGATGGCGACGTTGTGCTCCTTGGAGCCCGTGAAGTACTGCATCGCCGCGCCCCACGACTCGGCGGGCACCACCCGCAGGTCGACCTGGATGCCGGACGTCGTGCGGATCGAGGTCTTCTTGTCGCCCGCCGCGATGATCTCGGCGACGTAGGGCTGGGCGCGGAAGGCGGTCATGATGGACTCGGGCGCGACCGCCAGGATGTCGATGTCGCCGATGGTGTCCTTCATCCGCCGCAGCGAGCCCGCGTACGCGATGCGCTCGGCCTCCAGCGAGGCCATCACCTGCTCGGCCAGCGACATGGCGACCCCGACGTGGACGCGGCGGCCGGACTGCTCGAGCTGCTCGATGCCCTTGAGCAGGTTTGCCAGCGTCTTGGGGCCGAGGCCCTTGACGCCGTCGAGACGGCCGGAGGTGATCGCCTCGCGCAGGGCCACCGTGGAGTCGATGCCGTAGTCCTCGAACAGCATGATCGCCGTCTTGGGCCCCAGCGTCGGCACCCGCGTCAGCGCGCGCACGCCGTCGGGCACCCGGCCGCGCAGGTCGTCGAGCTGCCGGAAGCTCCCGCGCTGCAGGAACTCCTCCATCTTCTTGGCGATCGCCTCGCCCACCCCGGGGACGCTGCGCACGTCGACCACCGAGATGTCCTCGGGGAACCCCGCGATGGCCTTGGCCGCCTTCTGGTAGCTCCGCACCCGGAAGGCGTCGCCGCCGCAGAGCGCGAACAGCTCCGCGTACTCCTGCAGCGCCGACGCCGCCTCCTCATTTGCCCGCATGGCACAACCCTAAAGGTCGGCCCCGACAATCCAGGACCGTCAGAAGCGCACCTCACGGGGGCGGTACGGCTCACCGAGGTGGGCCAGCTCCGCCTCCGAGAGCGACACCGACGCGGCCGCCACCGCGTCGTCCACGTGCCGGTCCTTCGTGGCCCCCACGATGGGCGCGGTCACGGCAGGCTGGTGGAGCAGCCAGGCCAGCGCCACCTGGGCGGCCGGCAGGCCGCGCTCGCCGGCCACGTGCGCCACCCGGTCGAGGATCGTCTTGTCGTTCTCCGGGTCGTACAGGAAGTCGATGCGCCCGTCCGACCCGGTCCGCGCGGTCGTCGCGGACGAGCCGGCCCTGGCCAGCACGCCGCGCGCCAGCGGGCTCCACGGGATCACGCCCACGCCCTGGTCGGCGCAGAGCGGCAGCATCTCCCGCTCCTCCTCCCGGTAGAGGAGGTTGTAGTGGTTCTGCATCGAGACGAACTTCGTCCAGCCGTTCTTCTCCGCCACGTGCTGCGCCTTGGAGAACTGCCAGGCCCACATGCTCGACGCGCCGATGTAGCGGGCCTTGCCCGCCTTGACCACGTCGTGCAGCGCCTCCATGGTCTCCTCGATGGGCGTCTCGTCGTCCCACCGGTGGATCTGGTACAGGTCCACGTAGTCGGTGCCGAGCCGATCGAGCGAGGCGTCAATGGCCGCGTGGATGTGCTTGCGCGACAGGCCCTGGTCGTTGGCGCCCCTGCCCATGGGGAAGTAGACCTTGGTGGCCAGCACGTAGTCCTCGCGGCGGCGGAAGATCGCGCGCAGCGCCTCGCCGGTCACGGTCTCGCTCGCACCCTGGCTGTAGACGTCCGCCGTGTCGAAAAAGGTCACGCCCGCGTCGGCTGCCCTGCGGATGATCGGCTCGGCCTCGTCGCGCGCCAGAGCCCACTCCTGCCTGGCGGGGTCGCCGTAGCTCATCATGCCCAGGCAGATCCTCGAAACTTTCAAGCCGGTGTTGCCAAGTCGGGTGTAATCCATAGGCCCACCATAGGGGCGGCATTGTGGTGGTCTGCGGGCAGGCTGGACGGTGACGAGGGGCAGGAGCCGGATTGGTCTGGTTAACCGGCGGTCCGACGGGAAGTCATGGGTGGCCAAAAGCGGAAATGACCTTTACAGGGCGGGCCCGATCGGGTCGATTAGGGAGAAGCGAGACAACGGCGGGCGGGCTCTCGCGACACGGCCGCATCCGGCGCCCAACCGCATACCGGGGGTGAGGTGGAAGCCACGCACCGTGCGCTCCTGTCGTGGGCACGTTCCAAACTGAAGAACCCCGGCTGGCTGGGCGGCCTCGGGCTGGCGGCGGGGATGGTCGGCGTGACGGTGCCGGTCCAGCTCGGTCTGGTGCGGTCGGGGATGGGGATCGCGGGCGGGGTGACGCTGTTCGTCCTGCTGACGCTGCACGTCAGGTTCATCATGGAGACCCCGGTACGGCGGGCGGGCTCGTGGTGGATCGTGGCCGTGCAGGCGTGGCTGACGTACCTGCCGCTGACGGTGTTCGGCGCGGCGTGGACCCCGGTGTGCGCCCTGCTGTCGGGCGCGCTGCTGGTGATGGCGGCCCGGATCCGCTCGATCGTGCTGGTGGCGCTGGCCCTGGCCTGCGGCCCGGTGATCCTGGCCGCGCCGGAGCGGGCGATGATCGATCCCGCCTGGGCGCTCGCCGGCCCGGTGCTCGGCCTGGTCGAGTACGCGCTGGTGACGCTGGGCAGGCGGGTCACGCGGCTGACGAAGGCGCGTACCGAGGTCATGCGCAAGGCCGTCGCCCTGGAGCGCCGCCGCTTCACCCGTGACCTGCACGACCTGGTCGGCCACCGGCTCACCGTCCTGGTGCTGAAGGCGCAGCTCCTGGAGCGGCTCGTGGCCGAGGGCGACCGGCGGGCACGGGACGAGTCGTCCGAGACGCTGGAGCTGCTGCGCAGCCTGTCCGCCGACGTCCGGGCCGTCGCCCACGGCCTGCGCAGCTCCTCCCTGGCGGCGGAGCTCGGCTCGGCGCGCTCGCTCCTGGAGTCGGTACGGGTCCGCTGCCAGATCAAGATGTCCTGCCCCGACCTCCCGGGCGATGTGGAGGAGGCGCTCACACACGCGCTGCGTGAAGGTGTGACGAACGTCCTCAGACATGCCGAGGCCCGGCAGTGCTCGATCCAGCTCCTCGAACGCGACCAGCTCGTCCGCCTGACGATCAGGAACGACGGCGTGCGTCCGCCGCGCCGGCCGGAAGACGCGGGACAGGGCCTGCTCAACCTGGCCGAACGCGTCTCCGGCCTCGGCGGCTGGCTCGAGGCCACCTCCTCCCGGACCGGGCAGTTCACCTTCAGCGCGTACGTTCCACGAAAGAAATAGCCAATTGTGAAAAACGCACAAATGCAATTTCAATAACCATATTTTGCTGTTGTTACGTGTAACTAGACCGAATCGCCTCCCCAACGGCAATCTCTAAGGGACAACGCCTTGGAGGTCGGCGCCAGATGGACAAGTACGAGCTGTACTGCCTGGTGGATCCGCGTTTCTACGACTCGCTCGAACACGGCACGGCAGAAGACGCCGACTTTCCCATCCTGCGTGAACCCCTGCCCGACGGTTGGTCCACCGCCCTGACCGACACGTGGTGCTATTACGCCCCCGACAACGAGCCGCCCCTGCCCGCCCAAGGCTGGAAGATCCACGTGTCCGCCCGCGTGGAGGACGCCGAGCAGGCCATCGCCGCCGTGTGGGACTACTGCCTGCAGCGCCGGATCGCGTTCAAGTTCCTGCGCGGCACCCCCGTCCTCGTCATGGTCAACTCCAAGGCCGCCTCCCGGGCGTCCAGCGGCAAGCTGATCACCGTCTACCCGAGGGACGAGGGCCAGCTGGAGCTCGTCCTGAAGGAGCTCGACGAGCTGCTGCGCGGCGTCGAGGGCCCGTACATCCTCAGCGACCTGCGCTACGGCGCCGGCCCGCTGTTCGTCAGGTACGGCGGGTTCGCCGAGCGGCACTGCCTGTCCGGCTCCGGCGAGCGCGTGCTGGCCGTCGAGGACGGCGACGGGCGGCTGGTGCCCGACGTGCGCGGCGCGACGTTCTCGGTGCCGCCGTGGACGACGCTGCCCGGGTTCCTGGAGCCGCATCTGGCCGCGCGCAACGCCGTGACGACGACCGGGCTGCCGTACCGGGTCGAGAGCGTGCTGCACTTCTCCAACGGCGGCGGCGTCTACCTCGCGCGGGACACGCGTACGGAGGAGCGGGTCGTGCTCAAGGAGGCCAGGCCGCACGCCGGGCTCGACGCGGCCGGACGCGACGCCCTCACCCGGCTCCGCCACGAACGCGACATCCTCCGGCGCCTGGACGGCCTGCCCGCCGTGCCCGCGCTGCTCGGCTACTTCGCCCTGGGCGAGCACGAGTTCCTCGTGCAGGAGTTCGTGGACGGGACGCCGCTGCAGCGGCGGCTCGTGCAGCGCTACCCGCTGACCCGCGCCGACCGCACCGAGCCGGACCTGGCCGACTACACGGCATGGGCGGTCGAGACGCTGGAGAGCGTGGAGCGGGCCGTCGAGTCGCTGCACGGGCGCGGGATCGTCTTCGGCGACCTGCACCCGGACAACATCCTGCTGACCGCCGAGGGCCGGGTGGCGCTGATCGACTACGAGGTCGCCACCCTCGTCGCGGACGGGGCCCGCGCCGCGCTGGCCCACCCCGCCTTCATCGCGCCCCCCGACCGCCAGGGCGTGGACGTGGACCGCTACGCGCTGGCCTGCCTGCGGCTCGGCCTGTTCGCGCCGCAGTGCACGATCATGCTGCCGCTGCACCGGGCGAAGGCGGCCCAGCTGGGAGAGATCGTCAAGGAGACGTTCCCCGTGCCGGAGGCGACGGTGGACGCCGCCGTCGCGGCCATCGGCGGAGACGGCGAGCCCGTGATCATGCCGGACACCTGGCCCGAGCTGCGGGACGCGATGTGCCGGGCCATCGTGGCCGGCGCCACGCCCGCGCGCGACGACCGGCTCTTCCCCGGCGACGTGGCCCAGTTCCGGCCGGGCGGCGGGCTCAACCTGGCCTACGGCGCGGCCGGCGTGCTCTTCGCGCTCCACCGGGCTGGCCTCGGGCCGTTCCCCGAGTACGAGCGCTGGTTACGCGACCGGGCGCTGCGCCCCGTCCAGGGCTCCGGGCTCGGCCTGTACGACGGGCTGCACGGCATCGCGTACGTCCTGGGCCTGCTCGGACACCACGAGCACGCGCACGAGCTGGTCGACGTCTGCCTGCGCGAGAAATGGGAGCGGATGGAGTCGGCGCTGTTCTCCGGCCTGTCCGGCATCGGGCTGAACCTCCTCGACTTCGGCCGCGCCGACCTCGCCCTGCGCGCCGTGGACATCTGCGCCGAGCGGCTCGCCGAACCCGTCCCCGAGCTCAGCGGCGGCCCCCATCCGAGGGCCGGGCTCATGTACGGCTCGTCGGGGCCCGCGCTGCTGTTCCTGCACGCGTACGAGCACACCGGCGACCGGGCCCTGCTCGACCTGGCGGCGACCGCGCTCCGGCAGGACCTGCGGCGCTGCCGGCACGCCGCGGACGGCTCGCTCCAGGTGAACCAGGGCTGGCGGGTGCTGCCGTACCTGGACGAGGGGTCGGCCGGCATCGCCCTCGTGCTGGAGCGCTACCTCGAGCACCACCACGACGAGGAGCTCGCGACGGCGCTGGCCGAGCTGCGGCTGGCCGGGCACGCCGGCTTCTTCGTCCAGTCGGGGCTGTTCACCGGCCGGGCGGGCATGCTCGCGGCCCGCGCGGGCGACCCGCGGGAGCACATCAAGGGCTTGAGATGGCACGCGCTGCCGTACGGCGGGGGACTGGCGTTCCCCGGCGACCAGCTGCTGCGCCTCTCCATGGATTTCGCGACCGGAACGGCGGGCGTGCTCTTCGCCCTCGGCACGGCCCTGGGCGACCAGCCTGGCCACCTGCCGTTCCTGGCGGCCGCTCCCGGGCGGCGCGCCCCCTACGAGTCACGGAAGGAGGTGTAACGGATGGTTCTTCTCGACCTGCAGGGTCTCGAGGCGCCCGCGGCCAGCGACGTCGCCAGTGGTGGCAGCACGCTGACGGTTCTCTCGTGTCACTCTGGCAAGCCCAGCAACCTCAGTGTCGCGCTTTGCCACTGATCCGCTATATCGGTCCCCGCGCCGTGTCACACGGCGCGGGGACGCCGACTTCAAGGAGGCATCGGGTGCTAGCGGGAGACCGGCTGGTGATCGGCACGGTACGGCGCAGCGGCCCCTGGCCCGCTGTCCTGGCCGTCACGGCGCTCGTGGGCGCGGCCGGTGAGCTGGCGGTCCCGTACCTCGTCGGGCGCACCGTGGACGCCTTCGTCCTGCGCCGGCCGGACGGCTCGTCCTGGCTGGCGCTCTCCGCTTATGCTGTCGCCGCCGTCGTGCTCTGCGAGAGCCTCGGCGTCTGGGCCCGCGGCGCCTGCGGCGCGTTCGCCGCGGCCAGGCTGCGGCTGGGCGTCCTGCGCCACGTGCTCGGCGCCGGGCCGGGCGCCACCCGGCGTTTCCCGGAAGGCGAGCTGGTCACCCGGGCCGGACTGAACGCCGAGGAGGCGGGCCGGGCCCCCGAGACGGTGACCGGCGCGCTCGCGCTGCTCGTGCCCACGGCGGGCGCGCTCGTCGCGCTCACGCTCATCGCGCCCGTCCTGACGCTGACGCTCGGGGTGGGCATCGTCGTCATCCTGTTCGTGCTGCGCGCCTTCCTCCGCGCGACGACGGTGATCTCGGGCGGGTACCAGGAGGTGCAGGGGGAGATCGCCGCCCGGCTCGTGGACGCCATGGAGGGGGCGCGCACGATCGCCGCGGCGGGGACCGCCGCCCAGGAGGCGCGGCGCGTCCTGGAGCCGCTGCCCCGGCTGCGGGCCCACGGCATGTCGCTGTGGCGGGCCAACGCCGGGGCCGCGGTCCAGTCGGGGCTCGTGGTGCCGCTGCTGGAGGTGGCGGTGCTGATCGTCGGGGGGTTCATGCTCGCCTCCGGCCGGCTCACGGTCGGAGAGCTGTACGCCGCCGCCCGCTACGCCGTGCTCGGGGCGTCCCTGAGCACCTCCCTGGGCTACGTCGGCGGGCTGGCCCGGGCCCGGGCGGCAGCCGGACGGGTGGCCGAGATCTTCGAACTCGCCCCCGTCGCGCACGGCACGCGGACACTCCCGCCCGGTCGGGGCACGGTCGAGTTCCGCGACGTGGCGGTGGACGGCCTGACCGTCGGCGACCTCACGCTGCCCGGGGGCTCGGTGACCGCCGTCGTCGGGCGGTCCGGCGCGGGCAAGTCCCTGCTGGCCGCCCTGGCGGGCCGCCTGACCGACCCGGAGCGGGGCACGGTCCTGCTCGACGGGGTCCCGCTGCGGGAGCTGTCGCGGGAGGAGCTGCGCAGGGCCATCGGGTACGCCTTCGAACGCCCGGTCCTGGTGGGTGAGACCGTGGCGGAGGCCATCACGGCGGCCGCCGGGCCCCCTGCCGTCGAGGCGGCGAAGGCGGCGTGCGCGGACGCGTTCGTCCGGCGGCTGCCGCTCGGCTACGGCACACCCCTGCGCGAGGCCCCGATGTCCGGTGGCGAGCGGCAGCGGATCGGCCTGGCCAGGGCGTTCGCGCAGGGGGAGCGGCTGCTGGTGCTCGACGACGCCACCTCCAGCCTCGACACCGTGACGGAGCGCGAGGTCGGCCGGGCGCTCACCACCGATCGGCGGGGCCGTACCCGGCTGATCGCGGCCCACCGGCTCGCCACGGCCGCCCGCGCCGACCAGGTCGTCTGGCTGGAGGGCGGGAGGGTGCGCGCCCGGGGGCCGCACGACGTGCTGTGGCGGGACCCGGCCTACCGGGCCGTCTTCCAGGGAGCGACCCCATGAAGGCGCTCGTCCGACGGCGGCAGGCGGCGCGGGGTGTGTTCTGGCGGGCCTTGGGGCGGGAGCCGCGGCGGCTGGCCGCGATCGGGTTCTGGTCCGTGCTCGAGGCGGCGCCCGCGTTCCTCATCGGGCACGCCGTCGCCCGCGCCATCGAGGACGGGTTCGCCAGGGCCGAACCCGCGACCGGGCTGGCGTGGCTGGCCGCGCTCGGCGTCGCGTGGCTGGCCGGGGCGGTGGCCGCGCGGCAGGTCGTGCTGGGGGTCGCGGCGGTGGCGGAGCCGTTCAGGGACGACCTCCTGACGCACGTCGTCGAGGGGACCCTGAACCGGGGCGCGAGCCGCGACAGCGCCGCGGTGGCCAGGGCGACGCTCCAGGTCGAGCTGGCCAGGGACGCCTTCGCGGCCGTGGTCACGACCGTCAGGGGGTTCGTGTTCACGGTGGCCGGCGTGGTGCTGGGCCTGGCGACGCTGGCCCCGCAGGCGCTCGCGCTCGTGCTGCCGCCGTTCGCGATCGGGCTCGGGCTGTTCCTGGCCTCGTTGCCCGCCCTCGCACGCAGGCAGCGGGCGTTCCTGCTGGCCGACGAACGGCTGGCCGACGAGATGACGGCCACGGCGGGTGGCCTGCGCGACATCGAGGCGTGCGGCCTGCGCGAACCCGTGGCCGCGCGGCTGGATCGCCAGGTCCGCGCGCAGGCCGCCGCCGCCCGCGCGCTCGCCCGGGTGACCGCCGCCCGCACCGCGGCCCTGGCCGTGGGCGGCTGGCTGCCGGTCGTTCTCGTGCTGGCCGGCACCCCACGGCTGCTGGACGGCGGCCTCGGCCCCGGCGTGATCGCCGGCACGCTCGCGTACGTCACGCAGTCCCTGGCCCCCGCGCTCGGCGGCCTCGTGCAGGGCCTCGGCGTCAGCGGCATCCGGCTGGCCGCCACGCTCGGCCGCATCGCCGCGTCCGCCCCGCCCATCGGGCCGTCCATCGGGCCGCCCCGGCCCCGGATCCGCCCCAGCGCCTGCGACGTGCGGCTCTCCGCCGTCACCTTCGCGTACGGCCCGCACTCGGCCCCCGTCGTCGACCGCCTGGACCTCACCATCCCCGAGGGTGACCACCTCGCGGTCGTGGGGCCCAGCGGCGCCGGCAAGTCCACGCTCGCGGCCCTGGTCAGCGGCATGCTCCAGCCCGATACGGGCGAGGCGCTGGTCGGCGGCGTCCCCGCCGACCGGCTCGACCCCGCCGCCCGCGTGCTGATCCCCCAGGAGGCGTACGTCTTCCGCGGCACCCTCATGGAGAACCTCATGGCCCTCGGCACGCCGGACGCCCCCGATCTCGCCGGGAAGCTGGACGAGGCCGTCACGGCCGTCGGCGCCCGCGAGCTGGTGGACGAGCTGGGCGGCTACGAGGCCCGCCTCGACCCGGCGGCGCTGTCGGCCGGGCAGCGCCAGCTCATCGCGCTCGTCCGCGCCTACCTCACCCCCGCCCCCCTGGTCATCCTCGACGAGGCCACCTGCCACCTCGACCCCGCCGCCGAAGCACGTGCGGAGAGCGCGTTCGCGCGGCGCGGCGGCACGCTCGTCGTCGTCGCGCACCGCCTCACGTCCGCGCTGCGCGCCCGCCGCATCCTCCTCATGGACGGAACCCGGGTGACCATCGGCACCCACGACGAACTGATCAGGACCTCTCCGCTCTACGCCGACCTGGCCGGCCACTGGCACCCGGAGCCCGTGTCATGAAATTTCTGGACAAGTATCCGCGCGCCGAGCGCCTCCCCGGCAGCTCGACGCCAGGTGAGATCGACGACCCGTACCGCGGGCTCGAAGACCCCGACGACCCCGCCACCAAGGCCTGGCTGGCCGAGCAGGACCGGCTGTGGCACGACAGCGCCGCCCGGTTGCCCCAGCGCGAGCGCTTCCTCGCCCGGCTCACCGAGCTCAGGGAGACGGGCCTGGTCACCCCGCCGGTCTGGCGCGGCGACCGGAGCTTCCACCTGCGCCAGACCACTTCCCAGGAACACCCGGTCCTCCACTGCGGCGACCGCGTCGTCCTCGACCCCATGGACCTCGACCCCACGGGCCTCACGACCCTGGACGACTGGCAGCCCGATCTGGAAGGGCGCCTGCTGGCGTACCAGATCTCGCGCCGGGGCGACGAGAAGGCGGACCTGTACGTCAGGGACGTCGACACCGGGGCCGTCGTGGACGGGCCCATCGGCGGCTGCCGCTACTCCGCGGTCGCCTGGCTGCCGGGCGGCGCGGCCTTCTACTACGTGCGCTTCCACGAGGGCGTCTACCTGCACACGATCGGCGACGCGGCGGACGTCCCCGTCTTCACGCGGGGGCCGGTCCGGTACGGCGTGCAGATCAGCGCCGACGGCCGCTGGCTGACGATCTCGGCCGGCGGCTCGCTCTGGCTCGCCGAGCCGGGCGGCCGGGGCGAGCCCCGCCCCGTACCGGACGCCCTGGCCGCCGCGGTGGCCTGCGACGGCCGCCTCTACCTGGTCACCGACCGGGACGCGCCGCGGCGCAGGCTCTGCGTGGCCGATCCGGCGGAGCCCGGCGCGTGGCGGGAGCTGATCCCCGAGGACCCGGAGGCGGTGCTGGGCGCGTTCACCGTGCTCGACGGCGACCGGCTGCTCGTCGCCCGGACCCGCCACGCCGTGGGGGAGATCGCCGTCCACCACGCCCGCACGGGGGAGCGGCTGGGCTCCGTGCCGCTGCCCGGCAGCGGCACGATCGCCTCGCTGACCTCGCGCCCCGGCGGCGGCTCCGAGGTGTGGTTCGCCTACACCGACGCCGTCACGCCCCCCGAGGTCTGGCGCCACGACGTCCGCACCGGCGAGACCACCCTCTGGTCGGCCCCGCCGGGCCGCGTGAGCCGGCCCGCCGTGCGCAGCCACCACATCGAGTACGCCTCGGCCGACGGCACCCGCGTCCGCATGGTCGTGGTGGCGGGCCCGTCGGCGGGCGGCCCCCGTCCCACGATCCTCACCGGGTACGGCGGCTTCGGCATCCCCCTGCGGCCCGGCTACGCCGCCGACTCCCTGGCCTGGGTCGAGGCGGGCGGCGTGCTGGCCGTCGCCAACCTCAGAGGCGGCGGCGAGGAGGGCGAGGAGTGGCACCGGGACGGCATGCTGGAGCGCAAGCAGAACGTCTTCGACGACTTCGCGGCCGCCGCCGGCAAGCTCATCGCCGACGGCTGGACGACCCCCGGGCGGCTCGGCATCTGGGGCGAGTCGAACGGCGGCCTCCTCGTCGGCGCGGCCCTCACCCAGCGGCCCGGCCTGTTCGCGGCGGCGGTGTGCTCGGCGGGCCTGCTCGACATGGCCCGCTACCACCTCGGCGGCCTCGGCCCCTCCTGGACCGGCGAGTACGGCGACCCCGACGACCCCGAACAGCTCGGCTGGCTGCTCGCCTACTCGCCCTACCACCACGTCAGAAAGGGGACGGACTACCCGGCGACGCTGTTCACGGTCTCGGCGGCCGACACGCGGGTCGATCCGATGCACGCGCGCAAGATGTGCGCCGCCCTGCAGTGGGCGGCCGGCGGGGACCGGCCGATCCTGCTCCGGCACGAGCCGGACGTGGGCCACGGCGCGCGGGCGGCCAGCAGGTCGGTCGCGCTGGCGGCGGACGCCCTCGCCTTCCTGGCCGCGCACACGGGCCTGGAGGTGATCGGCCTAGATCCAGCCTGACTCCCTGGCGATGCGGATGGCGTCGATCCTGCTGCGGGCACCCAGCTTGGCCGTCGTCTTGGACAGGTAGTTGCGTACCGTGCCCTCCGACAGGAACAGCGACGCCGCGATCTCCCCGATCGACGCCCCGTCCGCGGCGGCCCCGATCACGTCCAGCTCGCGCGGCGTCAGCGGCGCCTCGGGCGGCCGCATGGCCGCGATGGCCAGCTCCGAGTCGATGACCCGCTCTCCCTCGGCCACCCGGCGGATCCCGTCCGCCAGCCGGTCGGGCGGGGCGTCCTTGGCCATGAAGCCCCGTACGTGCACGTCGAGCGCCTGCTTGAGCAGGCCCGGCGTGCCCACGCCGGTCAGGATGAGCACCCCGCACTCGGGCAGCTTCGCGTGCAGCTCGCCGGCGGCGGTGAGCCCGTCCTTGCCGGGTAACGCGATGTCGATGACGGCGACGTCGGGCCGGGTGGCCCTGGCCGCGGCCAGGATGCGATCTCCCCTGGAGACCTCGGCCACGACCTCGATGTCTTCCTCATAAGCCAGCAGCGCCACGATCGCCCCGCGTACCAGGTTCATGTCCTCAGCGAGCAACGTTCGAATCACCATGCGTCCTTGCGGTCGGCCGGCTTGCAACGTCTGCGGGCTTCCTAATCCTGACTTATTGACCCAGATGTGAAAAGTCCTGCCAAATAACCGTCAGGCCAAACATGCGCTTTTGTGGAATGGTCATGGACATGGAACCACGCGTACGCCCCCTCCCGCCCGAAGAATGGGACGATTTCACGAAGGCGAACCCGCAGAACGTGTTCACCACGCTGGCCCGCCACCCCGCGCTCTACAAGGAGTGGCTGGGTTTCGGCGGCGCGCTGCTCGACGGCACGCTGCCCGCCCGCGACCGGGAGCTGGCCATCCTGCGCACCGCCTACCACACCGGCAGCGCCTACGTGTGGGCCCACCACGCGCGCCTGGGCAGCGCGGCCGGGCTCACCGACCTGGAGATCGCCTCGGTGAGCCACCCGGACGCCCTCTGGCCGGTCGAGGACCAGCTCATCCTCCAGGTCGCCGACGACCTCCACTCCATCGGCGACCTGACCGACGCCACCTGGACGGCGCTCTGCGACCGCTACGACGAGCCGGGCCGGATCGAGCTGGTCGTGCTGGTGGCCCACTACACCATGCTGGCGCTCGTGCTCAGGACGCTCAGAGTGGAGCTCGAGGAGTGATCATCGTGACGCCCGGCACCGAGCCGATCGAGGCCAGCGCCTTGCCGGCGTCGGCCAGCCCGATCGTGCGGGTGACGAGCTGGTCGGGATGGAGGATCCCGGCCCTGATCATCTCCAGCATCGGCGGGTACGCGTGCGCGGCCATGCCGTGGCTGCCCAGCAGCCGCAGCTCATGGCTGATCACGCGGCCCATCGGCACCGGCGTCGGCCCTCCCGGCAGCAGCCCCACCTGAACGTGGCGGCCCTTGCGGCGCAGGCTCTCGATGGAGGCGGCGCAGGTCTGCGGGCTGCCCAGCGCGTCGATCGACACGTGGGCGCCGCCCCTGGTCAGCTCCCTGACCTGGGCCGCCACGTCCCCGGCCGAACCGTTGACGAAGTGCGTGGCGCCCGCCCGCTCCGCCAGGTGCAACGCGTCGGTGCTGATGTCCACGGCCACCACGCGGGCCCCGGCCGCCGTCGCGATCATCACGGCCGACAGGCCCACGCCGCCGCACCCGTGCACCGCGACCCACTCGCCCGGCCGCACCTCGCCGACCTGCGCCACGGCGCGGAAGGCGGTGGCGAAGCGGCAGCCGAGCCCGGCCGCCGTGGCGTAGTCCATGTCCTCGGGGATCGCGATCAGGTTGACGTCCGCGTGGTCGATGGCCACGTACTCGGCGAACGAGCCCCAGTGGGTGAAGCCGGGCTGCGTCTGCCGCTCGCACACCTGCTGGTCGCCGGTGGCGCACGACGGGCACGAGCCGCAGGCGCAGATGAACGGGACCGTCACCCGCGCCCCCGGCAGCCAGCCGCGCACGTCGGAGCCGACCGCCTCGACGACGCCCGCCAGCTCGTGGCCCGGCACGTGGGGCAGGACCTTGATGTCGGGGTCGTGCCCCTGCCAGCCGTGCCAGTCGGACCGGCACAGCCCCGTCGCCTCGACCCTGATCACCGCTCCGTGCGGGGCGGGGGACGGGTCGGGCAGCTCGCGCACGTCGAGCTCACCGCCGAAGATGTCAAACGCAACCGCTCGCATCTCATGAGCTTAGGGTCAGTTGCCGCAGGTCGCGCAAGGCCTGGTGGGAGGGTGAACCGGGTTCGGTGGTGTAGAGGACGAGGCGGAGGTCGTCGCGGTCGGGCACGGGCATGACCTGGCAGATCGCGTCGATGGTGCCGACCAGCGGATGCGTGACCTGTTTGCGCTGCTCCCTGCGGATCTCGACCTCGTACCTGGCCCACAGCTCGGCGAAGTGCGGGCTGAGCGCGAGCATCTCGGCCACCAGCGCCTGGATCTTGCGGTCGTCGGGGTAGCGGCCCGCGGCGGCGCGCAGGTCGGCGACGGAGGAGCGGGCGAAGCGGCCCTTCTCCTCGTCGCTGAGGTACTCGGCGATGTCGGGGGACATGAAGACCCAGCGGATGACGTTGCGGTCGTCCGGGCTCACGGTGTCGAGGCCGCCCATGAGCACGCTGGCCAGGGGGTTCCAGGCGCGGATGTCGTACCTGGCGTCCAGCACGTACGCGGGGACCTCCTCCATGAACCCGATCAGGTGCAGCAGGCTTTCGGGCACGTCCTCCCTGATCCGGGGCGTCTCCACCGCGTGTCCGGCCAGGTGGAGCAGGTGGGCGCGCTCGTCCCGGCCCAGCATGAGCGCCCTGGCCAGCGCGTTGAGCACCTGTCTGGACGGGTGCGGGCCCCGGCCCTGCTCCAGCCGGATGTAGTAGTCGATCGACATGCCGGCGAGCTGCGCGACCTCCTGCCTGCGCAGGCCCGGCGTGCGGCGCCGCTCGCCGCCCGGCAGGCCCACCTCGGCGGGGGTGACACGGGCGCGCCTGACGCGCAGGAAGTCGGCGAGTTCGTCGCGGTTCATGCCTCCATCCTCAGTGATGTCCGGCCGCGCTTGGGTGGTACCGGTGATACCAGCCTCTCCAGACCTCTCCCGGACCCGCTGTGACCTGGGCGAACGTGGACGCATGACGAAGATTGCCCTCATCACGGGCGCCAACAAGGGGATCGGCTACGAGATCGCGCGGCTGCTGGCCGAGCAGGGTGTCACCACGATCGTGGCGGCGCGCGACGAGGAGCGCGGGCGGGCCGCCGCGGAGCGGCTGGGGCAGCCGTACGTGCGGCTCGACGTGACCGACGAGGCGAGCGTGGCCGCCGCCGCGAAGTGGGTCGATCAGGAGTACGGCCGGCTGGACATCCTGGTCAACAACGCCGGGATCACCGGCGGCTTCATGGACCCGAGTCCCAGCGCCACCCCCGCCGGGGTGCTCAGGGAGGTCTACGAGACGAACGTGTTCGGCGTGGTGACGGTCACCAACGCGATGCTGCCGCTGCTGCGGGAGTCGGAGGCCGGCCGGATCGTGAACATGACGTCCGAGCTGGGCTCGCTGACCATGGCGATGGACCGGGAGAGCCCCTTCTGGGACGTCAACATCATGCCCTACAACTCCTCCAAGACCGCGCTCAACATGGTCACCGTCAGCTACGCCAAGGAGCTGATCGACACCCCGATCAAGGTGAACGCGGCCAACCCCGGCTACTGCGCCACCGACCTCAACGGGCACAGCGGGTTCCAGACCGCCGAGCAGGGGGCGGCCATCGCCGTGCGGCTCGCGACCCTCGACGCCGACGGCCCCACCGGGGCGTTCCTGGAGGACAGGGGATCTATCCATTGGTGATGTGTCAAGCCTGGTGAATAGGACAGAAGGGGGTGATGGGACGAGATCTAGATAAGGAGCGCTTCTCCGAGGCGGAGTACGCCGCCTTCGGGGAGCGGATCCGGGAGCAGCTCGGCGTCCTGCGCGAGCTGCTCGCCACCCCCGGCTTCGGCCAGGGCCCGGCGACGGTCGGGGCCGAGCTGGAGCTGTTCCTGATCGACGAGCGGGGCCGGCCGCTGCCCCGCAACAGCCAGGTGCTCGAAGCCCTCGGCGACCCCCGCGTGGTGCTGGAGCTGGGCCGCTACAACGTCGAGGTGAACCTGACCCCGACGCCGCTGGCCGGGCGGCCCTTCGAGCGGCTGAGCGGCGAGGTTCAGGAGACGATCGTGAAGGTGGACGGGGCGGTGGAGGGCGGGGGCGCGCTGCCCATCGGCATCCTGCCCACGCTCGACGCCGAGGACTTCACGGTCGGCGCGATGAGCGACCAGAACCGCTACCGGGCGATGAGCAGGGGCATCAGGCGGCTGCGGCTGGAGCCGTTCCTGGTCAAGATCGACGACCTGGAGCTGTCGGTGGAGGACGTGATCCTCGAGAGTGCCAACACCTCCTGGCAGGTGCACATCCGCACGCCGCCCGACCGCTTCGCCCGGCTGTTCAACGCCGCCCAGCTCGCCATCGGCCCGGTGCTGGCCGCCTGCGGGAACTCGCCGTTCTTCCTCGGCAGGCG
Organism: Nonomuraea sp. NPDC049625; assembly: GCF_040675285.1. Lineage (NCBI taxonomy): Bacteria > Bacillati > Actinomycetota > Actinomycetes > Streptosporangiales > Streptosporangiaceae > Nonomuraea > Nonomuraea sp. NPDC049625. The sequence goes on along the minus strand of NZ_JBFAOQ010000003.1, from coordinate 109,961 downwards.
GCTGTGGGAGGAGACGCGCATCGCGCTGATGGAGGAGGCCGCCGACGACCGGGACGTGCAGCGGCGCGAGCGCAGGGACGGGCGGGTCACGTTCGGCTCCGACTGGGTGCGTGAGGGGGCGTATGAGCTGTTCGAGCGGTACGTGCGGGACTACGACCCCGTGGTGCCCGATCTGAGGGACGACGCGGAGCCGTACGAGGTGCCGGAGCTGCGGCTGCACCAGGGCACGATCTGGCAGTGGAACCGGCCCGTCTACGACCCGGCCGACGGCGGTCACCTGCGGATCGAGATGCGGGCGCTGCCGGCGGGCCCGTCGTGCGCGGACATGGCGGCCAACACCGCGTTCCTGCTCGGGCTCACGCTGTCGCAGGCGGAGCGTGACCTGACCGGCTTCCGGTTCGGGGAGGCGTACCAGAACTTCTACCGCGCCGCCATGCACGGGCTGGACGCCAAGCTCTCCTGGCCCGGCTCCGACGTCGACTTCGAGGCCGCCGACCTGGTGCTCCGCCTGCTGCCCGAGGCGCGGGAAGGGCTGCTCGCGGCGGGGGTGACGCCGTCGGACGCCGACGGCGCGCTGGACGTGATCGCGCAGCGCACCCGGCTGCGCCGCACGGGCGCGGCCTGGCAGCGGGAGGCTCTGGAACGTTTCCAGGGCGACAGGGAACGACTCGTACAGCGTTACCGTGAGCTGTCACTGTCGGGACTTCCGGTGCATTTGTGGCCCTGAAGGCAAACTTCTATCGCACTCCGTCCGTCAAACTAGGTCAAGGGACGGCAAAGCGAGGAAGTTATGGCGGCAACGGGGATGGTACCCACGAACAAGGCACCTTTCGCCTTGCGCAGGGAAACGGGCGACCTGGCCGAAGGGGCGGCGAGGCTGGCGGGGGAGATCGGCGGCGCCGGTGTCGAGGCGGTGCTGGCGCAGGCGAACAGGACGGCGATCCGCAAGGGGGCATCGGGCGCGCTCGGGGCGATGAGCCCGAAACCGTCCGAGTGGTACGCGTTCGACATCAAGGACCAGGACACGGTCGACTGGTACCCGCAGGGGCTGACCTGCTCGGACGAGTCGGGCTCCATCGGGGTGCCGGCGTTCCTGGCATCCTGGTATTTCAAGCCGGAGGTGGGTGAGCGGGGCATCAGGGTGTCCTTTCTCAGCCCCAAGACCCTGAAATATCAGCATGCGCTGCTGGTCGAGGCGAAGCCTGATGGCTCGTACGGGCCCATCAACATCCACGCGGGCGGCATCGCGTGCGACGGCGACCTGGTCTACATCGCCGACACCAAGCGGGGGCTGCGCGTCTTCGACCTGAAGCATGTGCTCGACCTGCGTACCGCCCAGAACGACCTGGGCGACCCCACGCGGGTCGGGCGGCAGGGCGGCAAGTTCCACGCCTTCGGCTACCGGTACGTGATGCCGCAGACCGACTTCTGGAAGGTCGCGAAGCCGGGGCCGCTCTTCTCGTTCGTCTCGATCGACCGCAGCGGCGGCACGCCGCGGCTGGTCACCGGCGAGTACCGCGAGAACGACCCGGGCGGCTGGGTGGGCCGCTGGCCCCTGGGCCTGGCCGGAGGCGAGCCCGAGGACGCCTTCGTGATGGGACAGCCCAAGATCCAGGGGGCCATCTCGTGGGGCGGCAAGTGGTACCTGAGCCAGGCGGCCGGCGCGAACGCCAACGGCAAGCTGCTCGTCCAGACCGACGGCAAGCTGGAGACGCGGGGATTCCCCATCGGGCCGGAGGACCTGACGGTGCAGGGCGGCAAGCTGTGGAGCGTCACCGAGTTCAGGAACCGCCGGATCATCTTCGGCGTGCCCCTCTGACGGTTTTCAGTCCTTGAGGTGCTCGTACAGCACCTCGCGGTAGTGGCGGTCGAAGTCGTCGTAGCGGGCGCGCAGCTCCGCGCCCGGCCAGCCGGTCGGCAGCAGCTCCCGCGGGAGCAGCGGGTCTGCCAGGAGGTGGCGCAGCACGGCGGCCGAGACCAGGAAGCCCTCGGCCAGGCCGCCGGCCCGGTCAAAGGCGCGGTCGAGGGCCCGCTCCAGCTTGCGGGCCTCGGCCGCCCAGCCGTCCAGGTCCCACAGCAGGGGAGTGGGGTCGTCGTGCGGGCGGCCGTCGATCAGCGTGCACTGCGCCGTGACGGCCTCCGGCCACGCGCGCACCAGGTTGGCGGGCCGCATCCAGGTGCCCTCGCGCAGCTCGGCCAGGCGCAGCGCGGTCATCATGGTCCGGAACGCGGCCCGGTCGGCGGGCGCGCGCCGCTCCGCCGTGACCACGGCGACCTCCCACGTGCCGTCCCACGGCCTGGTGTGCGGGTCGCGGCTCTCGTCCTGCCTGGCCTGGCGCTCGGCGAGCCGCTCCGACAGCGTGTAGAAGCGGCCGTCCTGGAGGAGGTCGCCGGCCGCGACCATGCGCGACAGCGCCACCCGTACGGTGCCCTCGGCGATGCCGAACAGCGCGCCGATGCGCACCAGCTGCCGGGCCGGCAGCCGCGGCGGGTGGCTGCCCAGCAGCGCGCTCAGCACGGCCGATCTGGCGCTCAGGGTGTTACGCTCTTCCATCGCGTGTCGAGTATATGTAACACTCGCGAGTATGGGGCGCTATCTCATCGAACCTTTCGACCGCAGCGACCGTTACGCCACCGAGCGCTACCAGGGCGCCGCCGGGCGCAACTGGTGGACCTGCGATCCCACGCTGCGCCTGCTCATGCGGCGCCACCTGGGCGAGGGCTTCGCCTGGGCGGAGCCGCGCCTGGACCGGCTGGGCGCGCTGATGGGCGGGCTCGTGGCCGAGTGCGCCGAGGAGACCGACCGCAACCCGCCGCGGCTGGAGAAGTACGACAAGTGGGGCAGGGACGTCAGCGAGGTCGTCATGCCGCCGTCGTTCCACGCGGCCCGGCGGGCGCTCATGGAGGACAACTTCACCTCTCCGTCCTTCGCCGCCGAGGCCCGGGCCCACGGGGCGAACCCGGCCGCGCTCGCCGCCGCCTGGACGTACCTGCTCGATCAGGCCGACATCGGGATGGGCTGCGCGCTCGGCACCGGAGGGGACATGGTGGTCTCCCTCGCCGAGAAGTACGCGCCCGAGGACGTACGCGATCGGGTGCGAGAGATCTTCGCCAACGGCTACTACTCCGGCGAGGCCGCTCAGATGTTCACCGAGCGGACGGGCGGCTCCGACCTGGCCGCGCTGGAGGCCACGGCGGAGCCCGCGGGCGACGCGTGGCTGCTGACGGGCTTCAAGTGGTTCGCCTCCAACGCCAACGGATCCGCGTTCGTGGTGCTGGCCAGGCGCCCTGACGGGAACGTGTCGCCGTTCCTCGTGCTGTGGGACCGGCGGGACGGAAGCCGCAACGGCGTGCGGATCCGGCGGCTCAAGGACAAGCTCGGCACCCGTTCGGTCGCGTCGGCGGAGGTCGAGTTCAGCGACGCGGAGGCCTTTCCGCTCTCGGGAGAGAGCTCCGGCTCCGGGCTCGGGACCATGATGAAGCTCACCAACGCCTCCAGGCTCGGCGTGGCCATGATGGGCGTCGGCGTGGCCAGGCGCGCGCTCGTGGAGTCGATCTGCTACGCCCGGTCCCGCGAGGCGTTCGGACGGCCGCTCATCGAGCAGCCGCTCATGCGCCGCAAGCTGAGCGAGCTGATCGTCGAGGTCGAGGCCGCCCAGGCGCTCGCCTTCGACGGCCTCGCCGGCCCCCGCCTGCGCATCGCCCCCGCCCTGATCAAGCTGCGCGCCGCCCGCCTCGGCGTGACGGCGGCGAGCGACGCGATCGAGGTGCACGGGGGCAACGGCTACATCGAGCAGTGGCCGGTGGCCCGCCTCCTGCGCGACGCCCAGGTCAACCCGATCTGGGAGGGCGGCGACAACATCCTCTGCCTCGACGTCCGGCGGGCCATGGTGAAGGAGCAGGCCCACCTGCCCTTCCTCGACCGCCTGCGCGACCTGGCCACCTCCGACCTGGTCCACGCCCGTATCGACGACCTCGCCAAGGCCGTCACGGCGTGGGCCGCGCTGGAGCCCTCGGTGGCGGAGGAGCGGCTGTATCCGCTGGCGCAGTTCATGGCCGACGTGTACGCCGCCGCCCTCCTGGAGGACCAGGCCGCCTGGGGGCTCGACGACGGCCGCAAGGCGCTGGTGGCCCGGCTCTACGCCGAGGCCCACCTCGTGGATCACGGCCCGCTGCGCGGCATCGACCGCCCGGCGGAGGGCTCGGAGCTGTTCGACGAGCTCGTTTCGGGGGCTGTCACGCTCTGACGACCGCTGGGGTGGGTCCGCTCACCCCAGCCGGCGATCACCACCAATTCGTGCAGCGAATGGAGGGCGGGTCGTGGCGGCCCCACCTCAAGCACGCTGGTGCGCTGTGCGGCGCTGGTCCTGGTCTGCCCGCTGGAGCTCACCTCGAACGGGCCGCACTGGAGCCAGGTCCTGCCACCGTCCCGGGTCCAGTCCATCCACGCGGTGTCAAGCTACTGAGTGTCCCCACCCAGGTGAGCCCACCCGCGGGTGACGCCGGCGGTCACGACCTGGGTCGTGAGCAGTCCTGTGGCGAGCGCGAGGACCGGCCCTCGACGGCGAATACGCCTGTGTTCGAGCAGGTGTGTCCGCCACCCGGAGGGCAACGCCAGGCCGGTGAACTGCCGCCGCTCCAGCAACGACGTGGAAAGGGCGCCCACCGAGTGGCTGAAGCAGCAAGGTCACAACGGCATGGCGGAGATCGCCTTCGCCCGCGCGGATATCAGCGCCTTCCAGCCGTCTGCTTCAGACACTCGCCGCGGGTTGATCCAATCGCGCAGGCCGCGAGCCAGGCGGCAGGGCGCTGAGCTGTACGGCGGGAGCAGCCAAGATCGCGGATCGGTCGCGCTTGGACATCGGAGGGCGGCTCGGCAGGCGAAGACGGCGGTCGAGGCGGGCCACCGGGTCCCGGGGCAGGGCTGCGGTGTATCTCATCCATCGCCATGGTCTTCAACCGCGGGATCGGCTCTTGCCGGAGACTCGGGCACCCGTCACACTCGCAGGACGGTGACCTGGCGGCCGGACGGCGTTGGCGCCTGCTTGAAATGGCCTCGCTCCTTCCAGGGCAGGGCCTCTGGGCGCCGGTCGAAGACCACCAGCACGCCGGTGTCGAGGCTGAGCCGGTCCAGATACCGGTCGAGCTGCGCGAGGCCGTCGGGCAACGGGTCGTCCCCGCCTGCCCGCCAGACCTTCAGCTCCATCGCCTCGCGCTGCATCAGCCGTTCGCCTTCCGGGCCGGTGTAGGGCCAGCGGACCAGCACGTCCAGGCGCTTGGTGCCCGCGGCGTACTCCCGGTCGAGATAGCCTCCGCCGTTGACCAGCCGGTGGAGGAAGGCCATGAGGATGATCTGGCAGGCGGCCTCGTGGTAGCCCTCCTGCCGGATGAGCACCTCGCCGTGCTCGCGCCAGAACACGACGAACTCCTTCAGCAGACGGTCCAGGTCGAAACGGCCGTCCGGCAGTACGAAGCTGCGCGGCTCGGCCATCACGTACTGTTCCGACGGATCTCCCAGCACCCGCAGGATGACCTCCCGATAGATCGGGTTCGCCACCTCCAGCGGAGGTTTCTGCTTGACCAGGCCCAGATCGCGGACGTAGGAGAGGTCGTCGGAGAAGGTGGGATCGACGTTGGGGAACGACCCGGCGACCACGGGCTCCATCACCCGCTTGACCCGGGGCTCGTGCAGTCGTGCCACGAGGGCGTCCAGATGGGTGGCGCGCGCCCGGATCAACCGCTCCTTGGCCTCCTCCACCTGCCGGGCGGTGATGGCGCCGGTCGCCCTCATCCGGAAGGTGATCTCATAGGCGAGGGCGTTGACCAGCCACGGTTGTCCCTGGGTCAGCTCGAAGACCCGATCCACCGCGTCCTTGGTGAACTCCTGGCCGGTCGCCTGCGTGTGCTGGTCGTACAGCTCGGCGATGTGATCGGCGGTGAAGTCGCCAAGGCGCAGCGACTCGGCGATGATGTTGAATGGGCTGGCCGGGTTCGACCCGTCAGGATTGCGGCCCGAGGCGACCTTGTAGTCACGCACGTTGCGCAACCCGCACAGCACGACGGACGTGGGGAAGGGACGGCCCTCGTGTCGCGCGTTGTGACCGTCACGCAGCTGGCTGAGAATGCTGATCATGCCGGTGCCCTGCAGGGCGTCGATCTCGTCGAAGAACAGCACCACCCGGCGCGGGCAGCGGTGGCACCACTCGCTCAGCGCCGCACCGAACCGACTGCCCGGCGTGACCTGGGGCCAGGGATCCGGCGGCAGCAACTCGTCCGGCCATCCCGACCGCTCGGCGGCCTCGCGGATGGAATCCAGCAGAAGCGACTCCGCCCAGCCGACGTCGTCACGAGCTGCCTTGGCACGCTCGCAGGAGAACATCAGGGCGGCGACGTCGCCCTCGGCGGTGAGCTCGGACGCCAAGGTGCGCAGCGCGGTCGTCTTCCCGGTCTGCCGGGGCGCGTGCAGCACGAAGTAGCGGTCCATGTCGATGAGCGTCCGTGCCTCCGGGAGCCGCTGCGCGGGAGGCACCATGTAGTGGTCCTGCGGGCCGCACGGGCCGGTGGTGTTGAAGTACTTCGCTTGGGGTGGCCGCATGGTCACATTCTGCCACCATCCGCTGGGCCTGTTGCGAGATTCCGAATCAAGACCGCCGAGGCCGTGCTCCGCGTAGCAGCTCGGCGAGCATGCGCCCGATCGCCCTGACGCACGCGATGCGAGCCAACGCGACCCGGTGCAACGGCCGACCGACTTCGCGGTTCGGCTTCGCCAAGACCTCACGCCGGCTGTTTGGAAGGCAGTTGGCGGCAGCGACCGTCGCCATCCGTCTGGCGGGCTTCGAGGGTGCCCAGGTCGCTTTGATGGAACCTGTCCGTCTGGAGTCTCTTGGCCACCACTGACGGTGAGTTGCTGGCCGGGAACCCCGGCTTGGACGTACGCTCGGCCCGTTCCCCGAGGACTTCCCCGAGGAGGGCCGCATGACCGTACGCGTGGAGCGCGAGGGACCGGTCACCACCGTGGTGATCAGCAGGCCGGAGGCGCGTAACGCGGTCGATCGCAAGACGGCCGACGCGCTGGTGACCGCGTTCCGTGACTTCGAGGGCTCCGATGCCGCCGTGGCGGTGCTGTGGGGCGAGGGCGGCACGTTCTGCGCCGGCGCCGACCTCAAGGCACTCGACAACCACGTCGGCGAGGACGGCGACGGGCCCATGGGCCCGACCAGGATGCGCCTGTCCAAGCCGGTCATCGCCGCCGTGGCCGGGCACGCCGTCGCGGGCGGGCTGGAGCTGGCCCTCTGGTGCGACCTGCGGGTGGCCGAGGAGGGAGCGGTCTTCGGGGTGTTCTGCCGCAGGTGGGGGGTGCCGCTCATCGACGGCGGCACCGTACGGCTGCCCCGCCTCGTCGGCGCCTCCCGGGCGATGGACATGATCCTCACCGGCCGGCCCGTCGAGGGGCGGGAGGCGTACGAGTGGGGGCTGGCCAACCGGCTCGTGCCGACCGGCACGGCCCGGCGGCAGGCCGAGGAGCTGGCCCGCGAGATCGCCCGCTTCCCGCAGACCTGCCTGCGCGGCGACCGGATGTCGGCGCTGGAGCAGGAAGGGCTGAGCGAGCAGGAGGCGATGCTGAACGAGCTGCGTCACGGGCTCGTCTCGCTGCCCGACGCGGTGGGCGGCGCCGCCCGCTTCGCCGCGGGCGCGGGCCGCCACGGTGACTTCGGCGACCTCTAAGACGTCCGGGTTCGCGCCCACATCTCGAAGAGCATCAGAGCCCACTGTCGCTGATGTTTTGTCGCCCTGCGTTGCTATAGATGGCGTCATCATCTGACATTTCGAGAAACAGGGCGTTCGATGGCATCAGTGATGTTTCGCGATGAGACGGCGACAGGCCGGGAGCTGGAGACGCGCACCGCTCGCAGGCTGGACTGGGAGAAGCAGGCCGACGCCGCGTTCGCCCGCAACGGATTCCTGCTGCTGGTGGGCGACCGTCAGATCGAGGACCGGGACACCGGGATCGATCTGACCGTCGATCCGGTGGTGTCCTTCGTCAAGCTCGTCACCCTGGTCGGGGGCTGACGTGAACTACGACATTCTTAAGGACTCTCCACTCAACAACCACTACGACTTCGTCTATCTGGCCAATGACCACAAAGAGGTGTTCGAGCGGTTCGACTCCGCCTTCGCCGCTCATCAGGCCTTCAAGGTCGCGGAGTACGACGAGAGCGAGTTACGCCTCTTCGCCGTGTGGGCGCAGATGCGGCTCAGCCTCGGCTGGGACGGCGGCCACGATCACGACGAACGCCGGCTCGACGTCATCCGCGAGGTGATCGGCCACCTGCCGGAGGTTCCCAAGGCGGTGGTCACCCAGCTGTGGAGCGCGGCCAACGGCCTGATGACCTGGCGGCACACCAACTACGCCGAGCTGTACCGGCTGCCACTGGCCGCCACCGCCCGGCTTCCCTACCACGAGCGGCGCGTCGTGCTGAACTCCCTGCCCAGGTGGTTCGCCCAGTACTGGAAGCCCGCCTGGGAGGTCCTCCGCGAGCCGCTGGAGGCGCTGCTCACCGAACCGGAGGCCGGCGATCCCGGCGCCACGGTCCGCAACATCATGTGGGAGGACGACGCGTTCGCCACCCGGATGATCGCCGATCACGCCACCCGCCTCACCGCTCCCGAGGTCCTGCCACTGCTGCGGCACTGGACCACCGCCACCGCCTCCAGACCCAGCGCCAGGTGGACCAGACGGGCTACCGAGCTGCTGACCCCGCAGGCCGCAGAACTGATCAAAGACATCCTCGGCCAGGTCATCGCCCATCGTGAGGTCACGCTCCGGTACCCCATCCGCGACGGCGAGTGGACCGAGACCGTCTTCCTGCGCGAGCGCACCGCCGTACCGCTGCGCGGCATGGTGTGGACCTGCGAGCTGATCGACAAGCCGTGGGTGACCGCGCTGCTGGGCGACGTCGCCGTGGCGACCGGCACCGGGATCGGCGGCTCCGGTGCCAACGCGCGCAGCGAGATGCTGGCCAACGCCGCGATAGGGGTGCTGGCCCGGCGCGGCGGTCTGGAGGTGGTCGCCCAGCTGGCCCGGGTGCAGGCCAAGGTGCGCAAGAAGACCATCCTGGCGGGCGTGACCAAGACTTTGGACGCGGTCGCCGAGCAGAGCGGGCTGTCGCCCGAGCAACTGCTGGAGCGCACGGTCCCGGCCTTCGGGCTGGGCACCGACGGCACCCGTACCGAACACGGCCTGCGGTTGGCTCTCGACGGCGTCGTGGGCTTCGTCGACCCCTCCGGCAAGATCCGCAAGACGATCCCCAAGGCCGTCCGCGAGGAGCACAAGGAGCTGCTGGCCGAGCTCAAGGCCACCGCCAAGGAGATCAAGAAGGTCCTGCCGGCCGAGCGCTTCCGGATCGAGCGCGCACTGGCCGCCGAACGCATCTGGCGCTGGAGCGAGGTGTGCGAGTACTACCTCGACCACCCGGTCACCGGTTCCATGGGCAGGACCTTGATCTGGGAGATCCTCCAGGGACCGGCCGGGCGCCCGGTGCTCGTGGACGGCACCTGGGAGCTGACCGACCCGGCAGGGCGCCGCATCCAGCCCGACTCTGACACCCCGGTGCTCCTCTGGCACCCCATCTCCCACAGCATGGAAGAAGTGCGCGCCTGGCGCGACCACCTCATGGAGTACGGCCTGCGCCAGCCGTTCAAACAGGCATTCCGCGAGGTCTACCTGCTCACCCCCGCCGAAGAGGAGACTCTCGACCACTCGCGCCGCTTCACCGGTCATCTGCTGCGTTACGGTCAGGCGAAGGCGTTGCTGACCGGACGCGGCTGGACCGGGATGTCACTGGGCCACTGGGGCTGGGAGTACGGCTCCGACCAGGCCGAAGCCACCAAGGAGCTCCCCGGCGGCCTGGTCGCCCACTGGGGCTTTCATCTGGATGAGGGCTCGTTCGAGCGAGATGACCTGGGCACGGTGTCCATCTGCGTCAGCGGCGATCTCCACTTCACCGACGCCGGCGGGCGCCGAGTCCCGCTGGCCGAGGTGGCCCCGTTGACGTTGTCGGAGGCGCTGCGTGACGCCGACCTGGCTGTCGGCGTCACCTCCACCGGCCTGGACCCCGAGGGAGACGGCGAGTACTGGCAGTCCTACGGCTTCGGCGACCTGACCGAGACCGCCCGCATCCGCCGTGACGCGCTGACCCGGCTGTTGCCGCGCCTGGCCATCGCCGACCGCTGCACCATCGCCGACCGGTTCCTGCGTGTCCGCGGTGACCTGCGCACCTACAAGATCCACCTCGGCTCGGGCAACGTCCTCATGGAACCCAACGACGCCTACCTGTGCATCGTCCCCCGCCGCGGTTCCGGCGACCCGGTCTTCCTGCCCTTCGAGGAGGACGGCGGCATGTTGTCGATCGTCCTGTCGAAGGCGTTCCTCCTGGCCGCCGACACCGCGATCACCGACCCGTCCATCACGCACCAGATCCGGCCCTGAGCGGCGCCGCGACCCGCACGCCGGAACGCGGCTCTACCCCAGCACGGGGAAGTTGGCTCGGATGACGCCGTGCGGGTCGCGGGAGCGCTTGAGGTCGCGGAGCCGGGCCAGCGACTCGCTCGGGAACGCCGCCGCGGCCTGCTCGCCGCCGTGCAGCATCGTGTACGGCCTGCGCCCGCTGCTGAACGGCACCAGCGCCTTGCCCAGCCGCTCCAGGCGCTCGGCCGTGGCCTCGGTGGGCGCGCCGATCGCGTAGATCAGGTACGGCTCGTCCAGGTGCCCCGCGGCGCCGCCCCCGTCGGCGGGCCTGGACAGCGCGCCGCCCAGGTGCCGGATCTGCACGCTGATCATCGGGTCGATCGGCTCGCCCAGCAGCACGCCGGCCACCTGGTCGTCGAGCCCGGTCAGCAGCTCGCACCGGCTGGTGCCGGGCTGGGGATCGGTGGGTTCGTCGCAGATGGAGCCCAGCTCGGCGACCGGCAGCAGCCGCCGGTTGTCACTGAGTGCGCCGCCGATCAGCTCGAAGGGCCGCAGCAGCGTGCCCGGGTCCCGGCCCAGGTACGTGCTGTCGATCATGACGAACCCCGGCCCGCCGGGGATCTGCAGCAGGTCGAACCAGACCGTCAGCTCGTCCGGCGCGGTCGCGGTGACCTCGCGGTAGGCGGCCAGCACCTCGGGCGCCCGCTCGATCGGCCACGTGATCCGCCCGCCGTACAGGAAGGGGGCGGGCCGCAGATCGAACTCCATCGCCGTCACGACCGCGAAGTCGCCGCCGCCGCCCCGCAGCGCCCAGAACAGCTCGGGGTCCCGCTCGGCCGTCACCCGGATCCGCCGGCCCCCGGCGTCCACCGCGTCGAAGGCCCGCACGCTGTCGGCGGCGAAGCCGTACTTCCTGCTGAACCAGCTCAGCCCGCCACCCAGCGTGTACCCGGTCACGCTGACCACGGGAGAGCTGCCCGCGAGGCCGGTCAGCCCGAGCGGGCTCGCCGCCGCCAGCACCTCGCCCCACTTCACACCCGCGCCGACGCGCGCCACCCCGTTGTCGATCTCCACTCCGCCCAGGCCGCCGGTCCGCAGCAGGATCGTGCCCTTGGTGTCGCCGGAGGCGCCGTGGCCGCTCGGCTGCGCGGTCACCGCCAGCCCGTTCAGGCGGGCGTAGCCGACCGCGGCCGCCACGTCGTCGGCGTCGGCCGCTTCGACGACCGCGCGCACCCGCTGGTCGACGGCCAGGTTCCACGGCCTGCGCGCCTCGTCGAAACCCTCGTCGCCGGGGAGGAGCACGCGGCCGGTGGTCAGGTTCTTCAGTTCGTTCATGGATCAAGCATGCGTTTCGGCACTTGGGAACTATTTGAGGTTGACTTGGGGTTCGTGGAGTTCAGATTGTTCGGTCCGCTTGAGGTGGACGACGGCGACGGCAACCGGCTCGACCTCGGCACCCGCAAGCAGCGGGCGGTCCTGGCCAGGCTGGCGCTGGAGCCCGGCCGCGTCGTGCCGCTGGACCGGCTGATCGAGGAGCTGTGGGCGGGGGAGGCGCCGGCCAAGGCCACGGCGACGCTGCAGGCGTACGTCTCGCATCTGCGGCGGGTGCTGGAGCCGGACCGCAAGCCGCGTACGCCGCCCCGGGTGCTGCTCACCCGCGAGCCCGGCTACGTGCTGGACGTCACGCCCGGCCAGACGGACGTGGGCCGCTTCGCCGCGTGGGCTGCCGACGGGGCGCGCCTGGTCAGGCAGGGGCGGCACGCGGAGGGCGCGCGGACGCTCGACCGGGCGCTCGCGCTGTGGCGGGGGGAGCCGCTGGCCGAGTTCCCCGATCTGGCGCCGGCGGCGTCCGCGCGGCTGGACGAGCTGCGGCTCGTGGCCGAGGAGGACCGGCTGGAGGCCCGGCTGGCGCTCGGCGAGGCCAGCGTGCCCGACCTGGAGGCGCTGACGGAGGCGCACCCGTACCGGGAGCGGGCGTGGGGGCTGCTGGTGCTCGGGCTGTACCGGGCGGGCCGCCAGGCCGACGCGCTCGCGGCGCTGCGCAAGGTGCGCGCCCTGCTCGCCGACGAGCTGGGCATCGAGCCGGGGCCCGAGCTGAGGCGGCTGGAGCAGGCGGTGTTCGAGCAGGCGCCCGAGCTCGACCCTGGCCCCAAGCTCAACCCGGCGCACATCCAGGACCCCGCTCCCGCGCCTGTCCCCGCAGGGCCGGGGTCCGACAGGCTCGTGGCCAGGGAGGGCGAGCTGCGGGTCCTGGAGGAGCTGCTGGCGCGGGCCCGACACGGCAGGGGCGGGCTGGCGCTGGTCACCGGCGAGGCGGGCATCGGGAAGACGAGCCTGGCCAGGGCCGTCGCCGACCTGGCCACGGCCAGGGGCTTCCGGGTGGAGTGGGGCCGCAGCCTCGACGGCGGCACGGCCCCCGCGTTCTGGCCGTGGACCCGCGCGGGCCTGATCCCGCCGTCCCCGCAGGCCGAGCTGTTCGACCTGTACGACGCCGTGCTGGCGGAGCTGCGGACCGGCCCCCTGCTCGTGGTGCTGGAGGACCTGCACTGGGCCGACGCCTCCTCGCTGAAGCTGCTCGGCCACGTCGCCGGCGAGCTGGCCAGGACCTCCGCGCTCGTCGTGGCCACGCTCAGGCCCGAGCCGGGCGACCACCCCGAGCAGCTGCGCGAGACCCTGGGCGCGCTGGCCAGGGAGGGCCGCCGGCTGCCGCTGGCGCCGTTCGACGCCTCGGGCGTGCGCGACTACCTGCGCCTGCGCGACGTGGCGGCCGACCCGCAGGAGCTGCTCGACCGCTCGGGCGGCAACCCGTTCTACCTGACCGAGCTGCTCCGCCTGCCCGAACGCGAGCGCCACCTCGTCCCGCCCGGAGCCCGCGACGTCATCGAACGCCGCCTGGCCCGCCTCCCCGAGCCCACCAGGGACCTGCTCAGAGCCGCCGCGGTCGCGGGCCGGGAGGTGGAGCTGGACCTGCTGACCGCCCTCGTGGACCGCCCCGTCGAGGAGGTCATGTCGCGGCTGGAGCCTGCGCTGGCCGCCGGGCTGCTGGCCGAGATGCCGGCCGGGGCCGCCGACTACCGCTTCTCCCACGCCCTCGTACGGCAGGCGCTCGACCAGGGCCTCACCCGGCTCGGCCGCGCCCGCCTGCATCTGCGGGCCGCCGGGCACCTGGAGACCCTGCCCGGCGCCGACCCGGCGATCCTGGCCGGCCACTTCGCCGCCGCGGCCCGGCTGGGCGGCGCGCCCAAGGCCGTCACGTACGCCATCCGGGCCGCCGCGCAGGCCGCGGAACGCCACGGCTACCAGGAGGCCGTGCAGCTGTGGGAGCTGGCGCTCGACCACCTGCCGCCCGGCGACTCGCCCGAGCGCTGCCGCGTGCTCACCGAGCTGGGCCAGGCCCGGCGCACCACGGGCGACGCCGAAGGCACCTACCGCGACCTGACCGAGGCCGTCGCCCAGGCCCAGCGGCTCGGCGACCGGGACGCGCTGGTGGCGGCGGTCTCGGTCTTCGGCGGCCTGTCGGTGTGGAACTGGCGCCCGTACGGCATCGTGGACGAGGACATGGTCGCGATCCTGGAGGATCTCCTGGCGGGCGACCTCGACGACCGGTCCAGGGCCGCGCTCCTGGGCACGCTCGGCATCGAGCTGCACTACGGCCCCCGGCGCGCCGAGGGTGAGCGGCTGGCGCTCGACGCGGTCGGCCTGGCCCGCCTCTCCGGTGACCCCATGTTGCTGGCCAGGGCGCTCAACAACTACGTGATCGCGAGCTTCGTACCCGGCCGCAACCCCGAGCGGCTGGCGGCGGCCGAGGAGATGCTGGCCATTCCCGGACTGCCCAGGGAGGCCAGGCTGGTGGCGCGGGTGCTGCGCATGGCGTGCCTGCTGCGCGCGGGCGAGCTGGCCGAGTGGAGCAGGGACCTGGCCCGCTGCGAGCACCTGCTGCACGAGGTCGCCCGGCCCGAGCTGGAGGCCATGGTCCGCGTCGCGCAGACCGCCGACCACGCCCTGCACGGCCGATGGGCGGAGGCGGAGGCGCTGGCCGAGCACTTCCCCAAGATCTCCTTCGGGGCGAGCCTGTGGGGCCAGGAGGCCCGCCGCCTCGGCGTCCTCTACACCTGCCGGCGCGGCCAGGGCCGGGTGGCGGAGCTCTTGGACGAGCTGGTGGCCGCGGGCGATCAGCCGCTGATGAGCATGGTGCGCCCGCTCGCCATCCTGGCCTCCCTGGACGTCGGCCGCACCGAACAGGCGCGGCAACTCCTCGGGCGGTGGGGCGTGGACCTGCGGGAGGACTGGTCGGCCGACTTCTTCTTCCCGGTCTGGGGTCTGGTGGCCGCCCAGCTCGGCACCCCCGACCCCGGGGAGATGTACGAGCGGCTGCTGCCGATCGCCGACCAGCCCATCGTCCTGGGCACGGGCAGCGCGGCCCTGGGCTGCGTGCAGGACGTGCTGGCCGAGCTGGCGCTCCGGCTCGGGCGTACGGAGCAGGCGCTCGACCACAATCGGGCGGCCATCGCCAGGCACCGGCAGCTCGGCCTGGCCTACCTGGAGTCGCGCAGCCGCGCCCGCCGCGCCGAGCTGGCGCCCTGAGCCTTGTCGGTGGCCCCGCGTATCGTGACCGTATGCCTGACATCGAGGTCGCGGGTCACGAGGTCCGCGTCACCAGCCCCGACAAGGTGGTCTTCCCGCAGTCCGGCCACACCAAGCTCGACCTGATCCGCTTCTACCAGGCCGTGGGCGAGGCGGCGCTGCGGGGCGTCCACGGGCGGCCGATGGTGCTCAAGCGGTTCGTGCACGGCATCGAGCAGGAGGCGTTCTTCCAGAAGCGCGCCCCGGCCAAGCGGCCCGACTGGATCGAGGTGGCCGAGCTGAAATACCGCTCGGGGCTGAGCGCGGAGGAGGTCGTCTGCACCGACCTGGCCCAGCTGCTGTGGGTGGTCAACCTCGGGTGCGTCGACCTCAACCCCCATCCGGTGCGCGCCGACGACCTGTCCAGGCCCGACGAGCTGCGCATCGACCTCGACCCGGTGCCGGGCGTCGAGTGGGCCGACGTGCTGGCCACCGCGCAGGTGGCGCGCGAGGTGCTGGCCGACCACGGGCTGGTCGCCTGGCCCAAGACGTCCGGTTCGCGAGGGTTCCACGTCTACGCCCGCATCGAGCGGCGCTGGCCGTTCGCCAAGGTGCGCAAGGCGGCCGAGACGGTGGCCCGCGAGGTCGAGCGGCGCGCGCCCGAGCTGGCCACCAGCCGGTGGTGGAAGGAGGAGCGGCACGGCGTGTTCGTCGACTTCAACCAGAACGCCTACGACCGCACCGTGGCCTCCGCCTACTCCGTGCGGGCCGTGCCCGACGCCCGGGTCTCGACGCCGCTGACCTGGGACGAGGTGCCCGGCTGCCGCCCCGAGGCGTTCACGATCGACACCGTGGCCAAGCGGCTGGCCGAGGCCGGCGACCCGTGGGAGGACATGGACCTGCACCCGGGCTCGCTCGACGGGCTCTTGGCGCTGGCCGAGGAGCTCGGGCCCGCGCCCAAGCCACCCAAGGGCACGGGGGGCCGGCAGCAGACCATGCCCGTCATCGAGATCGCGCGGGCGGAGCACAAGGAGGAGGCGCTGGCCGGGTTCGAGCGGTGGAAGGCCCGGCACCCGGCGGTCGCCGCCCGGCTGGAGCCCGCCGACGTGCTGGTCGACGGCATGCGGGGACGCAGCAGCGTGTGGTATCGCATCCGGGTCAACCTCCAGCACGTGCCGGAGGCCGAGCGGCCGCCGCAGGAGCCGCTGGAGGTCGACTACGACCCCTGGCGCGGCGCCGGGCCCTCAGAGCGCTGAGCACGTGCCGGGCCCCGGAGCGTTGAGCGGCGCCGGATCCCCGGAGCGTTGAGCACGCTCCGGGGGAGACGCGTCAGCGGCCGGAGATCAGGTTCGCCAGCCGCGCGAACGGCGACGTCGTGGTGCCGTGGTCGTTCTCCTGCCGGTCGGCGGCGCGGAAGAGCGCGTAGATGAGCTGCACCCCCGTCCACCGGAGCGGCTCGGGCTCCCACTGGCGCACCTGGCGTCCCACCCAGGGCAGGGCCGTCAGCTCGGTGTCCTGGCGCAGCACCAGGTCGCGCAGGGTGCGGCCGGCCAGGTTCGTGGTGGTGACGCCGCTGCCGACGTAGCCGCCCGCCCAGCCGAGGCCGGTCGCGTGGTCCAGGTGCACCGTCGAGCACCAGTCGCGCGGCACGCCCAGCACACCGCACCAGGAGTGCTGGATCCGCGCGTCCGCCGCCGCGGGGAAGAGCTTGACCAGCATCCGCCACAGCAGCGCGACCGTCTGCGGCTGCGTGGCGCCCCGCACGTCGGTACGCGAGCCGTACCGGTAGGGCACGCCCCGGCCGCCGATCGCGATGCGGTCGTCGGCGGTGCGCTGCGCGTAGATGTAGGCGTGCGCCTCGTCCCCGATCAGCTCGTTGCCCTGCCAGCCGATGTGCTTCCACACCTCGGGCGGCAGCGGCTCGGTGACGATCATGGAGCTGTTCATCGGCAGCCACTGCCGGTGCTGCCCGGCCAGCGAGGCGGTGAAGCCCTCGGTGGCGCGGATGACGTAGTCCGCCGTGACCGCCCCGCGCGTGGTGACCGCCGCCGCCTGGCTGCCGTCCCGCCGCGGGATGATCTTCGTGACCGTGGTGTCCTCGAAGATGTCCACCCCGAGCCGGGCGACCGCCTCGGCCAGGCCGACGGCCAGCTTGGCGGGCTGGATGCGGGCGCAGTGCGGCGAGTAGGTGGCCTCCAGGGTGCCCGCCACCTGCACGCGCTCGCGCTGCTCGTCGCGGTCCATCAGCCGCAGGTCGCCCTCACCGTACCCCCAGGTGCGCAGGTCATCGAGCTCGGCGCGCAGCCGGCGCCGCTGGGCCGGGTTCGTCGCGACGTGGATGAGGCCGCCCTTGTGGATGTCGGCGTCGATGGCCTCCTCGCGGGTCACCTCGATGACCTCGTCCACGGCGTCGAACATCGCGTGCTGCAGGTCGATCATCGCCTGCCGGCCGCGCGCCTTGGCGTGCCGCTTGCGCGACCCGGCGAACTCCGCCGACAGCCACCCGCCGTTGCGCCCCGACGCGCCGAAGCCGGCGAACTCCTTCTCCAGGATCGCGATCCGCAGCCCCGGCTCGGCCTTCTTCAGGTAGTACGCGGTCCACAGGCCGGTGTAGCCGCCGCCGACGATGGCCACGTCGTACGAGCGCGGCCCCGGCAGCGGGGGACGCCGGTCCGGCAGGCCGATCTGCCGGTACCAGAACGAGACGCCGCCGTTGGCGAAGTCCTTGGTGAGCGGGATGCCTTTCACGTGAGCACAGCCTCCACATCGGGCGAGTCGGGCAGCAGGACGGAGTCGGCGACGCGCCACGTGAGGGTGACCTCGTCGCCGCCACGGGCGTCGCTGAGGCTGCCGGCCTGCTCGCGCACCAGCGCGGACGAGCCGTCGGGCAGCCTCAGCTCCAGCTTCCTGCTGGAGCCCAGGTAAATCTCGCCGGTGACGGTGGCCGGCAGGGCGTTCCATTCCGAATCGGGGGAGAAACCCGCCTCGCGCACGGCCAGCCGCTCCGGGCGTACGACGAGCGCGCCCGCCTTGTTGGCCAGGCTGTCGGACGGGCCGCCGGGCAGGCTGCCGGGCGCCCGCAGCAGCCGCGCGCACACGCCGATGCCGTCGGGCGTGACGTCGCCGCGCAGGATCGTCGACTCGCCGAGGAAGCGGGCCACGAACAGCGTGGCGGGCCGCTCGTACAGCTCCTCGGCGGGCCCGACCTGCTCGATGCGGCCGCGGTTGAAGACCGCGATCCGGTCCGACAGCACCAGCGCCTCGTCCTGGTCGTGCGTGACGTACACGAACGTGGTGCCGAGCTCGCCGTGGATGCGCTTGATCTCGAGCTGGAGCCAGTCGCGCAGCTTCTTGTCCAGCGCGCCCAGGGGCTCGTCCATCAGCAGCACGCGCGGGCTGTAGACGATGGCGCGGGCCACGGCCACGCGCTGCTGCTGTCCGCCGGACAGCTCACGCGGGTAGCGGTGGCCGTACTCGCCGAGGTGGACGGTGGCCAGCGCGGCCGCGACCAGCTCGGCGCGGCGGGCCTTGGGCACCTTGCGCTGTTTGAGCGGGTACGCGATGTTCTCGGCGACCGTCATGTGCGGGAACAGGGCGTAGTGCTGGAAGACCATGCCCATGTCCCGCTTGTGGGCGGGCGTCGCGGCGATGGCGGTCCCGTCCACGGTCAGCTCGCCGGTGGTGGGGTGGTCGAAGCCGGCGATGATGTTCAGCGTGGTCGTCTTGCCCGAGCCGCTCGGCCCGAGCAGCGTGATGAACTCGCCCGGCTTGATCGACAGCGAGACGTCGTCCACGGCGACGAAGTCGCCGTAGCGCTTGGTCAGTCCGGTCAGCTCGATGCCGGCGCCGCGGGCGGCGAGATCGTTACTGGTGGGCACGTGACCTCCTGGCGACGAAGAAGGTGGCGATCAGGACGAGGCTCGTGGTCAGCACGATGATCATCGTGGCCGCCGCGGCGATGGTCGGGTCGGTCTCGCGGGTGACGCTCGCGTACATCTTCACCGGCAGGGTCTGCAGGTAGGGGCTCTGGATGAACAGCGAGACGACCACCTCGTCGAAGCTCGTGACGAACGCGAACAGCGCGCCCGCGGCCACGCCGGGGGCGACCAGCGGCAGCGTCACGGTGCGGAAGGTGGTCCAGCGGCCCGCGCCCAGGCTGGCCGCCGCGCTCTCCAGCCGCCGGTCGAACCCGCTCAGCGACGCGGTCACCGGGATCATCACGAACGGCAGCGCCAGCACGGTGTGCGCCATGACGAAGCCCATGAGCGTCCCGACGAGCTGCAGCTTCAGGAACACGGCGTAGACGCCGATGGCCAGCACGACCCCGGGCACGATCATCGGGGCCAGCATCGACCCCTGGACCAGCGCGAGCCCGCGCATCCTGGCCCGGGTCAGGCCGAGCGCCGCCGCCGTGCCGAGCGTGGTGGCGACGACGGTGACCAGCAGGCCCACCTCGAGCGAGGTCCACAGGGCCGACATCCAGGCCGGGTCGCCGAAGAAGTGCTCGTACCAGCGGGTGGACCAGCCGTCCGGCGGGAACTTGAGCGACGCCTTCGAGGTGAAGCTGAGCGGCACCACGATCAGCGCGGGGGCCACCAGCCAGACGCCGACCAGCGCGCAGAACGCCCACAGCGCCCCGCGTCCCACCCGGGCGCTCATCCGGTCACCTTCTTCCCTGCGCGGCGCAGCGTGACCGCCAGCAGCGCGATCATGGCCAGCGTGAGCCCGAGCAGGACCACGCCCATGGCGCCGCCGCGCCCCCACTTCAGCAGGCCGTTGACCTGCGTGAAGATCTGCTGGGAGAGCAGCGCGTCGGTGGGGGAGCCGAGCAGCGCGGGCGTGACGTAGAACCCGAGCGCGCTGATGAACACGGTCAGGCACCCCGCCGACACCCCGGGCAGCGACAGCGGCACGTAGACGTCGAGGAACGCCTTGACGGGCCGCGCTCCCATGCTGCCCGCCGCGGTGAGCAGCCGCCGGTCGATCCCGCTCATCACCGCGTAGAGCGGCAGCGCCATGAACGGCATCAGCAGCTGCACCATCCCGATCACGACGCCCGTCTGGGTGCGGATCAGGCTGAACGGACCCAGCCCGATGGTCCCGAGCAGGTCGTTCACCACGCCGGTGTCCTGCAGCAGGATCACCCACGCGAAGGTCCGCACCATCAGGCTGGTCCAGAACGGCACCAGCACCAGCAGCGTCAGCACGACCCTGGCCCGCGGGCCCGCGATCGTCATGGCGTACGCGTACGGGTACGACAGGATCAGCGCGACCACCGTCACCCACAGGGCGGTGGTGAACGTGCGCCCGAGCACCCGCAGGTTCTGGGACTCGCTGAAGAACCAGGTGAAGTTCCCCAGACCGGGCACCGGATCGGTGAACGCGCTGATCACCATCGAGATCAGCGGAAACAGGAAGAAGACGGCGAGCGCCACCAGCGCCGGCAGGACCAGGAGCGCCGGGCGGCGCTCAGGGTCCGCCGGCTGCCTGGCGGCGGCGGGCGGGGCTACCGCCTGCAGGGTGGAGGCCATCCGCGATCAGCCGCCGAGCCAGGCCGACCACTTCTCGATCATCTCCGGCTGGTGTTCGGCCCACCACTTGGAGTCGATCTTGAGTGCCTTCTCCGGGACGCCCGGAGCGGTGGTCAGGAACGCCTGGCCGGTCTGGTCGAGGCTCGGCTTGGCGTCGGTGTTGATCGGCGAGTACGAGGTCAGCTCCGTCAGCTTGGCCTGCTGCTGAGCGCCCAGGTAGTAGTTGATCAGCGCCATCGACGCCTTCGGGTTCTTGGCGTTCTTCGGCACGGCCAGCGAGTCCATGATCGGCATCCACTGGTCCCAGGCGATCTGGAACGGCGCGCCGTTCTTGACGGCGGCGTAGGCCCGGCCGCTCCAGACCATCCCCATGTCCACCTCGCCGGACTCCAGCAGCTGCTGGGCCTCCGCGCCGGTCTTCCAGAAGACCAGGTTGGAGCGGACCGACTGCAGCTTCTTGGTCGCCCGGTCGACGTCCAGCGGGTAGAGCTGGTCGGGCGCCACGCCGTCGGCGATCAGCGCGCCCTCGAACGGGCCGGGCGCCGAGTCGCCGGGGTTGCCGGAGATGGCGCGCTTGCCGGGGAACTTCGTCGTGTCGAAGAAGTCCTTCCAGCCCTTGGGCGGGTTGGCGCCGAACTTGTCCTTGTTGTAGACGAGCACCATGCCGTACTGCATCGCGGGGACGGTGCACTGGGCGGACAGGCCCTCGGGGACCTTGGACTTGTCGATGATCGAGTAGTCCAGCGGCTGGAGCAGCTTGCCGCACTGGGCATCGGCCCAGATGGAGTCGGCGTCGATCACGTCCCAGGTGACGTTGGAGGAGTCGACCTGGGCCTTGATCTTGGCGTAGTCGGTCGGGCCGTCCTGGAGGATCTTGGCGCCCGACTCCTGGGCGAACGGGTCCACCGCCGCCTTCTGCTGGCCCTCCTGGTAGACGCCTCCGTAGGAGACGAAGGTCATGTTGAGGCCGCTCAGGGCGTCCTTCTTGATCGTGCCCGACTTGGCGGGCCCCGACCCGAGATCGATCGAGGCGGGCGCCGCCGAGCCGGCTCCGCAGGCGGTCGCGAGCAGGAGCGAAGCCGCGACGCCGGCCATGGCGGCCAGTCGCGCTGGGTGCTTCGGCATGGGTTACCCCCTAGGGCAGGTGTAGCTGGGGTTCAGGAGGATGTAGTAGGTGGGGCGACCACCCAGAGGACCTCGGCGGTCTCGTCACTCTCGTTGACGATCCGGTGGGGGACCGACGTGCGGTACTCCACGCTGTCCCCGGGCTCCAGCACGTGTGCGGCGGCGGAGCCGTTGGGTCCGAGCCAGAGAGTGATCCGCCCGCGGATGACCAGGAAGATCTCCTGGGAGTCGCCGTGGGTGTACGGTTCGTCCCCGGTGGACGAGCCCGGATCGAATTCCCCGGCGTACACCTCCACGTTCTGAAGCGGGCGCTGGGAGATCAGGAACTTGCGCGTGCCGGGAGCCGTGTGCAGCTCCGGACGCGCGTCGCGGCGCACCACCCGGTGGCCGACCTCGTCCTCCTCGTTGAACAGATCCGCGACCGTGAGCCCGAGAGCCGAGGCGATTCGCCTGAGCATCCCGATGCTGGAGCTGGTCTGCCCGCGCTCCAGCTGGCTGATGAAGCTCGCGCTCGCCCTGGCCTCCGCCGCGAGTGCGCGCACGGTCATGCGGCGCATGTTGCGGTAGGCGCGGATTCGCGCACCCAAGCGGGCGTTCTCCGACTCCGTCATCGAACCTCTCGATTGGCTGCACTGAACAAGTTGTTAAGTGGCAATGAAAGGACCGTACATAGGTAGCCGAATGCCCATCAAGGGGGCGTTACGTAACGACTACGTAAAGGAGTCAGCCGCGGGTGGGGCGCTCGTAGCCCTCGTCGCCTCCGTAGACGTGCAGGTCGGGGTCCTGCTCCGGCTGGTTGGCGGGGCTGGTGGGCGAGGCGGTGTGCTCCGAGGCGAAGTCGTCGGAAACCTCGACCGGCTGCGGGAAGAGGTGGTCGTGCCAGGTGATCCGGCCCTTGGGCTCGGCGTCGGTCAGCAGCTCGCCGGCGCGCTGGGCCGCGTACAGGCTGCCGGGGAAGCGCACGGGCAGGCAGGGGCGGTGCAGGCCCTTGGCCTCCAGCCAGGTCCTGACCAGCTCGTCCGTGTTGAGCACCTGGGGACCGCCGTACTCGATCTCGTCCATCGCGGGGCCCGCGGCGATCAGCTCGTTGAGGCGGGCCGCCACCTCGCCCGTGTGGACCGGCTGCCAGGGCATCGAGCGGTCCACGGCGAGCACGGGGAGCGACTCGAAGTCGCTCAGCCGCCGGTCGAGCGTCTGCTGGAAGTGGGTGGAGCGCAGGATCGTCCAGCCCAGCTCGCTCTCCGAGATCAGCCGTTCGGCCTCCAGCTTGTGCCGGAGGTGGCCGCTGGCCACGCTGTCGGCCCCGACGCACGAGGCGTACAGCAGGTGCGGGTACCCCGCCTGGCGGGCGGCGGCGACCAGCTTGCGCGTCCCGGCCACGTCCACGGCGCCGCGGCCCTTGCGGCCGCCGGTGGCCAGGTGCGCGATGACGTCCACGTCGCGCACGGCCTCCGCGAGACCGTTGCCGGAGACGAGGTCGCCCCACATCCACTCGACGTTCCCGCGGCTCTCGCGCTTGGTACGGCTCAGCGCCCGCACCCGGTGGCCCGACCTGAGCAGTGCGGGCACCAAGGCGCCCCCCAGCGTGCCCGTTGCTCCCGTGACCAGAATGCGCATGACGCCCCTCTACCCGCGAATGCCTAGAAATGACAAGGAATCTGGTAAAAGCGTCTGCGACCTGCGGAGCGGGGTAGAGCGGCTCCCATGGCTCGAATCGCAGCGGAATCCCTGGTAGAGCGGCTCGCCGAGTGGGGTGTCGACACCGTTTTCGGCATGCCGGGCGACGGCATCAACGGCATCATGGAAGGGCTGCGGCGCCACCGTGACCGGGTGCGCTTCGTCCTCGTCCACCACGAGGAGGCGGCCGCCTTCATGGCCACCGGCTACGCCAAGGCCACCGGCCGGATCGGCGTGTGCCTGGCCACCTCGGGGCCCGGTGGCATCCACCTGCTCAACGGCCTCTACGACGCCAAGCTGGACCACGTGCCCGTGCTGGCGATCACGGGCATGCAGGAGACGTCCGTGCTGGGCACCGGCTACCAGCAGGAGGTGCACCTCGACCGGCTGTACGAGGACGTGGCCGAGTACAACATGATGATCACCAACCCGGCGCAGCTGCCCTCGCTGGTGGACCTGGCGATCAGGACCGCCTACGCGCGGCGCGGGGTCGCCCATCTCACGCTGCCCAACGACCTGCAGGTGGCCGAGGCGGGGATGGCCCCGTACCGGGCCGTGGCACCGGCGCGGCCGCCGGAGACCGCGCCCATCTACCTGCGCCCGTCCGGCCTGCCGCGCCAGGAGGACGTCGAATGGGCGGCCGAGGTGCTCAACAACGCCCGGCGCCCCGCCATGCTCGTCGGGCAGGGGGCGCTGCACGCCCGGCAGGAGGTGCTGGCCGTGGCCGAGGCGCTCGGTGCTCCCGTGGCCAAGACGCTGCCCGGCAAGGCGGTCATCCCGGACGACTCGCCGTACACGACGGGCGGGATCGGGCTGCTCGGCACCCGGCCGAGCGAGGAGCTGATGGACGAGGCCGACGTGCTCTTCATGGTCGGCACGAACTTCCCCTACTCCAAGTTCCTGCCGGAGCAGGCGCGGGTGGTGCAGTTCGAGGCGGACCCGACCAGGGCGGGGGCGCGGATCGCGACCGACGTGCCCGTGGTGTGCGACGCGAAGGAGGGGCTGCGGGCGCTGCTGCCGCTGCTCACCGCCCGGGACCGCCACGCCCACCTGCGGAAATATCAGGAGATGATGGACAAGTGGCGGGCCGACATGGACGCTCTGGAGAACCCGGACCGGGATCCCATCGCGCCCCAGTACGTCGTGTCCATCATGGACGAGCTCGCCACCGACGACGCCATCATGACCTGCGACAGCGGCACCATCGCCACCTGGGCCGCCCGGCACTGGACGATCCGCGGCGAGCGCCAGTTCTACCTGTCCGGGACGCTGGCGACGATGGCCCCCGGGCTGCCGTACGCCATCGCCATGCAGCACGCCTATCCCGGACGGCAGGTCATCGCGTACGTCGGCGACGGCGGGTTCACGATGCTGATGGGCGAGTTCCTGACGGCGGTCCAGCAGCGGCTGCCGGTCAAGGTGATCATCAACAACAACAACTCGCTCGGGCAGATCCTGTGGGAGCAGATGGTGCTCGGCTACCCGGAGCACGGGGTGCGCTTCCCGGAGCCGGAGGCCGACTTCTCGGCCTGGGCGAGGTCGTGCGGCGGGTTCGGGGCCAAGGTCACCAAGTCGGAGGACGTCGCCATGGCGATCGGCCAGGCGCTCGCGCACGACGGCCCGGCGCTGGTGGACGTGGACGTGAACCCGAACGAGCCGCCCATGCCGGCCAAGGTCACCTACGAGCAGGCGAAGAGCTTCGCGCAGGCGTTCCTCAAGGGGCAGCCGCACAAGGCGGCCATCGCCACGACCCTGTTCAAGGACCGGATCCAGCGGCTGGGGGAATAGCCGTCGCGATCGCCGCCGCGGTGCTCAGCAGGGGGTCGATCAGCTGGGGCAGCTCGCGGGCGCGCCGCGAGGACAGCACGATGCCCAGGGCCGCCACGGGCCGCCCGTCCACCAGGATCGGCGCCGCCGCCGAGCAGGTGCCCAGGGTCATCTCCTCGTACGTCAGCGCGTACCCCTGGGCCCGCACGACGGCCAGCTCCCTGGCCAGCCGGCCCGGCTCGGTGATCGTGTGCGGGGTGGGCCGTTCGAGCTTGCGCGCCAGGTAGGACTTCACGAACCAGTCCGGCTCGTACGCCAGCAGCGCCTTGCCCACGCCCGTCGGGTGCATCGGCAGCCGGCCGCCCGTCCGCGACACGATCGGCACCGCCCGCCGGCCGTACACCTTGTCCACGTACAGCACCTCGAGCCCGTCGCGCACGGCCAGGTGCACGTTCTCGCGCGTGGTCGCGAACAGCTCCTGCAGCCACGGATGGGCCAGGTCGTGGAGCCGGCCGGGCGCGAGCTGGCCCAGCTCCCACAGCCGCAGCCCGACCCGCAGCCGCCCGTCGGGCGCGCGGCTCAGCGCCTGCCACTCCTCCAGCTCGGCGACCAGCCGGTGCGCCGTGCTCAGCGGCAGCCCGCTGCGCCGGGCCACGTCGGTCAGCGTGAGCTGCGGATGGGCGGAGTCGAACGCGCCCAGGATGGCCAGCACCTTGGACGTCACCGAGCGCCCGCCCTCCCGGGCCCCGCCTGCCATGGAGCCATTCTTCCACTGAGTGGAAGGAGAATCTCGGCCAAGCGCGGTCAAGGCAGGATGCTTCCCTCATGCGAACTCAGGTCGGGATCATCGGGGCAGGCCCCGCCGGGCTGCTCCTTTCCCACTTGCTCCACCTGCGCGGCATCACCTCCGTGGTGCTGGAGAAGCGCAGCCGCGACTACGTCGAGCGGCGGGTGCGGGCCGGGGTGCTGGAGCAGGGCACGGTGGACACGCTGGTCGAGGCGGGCGTCGGCGAGCGCCTGCTGCGCGAGGGGCTGCCGCACCACGGCATCGAGCTCAGGTACGGGGGCGCGGGCCACCGCATCGCGTTCGAGAAGCTCGTGCCGGGCAGGTCCATCACCGTGTACGGGCAGCAGGAGGTGGTGAAGGACCTGATCGCGGCCAGGCTGGCGGCGGGCGGCGACATCAGGTTCGAGGTCGAGGACGTGGAGGCGCACTCGCTGGAGTCCGATCCCTATCTGACTTTCGGCGGCGAGCGGCTCGACTGCGACGTGATCGCCGGGTGCGACGGCTTCCACGGCGTGTCCAGGCCGGCCATCCCCGAGGGCGTTCTGAGCGTTTACGAGCGGGACTATCCCTTCGCCTGGCTGGGCATCCTGGCCAGGGTGGCGCCCTCGTCGGAAGAGCTGATCTACACCAGGACCGAGCGCGGCTTCGCCCTGCACAGCATGCGCTCGCCCACCGTCAGCCGCTTCTACCTGCAGGTCCCGGCGGACGCGCGGGTCGAGGACTGGCCGGACGAGCGGATCTGGGCCGAGCTGAAGGCCCGGCTGGAGAGCGTGCCCGGCTTCACGCTGACGACCGGCGAGATCATGGAGAAGGGCGTCACGCCGATGCGGGCGTTCGTGGCCGAGCCCATGCAGTACGGGCGGCTCTACCTCGCCGGCGACGCCGCCCACATCGTGCCGCCGACCGGCGCCAAGGGGCTCAACCTGGCCGTGGCCGACGTCCGCGTGCTGACCGAGGCGCTGGCCGCGTACTTCGCCGACGGCTCGACCGGGCTGCTCGACGGCTACTCCGACGCGTGCCTGAAGCGGGTGTGGCGGGCGCAGCACTTCTCGTGGTGGATGACGACGCTGCTGCACACGTTCGAGGACGAGGACCCGTACGCGCGGCGGCTGCAGCTGTCGTACCTGGACTACGTGACCTCGTCGGAGGCGGCGGCGACCACCCTGGCCGAGAACTACGTGGGCCTGCCGTGAATGATGGCCTGACTGAGGAGGTGGACCGCGTGGGTTCTGACGGCGGCTTGCTCGCCCCGGTCTGGGCGGGGACGCGGGCGGAGGCGATCACCTCGGACGCGGCCTGGCTGCGGGCCATGCTGGAGGCCGAGGGGGCGCTCGCCCGCGCCCAGGCACGGCTGGACCTCATCCCTTCTGAGGCGGCCGCGGCCATCGACAGGACGGCCGCCACGCTGGTGCTCGACTCGGCCGACCTGGCCCGGCGGGCCCGCCAGTCGGCCAACCCGGTCGTGCCCCTGGTGGCCGACCTGCGGCGGGCCGTGCCGGGCGCGGCGTCGTCCGTGCACCGGGGGGCGACCAGCCAGGACATCCTGGACAGCGCCGCCATGCTGGTGGCCACGCGGGCGATCCGCGGCATCGTGGGCGATCTGAGCGCGATCATGCGGGATCTCAGCGAGCTGGCCGAGCGGCACCGGGACACGGTGATGGCCGCGCGGACGCTGGGGCAGCAGGCGGTGCCGACCACGTTCGGGCTGAAGGCGGCGGGGTGGCTGGCCGGTCTCATGCGCGCCCGGGCCCGGCTCCGGGAGCTGCGGCTGCCGGCCCAGCTGGGCGGCGCGGCCGGCACCCTGGCCGCGTTCGCCGAGCACGCGGGTGCGTCTTCCCCGGCATCCGGCGCGTCTTCCCCGGCAGCGGGCGCGCGGGGTGCCGATGCGGGCACCGCGTTGCTGCTGGCCGAGGTGTTCGCCGAGGAGATCGGGCTGGCGGCGCCCCCGATGCCGTGGCACGCGGAGCGCTCTCCCGTCACCGAGCTCGGCGCGGCGCTCACCGCCACGGCCCGCGCGCTCGGCAAACCGGCCACCGACATCGTCCTCATGGCCCAGACCGAGGTGGGGGAGGTGGCCGAGTCGTCGGCCGGCTCCTCGTCGGCCATGCCGCAGAAACGCAATCCCGCCCTGTCCGTCCTGGTCCGGTCGGCCGCGTTCCAGGTGCCCGCGTACGCGCAGATCCTCGGGCAGGTCGGCGAGCACGAGCGGGCCGCGGGGGCCTGGCAGGCGGAGTGGCTGCCCCTGCGCGAGGCGCTGCGCCTGACGGGCGGCGCGGCCGAGACCGCCGCCGAGCTGGTGGCCGGGCTGCGGGTCTTCCCCGACCGGATGCGGGCCAACGCCGAGCTGACCGGAGGCCAGCTGCTCGCCGAGCGCCTGGCCGCCCACCTCGACCGCAAGGCGCTCGACGAGGCCCTGTCCGCGGAGGGCCCGCTGCAGGACCACGCCGAACTGCTCGATCCTGCGGCTTACCTGGGGGCGGCCCCCGAGCTCGTTGATCGCATCCTCGCCACCTACCGGGAGCAACCGTGAAACTCCACCACCGCATCGACGGCCCGGCCGGCGCGCCGCTGCTGGTGCTCGGGCCCTCGCTCGGCACCACGATGGAGATCTGGCAGCCCCAGCTCCCCGCGCTCACCGAGTCCTGGCGGGTCCTCAGGTACGACCTGCCGGGCCACGGCGGCTCGGCACCGGCCGCGGCCGGGTTCACCATCGACGACCTGGCGCGGGCCGTGCTGGAACTCGTCGGGGACGAGCGGTTCGCGGTCGGCGGCGTCTCGCTCGGCGGCGCGATCGCCTCCACCATCGCCGTCAAGGCTGCGAACCGCGTGCGCAGCCTGGTGCTGTGCTGCACGTCGGCCAAGTTCGGCGAGCCGGGGCCGTGGCTGGAGCGGGCGGCGCTGGTGCGCGGCAAGGGTCTGGCGGCGCTCGTGCCGACGCTGAGGACCCGCT
This sequence comes from Nonomuraea sp. NPDC049625, assembly GCF_040675285.1. Taxonomy (NCBI): domain Bacteria; kingdom Bacillati; phylum Actinomycetota; class Actinomycetes; order Streptosporangiales; family Streptosporangiaceae; genus Nonomuraea; species Nonomuraea sp. NPDC049625. The sequence goes on along the minus strand of NZ_JBFAOQ010000003.1, from coordinate 81,093 downwards.
GGTTCACCCCCGGCTTCGACGGCCAGGGGGTGTTCGACCGGTTCGTGGAGGTGGACGCCGAGTCGTACGCGGCCTGCTGCGAGGCCATCGCCGCCTTCGACCTGACCGGCCGCCTGGGGGAGATCACCGCGCCCACGCTGGTGATCGCCGGCTCCGAGGATCCGGCCACGCCGCTCGACCACGCGCTCACGCTGGCCGGCGACATCCCGGGCGCGTCCCTGACGGTGGTGCCCAGGGCCTCGCACCTGGCCAACGTGGAGCGCCCCGACGCGGTGACCGCCGCCGTCCTGGGCCACCTGCGCCGCGACGAGCCCGCCGAGGACGCCTTCGCGGCGGGCATGCGCACCAGGCGGGAGGTGCTCGGGGACGCGCACGTCGATCGGGCGGTCGCCGCCACCACCGACTTCACCCGCGATTTCCAGGAGCTCATCACCCGCTACGCCTGGAACGACATCTGGAACCGGCCCGGCCTGGACCGGCGCGCCCGCAGCTGCGTCACGCTCACCGCGCTCGTGGCCAGGGGGCAGATGGAGGAGCTCGCCATGCACGTCCGCGCGGCTTTGCGGAACGGGCTCACGCGCGAGGAGATCAAGGAGGTGCTGCTCCAGACGGCCGTCTACTGCGGGGTTCCGGCCGCCAACGCCGCCTTCGCGGTGGCCCGCCGCACGCTCGCCGACATCGACGCGGAGGGTCGCTGACCTTGGGGGATGCTTTAAGGTTGTTTGGTGGTCTTTGAGGATGGTTGGGCGATTTCGCCCCTGCGCTGGCTGATGAACACGCTGGGCGATGCCCAGCTCGCCCGGATGGACGGCGACCCCGGCCTGGTCGCCGCGGTCGACCAGCACGCGGCGGTGCTGCGCGACGCCATCCCGCTGGACCGGGAGACCCTGGGCGACTACCTGCTGGGCTTCCTCGACGAGCTGCGGGAGCGCGACTGGGTCTTCACCGGCGAGCCGGACGCGGCGGCGCTCCGGCTGACGGCGGTCTGCTGGCTGGCCCGCGAAGCGGGTTTCCTGGAAGACGGCCTCCCCGCCTGACCGATCGGCCCGGGTCAGGCGGGCGGACGGTTCAGTCCGGAGGCATCTCGGAGCGCGGCGGGGTGCTCGGGGTGGTCGGAGCGCCCGGAGCTCCCGGGGTCGCCGGGGTGGTGCGTACAGGCTCCCCTGCCATCGTGCGGGCGTCCTCACGCCCTCGCTGGTACGCCTCCGCGTGCGCCCTGGCCTGCGGGGCCTCCCGCTCGATCCGGCTCAGCCAGCGCTCCCAGCGCTGCTGCATCGGGCGGACGAGCCCGCCACCGATGCCGATCGCCACGATCGCGCCGATGGTGGCGAGGACCGTGATCAGCACCGGAGTCGTGACCGTGGTGGCCACCCCGATCTGGTTGAGCGCGGCGATGATGCCCAGCGCCCAGATGAAGACCGCCGCGGCGGTCGCCACCCAGCGACCGTAGGTGAGCCCGCCGAGCGCGCCGGCGATGATGTCCCTGACTCCCATGGCGATGGCGCCCGCCACCACGATGATCACGATGGCGACCAGGGCCGCGGGCAGCCAGCCCACCACGCTGTTCAGCATCGACGAGATCGGGTTCGGCCCGAACACGCTGAAGGCCAGCTGGAGGGTGACCAGCAGGATCGCATAGTAGACGATCTTGGCGAGCAGGCTCCGGGCGGTGTACTTGCTCTGCTCCAGCCAGCGCCGCACGCCGCTGCGCTCCACCGCCCGGTCGAAGCCGACGCGCTCGAGCACCTTGTCGACGATCTTCTGCAGCGCCTTGGCCACGATCCATCCGATGATGAGGATGACCAGGAACGCGACCAACTTCGGAACGAACGTCGCTATCTGCCGCCAGGCGGCCTCAATGCCTTGGCCTATGTTGATGTCCACGGTTTCCTCCTCCGAGGAGCCACTCCAACGGCGCTACCCGGACATATGCCGTTTATGCACACAGAGCAGTCGAAACTTCGCATAAAGCGACATTTCGGACATGTTCTCCCGGGCTAGGATGATCGACATGCATCGCAGCCGGGTCTATGCCCTTCTGATCGACACCCCCGCGTCCGAGGCCGAGCAGGCGTCGGCGTTCTGGGCCGCGGCGCTGGGGGCCAGCGCGCACCCGCTTCCCGGGTACGAGCAGTTCACCTCGTTGCACGGTGCCGTTCCCGGCCTCGACGTGGCGGTCCAGGCGGTGGACGACGCGCCGAGGCTCCATCTCGACATCGAGACCGACGACGTCGAGGCCGAGACCCGGCGGCTGCTGGCGCTCGGCGCGACGGAGGTGTCACGGTGGCAGGAGTGCCGCATCCTGCGGGTGCCCGGCGGGCACCTGCTCTGCGTGCTGCCCGCGGAGAGCGACCGCTTCGAGGCGGAGGCGAAGACCTGGCCCTGACCCCCGGTCAGAGTAGGTGCGGCGGGCTCACCCACCCGTTGCCCATCTGGGTGGTGACGCGATTGACGCCCGCCCCGAACCAAAGGTGCTCGCTTCGCTCGGGCGCCTTCCCGAAAGCTTTCGCCCCCTGATTGCCCGACAGGAAGCCGGAATTCTCGGCGATGCGAGGCGATGCGAGGCGATGCGAGGCGAGGCCGGCTGGGATCGGCGAAGCGGTCACGCTGGCGCTTGTGGCGGGAGCCTCGGTTGGGATCGTCTCTGGTCTCTTTGCGAAGGTGTGGCTCAAGGACACGCCTGGACGTGCCCATCTCGGTCTCCGAGGAGAAATTCCATCCGGCGCTCATCGCGTCCGAAAGGAGATCATTTTTGGTGCCCGGTTCGGCCTTCCGGTCGGGTCCGTAAGCAAGGCCCGGCCGAATATGGTTCGTCCCGGCCGTTAGGCGACGGATAGGGTGTCTGCCGTGCAGGACGAGGTCTACCACTACAACGAGGACCGCTGGGAAGCCCTTGTGGAGGCGGACGCGTTGTTCACCCGTCCCATGCTCGACCTGGACGCGGAGAAGGCCCAGGTCTATTTGGGCCTGGAGAGGCTGGGCATCGCCGGCGACCTGGCAGGCCGGAAGGTGCTCTGCCTGGCGGGAGGAGGCGGGCAGCAGTCGGCGGCCTTCGCTCTGCTCGGAGCCGACGTGACGGTTCTCGACATCTCGTCCGGGCAGTTGGAGCGGGACCGCTTGGCCGCCGAGCATTACGGCGTCGGCATCCGTACGATCCAAGGGGACATGCGGGACCTGTCGGCCCTCGACGACTCCTCGTTCGATCTGGTCTGGCATCCGTACTCGCTGACCTTCGTCCCGGACTCCCGGATCGTCTTCCGCGAGGTCGCGAGAGTCGTCGACGAAGGCGGCTGTTACTACCTGATGTGCGCGAACCCATTCTTCTCCGGGCTCACTCACCACTCGTGGAACGGGGAGGGCTACACGCTGAAGCACTCCTACACGGACGAGGCCGCGACCAGCTATCCCGACCAGGCCTGGGTCTACGACCGCGAGCAGGACGGCCGTCGCATCCGCGAACCCAGGGAGTACAGGCAGACGCTGAGCCGGATAGTCAACAGCCTGATCCGGGAAGGCTTCACGCTGACGTTCCTTTCCGAGGTCAGAGGTGATTATCCCGGTGCGGAACCGGGTAGCTGGGCGCACTTCACGGGGGTGGCTCCGCCGTGGCTGGAATTCGTCTGGCAGTACTGTCCGGCGTTCTCGGAAGATCAGGGCGTCCGGGGGTAAGCACCGCTCAGCCGCAGCCACGTGTTCAAAGGCATGCGGCGTGGTCCTTTGCGTATCCGATGCCGATCTCGGAGGAGCCATGAAGAGCATCTATGACAGCGAACGGCTGGCCGCAAGCTATGCCTTCGACCGGCCTCCGGTGCATCAGCAGATTCTCAAGTCGGCTCGCCTGAAGCGCCCGGTCGGGCGAGCACTGGATATCGGATGCGGTGCCGGCGTGTCCACTGCCGCGCTCGCACCATTGGCCGAGTATGTGATCGGCTTGGAGCCGGTCCCGGCGATGCTTGCGCACCGACGATCCGTCGCGCCGTCCGCTCGATTCGTCATCGGCGCAGCGGAAGGGCTGCCATTCGCCGCGGCGTCGTTCGACCTGGTCGTCGCCGCCGGCTCGCTGAACTACACCGATCTTTCGTCGGCCCTTGCCGAGGTGGCCCGCGTACTGACTCCAGACGGAACCTTTCTTCTGTACGACTTCTCGCAAGGCCGGTATTCGCGGACAGGCGACGCATTGGCGACGTGGTTCAAGTCGTTCCAGCAGCGGTTTCCATCAGTATCCGGATGGCGGCCGCTGGTCGCACAGGAGTTGCGTCTGGAGGGGACGGGGTTGCGCCTGCTCGATTACGCCGACATTGAGATCCCGCTACAGATGTCACTCGACGACTACCTCCGTTATGTGTTGGGCGAGGTCAACGTCGACAGCGCCATCGGACGCGGGGACGACAGCGCCGAGCAGGCGCGCGACTGGTGTCACCGCACGCTTGCGGAGGTGTTCCGGAACGGGGAGATGACCGTGGTTTTCCGAGGTTATCTGGCCACACTGGCCCCGACCGGCAACGGCTGCTCCCACGTATGACTTACCGCGAACAGGTGAAACTCCTGCGCCGCCGCAGGAGTCCTTCACCTTCCGGGCGCCCCCCATCGACCGAGCGCGCGGGCTGGGACTCGCACCGCCCGGAGGTTCCGCCCGGCACCTGACGCCGACGCCGGCGACGAAGGCCTGTCAGTGGTGGTGGTCGTGCCGGCCGAGGGTCTGCGCGGGGGTCGCGCCGGGGCGGGTCCACTGCGGCACGGGGCGGCTGGTCGGGCCCCAGACGGCGTTCCCGTCCGCGTCCGAGCGCCAGCTCCAGGACGGGCTGCGCCCCTCGGGCCGGCCCTCGGGGTTGTCCTCCCACGCCTCGCTGCGGCCATAGGGCGTCATGTCGAGCAGGCCCAAGGACCCACTGACCCGCTCGTTGCCACGGCCCGTCGTGGAGTAGGTGAGGAACACGCGGTCGCCGTCGCGCAGGAAGCAGGTGAGGTAACCCATGCTGCCGCCGACCGGCTCCTCCACACCGCGCACCGAGTACCAGGGCTGGGTGTAGCCCATGAACTCGACGTAGGAGGCCACCTCGTCCCAGCGGCCCGTGGTCAGGATGGCGAACGAGACGCCGCGGGCGTTGAGGTAGACGGCGTCCTTCAGGTGCCAGGCCGTGGTGGTGCAGCCCTCGCACTGCCCCTGGTGCGGCGCGCCGTCGTACCACATGTGCTTGTAGACCACGAGCTCGTCGCGGCCCTGGAACAGGTCCAGGAACGGGACCGGGCCGTCGGGTCCGACGACCTCGACCGTCCCGTCGAACTCCACCATCGGCAGCCGGCGGCGGGCCGCGGCGATGGCGTCGCCCTCGCGGGTGTGGGCCTTCTCGCGGACCAGAAGCTCGTCCCGGGCAGCCTGCCAGGTGGCCAGGTCGACGATGGGCGGGCGGCCGGGCAGCGCGGTGGTCGGGTCACTCGGCGTGGTCGTCATGAGGTCCTCCGTGGTATCTCGTGCCGGGCAGCGTCGTAAGACGCCCAACGACGGTCACCAGAACAGACCCGCGGCCAGGCCGGAACTCATCGCGGCAGGGGTGCCCGGGGAGCGGCGGTGAGTTTCGCCGGTACGCCTTGCCATCGCCACATGGCAATCACCGTCACGGCCCCTGGCATGTCGCCACCGTACGGCGATGGCGCAGGCACGGTGAGAAATCCCTGGGGCGGCTGTCATCCGGTTCGGGCTCCCCGGCGAGTAGTGATCGGTGATGGAAGGATTCGCTGAGTATGTGACAGCCCGGTCGGGGCGGCTGCGACGTACCGCCTATGTGCTCACGGGTGACTGGGGCACGGCCGAGGACCTGGTGCAGACGACGCTGGCCAGGGCCTGGCAGGTGTGGCGGCGCATCGAGGGCGATCCCGACCCGTACGTCTATCGCATCTTGACCAACACGCACGCCTCCTGGTGGCGCAGACGATGGCGCGGCGAAGTGCCCACGGAGTCGCTTCCCGACACGACCGCCCGCGGCGACTTCGCCGGCGAGGTCGGCGAGAAGGACGCGCTCTGGACGGCGATCAGGGGGTTGTCGGACCGGCAGCGCGCGGTCATCGTCCTGCACTACTTCGAGGACCTGACACTGCCGCAGTGCGCCGACGTGCTCGGCTGCTCGCTGGGCACGGTCAAGACGCAGCTGGGGCGGGCGCTGGCGCGGCTGCGGGTGCAACCGGCGATCGAGCTGATGGAGGTGGAGCAATGAACCATACCGAAGACGACCTGCGCGAGCTGCTCGCCGAGCGCACGGCGTACGGACCGGGAGGGGACGTGGACGTGGCCGAGATCGTATGGAGGGGCAGGCGCGGCAGGCTTGCCCGATGGGGCGCGGGCGCGGCGCTGGCGGGGGCCGCCGCGACCGTGGTGATCTGGACGCTGCCCGGGACGGCGACGACCCCTGCCGCTCCGGTCACCTCGTCGAGCGTGGATTCCGCGGCACCGTCGCGCGCGCCCGATCTGCCGGCCAGTATCGATGGCCTGACCAGGATCGGGGCTGTGCTCACCTCGATGTCCGCGACCGGAATGGACATCAAGGTCAAGCCGGCCAGCCATGCCACCACTGTGGTCGTCACCTGCGCGGACCCGCAGTCGTGGGTGGTCACGGCCGTCGAGGGCAGCCGCGCGGGGCAGGTCAGCCGGTGCCAGGGCGGCATGGCTCGGCACGCCTACGACCGGGGTTCGCTCCCGTCCACATGGTCGGCCGGGCGCCAGTCCATCCGCGTGTGGGTCTTCCCTCCCACCGAACTCATCGGACAGGCGTCACTGGACGGCTGCGCCGTGGCCGACAAGCGGAAGGGAACCTGCGACGGCAGGTACGTGGCTCAGGAGCTGGTCAGGTACGACGTCGCCCTGGAATTGGCCGCCGACCTGGGCGCCAAGCCCGGAACCTGGGCCGCGGGAGTCTATGACGGGAGCTCATCTTCAGGGTGAGGGCGGCAGGCGGCTGAGCCGGGCCGGCGCGGACGTGGCCCAGGCTCGGCCCAATGGCTGACCACCAACCGCCCCGGGCAGAGCGGGCCTCCAACAGCGCCGGGCGCATCTGTTCGCCACACGCGTTGGCCGCCGGCCCGCGACGGGATGGCCTCTCCTTGCCATGCGGCAGACGGCCGGACCGCTGGAGGCGACCGCGGTCTCCAGCCGGTCCGCGATCGCGCACCCGGGCCATGTTGCGAACCCCCGGCCCTGCCGAGGCCGGTCGACCCGGGCGCGATTTGATCGACTCGCAGGATCGAAGTCAGCGCGTACCCGGAGCAGTAAGAAACCCCGGATGCTGATCGCACCCGGGGCTTTCTCATGATGGTGGACGATACTGGGATTGAACCAGTGACCTCTTCCGTGTCAGGGAAGCGCTCTCCCGCTGAGCTAATCGTCCATATTGAGTTAGAAACTCAGAGCGGAAGACGGGATTCGAACCCGCGACCCTCACCTTGGCAAGGTGATGCTCTACCACTGAGCCACTTCCGCGTGGTGCTGCCTTTACTTTAGCGGATCCCGAGGGGTCCGCCGGTCGCCGAGGTGGAGACGGGATTTGAACCCGTGTAGACGGCTTTGCAGGCCGCTGCCTCGCCTCTCGGCCACTCCACCCTGGAGTCTTGCTCCGAGCGGAAGACGGGATTCGAACCCGCGACCCTCACCTTGGCAAGGTGATGCTCTACCACTGAGCCACTTCCGCGTTAACCCCTGGCGACATGCGCCGGGCTACGGGAAAACCATATCGTCTTCCCGGAGTGCCCGTGCGCACTGAGTGGCCCGCGGGGCGAAATTCAGCGGATCAGGCGCACGTCCTTGGCCATGACGAACATCACCCGGTGACCGAGCTGGATCTGGTAGTAGCGGGTTTGTCCGGTCGTGGTGACGTGTTTGGCCGGGCTGAAGGCGCCCGCGGCGTAGTAGGAGCCGGTGATCGTGTCGCCCACCGTGTACGTCTGGCCGGGGCCGATCTTGTACTGGAGCGGGGCCAGCGGCTGGTACGACGCCAGCTTGTAGGCGGACTGCTCGGGGAACGCGCGGCCGTACACCCTGGTCCTCGGCCTGAGAGGAGTCACCAGCGGGCCCCTGGCGGGGACGGCGGTGGGGTCGGAGGGCGGGTTGTGGAACCAGGCCTTCTGGCCGAGGTACCAGATGGCCGTCCAGTCGTCCTGCCGGTCCGCCACCGCGAAGCGCTGGCCGGTGGAGGCGCGGGCGCTGTGGTCGTACACGCTGTACGTGCTGGGCTTGCCCGGATGTTTGCCCTGGTCGTTGACCAGAGGGGACGACTCGCGCGGCTCCTGGTGCAGCCAGACCGTGGCGGCGCCGTGCTCCGGGCACGCCTTGTCCGGCTTGACGGCGACGCAGCCGGTGAAGCGGGGCCGGTTCGTGTCGTACGAGGGCCGGATCATGATGGAGTTACCGCTCTGCACCCCCTTGAGCGGCTTGCCCAGCAGGTCGAAGTAGTGGGACCAGTCCCAGTACGGTCCGGGGTCCTCGTGCATGCCCGCGACCATCTTCGGGGTGGTGCCGGGGACGTTGTCGTGGCCGAGGATGTGGGCCCGGTTGAGCGGGATGCGGTACTTGCCGGCCAGGTATCTGACCAGCTTGGCCGACGAACGGTACATCGCCTCCGTGTACCAGGTGCCCTTGGCCAGGTAGCCCTCGTGCTCGATCCCTATCGAACGGGTGTTGACGTCCCAGTTGCCCGCGTGCCAGGCGATGTCGTTGGTCGCCACGTGCTGGGCGACATGTCCGTCACGGGAGCGGATCGTGTAGTGCCAGCTCACGTACCTCGGGTTGCGGATCAAGGACGGGATGCCCTGGTAGGAGCCCTCCGTGTCGTGAATGACGATGTAGTCGACGGAACGGGACCGGCTCAGACGGTCGTGGTTGCCGTAGTCCCGGTTCTTCTTCCTGCCGAAGCGCTCGTAGGCGGCGGGTATCCATTCGCAGGAGAGCGAGCTGGGGCACTCCACCTGCCTGCCGCTTCCGGTCTTCTCCACATTTCCGGGCTCTGTCCAGTTCCCGTCCGGGTCGGTCTGATCGTCCGACCCGGCTTCCTCCCCGAAGAAGGTGTCGTACTGGTCGTCGTACGGGGGCGGTGGGTCGTTGTCGGTCTGCTCGTTGACCACGGGCGGGGCGGCGGCGGAGTCCTTGGCGGTTGCGGGGTCCTTGGCGGTGGCGGCCACGGGGTGGGGGAGGTTGGGCACGGGTTCGAGGCGTACCAGGTGGCCGTCGTCGGTACGCCGCCGCGCCCCCTCCCGCATCACCGAGAACACCTCGTCGGCGAACTCACGTGCCGCGGCCGCGTTCTCCGCGCCCGAGTAGCGGGCGACGGCCGCGTACCAGTCGGCCGGGTTGCCGCTCGGGCGGTCCTGGTACGAGGCCAGGAGGGCGGCGCCGCCCCTGATGTTGGCGGCCGGATCGGTGCGCAGCCGGGCGGGGTCCGCGCCGATGAGGCGCCCGGCCTCGGGCAGCGTGGCGGGCGGCGGCGCCGCGCTCGGCGCCGAGGCGGGAGGGGCTTCGGCGAACGTACGGGGCAGCGGGCGGGCGTCGTCCCCCCGGGCGTCGCCCAGCGCGTCACCGATCGGCCACGCGTGCCCACCCCCGGCCGATGGGGCGGCGGCGCTCAAAGGGCTGAGCGTGTCGGCGGGGAACGCGTCCACCAGGTGCATCGGCCCGTAGCCGCCCGCCGTGCTCGGCGACCCGCCGTTCGCGTCCCAGCGGGACTCCAGGTACGAGACGCCGAGCAGCACGCTCTCCGGCACCCCGAACTCCCGGGCGGCCGCGGCGAACTCGGCCTGCCGCCCGGAAGGGTTCGCGGGAGGGAGGGCGCCGGTCCGGCGGCCGGGCGCGCCCCAAGCGAAGAGGCCGGGTGGGCCCGTGAGGGCAGGGGCGGTCCGGTGGCCGGAGCTCGCGAGGGCGAGGCCGGGCGGTCGCGCTGGGGCAGAGCCGGATGCGGGCATGTCCGCGGGCGCGGTGAACGTGCCGGCGGTCAGGGCGGCGGCGAGCCAGAGGCGCATGACATCTCCCCCAGGAAGGTCACGATACGACTACTCACCGTAACCTTTCCCAGAAAGGGATGGGTCAGACGGGTCGGATGATACGCATGAGATCCGCCAGATCGGCTGCGAACTCGGCATCCCAGTCATCAGGCGTCAGATGCCCGGCCAAACGGCGGTGGGCGGGCGCGTCGGCACCGCGGCTGAGCCTGATCTCCCGGGAGGCGTCGGAGAAGCGCCCGCTCACCTCGGAGAGCGCGAACCCCATCACGAACGTGCTCACCAGCCGCTCGATCCGGGGGACGTCGGCCTCCGGCACGCCCGCGTCGAGCAGCGCCTGGTAGAGCTGGTCGACCACCTGGACCCCGTCGGGCGTCGCCGAGGTGCGCAGCAGCAGGAGCGGGAAGACCGACGGGTGCTCGCGGGCCAGTCGCCGGGTGGCCCAGGCGACCGCGCCCAGGCGCTCCTGCCAGGTCTGCCCGGGATCTCCGGGCGCGAGCCGGTCGAGCAGGCGGCCGACGAGGCCGTCGAGCAGCTCATCCTTGTTCCGGAAATATCCGTACAAGGCCATGGGTGTTACCCCGACCCGCTCGGCGACGGCCCGCATGGACAGGGCTTCGAGGCCGCGCTCGTCGGCGATGGCGAGGGCCGCGTCGAGGATTTCCGGCTGCCGGGAGGTCTTGAGCTTCCGCACCGCGCCAGTCTACAGTGTAGAGCAGTCTACGTCGTAGACTGAGGGAAGGGGGACGCATGGGCGGGCTGGTGGAGGCGGCCGGGCTGGTCAAGCGGTACGGCGACGTCGCCGCGCTGGACGGCTTCGACCTGCGGGTGGAGCCGGGCGAGATCGTCGGGCTGGTCGGCCACAACGGCGCGGGCAAGACGACGTTCTTCGAGATCGCCGCCGGGCTGACACGCCCGGACGCCGGGCGTGTCGTGGTGCGGGGCGAGGTGGGGATGGCGCCCCAGCAGCTCGCCCTCTACCCCGGCGTCACCGTACGGGAGACGTTGCGGCTGTTCGGCGGACTGGCCGGGCTGCGGCGGCGCGCCCTGGCCGGGGCCGTCGAAGCCGTGGCGGAGGAGCTGGCGCTGACCGGAGTGCTCGACCGGCGGGTGAGCGTGCTCTCCGGCGGCCAGCAGCGCCGCGCGCAGGCGGCCACCGCCCTCCTGCCGGACCCGGACGTGCTCCTGCTCGACGAGCCCACGGCGGGCGCCGACCCCGAGACCCGCAGCGCCCTCCTGGCGGCGGTGCGCCGCAGGGCGGACGGCGGCGCGGCGGTCGTCTACTGCACGCACTACCTCCCCGAGCTCACCGAGCTGAAGGCCACGATCGCCGTCGCGCGGAGCGGGCGGGTGATCGCCAGGGGCACGGGCGCCGAGCTGCTCAAGGGGCTGCCGGGCGAGGTCCGCGTCACCCTGGACGACGACGAGATCACGGTCGCGACCACCGACCCCACCGCCACCCTGGCCGACCTGCTGCGCGATCTCGACCGCCCGGTGCGCGGCATCGACATCCGCCAGCCGTCGCTCGACGACCTCTACAAGGATCTTCGCAAGGAGCCCGCAGATGCCGCGTGAGACGTTGCACCGCATCGCCGTCCTGACCGCGCACAACGTGCTCCTGCGCCGGCGCGACCCGGCCCACCTGGTCAGCTACCTGGTCATGCCCATGGTCCTCATGCTCGTCTTCAAGTCGATGCTGCGCGAGCCCGCCCAGGTCGTGACGGGACTGCTGGTCATGTTCTCGGTGCTGTCGATGGCCGACGTGGCCACGGCCGGCCTCGCCGAACGCACCTGGCACACCTGGGACCGCCTCAAGGCCACCAGGGCCCGCGTCCCGGAGATCATGATCGGCAAGGCCCTGCCGGTGTTCGCCGTGCTGGTCCTCCAGCAGGTCGTGCTGCTCGCGTACGGGATGATCGCGGTAGGGCTGCGGCCGGCCGGGACGGCGTGGCCGCCGGCCCTGGGCCTGGCCGTGGCGGCGTGGTGCTTCACGCTGCTCGGCGTCGGCACGGCCCTGGCCGGGGTGGTGCGCAGCCAGGGGGAGCTGAGCACGCTCTGCAACATCGCCGCGCTGTCGGTCAGCGCGCTGGGCGGTGCGCTGGTGCCGTACGCGATGATGCCCGCCTGGGCGCAGGCCATCGCGCCGATCTCGCCCGGATACTGGGCGACCACCATGCTCCAGGCCGCCGTCAGGGGTGACGTCGCGGGCACGGTCCGTCCCGCGGCCGTCCTCGTCGGGCTCGGTCTCGTCGCCGGCGCCTTCGCCTGGTGGCGCTTCGGCAAGGGCTGGGGCCGCGGCAGCCTGCTCTAGACAGGCGTTCGAGTTAATTCCTGCCCGATTTCGGGCAGGATGTTGAAGTGTCTCGTTCCAGATGCGTAATGTCCTCGTCTGTGTCCCCGGCACGACATCCCTACGAAGACCTCATCGTCCACCTCACCGAGACGAGCCCGCTGGGCCCGGGTGAGGCGGCGAAGGTGATCGCCGACGTGCTGTCGTACTTCTCCGAGTCCGTCGAGGAGTACGTCCGCCGCCGGCACGCCGAGCTGAAAACGGTCGGCCACACCAACGACGAGATCTTCCCCAGGATCGCCGCCGAATTACGCGGTCGGCGGGTCGCGGCACCGGAGCTGTCCCTGCGGCAGCTGCGCAGGATCGTCTACGGATGAAGAGGAGACCTCGATGTGCGGAATCGTGGCCTATGTCGGCCCACGGGACGCGGCGCCCATCCTGCTGGAGGGCCTGCAGCGTCTGGAGTACCGGGGGTACGACTCGGCCGGGGTCGTGGTGTCCAACCGGGGGCTCAAGCTACGCAAGGTCAAGGGCCGCGTGGCGGACCTGGCCAAGGTCGTGCCGGCCAGGTTCAAGGGCACCCTGGGCATCGGGCACACCCGCTGGGCCACGCACGGCGTGCCGAGTGACGAGAACGCCCATCCCCACCTTTCCTCCGACGAGCGCATCGCGGTCGTGCACAACGGCATCATCGAGAACGCCGGCGAGCTGCGCGCGAAGCTGGAGGCCGACGGCGTGGTGTTCGCCTCCGAGACGGACACCGAGGTGCTCGCGCACCTGATCGCGCGCGCCGCCGACGAGAACGACTCCCTGGAGGAGGCGGTCAGGAAGACGCTCAAGAGCATCGTCGGCACGTACGGCATCGCGGTCATCGACCGCGAACGCCCCGGCGAGGTGGTCGTGGCGCGCAACGGCAGCCCGATCGTGCTGGGCATCGGCGAGAAGGAGATGTTCGCCGCGTCCGACGTGGCCGCGCTCGTCCGCTACACGCGCCAGGTCGTGCACCTGGAGGACGGCGAGCTGGCCGTGCTCAAGGCCGACGGCTTCCACACCTTCGCCAGCGACGCCCGCGAGACCGCCAAGGAGCCGCTGACCGTCGACTGGGACGCCGGCCACTACGACACCGGCGGCTACGAGCACTACCTGCTCAAGGAGATCTCCGAGCAGCCCGAGACGATCACCCGTACGATGAGCGGCCGGCTCGACGAGCGCTTCCACGTGGCCCACCTGGGCGGGCTCAACATGGACGCCCGCGAGACGCGGGGCTTCCGCCGGGTGAAGATCATCGGCTGCGGGTCCGCGTACTACTCGGGACAGATCGGGGCGCAGCTCATCGAGGAGCTGGCCCGCATCCCGTCCGACGCCGAGCCCGCCAGCGAGTTCCGCTACCGCAACCCGGTCGTCGACCCCGACACGCTCTACGTCGCCATCAGCCAGTCGGGCGAGACGTACGACACGCTCGCCGCCGTGCAGGAGCTCAAGCGCAAGGGCGGCCGCGTCATCGGCATCGTCAACGCGGTCGGCAGCGCCATCGCCCGCGAGGTGGACGGCGGCATCTACCTGCACGCGGGTCCCGAGGTCTCGGTGGCCTCGACCAAGGCGTTCACCTCGACGTCGCTGGCGTTCGCGCTGCTCGCGCTGCACCTGGGCCGGGTGCGCGACCTGTCGCCCGCCGACGGGCGGCGCATCGTCGACGGCCTGCGCAGGCTGCCGGGGCAGATCGAGGAGATCCTCACCCAGAGCGACAAGATCGCCGAGCTGGCGCAGAAGTACGCCAAGCACCCGAGCATGATGTTCGTGGGCCGCGTGCGCGGCTACCCGGTGGCCAGGGAGGGTGCGCAGAAGCTCAAGGAGATCTCGTACGTGCACGCCGAGGCGTACCCGGCCAGCGAGCTCAAGCACGGGCCGCTCGCGCTGATCGGCCCCGACATGCCGACGGTCGCCATCGTCCCCGACGACGAGCTGCTCGACAAGAACCTCACCACGCTGGGCGAGATCCGCGCGCGCGGCGGGCAGGTGCTCATGGTCGGTCACCGCGAGCCCGACGTCAAGCTGGCCGACGACGTGATCGTGATCCCCAAGAACGAGATCGAGCTGGACCCGATCCTGCTCACGATCCCGCTTCAGCTGCTCGCGTACTATGCCGCGGTGGCGCTCGGCCGGGATGTGGACAAGCCTCGCAATCTCGCCAAGAGCGTCACGGTTGAATAAACAGGCTAATTTGGCCTCAAACCTCGTTATCTTGCTGCGGACGACATAAATTCGATACGTGCGGCAGTTCGACGCTGAGAGGCCCAATCTCGCACGCATGTACGATTACATGCTCGGCGGGAAGGACAACTTCGCGGTCGACCGCCAGGCCATCGAGCAGCTCGCCGAGCTGATCCCGGAGGCGGTCCCGCTGGCCCGCGCAAACCGGGCCTTCCTCCAGCGTGCCGTGCGCTACGTGGCCGCCGCCGGGGTACGGCAGTTCCTCGACCTCGGCAGCGGGCTGCCGACCCAGGGCAGCGCGCACGAGGTGGCGCCCGAGGCCCGGGTCGTCTACGTCGATCGCGATCCGGTCGTCGCAGCACACGCCACGGCCCTGCTCGGACACTCGGGCAGGGCCGCGCTCGTCGAGGCGGACCTCCTGGATCCCGACGCGGTGCTGGCGGGAGCGGGCGGGTTCCTGGACCTGCGCCGGCCGGTCGGGGTGCTGCTCGTGTCGATCCTGCACTTCCTGCCGGATTCGGCGCGGCCGCAGCAGGCTCTGGCGACCCTGCGCGAGCGGCTGGCGCCGGGCAGCTACCTGGTGATCACCCACGCCACCTCGATGGGCCGTCTGGAGGACGGGCAGCGCTACCGGGGCGCCTCCTCGGACGATCCGAGCGGCGGCACCGACCGCACGCCCGCCGAGATCCGCGCCTTCTTCGGCGACTTCCCGCTGGAGCCGCCGGGCCTGGTACAGGCCGTCGACTGGCGTCCCGACCGGCCCAAGCTGGTGGGGGACTGGTCGCTGCCGTCGTCCCTGATGGCCGGGGTCGGCAAAAAGCCACTATGAGAGATATGTGTATCTCTGCGTATTGTGTCGATAACTTAGAGTGAGCGATGACTCGCGATGCTCGGGGGAGAGGCACATGCGCCGTCGGCGGTTCTTCGCATGGGGGCTGGGCCTGGCCGCGTGCGCGGCCGGCTGCGGGACGGAGCGCTTCGCCGGGAGCGCGGCGGGCCTGCGCGCCCGATACTCGATCGGCCCTCAGGGGCGCCGCTGGGAGCGCGTCGGGCAGGCGTTCGCCGGCGCGGCCCGGACGGCCGGATACGAGACCGGCGCGGGCACCAGGATCATGGTGAGCGGGCTGCCCGCGCTGGCCGCCGCCGAGCTGAACAACGGCCAGACCCTCCTCGACACCGCGACCCCCCTGTCCAGGCTCACCGGCGAGGTCGAGGTCGTGGTCGTGCCCGTCCACTCGCCGTTCGGGGACTTCGAGGCGTTCGGCGCCCACCTGCTCGCCAGTCCGGGCCAGACGCAGCTGGCGGGCGGGCCCCAGGGGGAGCCCGACCACCTGCTGTTCGGCCTGATCGCCAGGGGGCTCGGCGCCGACACCCGCCAGCTCGAGTACACCGGCTACCCCAGCAGCCAGGAGGCCGTCACCGCGCTGCTGTCCGGCAAGGCCGCGGCGGCCGCGGGCCCGCTGGCCGACTGGCGCGCGAGCATCAAGGCCGGCCAGGTCAAGGCGCTCGCGGTGTCCTCGGCCAGGCAGGTGCCCGGCCTCGACGCGCCGACGCTGCTGGAGTCCGGCGTACGGGTCGACTTCGTGGACTGGGCGGCGGCCTTCGGGCCCGAGCGCATGACGGATGAGAGCCGCGAATCGGCCATCCGCATGTGCGAGGACGTGACCGGATCGGCCGACTGGGAGGCGGCCTGCCGGTCCGCGGGCTGGATCTCGATCCCGCTCAGCGGCGCCGACTTCAAGCAGTGGCTGGGCTCCGAGGTCGAGCGCACCCGCGCCGTCCTGCGGGATCTCGGTCTGCTCGGCACCACCAAGGCCACAACATGCTGGGGTAGTTGCGGGAACGGCCACTAGATGTAGGATCCTGCTCGTCGCTGGTTCGCCTCTCCGGAGGCGGAGCAAAAGGGAACCCGGTGTGATTCCGGGGCTGCCCCGCAGCGGTGAGCGGGAACGACCGCCGTCAGGTGCACTGGAGCGATCTGGGAAGCGACGGCCATTAGGAGCGATGCGCGCGCCCGCGAGCCCGAAGACCTGCCAGCGGTGTGCCCGGGCCGCCCGCCCGGCACGAAGTGACCATGGCCTCGCGGGAGGGCCGGGGAGCGAAACGGCCGGGGGATGATCCGTGCCGCCGTGCTCTCGCGCGCCCTCACGGGGGACGAGCTCGCGAGGAGAGAGCACGTGACGCAGATCATCGAGGTCGATCGCCGCCTGGCCATCGAGGAGGCCGCCGCCCGGGTCATCACCGACCCGGCCAACTCCCGGGTCGCCGCCCGGCTCCTGGCCGAGGAGATCGCCGACGAGGCCGCCGCGCACGGGGTGCGGACGTTCTCCGAGTCCATCGCCGCCACCCACGCGGCCGGGCTGATCCAGGACGGGCTGGCGGAGTTCGTCGCCGCGCACGCCGCCGAGCTGGACGCGCTGGTCTCCGTGGCGGCGGACGACCGGTTCGAGTATTTCGGGTTGCGCACCGTCTATGACCGCTACCTGCTGCGCCACCCCGAGACGCGGGCGGTGCTGGAGCGCCCGCAGCACTTCTTCCTCCGCGTGGCCTGCGGGCTGTCGGAGTCGGTGGCGGAGGCCGCCGAGCTCTACGCGCTCATGTCCACGCTGTCGTACCTGCCCAGCTCGCCCACGCTGTTCAACTCGGGCGCGCGCCGCCCGCAGCTGTCGTCGTGCTTCCTGCTCGACTCGCCGCGCGACGAGCTGGAGGCGATCTACGACCGGTACGGGCAGGTGGCGCGGCTGTCGAAGTACGCCGGAGGCATCGGCATCGCCTGGACCCGGGTGCGCTCGCGCGGCTCCCTGATCCGGGGCACCAACGGCCACTCCAACGGCATCGTCCCGTGGCTGCGCACGCTCGACTCGTCCGTCGCGGCCGTCAACCAGGGCGGGCGGCGCAAGGGCGCGGCCTGCGTCTACCTGGAGACCTGGCACGCCGACATCGAGGAGTTCCTGGAGCTGCGCGACAACACCGGCGAGGACGCCCGCCGCACCCACAACCTGAACCTGGCGAACTGGGTGCCCGACGAGTTCATGCGCCGGGTGGAGGCGGACGAGGTCTGGTCGCTGTTCGACCCGAAGGAGGTGCCCGACCTCACCGACCTGTACGGTGACGCGTTCACGCGGGCGTACCGCGCGTACGAGGCCGCCGGGCGACATGTCCGGCAGATCCCGGCCAGGACCCTGTACGGCCGGATGATGCGCACGCTCGCCCAGACCGGGAACGGCTGGATGACCTTCAAGGACGCCGCCAACCGCACCTCCAACCAGACCGGCCGCCCCGGGAACGTCATCCACCTGTCGAACCTGTGCACCGAGATCCTGGAGGTCACCAGCGACGCCGAGACCGCGGTCTGCAACCTCGGCTCGATCAACCTGGCCGCCCACCTCCTGGCCGGTGACCTGGCCGGTGACCTGGACTGGGACCGGCTGCGCGGCACCGTGCGAACGGCCGTGCGCTTCCTGGACCGGACCATCGACCTGGGCTTCTACCCGACGCCCGAGGCCGAGGCGGCGAACAAGTGCTGGCGGCCCATCGGGCTCGGCGTCATGGGCCTGGCCGACGTGTTCTTCACGCTGCGGCTGCCGTTCGACTCGCCCGAGGCGCTGGAGCTGTCCACCAGGATCGCCGAGGAGATCGCGCTGGCCGCGTACGACACCTCGGCCGACCTGGCGGCCGAGCGCGGCCGGCACCCGTCGTACGCCGAGACGCGGGCGGCCGGGGGAGTGCTGCACCCGGACCACTACGTCACGAGCACGCGGCGCTGGGACGCCGTGCGGGAGAAGGTCGCCCGCACCGGCCTGCGCAACTCGCTCATGATCGCCGTCGCGCCCACCGCCACGATCGCCTCCATCGCCGGCTGCTACGAGTGCATCGAGCCGCAGGTGTCCAACGTGTTCAAGCGCGAGACGCTGTCGGGCGAGTTCCTCCAGGTCAACCGGTATCTGGTGGCCGATCTGCAGGCGCGCGGGCTGTGGACGCAGCAGCTGCGGGACGACATCAAGCGGGCCGACGGCTCGGTCCAGACGGTCCCCGGCATCCCCGACGACCTCAAGGTGCTCTACCGCACCGCCTGGGAGCTGCCGCAGAAGGCGCTGATCGACCTGGCCGCCGCGCGCCAGCCGTACATCGACCAGTCCCAGTCCCTGAACCTCTTCATGGCCAGCCCGACCATCGGCAAGCTCTCGTCGATGTACGCCTACGCCTGGAAGCGGGGCCTGAAGACCACGTACTACCTGCGCTCCCGGCCCGCCACCCGCATCGCCCAGACCACCGTCCAGGCGGCCCCCACGGAGGCCGCCGCAGAGGCGATCGCCTGCTCCCTGGAGAACCCCGAGACCTGCGAAGCCTGCCAGTAAGGAGACTGTTGTGCTGCTCGACCCAGGTATGGACCTCACGCTGCGGCCCATGCGCTACCCGGACTTCTACGAGCGCTACCGCGCGGCCATCCGCAACACGTGGACCGTCGAGGAGGTGGACCTTCACACCGACCTCGCCGACCTGGCCAGGATGACGCCGCAGGAGCGGCACCTGATCAACCGGCTGGTCGCGTTCTTCGCCACCGGCGACTCCATCGTGGCCAACAACCTCGTGCTCAACCTCTACCAGCACGTCAACGCGCCCGAGGCGCGCCTCTATCTCAGCAGGCAGCTGTTCGAGGAGGCCGTGCACGTCCAGTTCTATCTGACGCTGCTGGACACGTACCTGCCGGATCCCGCCGAAAGGGTGAAGGCCTTCGCCGCGATCGACCACATCCCCTCGATCCGCGACAAGGCGGAATTCTGCTTCAAGTGGATCGACTCGATCAACGAGCTGCAGCGCCTGGAGACGCGGGACGACCGCCGGCGTTTCCTGCTCAACCTCATCTGCTTCGCCGCCTGCATCGAGGGCCTGTTCTTCTACGGGGCCTTCGCGTACGTCTACTGGTTCCGCTCCCGGGGCCTGCTCGGCGGCCTGGCCACCGGGACGAACTGGGTCTTCCGCGACGAGTCCATGCACATGGAGTTCGCCTTCAGCGTGGTGGAGACCGTGCGGGCCGAGGAGCCCGACCTTTTCGACGATGAGCTGGGCAAACAGGTTACCCTCATGGTGGAGGAGGCCGTGGCCGCCGAGCTGGCCTTCGCCGAGGACCTCTGCGGGGACGGCATGCCCGGCATGGGGGTCGCACAGATGCGCCAATACCTGGAATACGTCGCCGACCAGCGGCTGGCCAGGCTGGGCCTGCCCACGAGGTACGGCTCGGCCAACCCCTTCGCGTTCATGGAGCTGCAGGACGTGCAGGAGCTGGCCAATTTCTTCGAACGGCGTGTCTCTGCGTATCAAGTGGCAGTTGAGGGCAATGTGACCTTTGACGAGACTTTCTAGACATTGGGGGCATAGGCGTGCAGTCTCCAGCAGGCTGGCCGATTCTCGTAATCTCGGTGATCGGCTCGATCCTCCTGGTTGAGCTGGTCCGGAGGGTGCTGAACAGGGCCGGACGCAAATGGGCGTTCCCCCGGCACCTGGTGGAGCACTGCACGTGGTCCGCCTTCACCGTGGCGGTCGTGGCGGCCTTCAACCTGGCGTTCGCGCCGGGGATGTTCGGCGCGAGCGCGGACGCGAAGGCCGTCGCGGCCACCGTCAACCGGGTGCTCGGCCTGGCCACCATCGCCGCCGTCACCTGGCTGATCGTGCAGGCCACGTACGCGCTGACGGACGTGGTGCTCGACCGGCTGGTGCTGGTCGAAGGGGAGCGCAACCGCCGGGCGCGGCGGATCATGACGCAGATCGGGCTGGTCCGCCGCATCGCCGCCGCGGTCATCGTCGTGATCGCGATCGGCGCGATGCTCTTCTCGTTCCCGCAGGTCCGCGCGCTCGGCGCGGGCATCCTGGCCTCGGCGGGCATCGCCGGCGCCATCGTCGGCATCGCCGCCCAGCCCACCATCGGCAACGCCCTCGCCGGCCTCCAACTGGCCTTCAGCGACGCGCTCCGGCTCGACGACGTGGTCGTCGTGGAGAACGAATGGGGCCGGATCGAGGAGCTGACCCTCACCTACGTCGTCGTGCGCCTGTGGGACGAGCGCCGCCTGGTCCTGCCGGTGTCGTACTTCACCCAGAACCCGTTCGAGAACTGGACCCGGCACGGCAGCCGCGTCCTCGCCGTCGTGTTCCTGCGCGTGGACTGGTCGGTGCCGGTGCCCAAACTCCGGGAGGCGCTGTACGAGTTCCTGCAGGGCAACCCGCTGTGGGACCAGAAGGACTGGACGCTCCAGGTCACCGACGTGCTGCCGAACGGCCTGGTGGAACTGCGCGCCCTGATGAGCGCCGCGGACTCGCCGTCCTCGTGGGACCTCAAGTGCGACGTACGCGAGTTCCTGGTCAACCACGTCAGGGACAACTACCCCGAGTCCCTGCCCCACTTCCGCGTGGAGACCCCGGAATCGCGCGCGCAGAAATAAATGTGTGGCAAGGCCGCCGATCATTCCTTTACCGTGGACATTGTCCAGCCGCACGAAAGAAAGGCAGCGAAGTGAGCTACCCCCGCCTGTGGCAAGGGCTTTCCGGATAACCGAGCCGATTATCGGAAAGCCGTCCCGGAGTGCACCGGGGCGGCTTATTTATTGACGACCGAGTGTGGGGCAGTTTGGTCAGCCCGCCTGCCTTGGGAGCAGGAGCACCGCAGGTTCGAATCCTGCCACTCGGACAGCGGCCCTGAAAGAAGAGGGCCGCGGGCCACGGCCTGACCGGCGGGATTGGCGCCCCCCGGCCGGACCCGGCCCCCGCCCCGGGCCGGCCCACGCCAGCCAAGCCCGGGGCCCAGCCGCTCTGGCCCAACTGGCAGAGGCGCCGTCTTCAGGAGGCGGAGGTTCAGGGTTCGAATCCCTGGAGCGGCACAGGTGACCTTTCGTGTCGTCTGCCGGGCCGCTGCTCCATGGAGGGGCGTGAGGATCCGCCTGTCTCCCCGCCGGAACGTGATTCCATCAGCGCCCACGGCTGCGTCGAAGGCGCCGAACCATGGCGTGCCGGGTTGCGTCGAACCACATGTGGGTCATGTGAGAAGCCGCGCACTCGCTCTTGCCATGGCCGTGGGGGCGGCGCTGCTCCTGGCCACTTACGGTGGTCAGGTGCCGGCCGCGCCGCCGTTCGACACGCCGTATGCCGCGGCTGCCACGATCGAGGACATCGCCGAGCGCCTGCGCCGCCACGTCGATGACAGGCACCTGCTCGACGGGCAGCGAGTCGCGACGTCGCCCGCCGTGCCTCTGATGCTGGCGTGCCAGGAGGAGAGCGGTCTGAGGCCGCCGATGGGCGTGCCCGCCTACAGTGCGGAGTTGAGGGTGGCCGAGTTGCCGAGGTCGCTGACATTGAGGCTCTGGGTCGTCCCGCCGGAGCGGTCGCGGCCGCTGGCGGATCTCGCGGGCCGCGCTGCGCGGCGGTGCGCGGACGAGAACGACAGCACCGTCACGCTGCCCTTCGACCGCGAGGGCTGGCGTGGGACGCAGCTCATGAACACGGCCGCGCGGAGTCCGGACATGGGGGACGTGTCGACCGAGGCCTACATCGTGGCCGCCCGCGGCCAGTTCCTGGCCGAGGCGTCGTGGTGGTGGCCCATCGAGCAGGGCGAGACCGAGGACTCGCACTGGGTGGGTCAGGGTGTCGCGGCGTCCGTGTCCGCGCTGACCGCCGTCGGAGGCCGCTGGGATGGCCCCATGCCCGTTCCGTCCCCGCGGCCGGGCCTGGGAGCGCTGGCCGCGGCCCTGCCACGGCCCTCGGCGTACGGGCCGGACGTCGCGCCCTGGACCGGCGAGGATGATCGGTCCGATCTGACATGCACGTACGACCTGTTCTACAAGAACCTGCCTGCTGCGGTTCCCGTGGCCGGCAGGGTCCTGACGGGACGGGTCACCGTGCGCGAGGAGGTCCTCGTCATGCCTGACGCGGCGGGTGCGGAGAGGGCGCGGCGGCTGCTGGTGACGCCGGAGGACGAGTTCAAGAACGACGTCACGGGCAAGGACGTCATCGCGCCCTGCGGGTACGAGGGTGAGGCCGAGCCGGTGCGGATCCCGTTCAAAGTGGAGCCCTTCGGACGGGGCGGTTGGATGGGTGAGATGGAGAGCCTCGCCGTGCGGCGTCCGGATTTGCCTCGTGAGCCGACGTACCAGGACTCTGTGGCGCACGTCGCGTTGATCGTCCGGCGCGGGGCCACCGTTGTGCGCCTGCTCTGGCAGGGTCCGGCGGGAGCCGACCTGGCCGGTGCCCTGCGCGAGGGCCGCGCCGCCCTCATCCGCACACTCGACGGCCTGCCCGGCTAGAACAGCTCGCTTGGCTATGTGCGCCAGGCAGACGCGGACGCCTCGACGAACAGCCCGCTGTCCCAAGGAAATCTACGTTGTAAAGGAAGTCGGGAGAGGTCCATCACGCTCTGCTCGGCCCGCAGGACCCAGCCGCGGCTGCCGCGCGGGGCGGCGATCAGCCCGTCGACGAGCACGAAGCACCGGGGCCGGGCTCTACGCTGAGGCGGCCACGGACACCTTGTGGTGGCGCGCTTCGGGCGCCACGCACCACCACCGTTCCGCTGCACAGATGACTCATAGGAAACAAATCCGCTCCGCCGGCCCAAGGCTGCGTTCCCGCAGGATCGACCGAACTGATCACCGAGATGCGCGCGGGCAACTCCTGGAAGGCGGCGGAGGATCGGCTATTTGATCCACACCTGGTAGTCGCGAGCCGAGTCGAAGCGCAGCGTCGGAGTGAATGTCGACTTGCCGCCGACCTTGCCGTAATGCACGCCGTAGGCAGTGCCGCCGTAGAACCACGGGCCTCCGGAGTCGCCTGGCTCGCTGACGTTCCGGTCCATCTGCACCATTCCCTCTATCCCGCCGACGTTGACGACGCTGTTGGCGACGCTGGCGCAGCTCCCGCCGCTCGTCTTTCCGAAGTGACAGATCCGTGTGCCCCGTCGTGGACGGCCACCTCGTTCGGTTGCATACCGGGTCTTGTTCCAGTTGTGGTAGAACGTGCGAGTCGGGGTCTTGCTACCGGTCGTGTAGTAGGCCAGGTCTCCGTATCGGCCTTCGTGTTTCCAAACTCGTTTGATGGTGGTGCTGCCGCCTGCTTGGCTGTGATTGCTGTACGCCTGGGTCGCGCCACCGCTCCCGCGTGCGCAGTGGCCGGCGGTGCCTTGGCGCTTGGTGTTACTGGATTTGTACTTCAGGTTGAAACCGGCGGTGCACCCCGAATACAACCCGCCACCGCGAATGTATTTGTCCTCAGGGGCGGTCACCTCATCCATGAGCGATACCGCCAGGCCGACACCCGGGATCTGTGGCTGCGGAGGCGTGACCTGCTCGATGGCGGAAGCGTCTCTCGCGATCGAGGGCTGCAGCTGCACCCCGACGCCGATGGTCGCGGTCTCGATGTCGTACCAGGTGGCCACGCCGGCGACCTCGGGCTTGGCCGCTACCTGATCGCGCGCCGTCAGGCTCGCCTGTTCCAGGTCGGCCTCCGTGAATCCGCGTCCGCCCTGCAGTTTCACTTCCACCGGCAGTTTTCTGGCCAGCGCGACGGCCCCCTCGGGGACTTCGCCTTTGAACGCGAACCATGCGCTCTTGCCATCCTGGCTGCGGGCCGCGCCGGAGAACTCGGTCCCGTAGCTCGCCTCGATCTCGTCCGCGACGTCGTTGAACGCACCCTGCCAGCCGTGCGCTGCGACGGCCTCCTCGAAGCTGATCCCGTCCTGGGTGGCGATGAGCCGCAGGTCCTCCAGCTCACCCGCCGTCAAGTCGTCGACATTGACCTCCGGCGTATCCGCGGGCCCGTCGGGTTCGAGTTCGCTGGTAAGGCTCATGCGGGCACCAGAGAGATATGCGTCTAAGGCAGCCTCCAGGGGCACACCGCGCTGCGTCGCGTCGGCCTTGATCGCGTCCAGCGTGGGACGCGCGATCTGCGTCTGCTGATCGGCGGCGAGGACGATCACATCGGACTCGGGCTCGGGCTGCGCCGCCGCAGGAGTAGCGACCAGCAATCCCCCTATCAGGGCAGTAGGTGCCACGAAGATCAGGCTGCGGCGCCGGAGAGCACGAAACTTTCGGGACGTCTGACTCGCGCGAGACGCCCCTTCTGGAGGGGGATTCATGAGAGAACGATCATGGATGTTTGAGGGATAAGTCAATAGATGTGATATCTGATGCAACGCCTAATACATCTCGTATGGCGGCTCTTTTGGTTGTGCGCCAGATCGCGTGCCGGAAGGCCGGCGCGGGAGTGGTCGTCTTCGATGGCGGTCGGCCTGCCCCGCTCGTCGATCACCCAGATGTCCAGCTCGGTGTGGTCGCCTGCCAGGTCTCGTTCGGCTTGGTGGCCTCACGCCGGTACCCCGACTCGAAGGACTTCCGATACTTCGTGGTGTCCTCCACGCCGAGGGTGACCAGCGCAGGGCCGAGGTCGGCGACGATGCCCCGCACCGTCCAGTGGCCCGGCACCGGCCGGCCGGGGCCGGCCACCGCTGCAGTGTCCGGTAGGAGACGCCGCCGCGTGCGCCGGTCCGGCAACCGACTGCCGGTCCTGCGGGCGGCGATCAGAGGTCGTTGCCGGCGTAGGAGAGGTTGAAGCTCTTGTTGACGAGGGGAAAGTCCGGCACGATCGCGCCGGACAGGGCGACGGGCAGGGCGGGCCAGTTGAAGAAGGACGGATCGACGATCTTCACGCGGGCCAGGGTGCCGTCGGCGGCCAATTGGACGCGGTGGGCGATGGTTCCGCGCCAGCCTTCGACGATGCCGACACCGTAGGAGACTCCGTCGGCGAGCGGGCCGCTCGTCTCGCAGGGGGACGTGCCGTCGGCCAGGCGGCTGATCAGGTCGATGGAGGCGGCGATCTCGTCGGCGCGGATCTGGAAGCGGGCCAGCACGTCCCCGCCGGCACGGGTTGCGGTGGGGACGGGGCAGAGGTCGGTGAAGGGGTGATCGCGGCGGGCGTCGAGGTCGACGCCGCTGGCCCGGGCGACGTAACCGAGGGTGCCGAGGTCGCGGGCGGCCTGTTCGGACAGGATGGCGGTGCCGGTGAAGCGGTCAGCCACGACGCTGTGTCCGAGGGCGAGCTCGACGATCTCGGCGACGTCGGCGCCGATGGCCGCGAGCCGGGCGGGGTCGGGCAGGGCGCGCAGCCGGGCGCCGCCGAGGGTGATGCCGCCGCGCAGCAGGCGGTGCCCGGTGACCTCGTCGTTGATGCGCAGCAGCTGTTCGCGGATGCGTCCGGCGTGGGCGTGCAGGATGGAGTGGGCGACGTCGTTGCACAGTGCGCCCAGGTCGGTGACGTGGTTGTAGAGGCGTTCCAGCTCCAGCAGCACGGCCCGGCCGTCCTGGGCCCGCGGCGGCACGTGGGTGCCGGTGGCCTCCTCGACGGCCAGGCAGTAGGCCAGGGTGTGGCCCACCGTGGTGTCGCCGCTGACGCGTTCGGCCAGGGCCAGGGCATCGGCGGGGCTACGGCGTTCGAAGAGTTTCTCGAGACCCTTGTGTACGAACCACAGTCGGGCCTTGAGCTTGAGGATGGTCTCGCCGACCACGGAGAAGCGGAAATGCCCCGGTTCGATGAGCCCGGCGTGCACGGGGCCGACCGGGATCTCGTACACGCCGGGTCCCTCGACGGTGACGAAGGGGTAGGGGCCTTCGGGGTCGCCGAAGGCGGGCGGGGGGCCGGCGTCGGCGCGCATCGGGTACCAGCCGCGCGGCCAGTGGTGGTGGCGCACCAGCCGACGCGGAAGCGGATGATCGACGGGCGTGATGCCGTACAGATCGTGCATCTCGCGTTCGAAGCGGCCGGCGGGGAAGGACAGGGCAGCGAGGCTGGGGACCGTGGGGTCGTTCAGGGGCAGGTGCAGGCGCAGTTCGGTGCGCCGGTCGGGGTTCGGTGCGACGAACAGGTAGACGACGCCGAAGCCGTGCTCCTGCTGCTGGGCCGACACCAGGGCGAGCCGGTGATCGTCGGCGAGCAGCTTGGCGGCGGCCGGGGCCAGCTCGGCGGCGGTGATGTCGGCGATGGTGCGGTGCGGCGTCGGGTCGGTCATGGGGTCGCTCCGGCGATGGTGGCGGCGCCGTGGAGCAGGTCGCCCAGCGGGCCCGTGGTGATGCCCAGGAGCGCGCAGGCGACCAGCGCCGCGATCACCGTGACGGTGGCGGTCCTGTGCAGGGCTGTGGCTGGTGCGGTGGGCTGCATGGTGGCGGGCGGTGTGACGGGCGGTAGGGCGGGGTCGGGCGTGCCGAGGAGCATGCGGCGCCCGTGTCGGCCGATGGCGGCGACGATCACCAGCATGAGCAGCAGCGCCAGGGCGATCGCCCAGCCGAGCCCCGCGGCGAACCCGGCCCGGACGATGCCGAGTTCGCTGGCGAACAGGCTGAACGGCGGCATGCCCAGCAGAGCCAGCAACCCGAGCCCGAAGGCGCCGGCGAGCTGCGGCGATCGTTGGACGAGGCCGCGGGCCGCGTCGATGCGGCTGCTTCCGAGAGTTTGGTGGAGGTGGCCGGAGGACAGGAACAGCGCAGACTTGCCGAGCCCGTGGCCGAGGATGTGCAGCAGGACGGCGGCCAGCGCCAGCCGGGTGCCGATCGCGGCCCCGAGGGCGAGCAGTCCCATGTGCTCGATGCTGGAGTAGGCCAGCAGCCGCTTGTAATCGCGCTGGGCGAGCAGCAGCAGCGCGGCCACAGCCAGCGAGGCGAGGGCGGCGGCGACCAGCAGGACGCGCATGGTCGCAGGGCCGAGCGCCACGTCGGCGATGACCTTGACGCGCAGGATGGCGTAGAAGGCCACGGACAGCAGCACGCCGGACATCAGCGCCGACACCGGCGCCGGGGCCTGGCTGTGCGCGTCGGGCAGCCAGGCGTGCATCGGCGCCAGCCCGGCCTTGGCGCCGAAGCCCAGCACGAGCAGCACGGCGGCGATGCGCATCACGCCCGGGTCGAGGCCGGCGGCGTGGTGGGCCAGGGCCGCGCTGTCCAGCGCGTCGGACGGGGCAAGGCCGGCGTGCAGGGCGGCGTAGTGCACGATGACCAGGCCCAGGAAGGCCAGGACGATGCCCGCGGAGCAGATGACGACGTACTTCCAGGCGGCTTCGGTGGCCTGCTTGCTGTGGTGGAAGCCGACCAGGAAGGCGGTCAGGATGGTGGTCGCCTCGATGGCCACCCACATGACCCCGAGGTTGGAGGCCAGGACCGCGAGCGCCATCGCGGCGATGAAGGATTGGGTGAGTACGCCGAACCGGCGGGCGGCCCGGGCTTGCGTGTGTCCCGTGGCCGGTTCGGCGGCCAGGTAGGCAGGGCTGGCCAGCATCGCCAGCAGCGCCACGGCGCCGATGACGACCAGCATGAAGGAACTGAGCGCGTCCACGCGCAGCAGCCCCCACACCGTCATGGCCCGCTCCGTTCCCGACAGGAGGATGGCGGAGGCGAGCAGGGCGCCGGCGGCCAGGGCGCCGAGCCAGGCGGTGACCTTGTTCCAGCCGAGGACGGCGTAGCCGCACGCCGCCAGCAGGGGCGCGAGGACCGGCGCCAGCACTGCGAATGTCATCAGTCGTGCAGCTCCCTGAGCTCGTCGAGGTCGGTGCCGCCGAACGCGGCCCGCATCCGGGTGGTGAGGACCTGCAGCACCAGGACGGCCAGCAGCACGTCCAGCGAGACGCCCAGCTCGACCACCAGGGGGACGCCGCTGGTGGTCAGGAAGGCGGTGGCGGTGACCGCGTTGTCGATCAGCAGGAAGCCCACCACCTGCGACAACGCCCGCCGTCGGGTGACCAGGACGAAGAAGCCGACCAGCAGCACGGTCAGCGCGACGGGCACGGCCTGGGTGGCGGGGCTGGGCGCCAGCCGTATGAGCGGCTGGGAGACCGCGTAGGCGAGCATCGCCAGCACGGCGGCGACCAGGAGTGAGGTGGTCACGTTGACCAGCGGCCGGCTCTCGCGCGCGTCGCCGCCGCCGGACAGGGCGCGCCGCATGAGGTGGGGCAGCAGCCCGGCGCGCAACGCTCCGACCCCCACGCCCACCGCGACCAGTTCGATCTCGCCCTGGTGCAGGCCGAGCACGACGATCAGGGCCGCCAGGGCGAGTCCTTGCAGGGCGAACAGCCCCACGATGGCCGACAGGGCGCTGCGCCACAGCACCAGCACCCCGGTCAGTAGGAACGCGCCGCACGCCAGGTCCAGCAGCAGCACGTACACCGCATCACTCATACCGGCCCTCTCATGCCAGGAAGAAGGACGCGGCCACGGCCAGCAGCGCCATCAGGAACGATCCGGCCAGCAGCTCCGGCACCCGGAACAGGCGCAGCTTGGCCATGAACACCTCGCCGGCCGCCAGCAACGCGCCCAGCACCGCGACCTTGACGGCCAAGGCCAGGCACGCCACCAGCAGGGCGATCAGCCCGATCGGCCCCGCGTCGGCTGTGGCGATCCCCCATGGTGCGAACAGGCTGGCCAGCAGCCCGAGCAGCACCGACAGGCGGGCCGCCGACGCCCACTCGATCAGCGCGAGGTCGGGGCCGGCGTACTCCAGCACCATCGCCTCATGGATCATGGTCAGTTCCAGGTGGGTGGCGGGGTTGTCCACGGGGATGCGGCCTGTCTCGGCGATGGTGACGATCGCCAGAGCCGCGGCGGCCAGCAGGCTCACCGGCGACAGCACCGCCCACGGG
Organism: Nonomuraea sp. NPDC049625; assembly: GCF_040675285.1. Lineage (NCBI taxonomy): Bacteria > Bacillati > Actinomycetota > Actinomycetes > Streptosporangiales > Streptosporangiaceae > Nonomuraea > Nonomuraea sp. NPDC049625. Next base: position 51,958 of record NZ_JBFAOQ010000003.1, on the reverse strand, counting down.
TTCTCGGCGACCGAGGTGACGATCGCGGCCAGGTTCGTCGAGCCCGCCCGTACCGACAGCGCGAAGACCGACACCAAGATGGTCGGCTCGACCAGGGCCAGGATGGTCACTTCGCGGCTGGCGCCCATGCCGCCGAACGCCGTCCCCGTGTCCAGGCCGCCCAGGATGAGCGCCACCGACCCGAGCGCGAGCAGCGCGACCACGGCGAACAGTTCGGAGACGCCCTCCAGCGGCGAGTCCGTGGCCACCAGTGGCACCGCCGCGGCCGCCACCAGCGCGGTCGCGGCCAGCAGCAGCGGCGCCAGACGGAACGCCCAGCCGGTGCCATCGCCGGTGATGGGCTGCTTGCGGGCCAGCTTGCGCAGATCCCGCCACGGCTGCAACACCCCGGGGCCGGCCCGGCCCTCCAGCCGGGCGCGGATCTGCCGCATCATGCCGGCCAGCAGCGGCGCGCCCGCCACGACGAGGATCACCTGAATCAGCGCGGTCACCGGATCACCGCCAGCACGATCAGGGCGCCGATCAGCGCGTAGAAGCCGTAGGCCAGATACCGGTGCACGCTGCCGTTGGCCAGTTTGCGCGTCGAACCGCCCAGCGCCTCCATCGCCGCCAGGACCGGTTGGTAGAGGCGGTGTTCGACGCGGTCGGGGATCCGCGCCTGGAACCGCACCCGCGCCACCAGATAGGCCGACTCCTTCGCCGGGGTGACATGCACATCCCTTTCCGGGGCGAGCACGTTGTCGAAGACCCGCTGCAGCGGCTCGGCGAACGAGGTGGCGGTGTATTCCATCCGGGCCGTCATCGGGCCGGCACCGCAGTCCCACAACCTGGCCCTGCGCCGCGCCCGCCGGCCGGCCACCAGCCGCAGCGCCGCCGGCACCAGGGCGACGGCGGCCACCAGCGCGATCGTGATCAGCGCCGGGGAGATCGTCCCCATCACCCCGTTCAGGTGCAGGGCCACCCGGCCGGACACCGCGGGCTGCCCCGGCAGGACGACGGTCACGGCCGCCGACAGGGCGGGCAGCACCACGGCCGGGGCGAGCGCCAGCACGGCGCAGCAGGCGGCGGTGGCGCCCATACCGGCCAGCATCGTGGCCGGGCTCTCCGCCGCACGCTCGGCCCCCGGGCTGCGGGGCCGGGCCAGGAAGCCGATGCCGAAGGCCTTGACGAACGTGGCCACCGCCAGCCCCGCCGACAACGCGATCACCGCCACGGCCAGCGGCATCGTCACCGCCCCGGCCACCCCGGAGGCGGGCAGCGCGTGGACGAGGCTCTGCAGCAGCAGCCACTCGCTGACGAAGGCGTTACCGGGAGGCAGCGCCGAGGCGCACAGCGCGCCGATCGCGAACAGCACGGAGGTGGCGGGCATGCGGGCCCGCAACCCGCCGAGCGCGTCCAGATCCCGCACGCCGGTAGCCCGCAGCACCGAACCCGCCGCCAGGAACAGCAACGTCTTGAAGCCCGCATGGTTGACCACGTGCAACAGCGCCGCCGTCAACGCCAACCCCGCCAGGACCGGTATTCCCGAGCGGGCGAAGAACCCGGCGGCGCCCACCCCGACCAGGACCAAGCCCATGTTCTCGGTCGTGGAGTAGCCCAGCAGCCGCTTCAGGTCGGAGGAGACGGCGGCCTGCAAGATGCCGTAAAGGGCCGACAACGCGCCCGCGCCCAGCGTCACCAGCCACCACCACGCCGCTCCGCCGCCCAGCAGGTCCAGGCCGACCCGGACGATGCCGTACACCCCCATGTTCACCATGGCCGCGCTCATCAGCGCCGAGACATGACTCGGCGCCTCCGGATGCGCCCGGGGCAGCCACACGTGCAAGGGCACGATGCCCGCCTTGGAGGCGAACCCGATCAGCGTCGCCAGGAACACCGCGTTCCGTGCCGCCGCGGGCAGCTCCGCGGTCCGCAACTGCTCGAAGGTTTCGCCGCCGGCGTGAGCGGCGAACAAGGCCAGGCCGGCCAGGATCGCGGCGAACCCCAGGTGGGTCATCACCGCGTACCACATGCCGGCCCGCCCCACCTGCGGCCGGTGGGCGTGCTCGGCGAGCACCAGCAGCAGCGAGGTCAGCGCCATCAGCTCCCAGGCCAGCAGCAGCGTGCTCACGCTCGCCGCCGCCGGGACCAGCAGCATCGAACCGACGAACAACGGCAGCACGCCGTGCACGACGCGGCCGTGCTCGCGGGCATATCCGATGGCGTACAGGGACGCGCACACCGCCACGCCGCCCGTCACCGCGACGAACAGCCCGCCCAGCCCGTCCAGCGACAACCGCACCCCGGCCAGCGGCAGCAGCTCCGGCAGCCAGACGCTCCACTGCCCGCCCAGGGCGGCCGCCACACCGGCAGCCACGCCGAATCCGCCGGCGCCCGCCGTCCCCAGGCCCGTGACCAGCGCGCGGGCCCGATCCGGCACGAGCAGGGCAGCCACCGCCGTCACCACGCACAGGCCGACCGCCCCGGCCAGCAAGGTACCCGTCATCTACCGGTCAGATCGCGCAGCGCCGCGACGATCTCCTCCGGACGCGGCGGGCAGCCCGGCACCTCCACGTCGACCGGGACCACGTCGCCGACGGCTCCCGCCACGCCGTACGCGCCCGCGAACACCCCGCAGTTGCGCGCGCAGTCACCCAACGCGACCACCAGCCGCGGCTCGGGCACCGCCTCGAACGTCCGGCGCAGTGCCACCTCCATGTTGCGCGTCACCGGACCGGTGACCACCAGCGCGTCGGCGTGTCGGGGCGAGGCCACCAACCGTGCCCCGTACCGTTCGGCGTCATAGACCGGGCCGAACGCCGAGGCGATCTCCACCTCACAGCCGTTGCACGAGCCCGCGTCCACGTGCCGGAGCTGCACCGACCCGGCCAGCTCGCCGACCTTGACGGCCGAGCTCGGCTTCGGCGGCGCCGGCTCGGCCACCCGCCCCGTTTTCTTGATCTTCCGCCACAACCTCGCCACGATCACTCCCTGCTTGGTGCTCCAACGTTGGGTACATGCCGCAGGGATCATCCAGGCCGGGGTCGTCCGGCGTCGGCGTCGCGCGGTTCGGCGAGGAGCTCACCTCGTCCAGCGATCGCGCGGCGGGCGGGAGAGCCTGACGCGTGGCCGAGCCGGCCCCCTCGGCCCTGGTGATTGTCAGCCACGCCCGGTATCGGCCTGCAGCAGCTCGCTCAGCAACGCGTGCTGACCCGACAGTTTGGCACTCAGCAGCTGGCGGGCCGCGCGTAGCAGCTCGGCCACGTCCCCGCCGGACAGCGCGTACACCACGGTCGAGCCCTCTCGGCGAGCGGTCACCAGCTCTGACCGGCGCAACACCGCCAGATGCTGCGACAGCCCGGTCGGCTCCACCTCGATCTCGGCCAGCAGCTCCCGCACCGGTTTCGGCCCGTCCTGCAACAGCTCCAGCACCCGGATCCGCACCGGGTGGCCCAACAGCCGAAACAGCTCCGCCTTGGCCTCATACAGTGGTACCGACATCAGCGCTGCGGCCCCTGCTCCCGCTCACCCGGCAGGCTTTCCTCCGCGACGGGCCCCATGCCTGCCGCGAGATCCTCCGCCAGGCCGACCCCGTGAGTGCGGGCAACGCGCGCGATGTGCTCCCACTCCGCCTCTGCCACAAGAGTCTCGTTCGGATCCTGCTCGCGATGGGCAGCGCGCAACGCCACCCGGGCCAGCCGGGCTCGCTCTCGGACCGCTTCGGCAAACGCCCCGCTCACGTGACCACCTCCACACTGTCGTCGGCATACAACCCTCATCTTCTTAGTAATTGCGTATTTTCGCAACTCCGTCTTTGGATACTTAGCGTAGCAGATCATTACCGTTTGTGAAGGCATTGCGGTGACCGTGCCGGGAAAGGATGGGACACGATGACGACGCCATGGCTATCACACGGGCATCTGCCCGGCATCGCCGTGATCGTCATTGACGGGAACGTCGAGGCCGGTGACCGTCATCGTTCCTCCTCGGTGAATGCCTGATCTCACTCTTGCTGATGCGCCGGCGCCTGCTCGACGCCCTTCCGATGATGGCGGGCGCCGGGCCCGGCAGCGCTCGACCCGCGCGTACGGTGCAAGGCACTTGACGGGCGACGCGCCGTCGCCGGCCTTCCGGTCGGCGCAGTGGATCGCGATGTGACTCTGGCGGATCACGCCGTCGTGGACGTTCGGACCCACGACGGCGTGATCCGCGCTCGCGCAGGACGCCGATCAGCAGCTTCAGCGAGTAGAGGACGGCCGGTTCTATGTCAGGCGCCGCCCCACACCGGGTAGTTGACGAGGTCGTCGTTCTTCCAGCTGAGGTTGTCGTGCACGGCTACGACGCCGTCGATGTTCTCGGTCAGGCGGACGGCTTTGACGGCCTGGCTGTGCTCGACGAGAGCTCCGGACAGGGTCACCACGGCGTCGGCCACGGTGACCTCCACGCCGAGGGTGTCGCCGTGGAGGGTTTCCCGAACCTGGGCGGCGATGTCGGCGTCGTCGCGGAGGAAGACCTTGATCAGGTCGCGGCGGCTGACGATGCCGACGAGCCTGCCGCCGGTGTCGACCACGGGCAGGCGCTTGACGCCGTACTTGTCCAGTTGCCGAGCGGCGAGCACGACGGAGGCGTCGGGGGTGGTGGTGTGAGCGGGGGCGGTCATCAGCTCGCCGGCGGTCTCGCCGAGGGCCTTGTAGAAGCCGCTGCCCTCGCTGCCGACGGTGTGGCGCAGGCGGGCGCGCAGCGGCGGACGGTAGCCGTCGCCGTAGTAGCGCTCCTTGAACTCCTGCTTGGCCAGCAGGAGGGCCTCGGACACCACGCCCACGACGCGGTTGTCGTCGTCCAGCACGGGCACGCCGCTCACGGCCTTGCTGATGAGCAGTTCGGCCACGGCGTGGAAGGAAGCGGTCTGGTTGACGGCGGCCACGTCGGTGGTCATGACGTTCTCGACGGTGGTTCTCATGGGGATCTCCTGAGGTGTCTGACCCGGACGATGCCGGGTACGGTGCGGGCGAGCACGTCGGCGATGTGGTCGGCGTGTTCGTGGGGTGGCCCGCTCAGCTCGGCCACGCCGTCGTGGACGGAGACGTCCCAGCTCGGGCCGAAGGGATAGTGTTCGCGCAGCGTGGCGACGACCGCCTTGCGCAGGTCCATGTCGGGGCGGGCGAGCATGGCCATCAGGTCGCAGCGGCTCACCATGCCGACGATCTCCTGGCCGCGGAGCACGGGCAGGCTCTTGATGCGCTTGCCGACCATGAGGTCGATGGCGATGGTGACGTCGGTGGTCTCGGTGACGGTCACGACGTCACTGGTCATGACCTCCATCACCTGGCGCGGTGGAGCTTCGTAGGATCTCGGGACGGGCCGTACGGTGGCGCGGGGGTCGGGCTCGAACTCGCCGCGCAGCAGGTCGAGCTCGCTGACCACGCCCACGAGGCGGTCGCTTTCGTCGACGACCGGAGCAGCGGTGATGTTGTGACCGTAGAGCCGCCGGATGGCCCGCCGCACCGGGTCGGTGCGGCGGACCGTGATGGCCGGGCTGCTCATCACCTCGCGCACGAGCATGGCTATCTGGCCTCCCACGTGGAGTCGTCGGTCTTCCAGGTCAGCTTGTCGACGAGGTCGACGACACCGTTGACGCGGCCGCTCATGCGGACGGCGATGGCGGTCTCGGTGCGACGGTCCATCCAGCCGGACAGGGTGACGATGCCTTGGCGCACCTCGACCTGCACCCCGCCGGTGTCCACCCACAGGGCATGGTCGAGGATGTGGTCGCGGATCTCGGCGGCGATCTCCTCATCCCCGCGCAGGAACACCTTGACCAGGTCGCGCCGGCTGACGATGCCCTGCAGGCGTCCTTCGTGGTCGACTACGGCCAGACGTTTGACGTCGTGGGCGTCCATGAGGCGGGCCGCCGAGACTGCGGTCGCCGTGGGGGTGATGGTGATCGCGGGAGTGGTCATCAGATCTGCGGCGGTGTCGCCCTCGGCCTTCTGGCGGCCCTTGGGGTGGCGCAGCCGCGCGCGCAGCGGCGGGCGGTAACCCTCGCGGTAGAACTCCTCGCGGAACTCCTCCTTACGGAGCAGGTCGGCCTCGGAGACCATGCCGATCACGTGGTCGTCGTCGTCCAGCACCGGGACGGCGCTGATGCCGCCGGCGATGAGCGCCTGGGCGATGTCCTTGAACGGGGTGGCGGCGGTGACGGAGACGACCTTGGTCGTCATCACGTCTTCGACGGTCATGCGCATCGCCGGTCAGCTCTTTTCCGGCTTCTGCACGAGGATGCGGGTGCCGGCCGGCTTACGCTCGGCGAGCGGGACTTCGAGCGGGTCGAGGATCTCCGGGAAGAGTCCTCGCTCCCGGTGCACGATGGCGTTCATGCCTTCCTCCTTGTTGTGTCACTTCCATCGCATCTCGCGAATGGCCGGAGCTTTAGGGGCGGAGGTCCCGAACGGGACGGCCGTTGGTCAGCGCGTCCGCCGCAGCGCTGGATGATCGCGCCGGTCATCTCCGTGCCTATGCGCGCTGACATGTCGTGATATGCCTGCCGTGCCTCGTCGGGGGTCTGAAGGTTGAGCCGGACCTCGCCGACCTCGCTCTTGTGCACGGGACCTGTGGCTTTGAGCACGGCGGGCAGCCCACGCGGGAGGCCGCCGCCCCGGCGGACTCCTCCGGCGTCACGCCGTAGCAGGCGAGCAGCCGGGCCTGCTCGGGGAAGGCGTAGCTGGGGACGCGGCCGTCGATCAGATCGTCGTGGCCGACGACGCAGGCCGGCACGGGCCTCCAGCAGTCCGGGCGGCAGTTCCGGAACGATCAGGCCGTGGGCCTCGCAGGCGTCGGCGGCCATCGCCTGCGGCCCGCCCGAGTTGCCCACGACAGCCACCCGGCGACCGGCCGGCAACGGCTGACCGGCCAGCAGCTTGGCAGTGTCGATCAGCTCGTGCACGCTGTCGAGCCGGATCACACCGGCGGCCCGGGTGAGCGCGTCCACCGCCACGTCCGGGGAGGCCGCGGCGGCGGTGTGCGAGCGCACCGCCCGGCCACCGGCCTCGCCGCGGCCGCTCTTGACCAGCAGCACCGGCTTGCGCCTGCCGACCCGGCGGGCGCAGCGGGCGAACTTGCGCGGGTTGCCGAACGACTCCAGCGAACTGGACGCTCCTGAGGAGGGCGGCACCCGGCTACGCCGGCACGTCCCCTTGGACTGGAGGACGGCCGGCCGGCGGGACCGCAATCGGCGAAACGAGTGCGTGGGCCTGGCGGGCGATCTCCCATTCCTCGTCGGTGGGGATGACCAGCACGGGCACTTCGGCACCCGCGGTGGAGACGGGCCGCTCGCCGGCCGTGTCGGCCTGGTTGAGTGCCTGGTCCACGGCGATGCCGAGCCGTTCGAGCCCGGTCAGGGATTCGGCCCGGGTGGCGGGGTCGTGTTCGCCCACGCCGCCGGTGAACACGATCGCGTCCACCCGTCCGAGCAGCGCGTAGTAAGCGCCGACGTATTTGCGGATGCGGCGGGTGTAGATGTCCAGGGCCAAACGGGCGGTGTCGTCGCCGCGGGCGCGTACCTCGCGCATGTCTCCGGTGCCGGCCAGGGCGAGCAGGCCGCTGTGGTGGGTGAGCGCGTGCTCGACCTGCTGGGCGTCCAGCCCGTTCACGCGGGCGAGGTAACCGGTGAGGGCCGGGTCGACATCGCCGGAGCGGGTGCCCATGACCAGCCCCTCCAGGGGTGTCATGCCCATGGAGGTGTCGATGCTGCGCCCGCCGGAGACGGCGGTGGCGCTGGCGCCGTTGCCCAGGTGCAGCACGATCAGATTGAGGTCGGCCAGGTCGCGGCGGAGGAAGGTGGCGGCGCGGCGGGAGACGTACGCGCAAGAGGTGCCGTGGAAGCCGAAGCGCCGCACGCCCCACTCCCGAGGCACGGCGTAGGTGTAGGCCTCGGGCGCCAGGGTGCGGTGGAAGGCGGTGTCGAACACGGCCACCTGCGGCACCTCGGGGAACGCCTTGCGCGCGACCCGGATGCCGGTGAGATTGACCGGGTTGTGAAGGGGAGCGAGCGGGGCCAGTTCCTCGATGGCTGCGACCACGTCGTCGTCGATCAGCACGGCCTCGGTGAAGCGGGTGCCGCCGTGGACGATGCGGTGCCCGACCGCGACGGGCTCCAGTTCGGGCCCCGCCGCGGCGAACGCCTCCATCATCGCGTCCAGCCCCTCGCCATGCCTGGGGAAGGGCCGCTCCCGCACGTACGGCGGCCTGTCCCCGGTCCGGTGGATGAGCCGCCCGGTCTCCTCGCCGATGCGTTCGACCAGGCCGCCGGCCGGACGTTCGTGGGTCTCGACGTCCACCAGTTCGTACTTGATCGACGAGGATCCGGTGTTCAGGACGAGAATGTGGCCGGCCATGTCCACGAGCCTGTTTCCACGGGGTCCTCGCCGTGCTCGCGGGTGTACGCGCGGGCTTGGAGACGGGCGTCGATCATCCGCTGGCGCAGGTGCGCGGCGGTGGTGCCGAGGCCGGGGACGCGGTCGATGACGTCCATGACGAGGTGGTAGCGGTCGATGTCGTTGAGCATGGCCATGTCGAAGGGCGTGGTGGTGGTGCCTTCTTCCTTGTAGCCGCGCACGTGGAGGTTGCGGTGGCCGTGACGGCGATAGGTGAGGCGGTGGATCAGCCACGGGTAGCCGTGGAAGTTGAAGATGATCGGCTTGTCGGTGGTGAAGAGGGTGTCGAACTCGGCGTCCGGCATGCCGTGCGGGTGCTCCGACGGGGGCTGCAGCCGCATGAGGTCCACGACGTTGACGACCCGTACTTTCAGGGACGGCAGATGCTCGCGCAGGATCGCGGCGGCGGCGAGGGTCTCCAGGGTGGGGACATCGCCGGCGCAGGCCAGCACGACGTCCGGTTCGTTGCCGGAGTCGGTGGAGGCCCAGGGCAGGATGCCCAGCCCGCGGGTGCAGTGCGCGATGGCCTCGTCCATGGTGAACAGGTCGAGCACCGGTTGCTTGCCGGCGACGATCACGTTGATGTAGTCGCGGGAGCGTAGGCAGTGGTCGCCGACGGAGAGCAGGGTGTTGGCGTCCGGCGGCAGGTAGACGCGGACGACTTCGGCCTTCTTGTTGACGACCAGGTCGAGGAAGCCGGGGTCCTGGTGGCTGAAGCCGTTGTGGTCCTGCCGCCACACGTGTGAGGACAGCAGGTAGTTGAGCGAGGCGACGGGCCGCCGCCACGGGATCCGCTTGGAGGCCTGCAGCCATTTGGCGTGCTGGTTGAACATGGCGTCGATGATGTGGATGAATGCCTCGTAGCAGTTGAACAGGCCGTGCCTGCCGGTCAGCAGGTAGCCTTCCAGCCAGCCCTGGCACAGGTGCTCGGACAGCACCTCCATCACCCGGCCGCCGGCGGCCAGATGCTCGTCAGTCGGCTCGATGGTGGCGTTCCACGCGCGGTCGGTGATGTCGAAGACGGCTTGCAGCCTGTTGGAGGCGGTCTCGTCGGGGCCCATCAGCCGGAAGTTGTGCGGGTTGGCGGCGATCACGTCGCGGAGGAACTGGCCGAGCACTCGGGTGGGTTCGCTGGTCTGCTGCGCGGGTGATTTGACCTCCACGGCGTAGTCGCGGAAGTCCGGCTGCCGCAGCGGCTTCAGCAGCTCGCCGCCGTTGGCGTGCGGGCTGGCGCTCATCCGCAGCGGCCCTTCGGGCACCGTCTGCAGCAGCGCGGGCAGCGGCCTGCCGTCGGCGTCGAACAGCTCTTCCGGCCGGTAGGAGCGCATCCACGCCTCCAGCATGGCCAGGTGTTCGGGGTTGTCGCGGACGCCGGACAGCGGCACCTGGTGGGCTCGCCAGGTGCCCTCCACCGGCAGCCCGTCGACCTCGCGCGGTCCTGTCCAGCCCTTCGGCGTCCTTAGGATGATCATGGGGAGGCGGTTCGCGTGGCCGTCCTTGTAGGCGGTGATCCGGTCGAACACCTCATCCAGGGTCCGGGCCATCTGCTCGTGGTCCGGCCCCACCACGTGGGGGCGGTAGCCGTAGCCCTCCATGAGTTTGACCAGCTCTTCCTCGGGGATGCGGGCGAGCACGGTGGGGTTGGCGATCTTGTAGCCGTTCAGGTGCAGGATGGGCAGCACCACCCCGTCACGGTAGGGGTCGAGCAGCTTGTTGGAGTGCCAGCTCGCGGCAAGCGGGCCCGTCTCGGCCTCGCCGTCGCCGACGACGCAGGCGACCACGAGGCGCGGGTTGTCGAGGGCCGCACCGAAGGCGTGCGCGAGTGAATAGCCGAGCTCGCCGCCCTCGTGGATGGAGCCGGGCGTCTCGGGCGCGACATGGCTGGGGATGCCGCCCGGGAAGGAGAACTGGCGGAACAGCCGCCGCATACCGGCGGCGTCCTGTGAGATGTCTGGATATTTCTCGCTGTAGGTGCCTTCCAGCCACGCGTGGGCGACCGCCGCCGGGCCGCCGTGGCCGGGGCCGGCGATGTAGATCATGTCCTGGCCGCGTTCGGCGATGATCCGGTTGAGGTGGGCGAAGCAGAAGTTCAGCCCCGGCGTGGTGCCCCAATGGCCGAGGAGGCGCGGCTTCACGTGCTCGGGCCGCAGCGGCTCGGTCAGCAGCGGGTTGTCGAGGAGGTAAATCTGGCCCACGGATAAATAGTTCGCGGCACGCCAGTACGCATCGATCTTCTGCATGGGTGTCATGGGTCCGAATATCTCGGATCGGTCGGAACCGGCCTAGGGACCTTGGTCCCGACCTCGCCGGGCGACATGGTTCCGGATCCCCACGCAGCCGGCGACGGTCAACAGGTGTCTTGGCGGCAACGGTCCATCGGACGCGCTCTGAAGGACTTTGGTCCCTGCCGTGAACACGGCGCAACGCGGGATCTTGGGTCCATGTCCGTTCTTACCTCTGCGCTGGGAATGCCCCTATGACCGGAACCGGCGCCGCGCTCTACGCCGTCCCGCAGCCCGAGGACGGGAAGAAGCCCTTCGCCACGCGAGCCGGCGTGCGCAGGCCGGTCCACGCCGCCGCCGCGGCGCACCCAGTGCGCAACACCCAACCGTGGCGCTTTCGCCGTGTCGACGACGCGACCATGGACCTGTACGCCGACCTCGACCGGCTGCCGGCCGTCAGGCGCACGCGGGAGGCCCGGCGTGGCTGAGCCGGTGCGGCCCGTCCTGATCCAGGGCGGGATGGGCGTGGGCGTGTCCGGCTGGCGGCTGGCCCGGGCGGTCGCCGCGACCGGGCAATTGGGTGTGGTGTCGGGCACGGCGCTGGACGTCACTCTGGCCAGAAGACTGCAGCGCGGCGACCCGGGCGGCCACCTGCGCCGCGCGCTGGCCTGCTTTCCTGTGCCCGGGATCGCCGAGCGGGTGCTCGGCCGCTATTTCGTGCCCGGCGGCACCGGCCGAAAGGTGCCGTACCGGCCCGTGCCCCGACTTGGGCTGCGGGCGAACCGCGCCCGGGACGAATTGGCCGTGGTGGCCAACTTCGCCGAGGTCTTTCTCGCCAAGGAGGGCCACGACGGGCCCGTCGGGGTGAACTACCTGGAGAAGATCCAGCTCGCCACCCCGGCCGCCGTTTACGGCGCGATGCTGGCCGGCGCCGACTACGTGCTGGTTGGCGCCGGCATCCCTGCGGAGATCCCGCGGCTGCTCGACGACCTGGCCGAGCACCGTCCCGCGCGGATCTCGGTGGCTGTGGCGGGTGGCGACGGACACACGATCGGGATCGATCCGGTACAGCTGCTCGGCCACCACCTGACGCCGCTGCCGCGGCCCAGATTGCTGGCGGTCGTGTCGTCGCACGTGCTGGCCGCCTACCTGGCCCGCTCCCCGGTGACCAGGCCGGAGGGATTCGTGATCGAGACCCCGGCGGCGGGCGGGCACAGTGCGCCGCCGCGTGGCCGGATGACGCTCGACCCGGCGGGGGAGCCGGTGTACGGGCCGCGCGACGAGGTCGACCTGGGCAAGGTCGCCGCGCTCGGGCTGCCGTTCTGGCTGGCGGGCGGATACGGCACGCCCGGTGGGCTCGAGCGGGCCTGGAAGGCAGGCGCGGAGGGGGTCCAGGTGGGGTCGGCCTTCGCGTTGTGCCGGGAGTCCGGCCTCGACCCCGGCCTGCGCAGACGCCTGCGCGAGCAGGCCGCGAGCGGCGCCCTTCAGGTACGCAACGACCCGCGTGCCTCGCCCACCGGGTTCCCGTTCAAGGTCGCCGCCGTGGCGGGGACGCTGTCGGAGCAGGAGGTGTACGAGGCGCGCCCGCGGCTGTGCGACCTGGGCTACCTGCGCACGCCGTACCAGAAGGCGGACGGCTCGATCGGCTACCGCTGCCCGGCCGAGCCAGTGGACACCTACGTGCGTAAGGGGCGCCCTGCGGAGGAGGCGGCCGACCGGCGCTGCCTGTGCAACGGCCTGCTCGCCTCCATCGGCCTTGGGCAGCACCGCGCCGACGGATACGACGAGCCCCCACTGCTCACGCTCGGCCAGGACGCGGCCTTCCTCGACGACCTCCCGGATGACCACTCGGCCGCCGATGTGGTCGCCCACATCCTGCTGGGAGCGCGGGTATGACCGAGCGCCCGGAGGCCGGCGGGCAACCTGGCTCGGCTGCGCGAGGCGGGCGCCGCGGCATGACGAACGCACCGACCGGCCGCAGGCCCGCTTTGATGCTCGGCCTGGCGACCGTGGGCTTCGCGGTGACTTCTGGGCGTGGGCGCTGCTCAGCCCGTTAGGGCCGCGTTTCAAGGACCTGCTCGGTTGTCGGCCGGGCAGCAGGCGCTGCTGGTCGGCGGGTTCTTCCTCGGCATCGGCGGGACCGTCTTCGCCGTCGGCGTGCCGTTCGTCAACGCCTGGTTCCCGCCGCGGCGGCGCGGCCTGGCGGTGGGCGTCTTCGGGGCTGGGATGGGAGGCACCGCGATCAGCGCGCTGACCACCGTCCCCCTGGTGAGAACCGGCGGCGCGGCCGCCCCTTTCCTGATCACCGCCACGGTTCTCGCCGCCTATGCCGTCGTGGCCTGGCTGGTGCTGCGGGACGCCCCCGGCCGCGCCGTCCTGACCCAGCCCCTGATGGCACGCATGGCGGCCACGCTGAAGTTGTCGATCACTTGGCAGGCGTGCGTGTTGTACGCGGTCGCCTTCGGCGGCTATGTCGCCTTCGGCGGCTATGTCGCCTTCTCCGTCTACCTGCCCGCCTACCTGCAGAGCGGCTACGGGCTCGAACAGGCCGACGCCGCCAACCGCATGGCCGGGTTCGTGGCGCTGGCAGTCCTGGCCCGGCCACTCGGCGGCTGGCTGTCGGACCGCATCGGCCCCATTCCTGTGCTGACCGGGGTATTCGTCCTCATCGCCGTCATGGCAGGGGTGCAGGCGCTCACACCGGGACTGGTGCCGCTCGGCACGGTCGCCTTCCTCTCCATGGCCGCCGCGCTCGGCGCGGGCAGCGGCGCCACCTTGGCTCTCGTCGCCCAGGTCGCACCTTCGGACAAGGTCGGCACCGTGACCGGCCTGGTCGGCGCCGCCGGCGGCCTCGGCGGCTTCGTACCCCCGCTGGTGATGGGCTTCATCTACGGACGGCTCGGTTCCTACGGCCTCGGCCTGGGTCTGCCGGCCGTCACCGCCGCGCTCCCGCTGGCTCTGACGGTGACCGTGATCCGCTCGGTGGCTGGTCATCGCAAGGCTCAGCAAGCCAACGCCCGCTGACTTCCGCGTGACAGGTCGTGGCGACACCGCTGCCTCCGAGCGCGCCGCCACAGGCAGCGCAACCTGGACACTCTGGTCAGCTGGGAGGGGCCACCCGGGGAAGAGTGTCGGGGCGGCGAGTGGCCTGGAGGCGATCGCCTCTGGTGGGTGCGAACCGCGCAAGTGCGGCTGAGGGCCGTCATGAGCGGATCAGGCCACGGGACGGCGCTCGTCTAAGACCCGTCGGACGTGGAAGCCGGTCATGGGAGTCGCGAAGCCGGCGACCTGTGCCTGCGGGCCGAACGGGCGGCGGGTCTGGGGATGGGCTTTCACAAGTGTGACCCGCCGCCCGTCAGGGTGCAGGCCCGTCATGGACGCCACCGACCACCTGCCAGGCAGGCGGCCGATCAGGTGGCGCTCATCGGACATGACCGAACAGTAGATCCGAAGCCGGACCTGCTGTCACGGCCATAGGTCACCTCCCGGGAGGGACTTTGGACCTGTCTTCCGAGGCTGTTCTGCCCTCACGGAAGTCCAGCTGGGTCCTGCCGCGGAAAGCACCCTGACCAAAGCGTTGGCATGGGGGACTTCCGGCCCTACAGGTCGCCTTCGGCGCGATGGTGCCATGGACGTTCAGAGGAAGGGAAGCATCCGATGGTGCGGATCAGCGTGAGAGACGTGATGACCACGCATGTGGCCTCGGTGAAACCCGACACGCCGTTCAAGGACGTCGCCGAGTTGCTCGTGCGGCGTGGGGTCAGTGCCGTGCCCGTGCTGGAGGACGACGGGCGGGTCGCCGGCGTGGTGTCGGAGGCGGATCTGCTGCGTAAGGAGGAGTTCCGGGAGCAGTACTACGGGGAGGACTATCAGCCCCGGCTGCGTGCCCGGTTGCGCCGCAGGCTGGCCGGGCGCGGTGAGCACGGTCAGGAGAAGGCCGACGCCGCCACGGCGGCCGAGCTGATGTCGGCGCCGGCGATGACGGTCGCGCCGGACGTGTCCACCGTGACCGCCGCCCGGCTCATGGACGAGCACGACGTCAAGCGCTTGGTCGTGGTGGACGCGGAGGGGCGGCTGATGGGCGTCGTGAGCAGGCGAGACCTGCTCAAGGCATACGTACGGGACGACGCGGAGCTCAAGAGCTGGGTCGAGGAGGCCATCCCCGAGCAGGCTCGGTGGAACGACCACACCGGGATCGTGGTGCAGGTGCAGGACAGCATCGTGACGCTGTCCGGCTGTACCTCGACGCGCACCGAGGCGGCGGCGGCCGTGCACATGGCCAAAGGACTCGGCGGTGTCGTCGGCGTTCGCGAGAGCCTCGTCTGGGAACGGGACGACCGGCTCGAGCTTCCGCTGATCTGGGACCGATCTTGAGGAGCCCATTCGGCCCAGATCGTCAGGACGGAAGCCCGCGAACCGGTGCAGGACGCGCGGTGGGACGAGCGGCACGCGTGGGACCAAGGTCCCTCCCGGGCAGAGCCGCTCGGCCCTACGCGGCGGAACGGCCGTCCTCCAATCTGGCCGCATGGATGTGCTCGATCTCTCCCGCTGGCAGTTCGGCATCACGACCGTGTACCACTTCCTGTTCGTGCCGCTCACGATCGGGCTGTCGATCATCGTGGCCGGGTTGCAGACGGCCTGGTATCGGACGAAGAAACCGGAGTATCTGCGGCTGACCCGGTTCTGGGGGCGGCTGTTCCTCATCAACTTCGCCATGGGCGTGGTGACGGGGATCGTGCAGGAGTTCCAGTTCGGGATGAACTGGAGTGACTACTCACGCTTCGTCGGCGACGTGTTCGGCGCGCCGCTGGCCATGGAAGGGCTGATGGCGTTCTTCCTGGAGTCCACGTTCCTCGGACTGTGGATCTTCGGCTGGGACAAACTATCGCCGAAGCTTCATCTGGCCACGATCTGGCTCGCGGCGATCGGTACTAATATTTCGGCCTATTTCATCCTCGCGGCGAACTCGTGGATGCAGCACCCGGTCGGCTACCGAATCAACAACGGCCGGGCCGAGCTGACCGACATCTGGGCCGTGCTCACCAACTCCACCACGCTCGTCACCTTTCCCCACGTCATCTTCGGCGCGTTCCTGACAGCCGCCGCGTTCGTGCTCGGCATCAGCGCCTGGTTTCTGCTCCGCAAAAGGGACATCGATCTCTTCCGCACCTCCGCCCGGCTGGCCCTGGTAGTCAGCCTCGTCTCCGCAATCGGGGTGTCGTTCTCCGGTCACTGGCAGGCGCAGATCATGACCGAGCAGCAGCCGATGAAGATGGCCGCCGCCGAGGCCCTGTGGGAGGACGAGAGCTCGGCGGGCTTCTCGCTGTTCGCCGTAGGTGATGTCGAGCACGGCCGCAACCACATCAACCTGCAGATCCCGTACGGACTGAGCCTGCTGTCCACCAACACCCTGCACGGCAAGGTCGAGGGCATCAACGACATCCAGGCCCGCTACCAGGCGGTCTATGGCCCGGGCGACTACCGGCCGGTCGTCGGGCTGACGTACTGGTCGTTCCGGCTGATGATCGGCTTCGGCGCGCTGGCGGCCCTGCTCGCGCTGGCCGGACTCTGGCTGACCCGGCGCGGCCGGCTGCCTGCGGGCCGCTGGGCCTACCGCCTGGCCATCGCCGGGATCGGCCTGCCGTTCCTGGCCAACTCCATGGGCTGGATCTTCACTGAGATGGGCCGCCAACCGTGGACCGTCTTCGGTCTGATGCGGACCGCCGCGGCGGTCTCTCCGGGTGCCGACGTCGTCTCGGTCGCCATCACGCTGGCCGGCTTCACCCTCGTCTATGCCGTGCTGGCCATCATCGAGGTGCGGCTTCTGCTGAAGTTCATCCGGATCGGGCCGCACGAGCAGGCCGAGTCCGAAGCCGCCCTGCCCGCCCTGAGCTACTGAGGGATTGCGCCATGGAACTGACCACTGTCTGGTTCGTGCTGATCGCGGTGCTGTGGACCGGTTACTTCGTGCTGGAGGGCTTCGATTTCGGGGTCGGCATCCTGTTGCCGGTCCTGGGCCGAGGCGAGGCGGAGCGGGGCATCATCGTCAAGACGATCGGCCCGGTGTGGGACGGCAACGAGGTGTGGCTGCTGGTGGCGGGCGGGGCCACGTTCGCCGCGTTCCCCGAGTGGTACGCAACCCTGTTCAGCGGCTTCTACCTGCCGCTGTTCCTCATCCTGCTGGCCCTGATCGCGCGCGGGGTGGCACTGGAGTACCGCAGCAAATCCGACAGCACGCGCGGCTGGGACCGGACCTTCTTCTGGGGCTCGCTCGGCCCGGCCTTCCTGTGGGGCGTTGCCTTCGCCAACATCGTGCGCGGCGTTCCCCTGGACGCCGACCACGAGTACACCGGCACCCTGCTCACCCTGCTCAACCCTTTCGCGCTGTTCGGAGGGCTGGCCACACTGTTGCTCTTCACCCTGCACGGCGCGATCTTCCTGGCTCTGCGCACCACGGGCGAGCTGCGCCGAGGCGCCACGCGTACGGCCAAGAGCCTGAGCCCGGTGACGATTCTGGTGGTGATGGCGTTCCTGCTGGCCGCGGGCGGTGGCGGCAGGCCGGTCTGGTGGACCGCTGTCACGCTGGTCGCGCTCGGCCTGATCGGCGCCCTGGCCGCGACGTTGCGCGGCCGCGACGGGTGGGCCTTCACCGCCAGCGCGCTCGCCGTGGTCGCGGTCGTGGCCGCGCTGTTCACCGGTCTGTGGCCGAACGTGCTGCCGGCCCTGGACCCGGCCAACAGTCTCACCGTGACCAACGCCGCCTCCACGCCGTACACGCTGACGGTGATGACCTGGGTCGCTGTCATCTTCACCCCTGTGGTGCTGGCCTACCAGGCCTGGACCTACTGGGTCTTCCGCCGCCGCCTGACCGGACCGTCCGACGTGTCCATTGGTCCGCCGGACGCGGGACCTTCGTCCCTGACCTCGGTTGACGCACGGTGATGTGCTGGATCCCGTAGGAGGTGGATCGCCATGAGCACCCGTACGACACAGGAGAACGCCCTCGCCATCCACGCGGCGCTGAAGGCCGCCGCCTGGGCCCCGTCCGTGCACAACACCCAGCCGTGGACGTTCGCCGTCTCCGGCGAGGAGATCAGCGTACGCGCCGACGCCAACAGGAAACTACGCTTCAGCGACCCCGAAGGCAGGCAGCAGCTGATCAGTTGCGGGGCCGCGCTGTTCAACCTCACCACGGCGCTGCGCTGCCACGGGTACGAGCCCGTGGTGCGGGTGCTGCCCGACCCGGATCGGCTCGCGCTGCTGGCCACGGTGCGGCTGGGCGGGAGCAGTACTCCTGACGAGCACACCGCGGCACTGAACGCCGAGATCGAGCAGCGCCGGACCCATCGGGCGGCCTTCACCGATCTGCCCGTCCCGGATCGGCTGGTGGAGACGCTGGTCCAGCAGGCGGCCGCCGAAGGAGCCCGGCTGACGCCAGTGCGCAAGCCGGAAGCCGTACGGGTCGTCGCCTCGCTGACCGACGCCGCCCAGAACGTGCAGTCGCAGAACCGGCTGCTCCTCCTCGAGGTCATCCGCTGGGCCCGCCCGCCGGGCAGCGCCCGCACCGACGGGGTGCCCGCCGGCGCCTACCCCGCCGAGCCCGCGAACACCCATCCGGCCTTCGCGCAACGCGACTACGCCTGGCGGCATGACTGGGGTACGACGGCCGGCCAAGCCGCGTCGACCTCCACCGGAGTCGTGGCTCTGCTCACCACCCCCGGCGACAGCCGCCGGGAATGGATCGCCGCGGGACAGGCCCTCCAACGGGTCCTGCTGCACGCCGGCGCATCCGGGGTGAGCGCTGCCTTCCACACCCAGGCGCTGGAGATGCGGCATCTGCGGGAGTTCCTGCGCCAAGAGCTCTGCTTCGGAGAGTACCCGCAGATGATCATGCGGCTCGGCATCACGTTCGACGCCAAAGTCGCGGTCCGCCGCCCGCTGTCCGAGGTTGTCGAGTCAGTCTCCCTGCCGTGAACGACCGAGCTCGGAGCTCCGACCGTGCACACGTACCTGTTCGGTGCCATCTCCGAGGACGCCGAGGCCGGCGCCCGCAACGGCGTCACGTGGCGGCAGCGGCGGGTGGTCGCCCGCCGGGAGGAGACTCCGGACGCGGTGTCCACGCTGCTGCACACCACCGTGCGGGCAGGTGACGAGCTGACCAGCGAGGACTGGATCGAGGCCGCGCGGCGCTCGCCGATCTACCGGCTGGCCATGCGCTACCGGGTGGCGCTGCCGCTGCACCCGGAATACCGCACGCTGCCCATGGTCTGGTACATCCCGCCGCTGTCGCCGGTGCTCGACGCCGTGACAGGGACGGGCGCCGACGCCGACGACCCGGACAACGTCTTCCACGCCGTCACCGACCTGCGTATCCCGCTGGAATACCTGGCGAGCCTGTTCTCGGCCGGGGACACCGAGGTCGTGGCCGGGGTGCTGATGAAACTGTCGGCCATGCGCGCGTACATGCGGGCCCGCACCGTCGACGGCACCGTGGCCACAGACCTGCTGGACGCCGTGGGGATGACGGCGGCCGACATGGAGCAGATGTACGGGCTGCTGGCCATCGCCAAGTACGACGAGCGCTACGTCGTACCCACCGCGCACCGCGAGGACGCCGCCGCCCTGGCCGCCCAGGCGGACGGATGCAGCCTCGACGGCGACGGCGGGCCGGGCATGGGCGAGTTCCACCCGACCGGCCACCCGCGCCAGGCGTTGGAGCAGTTCCTGTGGTGGTTCCGCGACCGGCGGCCCATGGGGCTGGCCCGCCACTACGTCGAGACGTTCGACCTGCGCCGCAAGTCCAGCCTCTACCTCACCTACTACCTGCACGGCGACACCCGCCGCCGCGGCATGGCCCTGCTCACCCTCAAGCAGCGCTACCGGCTCGCCGGACTCACCCCACCGGAAGGCGAGCTGCCCGACTTCCTGCCGGTCGCCTGCGAGTTCGCCGCCTTGGCCGGCCCTGCCGCGGGCGAGGCGCCGCTGCGCCGGCACCGCAAGGGCCTCGAACTCATCCGGACCGCGCTGCACGACAGCGGCTCACCGTATGCGCTCGTCCTGGACGCGCTGTGCGCGATGCTGCCCGGCCTGTCGGCGGCCGAGCGCTCTGCCGTCGCCGACCTCGCGCTGGCCGGACCGCCCGTCGAGGAGGTCGGGTTGGCCCCGTTCGGCCCGCCGCTCAACGAGATGGAGGCGCGGCCGTGAACGTCGCGCTCTGGGTCGTCATCCCCTACATCGCCCTGACGATCTTCGTCGTCGGGCATGTCTGGCGCTGGCGCGTCGACCAGTTCGGCTGGACCACCCGTACCACCCAATTACTGGAGAGCCGGCTGCTGAGGCTCGGCTCGCCGCTGTTCCACCTCGGCGCGTTCGCCGCCATCGGCGGCCACGTGCTCGGCCTGCTCATCCCCAAGAGCTGGACCGCGGCGACCGGCGTCGACGAGCACCTCTACCACCTGGTCTCGGTGAGCGCCGGAACCGTGGCCGGGCTGATGGTGGTCGCGGGTCTGGGGCTGCTGCTGGCCCGCCGGCTCACCAGCCCGCGGGTACGCCGTACCATCACCCGGGCCGACAAGCTCCTGTTCGCGGTCCTCACGGTGGTCATCCTGCTCGGCATGAGCGCGACCGTGGGCAAGAACCTGCTCGGCGGCGGCTACGACTACCGCGCCACCATCGCCGTCTGGTTCCGCGGAATCCTGACCCTCCACCCCGACCCCGGTCTGATGGCCGGAGTACCACTGATCTTCCGACTTCACGCGCTGTCCGCCTGGCTGCTCGCCGCGATCTGGCCGTTCACCAGACTCGTCCACGTCTGGTCGGCGCCCATCGCCTACCTGTGGCGCCCCTACGTCGTCTACCGACGGCGCACCCCGGCGCATTCACGGTGAGCAGGCAGCTCAGGCGGATTCGCGGATGACCAGTTCGGTGGGGAGGATGAGCGGGGTGGGCTCCTCGCCGCGGATCAGGGCGAGCAGCATGCGGGTCATCTCGCGGCCGAGGGCCTTGATGGGCTGGCGCACCGTGGTCAGGGCGGGATGGGTGTGCCGGGCGGTCACCACGTCGTCGAACCCCACGACCGCGATCTCATCGGGCACGGCCCGGCCGTGCTCCTTCAGCACGCCGAGCGCGCCCGCGGCCATCTCGTCGGAGGCGATCAGCACGGCGTCGAGATCCGGGTGCTCTTTCAGGAGGTGAGCCATGGCAGCGGCTCCGCTCGCCTCGGTGAAGTCGCCGTGCGCGACCCGCTCGTCTCCGAGTCCGGCCAGCGCCAGCGCGTCGCGGAAGCCCAGGTAGCGGGAGACGCCGACGTGCATGTCGAGCGACCCGGTGATGGTCGCGATCCGGGTGCGGCCGGTGGAGATCAGGTATTCGGCCGCCTGGCGAGCGCCGTCGCGGTTGTCGGCGTCCACGTACCAGTCGTTGGACCCGCCGAGGGAGCGTCCGCCGTAGACCACGGGGACGCCGCCCTCGGCGGCCACCTTCGCCAGGGGGTCGTTCTCCCGCAGGGCCAGCAGCATGACACCGTCGGCCCTGCGTGACTGCAGGACACGGGCCAGGCGGTTGCGGCCGCGCTCGGAGGCGGCCAGGATCAGCAGCAGCTCAAGGTCGGTTTCCTCCATGACGGCGTTCACCCCGACGATGACCTCGGCGAAGAAGGGGTTGGTGAACAGGGCCTGGTCGTCGCTGGAGACCGCCAGCACGACCGCGCCACTGCGCTGGGTGGCCAGCGAGCGGGCGGCGACGTTGGGCACGTAGCCCAGATCCTTGATGGCTCGTTCCACGGCCTGCCGAGCGGCCCGGCTGACATGCGGGGCGTTGTTGATCACCCGGGACACCGTGCCCCTGGACACTCCCGCCCGCCTGGCCACCTCGTCCAGCGTCGGCTGCCGATCCGTCATCTTTAGGAGCGCTCCCAAGTATGTACCTGCTGGTCATGCGGAGCGTACCAGGCTTCCAGTCTGTGAGCGCTCCCAATTTTGATCAGGGCCTGGTGAGCGGGCTGAACGGCCCGTCGGCCACTCGTTCCACCACGTCGTCCAGGATCTCGTCGATCGTACCGAGCACGTCGTCCGCGAGGGGCACCCCGGACGCCGCCGCACTGTCGCGCACCTGCTCGGGCCGTGAGCCGCCGACGATCGCGGCCGAGACCCCGGGGCCCCGCAGCACCCAGGCGATCGCCAGTTGCGCCATGGTCAGCCCGAGGTCCGCCGCGATCGGGCGGAGCCGCTCCACCCGCGTCAGGACGTCGTCGGTGAGCAGGCGGCCCACGAACTCCCTGCGCGCCTCGGCGGGCGGCGCCTGACCGGGGGAGTAGCGCCCGGCCAGCACACCCTGGGCCATCGGCTGGTAGACGAGCTGGCCGACACCCTCCTTGGCGCACAGCGGGAGGATCTCCGGTTCGATGACCCTGCGGAGCAGGTTGTACTGCGGCTGGTTGGACACGATCCGGTCCAGGCCCAGGTCGTCGGCGATCCGCAGCGCGTCGGCGATCTGCTCCGCCGTCCAGTCGGAGACGCCGACGTACAGGACCTTGCCGCTTCGCACCAGGTCGTCGAAGGCCCGCAGGGTCTCCTCCAGAGGGGTGGCGTAGTCGTAGCGGTGCGCCTGGTAGAGATCCACGTAGTCGGTGCCGAGGCGGCGCAGGGAGCCGTCGATCGAGCGCATGATGTGCTTGCGGGACAGCCCGCGGTCGTTGGGGCCGGTGCCGGTGGGCCAGTAGATCTTGGTGAGGATCTCCACCGAATCGCGGCGGACGCCCCGCAGCGCCTGGCCGAGCGCCTCCTCGGCGCGGGTCTCGGCATAGGCGTCGGCGGTGTCGAACGTGGTGATCCCGGCGTCGAGGGCGGCGTGCACACAGGGTTCGACGGTGTCCTCGGTCAGCCAGTTGCCGTAGGCGATCTCGCTGACCATGAGCCCGCTGCGCCCTAGATGGCGAAATTTCATGAAGTCTCCCTTATCGCGAGGTGTGGGGTGAGGACGAGGACGGATCGGCTCGGCGTCCCGCCGTCGATCAGCATGAGCAGCAGGCGGACCATCTCCCGCCCCATGTCCTCGACCGGCTGATGGACCGAGGTGAGCCCGGCCTGCTCGGCGAACGGCGAGTCGTCGAAGCCCACGACGGCCACATCGGCGCGGCCTGCCTCGCGCAGCACCCGCAGCGAGCCCAGGGCCATCAGGTCGGAGGCGGCGAACACCGCGTCAAGGTCGGGCCTGCGGGCCAGCAGCTCCCGCGTGGCTTCGGCGCCGCTCTGCTCGCTGAAGTCCCCGCCCGCCACGAGATCGGGACTCTCCTCGAGCCCGGAGGCGATCAGGCCGTCGCGGTAGCCTCCCAGCCGGTGGACGCTGACGAGCATGTCCATGGGCCGCGTGATGGTCGCGATCCGGTGCCGTCCCCGCTCGATCAGGTGCCGTACCGCCAGGTACGCTCCGGCCTGGTTGTCCACGTCCACGACATGGGCGGCGAGAGCGGGATCGAGCGGCCTGCCACCCACCACCGCCGGGACGCCGAGCTCCCCCAGGCGGGCAGGGAGTGGATCCTCGTGATGCAGCGAGAGCAGCAGGACCCCGTCCACGTGGCCGCCCCCGAGATAGGCCTCCAAGGCCGGCCGCTCGCTGCCCGACCGGGCCATGGTGATCAGCAACTGCTTGCCGGACGTCGTGAGCTGCGCCGCGATGCCGCGTACCGCTCCCGCGAAGAACGGGTCGCTGAACACCCGCTCGGGAGACTCGGAGATGACCAGTGCGACCGTGTCGGTGCGCCGGGTGACCAGCGAGCGCGCGGCCCGGTTGGGGGTGTAGCGCAACTCCTCGATGGCCTTCTGCACGGCGAGCCTGGTCTTCGGGCCCACCTTGGAGGAGCCGTTGACCACGCGGGAGACCGTGCTCCGGCCGACCCCCGCGTGTGCGGCCACCTGCTCGATCGTGGGCCTCACAGCCCACCGCGCCTGATCACCTCGGCGTACCAGCGCGCGCTGTCCTTGGGGGTACGGCGCTGCGTGGCGAAGTCGACGTGGACCAGGCCGAAGCGCTGGCAGTACCCGTGTGCCCACTCGAAGTTGTCCAGCAGGGACCAGGCGAAATAGCCGCGCAGCGGCACTCCCTGCGCGACGGCGTCATGGCAGGCGCGCAGGTGGCCGTCGAGGTAGGCGATCCGGTCGGCGTCGTGCGCCTCCTCGTCGTAGGCCGCCCCGTTCTCGGTGACGTAGAGGGCGGTCACGGGGTAGTCGCGGGCGAGCCGCAGGAGCAGGTCGGACAGCCCGCTCTCGTCGATCTCCCATCCCATGGCGGTCCGCGGCCGCCCGCCGTCCACGAACCGCACCGTCTCCGATCCGACGTACGGGGTCGGCTTGTCCGGCGGGTCGGCGGGACCGTCGCCAGAGACGATGGCCGGGGTGTAGTAGTTGACGCCGAGGAAGTCCAGCGGCGCGGCGATCGTCTTGAGGTCGCCGTCCTGGACGTGCTCGAAGCCGGTCACGGCGGCGAGGTCGGCGATGACGTCCGCCGGGTACGCGGCCCGGTACAGCGGGTCCAGGAAGATCCGGTTGGCCACGCCGTCGATGCGGCGCGCGGCCTCCAGGTCTTCGGCCGAACCGGTCGCGGGGCTGACCTGGGTGGGGTTCAGCGTGATGCCGACCCGCGAGCCGCTCATGGCGCTCGCGGCCAGGCCGTGACCGAGCAGCAGGTGGTGCACGGCACGGATGGCGGCGGCAGGCTCGCGCCGGCCGGGCGCGTGCTCTCCGGTGGCGTACCCGAGGTAGGCCGAGCACCAGGGCTCGTTGAGCGTGGTCCAGTGCGTCACCCTGTCGGCCAGCGCGTCGTGTACGGCGGCGGCGTAGTCGGCGAAGCGCAGGGCCGTCTCCCGCACGGGCCAGCCGCCGGCGTCCTCCAGCGGCTGGGGCAGGTCCCAGTGGTACAGCGTCGGCCACGGCTCGATCCCGCGCCCCAGCAGCTCGTCCACGAGACGCCGGTAGAAGTCCAGGCCGCGCTGGTTGACGGCCCCGGATCCGAGCGGCTGCACCCGCGGCCAGGCCACGGAGAAGCGGTAGGCGCGCAGGCCGAGCTCGGCCATGAGGGCGACGTCGTCGGGGTAGCGGTGGTAGTGGTCGCAGGCGACGTCGCCGGTGTGGCCCTCGCGCACGTTGCCGGGCTGCGCGGAGAAGACATCCCAGATCGAGGGCTCGCGTCCGTCCTCGGCGACCGCCCCCTCGATCTGGTAGCTCGAGGTGGCGGCCCCCCAGAGAAAGCCAGGATCGAACGTGTTCACGCCTTGACGGCTCCTTCCATGATGCCGCCGATGATCTGGCGGCCGAATACGAGGAACACGGCCAGCAGCGGCAGCGTGGCGATCAGCGTTCCGGAGAACATGAGCGTGTAGTCCGTGTAGTAAGTGCTGGACAGCTGACTGAGCGAGAACTGGACGGTCGGGTTGTCGGCCTCCAGAACGGCCAGCGGCCACAGGAAGTCGTTCCAGGTGCCCATGAAGGTGAACAACCCCAGCACGGAGGCGCCCGGCCGCAGGGCCGGCAGCACGACCTTCCAGAAGATGCCGAAGGTCGAGCAGCCGTCCACCCGCGCCGCCTCGACCAGCTCGTCGGGGACGGCCCGCTCGGCGTACTGCCGCATCAGGAAGACGCCGAACGCCGAGACCAGGAACGGCACGATGACCGCCTGCAGCCGGTTCTGCCAGCCGAGCTCCACCATGATCATGTAGAGCGGGATGATGCCCATCTGGACCGGGATCATCATCGTGGCCAGGATGACGAGCAGCAGCGCGTTCCTGCCGCGGAAGCGCAGCTTGGCGAACGCGAAGCCGGCCAGCGAGCAGAAGAACACCACCGACACGGTCACGGTGCCGGAGGCGATCGCGGAGTTGACCATCCCCAGCAGGAAATTGGCGTCCTCGGCCGCGAAGAGCCGCGTGACGTTCTCGCCCAGGTTGCCGCCCGGGGTGAGCGGCGGCGGCCAGTCGCCGACGACGTCGTTGGCCCTGGTGGCCACGACGAACAGCCAGTAGAGCGGGAAGACCGACAGCGCGATCGCCGCCAGCAGGGTCAGGTAGACCAGGGGGCCGGAGTTTCGCATGGGCTATCTCGCTCTCCGCGTGACCAGGAAGTTGACCAGGGCGAAGACGACGATGAGCAGGAAGATCATCCAGGCGACCGCCGAGCCGTAGCCGTAGTCGAAGTCCTTGAAGGCCTTCTCGAACATGTACATGGCCACGGTCTGGAACTGCCGCAGGCTGCCCCCGGAGATGGCGTAGCCGCCCTGGCCGAAGATGAGCGGCTCGGTGAACAGCTGCATGCCGCCGATGGTCGAGATGATCACGGTGAACAGGATCGCCGGCCGGATCAGCGGCACCGTGATGCCCCAGAACTGCCTGACCTTGGAGGCGCCGTCGATGGCCGCCGCCTCGTACACGTCGCGCGGCACCGACTGCATCGCGGCCAGGAAGATCAGCGCGTTGTAGCCGGTCCATCGCCAGTCGACCATGACCGAGATCGCCAGCCAGGACGACCACTTGTCCGCCCGCCAGTCCACCGGGTCCACGCCCAGCAGGGCGAGCAGGCCGTTGGCCATGCCGGCGTCGCGGTCGAAGATCTGGCTGAAGACGATGCCCACCGCCGCCACCGAGGTGACGATCGGCGCGAGCACCCCCATCCGGAAGAACGTCAGCGCGCGCAGCCGCTGGTTGAGCAGGCTCGCCACGACCAGCGCCAGGAGCAGCTGCGGCACCGTGGCCAGCACGAACATGCCGAGCGTGTTGACGACCGCGTTCCAGAAGTCGGGGTCGGCGAACAGATCCGCGTAGTTCGCCAGCCCGACGAACCCCGCGTCCCCCGCCAGGTCCCAGTCGTGCAGCGAGACCCACGCGGTGTACAGCAGCGGGAAGAGCCCGAAGACCCCGAAGATCACGAAGAACGGCGCCACGAAGAGGTAGGGCGAGCCCACCAGGTCGAGGCGGGACAGCAGCCCCGCCCGCGACCTCGCGTGCGCGGCGGATGGCACCTTGCTACTTAGCAGCACGCTTGGCGTCCTCGACTGCCTTGGTCCACGCCTCGGCCGGCTGGAGCTTGCCCTGCTCGACGGCCATCAGCGCGTTGCCGACGCGGTCACCGACCGGGTTGTTGTTCGGCCCCAGGTAGACCGGCTTGAGCGCCTTCGCGCTCGATCCGAAGATCTTCCCGACGGGGGCGTTGTTGAAGTAGTCGTTGACGAAGCTCTGCACCGCCGGGTCGTCGATGGCCTGCGGTGACGAGGGGAAGTTGCTCTTGGCCTTGAACGCCGCGATCTGGCCCTTCGGGCTGGTGAGGAATTTCACCAGTTCGGCCGCTTCCTTCTGGTGCTTGCTCTGCGTCGGCACCGCCAGGAACGAGCCGCCGCGAACGGCTCCGTCGCCTGGCACGCGCGCCACGTCCCACTTGCCGGTGTTCTCCGGCCCGGCCTGCTCCTTGATGACGCCGAGCATCCAGGACGGGCACGGGATGGTGGCGAACGTGCCCTTCTTGAACCCGGCGTTCCACTGCGGGCTCCACTGCGCGAGGTTCGCCGACAGCCCGCCCTGGATCATCTTGACCGTCTGGTCCCAGGCCGCCTTCACCCCGGGATTGGTGTCGATCACCAGGTTGTTGGAGGTGTCGTAGTAGGTGTGGTCGCCCTGCTGCATCAGGATGTTCTGATAGATGCCGCCGGCCGAGTCGAAGAAGTGCGCTCCCGTCTTGGCCTGAGCGAATTTCTGCCCGGTGGCGAGGTAGGCGTCCCAGGTCGGCCAGAGCTCGCCGACCTTCTCGCGGTCGGTGGGCAGCCCGGCCTTGGCGAACAGGTCCGTCCGGTAGCACATGCCCTGCGCGCCGACGTCGGTGCCGAGCCCGACGAGTTTGGAGCCGTCGTTCGTGAGCGCCTGCTTCCACTTCCATTCCAGGAAGTCGGCCTTCAGCGACCCGGCTCCGTGGTCGAGAAGGTTCACGAACTGCTCGGGCTTGGCCATGAACTGGATGAGGATGCCCTCCTCCAGCGCGACCACGTCTCCGGCTCCGCTGCCCGAGGCCATCCACTGCTGCAGCTTGGGCAGGTAGTCGCCCAGCTGGGCGATGTTCTCCTGCTTGATCGTTATCCCGGGATGAGCGGCCTCGTACTGCTTGTAGAGCTCCTCGTAGCCGAACTCGCTGAAGGTCTTGACCACCAGGGTGATCTTTCCCTGGGTCGCGGTGTCCGGCGTCTGTGCGCCGGTGCCGCACGCCGCGAGCAGGCCGGTGAGGGTGGCGGCAAGCAGCGGCCGCGCCAGCCTTGTCGTCATGTCATATCTCCCTGCTTCCGGGAGCGGTTCCAGTGGGGACTGATCCGCTTGATACACTCGACTACCTGCGTTGACGCCGCGGATTGTGCCGGTGTTCCTGTGCGAAATCCGTGCATTATTGGGAGCGCTCCCAGCCGATGTTAGGGGATTGTCGCACGGCTGAGAAGAGGGCGGAGAGAACAAGGATCAATCTCCGCGAAACGGTTGACAGCTTGTTACGCCGTGGCGGAAGATCCGGCACTGACGCCGCGGTGTGCCGGGGACGATCTGTCCAGCGACCTGAAAGGTCCCGGTATGTCCGCCATACTCAGGCTGTCCGCAGCCTGTGTCCTCCTCCTCGCCGGCCTCGCGACCCCCGCGCACGCCGACTCCTACGAACGGTTACTCAACGGCGGCTTCGACGCCGGCAAAGACCCTTGGTGGAGCGGCCAGAACACCCCGTCACGCATCGAATCGGGCCGGCTGTGCGCCGACGTCCCCGCCGGCACGACGAACCCGTGGGACTCGATGATCGGCCAGAACGACGTCCCGCTGGAGGACGGCCAGCCGTACACGCTCCGCTTCACCGCCTCCGCCAGCCGGGACGTCACCATCCGCACCACCGTCCAGCTCGCCGGCCCGCCGTACACCACGCCTCTGGACCGGCGGCCCGAGCTGACGGCCACGCCGCGGACGTTCGAGTACACCGCGACGTCGAACGTCTCGGACGCGCACGGACAGGTGACCTTCCAGATGGGCGGCGCGACGGAGCCGTACACGCTCTGCCTGGACGAGATCTCCCTGGTCGGCGGGGTGCTCCCACCCGGTGGCGGCCGGGACCTGGGCTCGCCGGTGCGGGTCAACCAGCACGGCTACGCGATCTCGGGCCCCAAGCGCGCCACGATCGTCAACCCCGGAACTGAGCCGCTGGACTGGCGCCTGCTCGACCCGAGCGGCGCCGCCGTGGCCCAGGGCCGCACCCGGGTGCACGGCGCCGACGCGATGTCCGGCGACCAGGTGCACGTGGCCGACTTCTCGTCGGTCCGCAAGGCGGGCACCGGCTACACGCTCGCGGTCGGCGACCAGGTCAGCCTGCCGTTCGAGATCGGCGACGACGTGTACGACGGGCTGCGCAGGGACGCGCTAGCGTACTTCTACCACAACCGCAGCGGCATCCCGATCGAGGCCGAGTACGTCGGCGACGCCTACGCCAGGCCCGCCGGGCACCTCGGCGTCGCACCGAACCAGGGGGACACCCGTGTCCCGTGCCTGTCCGGCACCTGCGACCACACGCTGGACGTGCGCGGAGGCTGGTACGACGCGGGAGACCACGGCAAATACGTCGTGAACGGCGCTCTGGCCGCCTGGCAGCTCATGGATCTCTACGAGCGCTCGCGCGGGCAGGGCGACCGGGAGGGGACGCGCGACGGCCTGCTGCGCGTCCCCGAGGCCGGCAACGGCGTCCCGGACGTGCTCGACGAGGCCCGCTGGGAGATGGAGTTCCTGCTCCGCATGCAGGTGCCCGGCAGCGGCCTGGTCCACCACAAGGTGCACGACGCCGCGTGGACCGGGCACCCGACGATCCCGCATCTGGACGCACAGCCGCGCTACCTCTATCCGCCCTCCACCGCCGCGACGCTCAACCTCGCCGCCGCCGGCGCCCAGTGCGCCCGGATCTGGAAGGCATGGGACCGCGCGTTCGCCCGGCGTTGCCTTGAGGCCGCCGAGACCGCCTGGCGTGCGGCCCGCGCGCATCCCGACCTCTTCGCACCACCGGGAGGCGAGGGCGGGGGCGCCTACGACGACACCGACGTCTCCGACGAGTTCTCCTGGGCCGCCGCCGAGCTGTACGCGACCACCGGCAAGCGCTCCTACCTGCCCTTCGTCACCACGAAACTGACCGCGGACGGCTTCTCCTGGCAGTCGACCGGCGCGCTGGCCGACCTGACCGTCGCCCGGCTGCCCGGCCGCTTCCCCTCCGCCATGTTCGCCGCGGCGCGCAAGCGGGTGCTGTCCGTGGCCGACGGCTACGTGCGCGACATGAACGCCCAGGGGTACGCCAACCCCTACCTTCCGGCCGACGGCACGTACGTCTGGGGCTCGACCAGCGCCACGACCAACAGCGCAGTGATCATGGCGACGGCCTACGACCTCACCCACGACCGCCGCTACCGCCAAGCGGTCCTGGAGTCGATGGACTACCTGCTCGGGCGCAACGCGCTCAACCAGTCCTACGTCACCGGGTACGGCGAGCGGGCCAGCCACAACCAGCACCACCGATTCTGGGCCCACCAGATCGACCCGAGCCTGCCCAACCCCGCCCCCGGCTCCCTGGCCGGAGGCCCCAATTCCGGTCTCCAGGACCCGGTCGCCCAGCGCAACCTCGCCGGCTGCGCACCGGCCAAGTGCTACATCGACGACATCGGCTCCTGGTCCACCAACGAGGTGGCGATCAACTGGAACTCATCCCTCGCCTGGATCGCCGCCTTCGCCGACTCCCTGTGACAGGGGATCCCAGAAAGGAAAGCAGTACATGCGAGTATTAACCCGGTTGGCGGCCATCACGGCCGCAACGGTGACCGCCCTGTCGGTGGCCGTCGCGACGCCCGCCACAGCCGCGACCGAGCTGGTGGTCAACGGCACCTTCAGCTCCGGCACCACGCCGTGGTGGAACTCCGCCAACACCTCCATGGCGGTGGACACGGGGCGGCTGCGCGTCAACGTGACCGGTGGCACGGTCAACCCGTGGGACGCCATGGTGGCCCAGAACAACATCGCCCTGACCAGCGGCAAGTCCTACACGCTGTCCTTCGACGCCACCGCCTCCGCCTCGGTCGGCGCGGTCACCACCGTGCAACTGGCCGACAGCCCGTACACCAACACCCTGACGCAGCCGATCGCGCTCACCACGACGAGCAAGCGCTTCAGCTTCCCCTTCACCTCCAGCCTGAGCACGGCGGCCGGACAGGTGTCGTTCCAGCTCGGCAAGAACGCCGCCCACACCGTCTACCTCGACAACGTCTCCCTCACCGAGACGACGTCGGGGTCCGGTCCGATCAGCATGACGAGCGGCTTCTACGTCGATCCCAACTCCAACCCCGCGGTGTGGGTGAGGAACAACTCCGGCGACTCCCGGGCGAACCGGATCCAGTCCTCGATCGGCTCCAAGCCGATGGCCCGGTGGTTCGGCAACTGGAGCGGTGACATCGCCGCCGCCGTCTCCAGCTTCGTGGGCGCGGCCGACAGCGCCGACAAACTGCCGGTCCTGGTCGCGTACAACATCCCCGGCCGCGACGCGTGCGGCGGCCACTCCGGCGGCGGCGCCGGCACCGAAGCCGCGTACAAGACGTGGATCTCCGCGTTCGCCTCCGGCATCGGCAACCGCCCCGCGGTCGTCGTCATCGAGCCCGACTCGCTGGGTGACTTCGACTGCATGAGCGAGACGGCCCGGCAGGAACGCATCCGCATGCTGACCTACGCCACCGAGCAGTTCCGCGACAAGGCCGCCAACACCTGGGCCTACCTCGACGCCGGCAACGCCGGCTGGACGGCACCGGCGACCATGGCCTCCCGGCTGCAGAGCGTGGGCGTCGCCAACGTCCGCGGCTTCTCGGTCAACGTCTCCAACTACTACACCACCAGCCAGTCGACCACCTACGCCAACGCGATCAACTCCGCGCTCGGCGGCACCGCCAAATTCGTGATCGACACCAGCCGCAACGGCAACGGCTCCAACGGCGAATGGTGCAACCCGTCGGGCCGCAAGCTCGGCACCACCGCACAGGTCGGCGGCGGCGCCGAGATGCTGCTCTGGGTCAAGGTCCCCGGCGACTCGGACGGCAACTGCGGCATCGCGCCGAACGTGCCCGCCGGAACGTTCAGCCCGGACATCGCCATCCGGCTGATCGACGGAATCTGACCGAGCCGCCATTCCCATCTGGGGTGGGCCGGGGTTTCCCGGCCCACCCGCCGACGGGTCGTCCGGGAGCGCCGAATTGCCTGCGCAAAACACGCTTTCTTGGCACCGAACAGAAATTCATCCACCCGCTCTTCGCGAAAACCTGCCGCTGGAGAGGAATCACCTAGGTGGACATGACGATCAAGGTTCTGGGGCCCGTACAGGTGTGCGGGGCCGACGGGCGGCCGGTCCATCTCAACGGCAAGCAGCGGGCGGTGCTCGCCGCTCTGGTCATCAACGCCAACACCCGGGTGTCCAAGGAACGGCTGGTGAAGGCGTTGTGGGACACCCCTCCCGCCTCGGCCGTCCATAACTTGCATACCTACATCGCTCAGTTACGAAGAGTGGCGCCATTCGGCTCGCGACTGCTCACCAAGGAGCATGGATACCTTCTCGAGGCGGACGTCGCGGAAGTGGATTTCCTGCAGTTCGAGGAGGCGATAGGTGCGGCCCGCAGCCATGCCGCACAGGAAGAGTTGCACGCCGCGGACCGGCAGTTTCACAGAGCTCTCGCATTGTGGCGTGGGAGGCCCGCGGAAGATACCTGGCTCGCCGGTTTCCTGGCCGCTCAGATCAGCGGACTGGAGGAGCGACTTGCCATCGCGAGACTCGACTGGGCCGAGACGAAACTCGCCCTCGGCCGGCCCAAGGAAGTGATCGAGGACCTGCGTCCATTCGTCGCCGAGCAGCCGATGAACGAGCACGCCTGGTGGCTGCTCATGCTGGGGTACGCACGAGCGGGGCAACGCGACAAAGCCCTTGAGTCCTTTCGGCGCGCCCGATCGGTGCTCGTCGACGAGCTCGGTGTGGAGCCGGGTGAAGAACTCCAGCAGCTCCACGTCGCGGTCCTGGCAGGCACCGAACCTACGGCCAGGCGCGCATCGCCGATGGGCCAGGCTCCCCCGGAGCTCAACTCCTCGGGCGACGCCGAAGAAGCCGATCCGCTCACGTTCGAGCAGGAAGCGCGGCTTGCCCGGTTCGCGGCCGAGAAGGGCGAGCGGGAGTCCGCCCTGGAGTGGGCGCCGGGCCGCAGCACACAGGACCGGCTCGACCGCGCCGAGACGACGCCTGGTCTCGGTCATGCCCACGAGGTCATCGGCGACCAGCCGTGGGGGGAGCGGGCCGGGGACCTGCTGATGCTCACCCTGGCGCAGGAAGAGCAGCGGGCGCGGGGCGTGCTCGTGGAGGAGCCGGGCGTCGAGCCGGGCCGGGATCCGCGGCGGCTGAGGGTCGTGGGCGGCGAGCCTGACCGCGCGCCGCTCGAAGGAGGTGTCTGCCAATTGCCGGCGGACATCGCCGATTTCGTCGGCCGGGAGGACGAGCTGGCGGCGGCGGTCGAGGCACTGTGCCCCGGCGGCGATCAAACGCCCCTGCCGCTGTGCGTGGTTTCGGGTCAGGGCGGCATCGGCAAGTCCACCCTCGCCGTGCATGCCGCGCATCAGGTCCGCCCGGAGTTCCCCGACGGGCAGCTCTACGTCAACCTGCGCGGCGGCGACGCCCGTCCCGTCGATCCGGAGGAGGCGCTGGGCCGGTTCCTGCGCGCGCTCGGAGTGGACGGCACCGCCATCCCCGCGGGCCTGGACCAGCGGGCCGAGCTGTACCGCAGCATCCTCGCCAAAGGCCGCTACCTGGTCGTGCTCGACGACGCCGCCGACGAGAGCCAGATCCAGCCGCTGCTGCCGGGCACGCCCGAATGCGCGGTGCTGGTCACCGCCCGGCGCCGGCTGACCGCCCTGCCCGCGGCACGGCTGATCGACCTGCCGGTGATGCCGCCCGGCGACTCGCTCGAACTGCTGCGCGGCCTGATCGGCGCCGAGCGCGCAGCCGGGGCGCCCACGGACGCCGACCTGCTCGTCCAATGGTGTGGCGGGCTGCCCCTGGCGGTGCGCATCGCCGGCATCCGGCTCGCCGCCCGCCCGCACTGGGCCCTGGCCCAGCTCGTCACGCGGCTGAGCGACACCCGCGACCGGCTGAGCCAGCTCTCGCACGGCTCCCAGACGGTACGCGCCAGCCTGGCGGTCGGCTACCACAGGCTGACCGCCCCGGCGCGGCGGCTGTTCCGCCTGCTCAGCATGCTGGAGGCGCCGGACTTCGCGGCCTGGGTGGCCGCCGCCCTGCTCGACCTGCCCGACGCCGAGGCCGAGGACCTCCTCGAGGAGCTCGTGGACGTACGCCTGCTCGACGCCCGGCGCGACCCCTCCGGCCGGACCCGGTTCCGCTTCCACGACCTGACTCGCGTCTACGCCCGCGAGTGCGCCGAAGCCGACGAGCGCGAACACGAGCGCGACGCCGCCGTGCGCCGCGCGCTGAGCGCCTGGCTCGCCCTGACCCGGCAAGCGCACATCCGGCTGCGCGGCGGCGACCACCGGCTGGCGCACGGCCGCGGCCCGCTCGGGCCACCGGAGGCGAAGGCCGCCGACCGCCATGTCCGCCGCGACCCGCTCGACTGGGTGGACGCCGAGCGCGCCGGCATCGTCGCCGCCGTACGACAGAGCGCCGCCCTGGGCGCCGGCCCGCTGTGCTGGGAGCTGGCCTCCACCGCCATGCACCTGTTCGAGACCCGCGGCCTCTACGACGAATGGCACACCACGCACGAGATCGCGTTACGCTGCGCGCCGGCCACGGGCGATGTCCGCGGCCAGGCGGCCGAGGGCCTGTCGCGGGCCGGCGACCCGAGCACCGAGGTCACCGTCTTGCGCTGGGGCCGGCCGGATCCACTTCTCGGAGGGCCGCTCGGGGACTCCGGCGGTTCCTCATGATGAACGGTCGCCATCGACGTCGATCGTGGCTCACCGAGTGACGTCGGTGAGCGGGACACCGTTCGCCCCGGTGAGGCGGGCGAGCACCGCGTCGTTGCTGGTGGCCTTCGCTTCGGCGAGTTCCTCTCGGGTGACGCCCACGGCGGTGATGAACGCGATCTGGCCGTCAGGGGCATCGATCACGCCCAGGTGCGGGTCGGTGACGAAGACCAGCGCGTTGAGTCTGCTGGTCTCGGGGCCGAGCTGCCCGCCGACACCCATCCGGTGCCCATCGGCGAACGGGTAGCCCTCGCCGAACACGTACGTGCCGAGATTCTGCAGCGTCGCCAGTGCCCAGCCAGGCGGCAGTTCGTCGCGCGGGACGCGCATCGTCAGCTCGAAACCGAGGCCGCTGGCACCCGGTTCGGGGTCGACGTCGAGCAGACCGTCCAGGTCGCTGAAACCCCACGTGACGAGCAGCCAGTAGCCGTCCGCGCGGTGCGCGCTCAGCTCTTGGACGCCCTCACCCACCGGGATGTCGGTCGCCCAGCGCAGCGGCTCGTCATCGGGGAGGTGCGCCTCCAGCGCGGTGACGATCGCCTGTCGGCTGCCTTTGCGCCCTCGCGGGACACCGCCGTGAAGGTAGGCGTCCATCAGCCCGCCCCAGAACGTGTCCGGCGCGAGAGCGCGCTCGTCATGTGTCCTCAGGTCGGCGACGAGCTTCTCGAGGTACGGGCGCGACTCTTCGAGGTCGGCCCCGCCCATTTCCTGCGCGCACAGCTCGATTCGGTACAGGAACTCCACGAACGCGCCGAGCGAGGTGTTGATGGTCTCGGGCTCGGGGGTGGGCACGCCGTCCTCCAGCGCGAGCAGGTAGACGTTGCTGCTCTCCAGCTCCACGGCGTAGCGGATCCGGTCGTCGGTACGGCCCCTACCGAGGATCATGAAGCGTGCGGGTCGGTTCGGGGTCTCGGCATCGAAGACCGTGAAGGCATCGAACGGACCGTTCACGTGCATCGTGAAGAGAATGTCGGCGGTGACCGGCAGGCCGACCTCGCACAGCAGCTCGACGTCCTCTGGCCGGAAGCCGCGCTCCTCCACCTGGTCGCGGTCGAGCGTGACGATGCCGTCCGTGCCGAAGACCCGGACGAGTTCGGAGTGCGTGACCACTGGCGGCCTCTTTCACAGGGGGTGGGAGACCTTCAAGATCGTAGTGCTGCACTCGCCTTGAATCCCTGGAACACGACGGCAGCCCTCCTGTTGTTCGCCGCGAGATCGGGCGGGTCAGCAGTGGCCGGGCAAGGGCGAAGCTCCCGTCTGTCATCTGTCTACGCTGTAGACAGGCGCTACAGTGTAGACGCGTGCTTGACGTCATCAGGAAGGAGAGCCATGACGAGCGACACGGTTGAGGTGCCCGGGGCTCGGCTACACGTCGAACTTGCCGGTGACGGGCCCCCGCTGCTGCTGATCTCCGGCGGCGGAGGCGATGCCGGGATGTATGCGGACGTGGTCCCGCTGCTGGCGCGGACGTACACCGTGATCACCTACGATCGGCGCGGCAATTCACGCAGCCCGTTCACCCACCCGGATGCCTCGATCACGCCTGCCACGCAGGCGGACGACGCGGTCGCCGTCCTCGACCACCACGGCCTCGAACGCGCCTACGTCTTCGGCAACAGCGGGGGCGCGATCATCGCCCTGGAGATGGTGATCAGGCATCCCGGCCGCCTGCTGGGCGCCGTCGTGCACGAGGCGCCGCTGGTCCAGCTCCTGCCGGCCGGCTCCGCCGAACGGCGGGAAATCGAACACATCGGCCGCCTCGGCCAGGACGGGCACCTGATGCGGGCCTTCGCGGCCTTCGGCGCGATGACGCTGCCCGACCCCCCGCGCATCTTCCTGTCGCCCACCGGCCAGACCGTCATCGCCGCCGGCACCCAGCTCGTGCTCGCCGCCGGCGACCTGGCGCGGAGGCTCACCCGGCGCGAGCCGGATGCGATGACCCGCCAACTCCACAACGCGGAGCTCATGCTGCGCCGCGAGCTACCCGCCTTCTGTTTCGACTACCAGCCCGACCTGTCCGCGCCGGCCGCCACCACGGCGCCGTGGTGCCTGGCCACCGGGCGCGACAGCGTCGGCAAGCCTTACTACACTCCCGCGCACGTGCTGTCCGAGCGCCTTGGCATACCCTGCCAGGAGTTCCCCGGCGGCCACGTCCCGTACATGCAGCACCCGGAGGAATTCACCAAGACACTCACCACGATCCTGGAGGGCTTCGCAGCATGACGGCCGACCCCAGACCGCCGGGCACGCTGCCGGAGCCGCCCACCCGGCCCACTCTCACCCGCGAATACCTCGCCGTCGCCGCTCTCACCCTCATCGACGCCCACGGCCTGCGCAAGTTCTCCATGCGCAAGCTCGGCACCGCGGTCGGCTTCGACCCGATGGCCGCCTACCGCTACTACGACGACCAGGAGGCGCTCTTCGACGGCGTCGCCGAGGCGCTGTTCACCGAGATCGACGTCGACACCCTGCCCTGGGACGGCCCCTGGCAGGACCTGGCGCGCGAATACTGCCTGCGGCTGCGCGACACCCTCCTGCGCCACCCCCACGCCGTGCAGGTGTTCGCGACCCGGCCGGTGCGCTCGCCCGCCTCCATCGACACCGGCGTCAAGATGCTCACCAAACTCCATGCCGACGGCATCCCCCCGGCACACGCCCTGCGCATAACCCGCTGCCTGCGCGAGTTCACCATCGGCCATGCTCTGGCCATCGCCGTGACCCGGCTCGGCGCGGAGCGGCGCAGCCGCAAACCGCGGCCCGGCAGTCCCGACTACAACGTGCTCGCCGAAGCCGCCGACGCCACCACCCTCGACGACCACTTCGAGATGGGGGTCACCGCGATGTTGCGCGGCTTCCGGCACTCCGCCGACTGACCACGCGCCACCAGACGTTTCCGGACGGGGACCTCATGAGGTTCCTATGCGACGGCCGGCGGTCGAAGATCCACGGCGTCCTGCCGACAGCGTGCCTTGGCGACCTCTTCGATCGGGTAGCGGTCGCCGACGTCGATGGTGAGCGATCCGGTGGCGGCGCGTTCGGCTTCGGCAGGCAAGTCGTTGCCGCCGAGCCGGCCGCGGCGAGGACTGCGGTGCCGATGGTGCGGGCGAGGGTGTCGATGCTCGTGGCGACGCTGGTCCGGGACGGCGGGACGGTGGCGAGGATCGCGTTCGTCATGGCGGCGGACGCCAGACCGATACCGATGCCCATGAGGGTGACCGCGGTGAGGATGTGCCACGCCGCGTCGTGAGCGACGGCGAGCAGCGCGAACGAGGACGTCGCCATGAGGATGCCCGTCACCAGCGGGAGTCTGGCGCCGAAGCGGCGGTTCAGGGCACCGGACAGCGGCGCGAACACCACCATCGCCACGGTCGCGGGCAGGAGGAACAGGCCGCTCGCCCAGCCCCAGCCGCCGCCCTTGCTGAGCGCCGGCAGCAGGCAGACCAGACCGGCGGACAGCAGCAGCACCCCCGGCACGTCGATGCGGCCCGGAGCGCGGACGGGGGATGCCGGGACACCGAACGCGACCCCCGTCATGGCGAGAGCGATCAGGATCAGGTTATGTCGGTACGCATCGCCTCACCAGGTGACGGGGAGTTCGTGGACGCCGTAGACGGACATGTCATGTCGGAACCTGACGCCGTGGAACGAGGGAAGGCGTCCGGCGCGCCCTCGCCGTTCGCACGCAGCATCCGCGTGCCGGGAAAACGGGCATATCGGTGGTCATGACAACACGTCCTCGGTGAACTCGGTGCGCGCGGAACGTCAGGTGACGCGAACGCGCCGAGGATCGGAAGGGTGTCGGGCACGACGCCCGGTTGGGTGACCCGCAGCAACTGCGCGATCTCCTTGCCGGGACCGGCCGGGACGGTGTAGCCGGTCTCGTCGCGGATCTCGGCGAGGTGGTCCCGGACGTCCTCGACGGACAGTTCCGGGTGGTGGTAGCCGGGCGTCCTGCCGATGAAGAAGCGAGCGATCTGCCCGGCGCCCGCGGTGTAGATCTCGCGGGTGACCGGGCAGTCCTCGTGCGCGAGGAACGCCACCACCGGCGCCACCAGCTCGGGATCTAGCCTGCCGAGGACGGCGTTGACCATGGCCGTGTTCGCGGGGTCGAGCCGGGAGCCTTCGCCGAGGTGCTTGACGAGCATGCGGGTGGCGGCGATGGGGGCGATGGCGTTGACCTTGATCCCGTGCTCGGCGCCCTCGACGGCGAGGACGCGGGTGAAGCCGGCCACTCCCGCCTTCGCCGTGCCGTAGTTGCTCTTGTGCGGGCTGCCGAGCAGTCCGGCCGCCGAGGTGGTGTTGACGACTCGGCCGTAACCTTGCTCGCGCATGACCTTCCACGTCGGCCGGGTCACGTGGAACAGAGCCTTGACGTGCACGTCGAGGACCGGGTCCAGCACGCCGGGAGTCGTGTCCTCGAGCAGCGCGTCCCGCAGGATGCCCGCGTTGCTGACGAGGATGTCGACCCTGCCGTACGTGTCGAGCGCGGCGCGGACGAGTGCCGCGCCGCCGTCCGGCGTCGCCACGTCGCCGGTGTCCGCGATCGCGTCGCCGCCGCGGGCGCGGATCTCGGCGGCGACGGTCTCGGCCGGACCGACGTCGCGGCCGTCGCCAGCCTGCCGGCCGAGGCCCCCGGGTCAGTCGCAGCGCCGGAGGAGGCTGCCGGCGGGCGCCACTACCAGGTGACCGGCAGGGCGGCCACGCCGTACATGGCGGCCCGAGGCCGTAGCGGCACCTCCTTCGCGGGTACGGCCAGTCGCAGCCCGGGAAAGCGGCGCAGCAGCGCCGGATAGGCCAGCCGCATCTCCAGCCGGGCCAACTGCTGGCCCAGGCACTGGTGGATGCCGTGGCTGAAGCCCAGTTGCTGGGTGGCCTGGCGGGTGACGTCGAAGCGGTCGGGGGCGGGGAAGCGGGTCGCGTCGCGGTTGACGGCCGGGAGGGAGATCGTCACGGTTTCGCCGGCTTTGATCGTCCGCCCGGCGAGGGGCACGTCGGCCCTGGCGACCCGGATCGGGCCGATGTGCGTGATGCTGAGGTAGCGCATCAGTTCCTCGACCGCGGTCTCGGCGACGGCGGGATCCGTGCGTACGAGGTCGGCCTGCTCGGGGCGGCACAGCAGCAGGAACGTGCCCAGGCTCAGCATGGTCGCGGTGGTCTCGTGCCCGGCGGTCAGCAGCAGCGTGGCCACGCCGGTGAGCTCCTCGTGGTTGAGCTCGCCGCCGGTGACCAGCTCGCTGAGCAGGTCCTCGCCGGGCTCGGCCCGCTTGCGCCCGACCAGCTCGGACAGGTAGCCCATCAGCTCGGCGCTCGCGGCGCCCCGCTGTTCGATGGGGTTGTCGAGGTTCACCGCCCGCGCGGTGGCGTCCTGGAAGCGTGAACGCTCGCCGTACGGCACGCCGAGCAGCTCGCAGATCACCAGCGACGGGATCGGCAGTGCGAACGTCCTGACCAGGTCCGCGGGAGCCCCGGAGCGGGCCATCTCGTCGAGCTGGCCGTCGATGATCTCCTGGATCCTGGGCTCCAGCCTTCGCATCTTCCGCATGCTGAAGTGCCCGGTCAGCAGCTTGCGGTAACGGGAGTGCTCAGGGTCGTCCATCGCGATGAAGAAGCCTGGCGGGATCACCAGATCCGTCAGCCCCTCGGGCGGCGCCAGCTCCTTGATCGGCGGGGCGGCGCCCTGCTGGGTGTTGCTGAAGCGCGGGTCGTCGAGCACCGCGCGTGCCTCGGCGTAGCCGGTGACCAGCCAGCCGAGCCGCCCGTCGGCGTAGGTCATCGGGTGCAGCGGTCCGTGGAGCTCTTTCAGTAGAGCAGGTGGCTCGAACGGGTCCTCCCGTTCGACCGGCAGACTCTCGAGGATGTCCATGCCTGCCAGAAAAGCGCATAGACTGCGAAATTACAAGCTATGCATAAACGCAGAGCATGCTGTAGGGTTGCGCTGTGGAAGGTCATCGCGAACGCAAGAAGGCCCGCACTCGTCGTGCGCTGCTGGAGGCCGCGGTGCGGCTGTTCAGTGAACGGGGCTATGAGCAGACCACTGTCGCCGAGATCGCCGCGGCGGCCGACGTGGCACCCCGGACCTTCTTCGCGTACTTCGCGAGCAAGGAGGAAGTGCTCTTCCTGAACGCCGGGGATCGCGGGCAGAGCATGCTCGAGGTGATCGCCGGGCGGAAACCGGGGGAGCCCCTGGGGGATCTGCTGGGCCGGATGTTCGAGGCCCTGGTGCGCAGCCTGGCCGAGGGCGACGAGCTGGACTTCGCGCTGTCGCCGCTGCGGGCCCGGCTGGTGTTCACCGAGCCCGCGCTGCAGGCACGCGGGCTGACGCTCATCCTCCAGGAGCAGCCCGTGCTGGCCGGGGCCCTGTGCGAGGTCTACCCCGAGCTGGATCCCGTGTCGGCGGGAGCGGCGGTCGGCAGCTTCATGGGCGCGCTGTCCGTGGCGGGGCTCGTCGCCCAGCAGCAGGGCGGCTCCAACGAGGACGTCCTGGCCGCCGGCCGGCGAGGGATCGAGGTCGCGGTCAACGGGCTGTCGAGCCTCGACGGTTCCTGACGCGACCGCCGGAGTTCACCGCTGGCGTTGCATGGAGAGGGCCTGCCGCCAGTGCTCGGCCGCCTGGCCCATGTCGTGGCCGAGGAGCTCGAAGAACTGGGTGGTGGTACGGAGCCGGTCGCCGGTGGGTGTGTCGCTGCCGAAGATCCCGACGCCGTGCCGCGTGGTGTCGGCCCAGATCGCTATCGACCTGGCGCTGGCCGCCCACGTGTGGTACCAGACGTCCACGTCCACGAAGTACCGCACCCGGCGCGCCTCCCGCTCCCGGGCGACCATCTGCCGCCGCTCCAGCCACTTGATGGCATGGGAGATCGTCGCCGGGCTGACATGGAGTTGCCGGGCGAGCTCCGTGGCGGTCAGGCTGCCGCCCTCGCTGAGGAACAGCGCGGCGAACACCTTGGCGGTCATGGGCGCCATCCCGCCCTCGATCATCATGGCGACGAA
Source organism: Nonomuraea sp. NPDC049625 (assembly GCF_040675285.1). Taxonomy (NCBI): domain Bacteria; kingdom Bacillati; phylum Actinomycetota; class Actinomycetes; order Streptosporangiales; family Streptosporangiaceae; genus Nonomuraea; species Nonomuraea sp. NPDC049625. The sequence goes on along the minus strand of NZ_JBFAOQ010000003.1, from coordinate 10,307 downwards.
CTGTTCTTCGAACTCCCGGGCTGTGCGGACGTCACGGTTGTCGGTGGTGTGCGGAACGCCGGCGTGGGGAGCGCGCTTGCGGCGGCGGGCGCGCCAGTTCGTCGCATGTTGGGCGCGCGCCGCCCGGTAGCCGTGCGGGCCGCCGTTCCTGGCGATCTCGCGGGTGACGGTGGACCTGGACCGTCCCAGCCGGCGGGCGATCTCCGCGTAGGTCAGGCCGGCCGCCAGGCCTTCGGCGATGCGGCGACGATCCTCGGCGGTCAGCCGGTCTCCCGGCATGTCATCCTCCCCGGTCGAGCCCTCGGTGCTGCAAGGCAGTTGCACTCAGCTACAAGGTCATTGCACCAATACATGGCCTCTGACCTGCTCAAATGAATTCTTCGAGTTGTCTCATCCCAGAACACGACCCTAGCGTTCACCCAGACCGAAGAGGGAGTTCCACCATGAAAAAGGTCGTACTCGTCACCGGCGCCTCCGCCGGCATCGGCAAGGCCACCGCACTCGAACTCATCCGCGCCGGCCACATCGTCTACGGCGCCGCGCGGCGCGTACACAAGATGGACGACATCCGCGACGCCGGCGGACACGCCCTGGCGCTGGACGCACGCCGGCCGGAGGACCTGGAACACGTCATCGGCGCCATCGTCGCCGAACAGGGCCGCATCGACGTCCTGATCAACAATGCCGGCACCGTCCTGCACGGCGCGGCCGAGGACATCCCCATCGACCTGGCGCGCGACCAGTTCGAGGTCAACGTCTTCGCCCCTGCCCGGCTGACCCAGCTCGCCCTGCCGTACATGCGCGAGCAGGGGTCCGGCACGATCGTCAACGTCTCCTCCATCGGCGGCGAGATCGCGCTGCCGCTCGGCTGCTGGTACTACGCGACCAAGCACGCGCTGGAGGCCTACTCCGACAGCCTGCGCATGGAGGTTGAGCCGTTCGGCATCGACGTCGTGATCATCCAACCCGGCATCATCAAGACCGAGTTCGAAGACCACACGGCACAGGACCTCCGTGAGATCTCCGGCACGACCGCGTACGGGGAGATGGCCGAAGCCATGGCCCAACGCGCCGAGACACAGCTCGGCGAGAACACCCCGGCCAGCGCCCCAGGTGTCGTCGCCACCGCCATCCGGCAGGCCATCGAAGCCGGCAAGCCCGAGACGCGCTACGCGGTCGGCTACATGGCCGAAAGGCTCCTGGAGCTCAACAGGACATTGCCGGACCGCGAATTCGACAAGCTCCTCACGAACGTCGCGAAGTAGGCCGCCACGATGTCTCGCAGATGGCGGGCGCTCATCGCGCCTTGTGCGTCGGCTCGGTGCAGTTCAACCTGGGCGTGGACTCCGGGGACCCGGAGGAGCAGCGGATGCGCCGGAGGCTCTACGGGAGTCTGGCCCCTCACCAGTATCCCGTCCTGGTCGCTCACGCCGAGGAGCTGTCACGCGTGGGCAGCCGTGACGAGTTCGAGTTCGGCCTGGCCGCGCTGCTGGACGCCATCGAGGCCCGGATCACACCCCGGTCTTGAAATGACGGCCCGAGCCGTCACCGTCGCCACGATGGCCTGGCACCGGTGGCCCGCCGCGGGAGAGGCGGTGATGGTGGACAGCGGCGGCTCAGTCGCGGGAACCGCGGCGGCGTACGATCGCATCGCTGATCTGCCGTGCCGCTTCGAGCTCGGGCGCCACCCAGCGCAGGCCGGTGTCCTTCACTTCCGCCGGCTCGGCGATCGCCTGCGGCAACGGCGATTCATCCCGACCAGACCGCCACGTCGCCGGGTCCGGCCGCTCCGGCAGGTGCCGGAACCGATCGTTATGTTCCTTGTCGCCCATGTTAGAGATGACGACCCTGACCCTCTCGAAGTTCCTCCGGCCTCGCCCTGAACGCACGCAAGAGGCCTGCCGGATGTCAGCGGCGGCGTCAGGACGGCGACAGCCCCATATCAGAGCGGTCGGCGATCGTAGGGGCATCGAAAGAACACCGCACAAGGAGCACACGATGCAGAAGTTCGACACCCCCGCCCCGATCGCCGCCGTCCTGCACATCCCCGCGGGACGCGTCCAGCTCATCGCCGCCGACCAGGCCGACACCACGGTCGAGATCCAGCCCACCAACCCCTCCAAGAGCCGTGACGTGAAGGCGGCCGAGGAGACCACGGTCGCCTACGCCGACGGCGTCCTGCGGATCGAGACCTCGGTGAAGAACCAGTACCTCGGTCCGTCCGGGTCCATCGACGTGACCGTCCAGCTGCCCACCGGCTCCCGCATCGAGGCGAAGGCGGCCGCCGCCGAACTCCGGGCCCTCGGCCGCCTCGGCGAGGTCGCCTTCGACGGCGCGTACCGCCAGATCACGCTCGAGGAGACCGCGAGCCTGCGCCTGACCGCGACCGACGGCGACGTCGAGGTCGGCCGGCTGGCCGGCCCCGCGGAGATCAACACCGCACGGGGCGACATCCGCATCGCCGAGGCCACCGGCGGCAAGGTCGTGCTCCGCACCCAGTCCGGCGACATCGCGATCGCCGCCGCGGCCGGGGTCTCGGCCGCGCTGGACGCCGGCACCACCTACGGCCGCATCACCAACGCCCTCAAGAACAACGGCAGCACCGAACTCGACATCCACGCCACCACCTCCAACGGCGACATCACCGCCCGCAGCCTGTGACCCGCAGCCTCCCAAGGAGAGGCAGACCAAGCCCGCCGACGACGAACGGCCCCGGTCCATCCACGCGGACCGGGGCCGTTCCAGGTCCTCGGCCGGATCCCCGTGGGTCCGGCCGTGGTTGAGCCCGCTGAGCGGAGCGCCGTGCCCACGCCGGAACTCCGGCGACCAGGTCATGGGAACACATCGAGGCCTTGCCCTCTACTGGCGCGTTCGGCGGATCTCCGCACCTGCCGGGGCCTCCGGCCGGTGACGGGTGTCGTGGATGGAGCCGGTGGGGTTGGCGTGCGCGAGGATAGCGCTGGTCAAGGCCTCCGCGAGTTCGGAGGGGGCGCGCGGGTTGGTCAGCAGGACGAGGTCGAGTTCGCCCAGTTCGGGTAGTCCGGCACTCTTGGGAAGCTCGACCAGATCGGCGGGCAGCAGGCTGCGGGCGAAGATCGCAACGCCGAGGCCGGCACGGGTGGCGGCCAGCACGGCGTTGACCCCGCGCGCCGTACAGACCACACGGTGTTTGACGCCTGCCTGCTCCAACGCCTGCACCGCCAACGCCCGGCTGGGGCTGGGCGCCTGATACACGATCAGCGGCACCCGCTGTCCGTCGTCCCATCGCAGGCCGCTGCCTTCGACGGCAGCCCATACGAGCCGGTCCCGGCGCACCAGCCGGCCCCGTCCCTCTCCGGCGGTGGTCTGGAGGAAGGCGACGTCGACGTGGCCGGATTCGACTCGGCGTTGCAGTTGCACGCCCTGCTGGACCACGGTCAGGTCCAGAGTGACGCCGGGGTTGAGGTGCCGGAAGTCCCGCAGAATCCGTGGCAGTTGGCTCAGCGCGAGATTGTCGGTCACCCCGAATCGCAACCGGCCCCGCACGCCGCCGCCGGTGAAATAGTCCGCCGCCTGAGCGTGTGCGGTGAGAATCGAGCGGGCGAAGCCGACCATCGCCTCTCCGTCGACGGTCAACGTCACGCTGCGAGTGTCCCGGACCAGCAACGGCCGACCGACCGCTTGTTCAAGCTTGCGTATGTGCTGACTCACTGTGGGCTGACCGAGGCCCAGCGCCGCCGCAGCCCGGCTGAAGCTCAATGACTGCGCCACTACCAGGAAAGTCCGCACCTGCTCGGGAGGAAACATACGACCCGACGCTAGGCCGGCTCATCATGATTCGCAATAAGACTTATTTGATCAATTCCCTTTCGTGAATTCATCCCGGTGCCCAACGATGGAGACACAGCCCCGTTACCGAAGGAGGAGTTCCGTCGTGACCAGGGCGGCCGCCAGGCCAGAGCCCCCCAGCCCCCGGCCGAAACCACCTATCCCGCGACGTACCAGGCTTGCCGCGTTGCGTTCCCGGAACTTCCGGCTCCTGCTGCTCGGCCAGACAGTGGCGACCACCGGGATGTGGGCGCAGCGCATCGCCCAGGACTGGCTGGTGCTCAGCCTCACCGGAGATGCCACCGCCGTCGGAATCACCACTGCTCTGCAACTGGCCCCCATGCTGGTCTTCGGCCTGGCCGGTGGGTGGATCGCCGACCACTACCCGAAGCGCCGGGTGTTGCAGGCCACCCAGGCCGCGACCGGCGCCCTGGCCGCGATCCTCGCCGTGCTCACCCTCACCGGCCACGTCACCGCCTGGCACATCCAGCTCCTGGCGGCAGTGCTCGGCATCATCGCGGCGATCGACCAGCCTGCTCGGCTGGCGTTCGTCACCGACCTCGTCGAACGCGATCACCTGCACAGCGCCATCAGTCTCAACTCCTCGACGTACCAACTCGGCGCCCTCACCGGCCCGGCAGTGTCCGGTGCGCTGATCAGCGCCGTCGGTCCCGGCTGGGCTTTTGCTCTCAACGCCGTCTCCTACGCTGTCCCGCTCATCGCCTTCGCCTGCATCGACCCGGACCGGCTCCCGCACCCGCGCCCCGCGGCGCGCGCCGCCGCACTCGTTCCAGGTGGGATGCGCGGACTGGTACGGCGACCGGAGATCTGGCGGCCCATCGCGCTGGCCGGCGCGTTCAGCATGTTCACCAGCAGCCTGCCGGTCACACTGTCCTCCTACGCCCGCACCCTCGACATCGGACCCTCCGGCTACGCGACGCTCACCTTCGTCGTCGCGCTCGGCTCCATGCTCGGCGCGCTGATCGCCGCCGGTCGAACCCGCACCACCATGAACGGATTGACCTGGACCGGGTGCGCGGTGGCCGCCACGTATTTACTCGCCGCCGCCATGCCGACACCGTGGAGCCTCGCGTGCGCCCTCGCCGGGATCGGCATGGCTACGACACTGTTGTTCACCGCGGTCAACGCCACCGTGCAGGTCGCTGCCGGAACCGAGCTTCGCGGCAGGGCGATAGGTGTCTACCTTCTCGTGTTCTTTGGCTGCGGCGCCCTCGGCGGACCCCTGATCGGCGCCATCAACCAGCACCTCGGGCCCCGAATCGGTCTGGCGCTCGCCGGTGCGGTTCCCGCCGCTGCCCTTCTCCTGCTGTCCCTCTCGTACTTCGTATGCCGCCCTGCTGCCATGCAACCGTCCGACGTGTCCCGGCGCCCGTCCGGCACCGGCCGGGAATCCACACCGCACACCCGATCGCAACTTCCCTGACCCGCCGCAGCCTCGGACTCCGGGGCCTCGACTCGCCTGCCGCCGTGGCGCATCACCGGTCCTGCCTGCCGGGTTCGTGCCGTTGCCTGGCCGGGTGGCTGCAGGCTGAGGCCGGTCGGCCAGGCCCCTGGCTGGACCGGCGCATCGTGCGAACTCCCTCGATGACGGAGGCAGCTGCCGTACCAGGGTGACCATTGACCTTGATGGAAAGATCGGTTTGACTGAAAAGTCAAACCGATCTTGTTTGCCCTTGGGGGAACAATGCATCGACGCGTAACCCGCGCGTTGGCGACCATGACATTGGCGGCGGCAGTCGTAGTCGGCCTGGCCGACGTCGCCGTGGCGGATCAACGGACCTTCGTCGGCTACGGTTATCTCCCCTCGGATGCTCATGCCAGCGCGGTGGCCGCCATGCAGGCGTACAGCAGTAGCTGTCAGGAGATCAGCACGAGCTATTCTCCGGCCGGTTCCGAACATTATTGGAAGGCCACTCTCACCGCTTCGTGTTAAGAGAGCGGTCGCGAGGCCTACCAGGTGACGCGTACGGCGCGCGGGCCGACGTCGACGCTGTCGGTGGTCCATTCCACGCTCTCGAGCGGCTCGGCCGGCCGTACGCCGGGAAGGTGACGTGACAACGCCGACAGGGCTGCGCCGATCTCGGCGCGAGCGAGGACGGCGCCCAGGCAGTAGTGCGGGCCGTTGGCCGAAGACCAGGGGAGGAGCGGCGGCCCCGGAAGGAAGCGGTCGGGGTCGGTGAATGCTCGCCGGTGCGGCCCGACTGCATGCGGAGAGCCTCGTCGACCACGGCGGGGGTGAGGTCGGGCAGGCGGCCTTCGATGATCACGCGCATGGCGGCGACGCCGATGGCATTGCTCGCCGACAGGTAGCCGCCGGTGACGATGGTGATGATCATCGCGGCGAGCTCGTCGTCCGTGAGTGGCTCGGTGACCAGGCGGCTGAGCAGGTCCTCTCCCGGATCCGCCCGCTTTGCGGGGACCAGCGTGGCGGTGTGAACGCCGAAGTCCTGCCAGGCCTGTGCCGCGGCGGCGATCTCGTCCTGATGGATGAGGTTCTCTGGCGTCTGTTCCTGCAGGCGGCTCGTCCTGGAGGACGAGGTGGCCGGGCGATCGCGTCCCTAGATTCGTGACGTGTCGAAGAGAGCTGTGGTCGCCCGAGCGCTGCGCAGGGCCGCCGCCTGGTGCGCGGCGGTGGTCGTGCTGGCGGCCGTCACCGGGTTCTGCTACGAGTCGGTGGCCCGGCAGGGGGACCCGCCCGTGCCTGGGCGGCTGGTGGACGTGGGCGGCCACCGGCTGCACGTCCACTGCACGGGCTCGGGAACCACGGGCTCGGGAACGCCGACCGTCGTGCTGGAGGCCGGCCTGGCGGAGTCGAGTGCGAGCTGGGACGTGATCCAGCGCGGACTGCCCGGCCGCGTGTGCGCGTACGACCGCGCGGGATACGCCTGGAGCGAGGACGGCCCGGCCCCTCGTACGGCGGACCGCGCCGCGGCGGACCTGCGCGCGCTGCTCGCCGCGGCGGGCGAGGCGGGGCCGTACGTCCTGGTCGGACACTCCTACGGCGGCACGATCGTGCGACTCTTCGCGCATCACTGGCCCGCGCTGACCGCCGGGCTCGTGCTGATCGACGTCACGGACGAGAACGCCACCGAAGCCCTCCAGATCTCCCGCCCGCTCCTCGCCGCGCAGTTCACCGTCAACCAGGCCCTGGCGCGCGTCGGCGTGCTGCGGCTGTTCGGCGACGCGCTGGTGCCCGCCGACGCCACCGCGGCGGCGCGTGCGAGCGCTCCCGTCGTCTACGGCGCGGGCAGCATGGGCGCCGCCCGGGCCGAGGCCTGGGCCGCGGCGGACAGCGCCGCCCAGGTCCGCGCGACGGTACGACCAGGCGCCTGGCGCGACCTGCCCGTCGTGGTCGTCATCCCCGCGGGGCAGCCCGCGACGGCGGCCCATCAGGCCGGACGTCTCGCCGCGCTGTCCAGCCGCGGCCGTGTCGTCGTGGCGGGCACCACAGACCACTACGTGCAGCACGCCCAGCCCGACCTGGTGATCGAGGCGATCAGATCGGTCCGGTGAGCGGCCGTCGTCGAACGAGATCCACGTGTTCGGCCCCGCACCGCCTCGTAATGCATTCCGAGGTTCGGCCAAGTACAAGGTGTAAGCACTGTTGAACGAAGGGAGCCCGGCTCGTGCGGCTCGACCAGGCGCAACCGGCGGACCCGTTAGCCCGGACACAGGCGTTCGAAGCCTTCTACCTGCGGAATTTCGACGCCATGACACGGTTCGTCGCACGGCGGGTGGCCGACCCGCACGCGGTGGCTGACCTGACGGCGGAGATATTCCTCGCGGCGCTGCACTCCCGGCACACCTACCGGCCGGGACGGGGCAGCGAGACCGGATGGCTGTACGGGGTGGCGCGCAACGTGCTGTCGACCCAACGACGTCGCAGTGAGCGCGAGGCCCGAGCGGTCGAACGGATCGTCGCGCGCCGGCTGCTGGACGGCGACGACATCGCCGACCTGACCGACCGCATCGACGCCGAAGAGCCCGCCCGGCGGGCACTGTCGGCCATGGCCGACCTGCCGGAGGGCGAAAGGGCGTTGATCGAGCTCGTGGTCATCGACCAGCTGACGGTGGCGGAGGCGGCCCAGGCCCTGGACATCAGGGTCGGGACGGCCAGGGTCCGGCTGCATCGCGCCCGCCGGACTCTGCGGAAGGTACCCGGCGTGGCGGCGGCTCTCGTGACGGAAGGACTGTGATGGCGGTGTCGTTCAGGGACAAGCTGTTCGAGGAACTGCGTGCGGAGGCCGCCACGGTCTCGTGGGAGGCCGGGCCGGCTCGCCGGCCCGCACGCGATCTGGTGGCCGCGGTGGGGCTGGCCGTGGTGGTGGCCGCAGCGGTGGCGGTCGCCGTACCGCTGATGTCGGACGCGCCGGCATTCGCCGTCGTCAAGAACCCCGACGGGACCGTCACCGTACGGATCAACGAGTTCGTCAGGCCGAAGGACCTGGAGAAAAGGCTGCGGGAAGAGGGTGTGCGAGCGGTGATCGACTATGTCCCCTACGGCCAGGCCTGTCGCGAGCCCCGGGGGCAGACGGTGCCCCAGCCGGACCGGATGCCGCTGAGACGAGCCGAGGACTCGAGAGACTTCTGGATCGACCCGAAGGACTTCGGGCCGGACGAGACGCTCGTCGTCGTGATGCACTCCGCCAACGGCGACCTGAACAAGAGCTATGGAGGCGGCGTCGGGGTCATCCGCGGACCGGTCGCACCTTGCGAACTCGTCCCAGCTGAGTTCAGCGGCGCAGACCATGACTGATCCAGCCCAAGGCACCCGCTTGCGCCGTCCTCAACCGCGACACCCTGAACGCCCGATGGATGATCGGGCAGCACGGTCTCGGCTATGGTCGCCCGCATTCCAGGCCGTCCGGCCGGCGATCGTGCTGCCCGCCTGACGTCGCCGTCACCGGGGTGCGGGCGCGGGGACGTAGCACGGCATGGGCCAGCATGCCCAGCGCGCCCGCGACCAGCACGGACAGCGCGGCCAGCGTCGCGGACCGCCAGTCGCCGCCGGCCAGCGTGCCGAAGAAGACGGTGCCGGTGATCGTGCAGCCGAGCACGCCCCCGGTCTCCTGAACGGTTCCGAGCACCCCGGCCGTGGCTCCCGCCCGCTCGGGGCGTATGGCCGACAGCACCGAGGAGAGCAGCGGCGACATGATCAGTCCCATCCCGGCTCCGACCACGAGGAGGGCCATGGCCACCTGGTACGGCTGCGCCGCGCGCGCCACGACGTCGTACAGGAGGCAGAGCCCGAGCAGCAGTACGGGTGCGCCGAAGCGTCCAGGTCGGAGGGAGGCGGCGAAGAAGCCCGCGTTGAGCGCGGTGCACACGGCTCCGGCGGCGAGCGGGTCAAGGCCGAGGCCGTCCTGCAGGTAGAGGGCGAGCACGAACGACAGCCCGGCCGAGGTGCCGAACAGCAGCGCCACGGCGACCAGGCCCCAGGCGAACGCCCGGTCCGCGAACACGTCGAGGTCGAGCAGCGGGATCCGCCCCGAGCCCGCCAGCCGCCGCTGACGGCGCACGAACGCGGCCAGGATCGGGCCGGAGGCGGCCAGGCACCACCAGGCCCACGGCGGCCAGCCCTGTTCGCGGCCCTCGATCAGGGGCAGCACGATCGCCACCTGCCCGGCGGTCACGAGCCCGGCCCCGCCCAGGTCGAGCCCGGCTCGGGGCGTGTGGGGCGCGGCTCGCCGGGGCGGCGACGGCAGGGGCCGGGGGAGCAGCCGTCCCGTCATGGCCAGCGCCGCGGCGCCGAGGGGTACGTTCACCAGGAAGCAGGCCCGCCAGCCCAGCCCCAGTGGATCGCCGGCCACCAGCACGCCGCCGATCACCTGGCCGCTGACCCCGGCCAGGCCGACGGCCGTGCCGTACCAGCGGAAGGCCGTGGCCCGGTCGGCGCCCCGGTAGAGATCCCCGAGCAGCGTGAGGACCTGCGGCGCGAGCAGCGCCGCGGCCACGCCCTGCGCGACCCTGGCGGCCACCAGCCAGGCCGCGTCTCCCGCGAGCCCGCACCCCGCCGACGCCAGCGTGAACAGCGCCAGCCCGGCGCGGAACATCCGCCGGTGCCCGTACAGGTCGCCGAGCCGCCCGGAGGTGATCAGCCCGGCAGCGTACGCCAGCCCGTACCCCGCGACCACGAACTGCACCGCGGCGTCACCGGCCCGCAGGTCGGCGCGGATGGACGGGACGGCCAGGTTCGCGACGAAGAAGTCCAGCGTGGTCACGAACACCGCGACCAGCAGCACGGGCAGTGCCGCCCAGCGGCGGGTAGTCATGAAGGGCTCCAGGGGACCGGGGGAGGGACGTCGGCAAGAACACCGCGGTGCGGCGATCGGTTGACCCTCACCCTGGGGCGGCGGAGTTATGGATTCCTTCGGAGCGGCTACGGGTTTGCGTTCGAGCGCGCTCGAAGTCGTAGCGTCGCCGGCATGACGACAAAGACCTGGATCATCACCGGCGCGTCCCGGGGGTTCGGACGCGCG
>NZ_JBFAOQ010000002.1:1112693-1340068 GCF_040675285.1 Nonomuraea sp. NPDC049625 | reverse complement strand
CCCCGGCCGACAGATCCAAACAAGGACACCATGGTCTGTTCTCGCGCGGGTCAAGCCGGGGCTCGAAGCGGCACACCACCATCCTCACAGTTCTCACGGGCAAGTCGAGTGGTGAGCTTGTGCAGGAAATCCCGGCGACGGTCGGCGATCCTGGCGTGAACGCGGGCCACTTTGAGCCGGGCCTTGGCCCGGTTGGCGCTCGCTTTGGCCGTGCGGGCGAGCGCCCGCTGAGCCCTGGCCAGTTTGCCCCGGTCGCGGTGTTCGTGGCGGGGATTGACGATCTTCTCTCCGGTGGACAGTGTGGCCAGGGCGGTGATGCCCGCATCCATCCCCACTGTCTGCTCCACCGGCGGGAATGGAGTGATCGTCTCTTCTGCCAGGAGGGAGACGAACCAACGGCCCGCCGCGTCCCGGGAAACGGTGACCGTGGACGGTTCGGCGCCCTCCGGCAGCGGACGCGACCAGCAAATGTCGAGTGGCGCGTCCATCTTGGCCAGCCACAGCCGGCCCTCGCGCCAGCGGAAGGCCGAGCGGGTGTACTCGGCCGAGGCCCGCGCCTTCTTGCGCGATCTGAACGTAGGGTAGTCGGCCCGCTTGGCGAAGAAGTTCGCGAACGCGGCCTGGAGGTGGCGCAGCGCCTGCTGCAACGGCACGGAGGAGACCTGCGACAGGAAGTCGTAGTCGCCGCTGCGTTTCCATGCGGTCAGGGCCGCCGACGACTCCCCGTAGGAGACGCGACGCCCGTCGATGGTGTACGCGCGGGTGCGCTCCTCCAGCGCCTTGTTGTAGACGAGGCGGACGCAGCCGAACGTCCGGGCGAGCTCTTCAGCTTGCTCGAGGGTCGGGTAGAAGCGGTACTTGTAGGCCCGCTTCACGGTCTGCTCCACAGTTCACATTCCAGTACGCGATCAGTCACGCATCGTGCACACGTTCGATCCCGCCGCACTATTCCACGTACCCTCCCTGCCCTTAAGAACGGGGTTTTCACGCCAAGGAGATTCGATGAGCACCACGACTGAGCAGGTGACTGGATGGTGGGCCACCGCCATATCCGACATCTCCCCCGGCGTCATCCGGCTGCACGGCTATCCCGTCGAGCAGCTCATCGGCCGGCTGTCGTTCGCCGACACGATCTGGCTCATGCTGCGCGGCGAGGTGCCCTCTCCCGGGCAGTCCGCGCTGTTCGAGGCCGCGCTGGTGTCCGGGGTCGACCACGGGCCGCAGGCGCCCTCGATCGCCGCCGCCCGCATGGCCGCCACCTGCGGCGTCGGCCTCAACACCGCCGTGGCCACGGGCGTCGGGCTGCTCGGCGACGTACACGGGGGCGCTGGTCAGGAGTGCATGGCCGTGCTGGCCGACATCCGGGGGCGAACCACCGCAGACCCGGCGGGAGCCGAGCCTGCGGGGACCGATCCTGCGGGGACCGATCCTGCGGGGACCGAGCCGACGGAGGCCGGTCTGGCGGGGGCGGTCTCGGACGTGGTCTCGGGGGTGCTGGACGGGTATCGGGGTGCCAAGCGGTACTTCCCCGGGTTCGGCCACCGCTTCCACCCGCGCGATCCGCGCCGCGACCCCCTCGTGCGGGCGGTCGAGGACGCGGTCCGCGATGGCGTGGTCGAGGGCGCGTACCTGCGGATCGGGCTGGAGATCGAGCGGCAGCTGGCGCCGGTGCCGATGAACGTCGACGGCGCCACCGCCATCGTCTACAGCGAGCTCGGCTTCGCGCCCGAGCTGGGCAGGGGCCTGTTCGTCCTGTCACGCGCGGTCGGCGTCCTGGCGCACGCGTGGGAGGAGCACGGCGAGGGCCGCCGCATCAAAGGCCCCATACCGCCCCCGCTGCTGCCCGCCTACCGGGGACCGGAACCCCGCGACCTGCCCGCCGACCGGCACTGAAACGGCGCTGAAACGCCCGCCGGGCGGCGCATGATCGCCGCCGGTCCCGTACGGGTAACATGCCGACATGCCGCCGACCCGCGAACACGCCGAGCTGAAGCTGCAGCCGTTGCCGCACGCGGGCCGGTCGCTGGCCGAGCAGGTGATCTCCGAGGTGCGCCGGGCGGTGCACACGGGCGCGATGGTCCCCGGCCGGCTCTACTCCGTCTACCAGGTGGCCGAGCAGCTCAACGTCTCCAGGAGTCCGGTCCGCGAGGCGATGCTGCGCCTGGCCGAGGCGGGGCTGGTGCAGGTCGAGCGCAACCGCGGGTTCCGCGTCGTGCTGCCGCATCCCCGGGAGATCGTCGAGATCTTCGGGGTGCGGCTGGCTCTGGAGCTGCCCGCCGCGCGGCGGGCAGCCAGGGGCGACGCCGCCGGGCTCGGCGCGGCGCTGCGGGCGACCATGGAGGAGATGGCGGCGGCGGTCGAGGCGGCCGACGAGGCGCTGTTCTTCCAGCTCGACCAGGCGCTGCACGACCGCCTCCTGGTCGCGGCGGGCAACGGCAGGGCCCGCGCGATCGTGGGCGGGCTGCGCGACACCATGCGCATCCTCGGCACATCCACGGACGACCGCTCCCGCACGCTGCGGCAGGTGCACGAGGAGCACGAGCCGATCGTGGCGGCCGTCGCGGCGGCGGACGCCGAGGGCGCGGTGCGCGCGATGCGCGCCCACCTGACCAACACCGGCCTCATCCTGGCCCGGCAGGCGGCCAGGGCCCAGGGCGAGCCGGTCGACGTGGACGCGTTGTGGGCGTCCATCGTCGAGGAGCCGCAGCCGGGCTAACAAGCCATCGCCGAAGAGCCGCAGCCGGGCTGACGGGCCATCGCCGAAGAGCCGAAGCCGGGCCATCGGGCCATCATCGACGAGCCGCAGCCGGGTTAGCGAGCCTGGGGCAGTGCGATCTCCCGGGCCAGGCCGAGCTCGTCGCGGACGCGGGCCAGCGAGGCCGCCCGGGTCGACGCGTACAGCTCGTAGGGGTCGTGCAGCGGGCGCCCGAGCACCGCGGCCAGCGCCTCCGGGCCGAAGTCCGCGCCCGCCGCCGTCACGTCCTTGGCGCCGTCGGAGGTCAGGTTGGACTGGAAGATGCCGGCGGCCGAGCGCGGCAGGAAGTCCTCGTACACGATGGGCCGGGCGCCGATCCACCCGTCGGCCAGGAGCATCGCGAGGTCGGCGGGCGCGGCGCCGCCGGGGCGCGCGTCGAGGACGTGGAAGGTGAAGTACGCGAGGTCGCCCGCGGCCAGCTCGGCCTCGCCGCGCGGCACCCGGTCCGCCCACAGCTTGGCCCCGGCGGCGTTGCGCTTCTCCGCGGTGACCCGCTGCCCGGCGAGCAGCGCGTCCAGCTCGGCCGACAGCTCGTCGTAGAGCGCGCGTCCGGCGGGCGTCACGGCGATGCCGCGCGCCTCCACCTCCCCGAACCGGACCCGCAGGTCGTCCTGGACGACCCGGCCGTCGTCCTCCCTGAACAGCCGCGGCTCGGCCAGCGCGCGGAAGGAGGTCTGGCGCAGCAGGAGGTCGGGGCCGTCCCAGCGGGGCGGCCCCTGGATGGCGTCGATCATGGTGATGCCGCGCTCGCTCATGCGGGCGTAGAGGGCGTCGATGTCGAGCACGCGCGGGGTCAGGTGGTTGACGTGGGTGGAGGCCACTCCGCCGATGTCGGCGGCCACGGCTGACACGCGTTCGAGCTCGGCGTACCAGCTGCGGGAGACCGGCTCCGCGGACAGCTCGAACGCCCGCGTGGCGAGCGTCAGGAACTCCTCGGCCGCCTCGTCGTCCAGGCCGCCCTCGGCCTCGGCGCGGTCGGCCAGGTCGAGCAGGCGCGGCGGGAACAGGCGGCGCGCCCCCAGGAACTCGCCGAGCCGGCGCTCCAGGTCCGCGCCGAAGAACCGCCGGTCGCCCGTCACCAGCATGGAGGTGAACACGCGGAAGGGGTTGGCGGCCAGCTCGGCCTCGTCCACGGGGCGGAAGGCCGTGGAGACGACGGGCACGGAGCTGCTGGCCGCCTCGCGCAGGTCGTAGTAGCCGACGGGGTACATGCCCATCGCGCCGAAGATCCGCGCGACCTGCGCCAGCTCGGCCGGCGTGCCGACGCGGATCGCGCCGTGCCGCTCGGCGGTGACGCGGCCGATGGAGCCGAGGCGTTCGGCGCCGGCGCCCATCCGGGCCAGCATCTCGCGGTTCACCTCCTGCGCGACGTCGACGAGCGTGTTGTACGCGGGGACCTCGGTGCCGTACATCGCTGACAGGCGCCGGGCGAAAGCCGCCCGGAGTGCGGTCGCGTCGACCATCGTGCCTTCTCTCCTCGCCGCCGGAAGCGAGTAGCATGCTACATGGGTCGCATGTAGCATGCTACTCATGGACCGCGCAGCCGCTCTCGCGACCGACCTCCGCCGTCGCGGGGTCACCGACGTGCTGGACGACTCCACGTCGCGGGCGCTCCACTCCTCCGACGCCTCCCTCTACCGGGTGCCGCCGCTGCTGGTGGCCCGGCCCAGGTCCGCCGAGGACGTGGCGACGGCGATCGAGCTGTGCGCGCGCCACGAGATCCCCCTCACCGCGCGCGGTGGCGGCACGTCGGTCGCCGGGAACGCGATCGGCCCCGGCCTGGTGCTGGACTTCAGCCGCCACATGGACCAGGTGCTGCGGGTCGACGCCGAGGCCCGCACGGCGGTGGTGCAGCCGGGCGTGGTCCAGGCGGCCCTGCAGCGGGCGGCGGCCCCGTACGGGCTCAGGTTCGGCCCCGACCCGTCCACCCACACCCGCTGCACGATCGGCGGCATGATCGGCAACAACGCCTGCGGCTCCAGGACGCTCGGCTACGGCCGCACGTCCGACAACATCGCCGGGCTCAAGGCCGTGGCCGGCGACGGGACCGCGCTCGACCTGCCCGCCCAGGGCGCGCTGGACCTGCCGGGCGCCTCCGACGTGCCGGGCATGAGCGGCCAGGGCATCCCGGCCGCGCTGCGGGACCTCGCGATGGCCGACCTCGCCACGATCAGGACCGAGTTCGGCCGGTTCGGGCGGCAGATGTCGGGATACGCGCTGGAGCACCTGCTGCCGGAGCGCGGGTTCGACGTGGCCCGCCTGCTGGTCGGCAGCGAGGGCACGCTGGCGGTGCTCACGGAGGCGACGGTGCGGCTGGTGACCGATCCGGCGTACCGCGCCCTGGTCGTGCTCGGCTACGCCGACATCGCCGCCGCCGGAGACGCCGCGCCGGGAGTGCTGGAGCACCGGCCGACGGCCTGCGAGGGCATCGACGCGCGCATCGTCGACGTGGTGAGCCTGCGACGGGGCCCCGGCGCGGTGCCGCCGCTGCCGCGCGGCGCCGCCTGGCTGTTCGTCGAGGTCGCGGGCGACGACGCGGCCGAGGTGCGGGAGCGGGCCGCCCGGGTGGCGGCCGGCGGCGAGGACGCCCTCGTCGTCACCGATCCGGCCGAGGCCGCGGCGCTCTGGCGCATCCGCGAGGACGGCGCGGGCCTGTCGGGGCGCAGCCCCGCCGGGCGTCCGGCCCACGCGGGCTGGGAGGACGCCGCCGTGCCGCCCGAGATGCTGGGCCGCTACCTGCGCGACTTCGAGGCGCTGCTGGCCGGGCACGGCCTGACCGGCCTGCCGTACGGGCACTTCGGCGACGGCTGCCTGCACATCCGGCTCGACGTGCCGCTGGACCGGCCGGACGGGCGCGCGGAGTTCAGGGACTTCCTGGTGGCCGCGGCCACGCTGGTCGCCGGCTACGGCGGCTCGCTGTCCGGCGAGCACGGCGACGGCCGGGCCAGGAGCGAGTTGCTGCCGCTCATGTACTCGCAGGCGGCGATCGACCTGTTCGCCGGGGTCAAGGCGATCTTCGACCCCGGCGACGTGCTCAACCCCGGCGTGCTCGTACGGCCCCGCCCCCTCGACGCCGACCTGCGCGTCCCGGCCGCCCGCCCGGTGCGCGAGAGCCTGGCCCTGGCCTACCGCCACGACGGCGGCGACTTCGGCCAGGCCGTGCACCGCTGCACGGGCGTGGGCAAGTGCCGGGCCGACAACACCGCGGCCGGCGGGGTGATGTGCCCCTCCTACCTGGCCACCAGGGAGGAGAAGGACTCCACCCGGGGCCGCGCCCGCGTGCTCCAGGAGATGATCAACGGCTCCGGCGTCACCGGCGGCTGGCGCTCTCCCGAGGTCCACGAGGCCCTCGACCTCTGCCTGTCCTGCAAGGGCTGCGCCTCGGACTGCCCGACGGGGATCGACATGGCCGCGTACAAGTCCGAGGTGCTCCACCAGACCTACAAGGGCCGCGTCCGCCCGCTAACGCACTACTCCCTGGGGCGGCTGCCGCGCTGGGCGCGGCTGGCGAGCCGGATGCCGCGGGCGGTGAACGCGCTCATGCGGGTGCCGGGGCTGCCGGCGCTGGCCGGGGTGGACCGGCGGCGCGGGCTCCCGGAGTTCGCGCGGGAGACGTTCCGGGCCTGGTTCGAGCGGCGACGGCCGGTGGAGGGCAGGCCGGTGATGCTGTTCGTCGACACCTTCACCGACCATTTCGCGCCGGAGATCGGCCGCGCGACCGTGAAGGTGCTGGAGGCCGCCGGCTACCGCCCGCGGATCAGCGAGAGCCGCCAGTGCTGCGCGCTCACGTGGATCTCCACCGGGCAGCTGGACGCGGCCCGGGCCATCCTCGGCCGCACGGTCGCCGAGCTGGCCGAGGCCGCCGGGCAGGGCGTGCCGATCGTGGGGATGGAGCCGTCGTGCACGGCCGTGCTGCGCTCGGACGCGCTGGAGCTGCTGGACGAGGCGGTGGCCGGGCCGGTGGCGCGCATGACCCGCACGCTGGCCGAGCTGCTGTCCGGCACGCCCGGCTGGCGGCCGCCCGCGCTCGACGGGGTGACGGTGGTGGCCCAGCCGCACTGCCACCACCACGCGGTCATGGGCTGGGAGCAGGACCTGCGGCTGCTGCGCGAGGCGGGCGCGCGGGTGACCCGGCTGGGCGGGTGCTGCGGGCTGGCGGGCAACTTCGGCGTCGAGAAGGGGCATTACGACGTGTCCGTGGCGGTGGCCGAGCACCAGTTGCTCCCGGCGATCCGGGAGGCTGCGCCGGGGACGGCCGTGCTCGCCGACGGGTTCTCCTGCCGCACGCAGATCGCCGATCTGTCGGCCCGGCAGGGCACCCACCTGGCCCAGCTCCTCGCCGACCGGCTGCCGTAAGGTCTGCTTATGCTCAACCCGCTCCACCTGCGGACGCTGACCGCCGTGCTGAACGCGGGCTCGTTCGCCGCCGCGGCCAGGCGGCTCGGTTACACGGGGTCCGCGGTCTCGCAGCAGATCGCGGCGCTGGAGCGGGCGGTCAGGATGCCGCTGTTCGAGCGCGGGGCCCAGACGATCACGCCCACGCCGGCCGCCCGGTATCTGGTGCTGCGGGCGTACGAGGTGCTGGCCGCGCTGGACGCGCTGGAGGACGACGTCCGCGGCATGTCCGAGGGCACGATCGGCCGGCTCAGGCTGGGCAGCTTCCCCACCGCGAGCCAGCGGCTGCTGCCGATCGCGCTGGCCGCGTACGCGCAGACGCACCCGGCGGTGGAGACCCTGCTCGACGAGGGGGAGCCCGACGAGCTGATCCCGCTGGTCCGGGCGGGCGAGCTCGACCTGGCCCTGGTCTACCGCTACGACCTGGTGCCCCGCGCCTGGCCGCGCGACCTGCGGGAGATCCCGCTGCTGGCGGAGGAGCTGCTGCTCCTGCTGCCCGCGGGGCACTCGCTGGCCGCCGCCGGGGCGGTCGCGCTCGACGACCTCAAGCACGAGACGTGGGTGTCCACCCGGGAGGGCACCTCCGGGGCCTCCTGCCTGCGCCGGCTGTGCGCGCGGGCGGGCTACGAACCGCAGGTCGACTACCGCAGCAACGACTACGGCGTCATCCACGGGTTCGTACGCTCCGGCCTGGGGGTGGCGCTCGTCCCGGCGCTGGCGCACCTGCCCGGCGAGGGCGTGGTCGCGACCGGGCTCGACGGGGTCGAGGCCCGCCGGCGCATCGCCGCCGTGCACCGGACCGCCGCTGCCAACCCGGCGGTGACCGGCGCCGTGTGCTCCCTGCGGCTGGCCGCGGCCCGGCTGGAGGACGACCTCCCCCGGAGCATAAGAACTTCTTACGCCTCACCCACAGATGCCGAGGCTTGGCCGCTTCCTCCGGCTCTGTCCGATCCCCGATCCTGAATGCGGTACGTGAGGAAGGAAGCCGATCAATGGGACGTGACCTGCCCGCGCGGGCCTCGGTGGTCATCATCGGAGGCGGCGCCATGGGCGTCAGCTCGGCGTACGCGCTGGCCGCGGCCGGCGTGCGCGACGTGGTCCTCATCGACAAGGGTCCGCTGGGCTCCGGCTCGACCTCCAAGGCGGCCGGCGGCGTGCGCGCGCAGTTCTCCGACCGGGTCAACATCGAGCTCGCCGTACGCAGCCTGGAGACGTTCGAGACCTTCGCCGAGCGCTTCGGGCAGGAGATCGACCTGCACAAGCCCGGCTACCTGTTCCTGCTCGACTCCCCCGAGTCGGTCGCGGAGTTCGAGAAGAACGTGGCGATCCAGAACGACCTCGGCGTCCCCAGCCGGATGATCCCGGTCGGGGAGGCCAAGGAGCTGTCGCCGCTGATCGACACCGACGGGCTGCTGGCCGCCGCCTACTCCCCCACCGACGGCCACTGCACGCCCGAGTCCGTGGTGCTCGGCTACGCCGGCGCGGCCCGGCGGCTGGGCGCGCGGCTGCTGCCGAACTGCGCCGCGACCGGCATCGAGGTCGTGGACGGCCGCATCGTCGCCGTCCGGACCGAGGGCGGCCGCGTCGAGACCGACACGGTGATCTGCGCGGCCGGCGCCTGGTCGCGGCCGGTCGGCGAGTGGGCGGGGGTCGACCTGCCGGTGGCCCCGCTGCGCCGCCAGATCCTGGTCACCGAGCCGGTCGCGGACCTGCCGCCGATGGCGTTCACCATCGACTTCGGCACCACGTTCTACTTCCACCGCGAGGGCCCCGGGCTGCTCCTCGGCATGTCCGACCCGGACGAGACGCCGGGGTTCAAGCTCGACCGCTCCGACGCCTGGCTGCCCAGGCTCGGCGAGGCCATGGCCCGCCGCGCCCCGGCGCTGATGGAGACCGGCATCGCCACCGGCTGGGCCGGGCTGTACGAGGTGACGCCGGACCACAACGCGCTCATCGGCACCGCCCCCGGCGTCGAGCGGTTCATCTACGCCACCGGCTTCTCCGGCCATGGCTTCCTGATGAGCCCGGCCGTCGGCGAGGTGGTCCGCGACCTCTACCTGGGCCGGACGCCGTTCGTGGACGTCACCGGCTTCGACGCGGGCCGTTTCGCCCTGTCCGGGGCCAGGCCCGAGATCAACATCGTCTGACAAGGAGATCCTGATGGTGACCACGCTGCCCGGCGCCGACGAGCTGGCCGCGACTGCGCGAGAGACCGCCAAGCGCTGCGGTGTGGACGTGGACGCGCTCGGCGGCGGCGTCACGACCACCTCACCGATCAACGGCGGGATGCTGTCCGCCGTGGACTGGGTGGACCCCGGCGCCGTCGACACCGCCGTGGAGCGGGCCAGCCAGGCGTTCCTGGCCTGGCGGACCGTGCCCGCGCCGGCCCGGGGCGCGCTGGTCAAGCGGCTCGGCGAGCTGCTGTCCGCGCACAAGGCGGACCTCGCCACGCTGATCAGCCTGGAGGTCGGGAAGATCACCTCCGAGGCGCTCGGCGAGGTCCAGGAGATGATCGACATCTGCGACTACGCGGTGGGTCTGTCCCGCCAGCTGTACGGGCGCACGATCAGCTCCGAGCGGCCCGGCCACCGGCTGATGGAGACCTGGCACCCTCTGGGCGTCGTCGGCGTGATCAGCGCGTTCAACTTCCCGGCGGCCGTCTGGTCGTGGAACACGGCCATCGCCCTGGTGTGCGGCGACCCGGTCGTCTGGAAGCCGTCGGAGCTGGCGCCGCTGACCGCCCTGGCCTGCGCGGCCCTGCTCGACCGGGCCGCCGCCGAGCACGGCGCGCCCGCGTACCTGAGCCAGGTCCTCGTCGGCGGCCCCGAGGTCGGCGAGGCGCTCGTGGACCACCCCGGGGTCGACCTGGTCAGCGCCACCGGCTCGACCCGCATGGGCCGCGCCGTGGGGCCGCGGGTCGCCGCCAGGTTCGGGCGGTCGCTGCTGGAGCTCGGCGGCAACAACGCGGCCGTGGTGTGCCCGTCCGCGGACCTCGGCCTGGCCACGCGCGGCATCGTGTTCTCGGCCGCCGGGACGGCGGGCCAGCGGTGCACGACCATGCGCCGCGTCATCGCCCACGCCGACATCGCCGACGCGCTGGCCGAGCGGCTCACCGACGCCTACGCGCGGCTGCCGATCGGCAACCCGATGGCGCCGGGCACCCTGGTCGGACCGCTCATCAACGGCCGCGCGCACGCCGCCATGCGCTCCGCGCTGGAGGCCGCCGTGGAGCAGGGCGGCACGCTGGTGGCCGGCGGCGGGCGCCGACTCGCCGACCAGGCCCCGGACGCCTTCTACGCCGAGCCCGCGCTGGTCCGGATCGGGGAGCAGACCCCGATCGTGGCCCAGGAGACGTTCGCGCCGATCCTCTACGTCATGCCGTACGAGACCCTGGAGCAGGCCATCGCGCTCAACAACGCGGTCCCCCAGGGCCTGTCGTCCAGCATCTTCACCCGCGACCAGGCCGAGGCCGAGCTGTTCGTCTCGGCCGAGGGCTCCGACTGCGGGATCGTCAACGTGAACATCGGCACCTCCGGGGCCGAGATCGGCGGCGCGTTCGGCGGCGAGAAGGAGACCGGCGGCGGGCGCGAGTCCGGCTCGGACGCCTGGCGCGGCTACATGCGCCGGGCGACGAACACGATCAACTACTCCGGCGAGCTGCCGCTGGCCCAGGGGGTCGAGTTCACCGTCTGACCAACCCGATCTTCGCGAATGAAGATCTCAACGCCGTCACGGATGCGTTCCGGCGGAGCCCGGCCGGTGCTTGCGCAGGGTGGTGGCGGCACCGGCCGGTCAGGGAGGAGCCTCAGGTGGCGAGGGTGGCCACCGGCTCCAGGTCGTAGGTGCGGGCGTAGCCGTTCTCGGTGCCCACGAGCAGGTCCACAACGTCGAAGTAGCGGTCCCAGAAGGGGGTTTCGCGCAGCGCGTCGATCAGCAGCCGGTAGGCGTCGTGGTCGTCCGCCTCCCAGACCCAGATGTCGGTGACCCGCGCCGAGTAGAACTCCGTGTCGTAGAAGCGGGAGCGGACGCCGCGGGTGCGGGCCTCGATCACCGGGACGACGTGGGTGGTGAAGGCCTGGACGCGTTCGGCCACGGTCATCGCGAGCCACTCGGGCGTTGTCTTGACCAGCATGAACGCGGTGACCGGCGGCTCGGTTCGGTCAGTGGGCATCGACTGCCTCCGGTGTGGCGAGGACGGCGGGCTTGAGAGTCTGCGCGCACCACTGCGCGAATCCGGTGGCCGGGCCCGCCTGCGGCGAGCGGTCGACGCCCGAGTCCAGGCCCTGGTCCTTGGCGCGCTTCATGTCGACCATGCCCTCGACGAACGCCTCGTTGAGGCCGTAGCCGAGCAGGGTGGACCGCAGCTCGTCGAGCGGCTGGCGCTGGTAGCGGACCGGACGGCCCAGCTCCTCGGTCATGATGCGGGCCAGGTCGTCGGGCGACAGGTCCTGCGGGCCGAGCACCGGGACACTGCCGACGCCGGTCCATGAGCGGTCCAGCAGCAGCCCGGCCGCCGTCGCGGCGATGTCGGCGACGGCCACCAGCGGGGCCGGACGGTCCGCGGCGACGGTGTCGGTGAAGACACCGTGCTCGCGGATCGAGTCGGCCTCCTCCAGCAGGTTCTCGAAGAAGGACGGGCTGGCCAGCGCGCGGTAGGCGACGCCGGAGCCGGCGATCAGGTCGTCCATGGCCAGGGAGGCGGTGACCAGCCCGGCCTGGGCCGCCAGCGGCGTGCCGCGGCCGAGCGCCGAGACGCCGACGACATGGCCGACGCCGTGGGCGGCGAACGCCCGCGCGGCCGGGCGGGTGAAGCCGCTGTACGCCTCGTCGGGCGTGGCCGAGGCGTCCGGCGGCACCAGCCAGAAGACGGCGTCGGCCCCGGTGAAGGCGCGCTCGACGGTCGCGGCGTCACCGTGCGAGCCGGTGACCACCTCGACCCGTCCGCGCACGGCCTCGGGGAGCCGGGCAGGATCGCGGACCACGACGCGCAACTCCTCTCCGCGTGCGGGCGCGGCCTCGACCAGCAGCGACAGCAGCCGCCGGCCGATGTTCCCGGTGGGGGCGGTAATGACGATCATGAAAACCTCGCGGTCTATGTCGGATCGGTAAGGCCCTTTGATCGTGCAGACCGGCACCGCATTGCCACAATGGGAACTTCAGCATCCAATCATTGCCTGAAACGGAATAATGCCGGTGAGCAGCCCAGACCCGAACCTCGACGCCAACCTCGCCGTCGCCCTCGACGCCCTGCTGACCGAGCAGAGCGTCACCCGTGCCGCCGCGCGGCTGCACACCTCCCCCGCGGCGATGAGCCGCACCCTGGCCCGGCTGCGCCGGGTGCTCCAGGACCCGCTGCTGGTGCGGGCAGGACAGGCGATGGTGCCGACACCCCGCGCCGAGGCGCTGCGGGACGAGGCCGCCGCGGTGGTGCGCCGGCTGGAGGCACTGCTCGCCCCGAGCGGCGGGATCGATCCCGCCACATTGCGGCGCACCTTCACCGTCCAGGCCTCGGACCTGGTCGGCGCGGCGCTGGCGCCGGGTCTGCTCGGGCTGGCCCGGCGCCGGGCGCCGGGCGTCTCGCTGCGGGTGCTGGCCGAGGAGTGGGAGGCGGGCCCCGCGCTGCGCGAGGGCCGGATCGATCTGGAGATCGGGGCCATCGACCACGTCGACCCGGAGACCCGGGTCGAAGAGCTGGTCACGCTGCGGATGGCGGCCGGCGTCAGGGCCGGGCACCCGCTCGCCGAAGGAACCCTGACGCCCGCCAGGCTGGCCGCGGCCGAGCACGTCACGGTCAGCCGCCGGGGACGCTTCACCGGCCCGCTGGACGCGGCCTTGGCCGAGCAAGGGCTCAGCCGGCGGGTCAGCGCCGTCCTGCCCGGACATCTGGCGGCGATGGCGCTGGCCGCAGTCGGCGACGTGGTCTGCCTGGTGCCGACCGCACTGCCGGGCGAGCCCCCTTCACCACTCAGCGACGCGGCGCACGCGCTGGGACTACGCCTGCTGCAAATCCCGCTGCCGCTGCCACCACTGACGATCGGCATGGCCTGGCACCCGCGCCACACCGCGGACGGGGCCCACCAGTGGCTGCGTGGCGCCGTGCGCCGGGTGCTCCGTCCGGCCCGGGAGGAATAGCCGACGGCGCGGGTCCGCGCGGACCCGGATGCCCCGGACACAGGCCCGAACCCGACCGCGGCCGGCCAAG
Organism: Nonomuraea sp. NPDC049625; assembly: GCF_040675285.1. Lineage (NCBI taxonomy): Bacteria > Bacillati > Actinomycetota > Actinomycetes > Streptosporangiales > Streptosporangiaceae > Nonomuraea > Nonomuraea sp. NPDC049625. Next base: position 1,326,716 of record NZ_JBFAOQ010000002.1, on the reverse strand, counting down.
GCCGGCCACAAGGTCATCAGCCTGAGGGCATATACGAAACTTTGGTTGCGTAAATGAGCGGCCCCGGTGTACCTTGAATTTCGCTACCCCAGTAGCGAAATGGAGGGATCCACATGAGGCCACGGGGGCGACCGCGTGACACCGAGGTCGACGAACGCGTCCTGCAGGCGGCCACCGAGCTGCTGCTGCGGCGCGGGTACGGCGGCCTGACCACCGACGAGGTGGCCGAGCGGGCCGGCATCGCCAAGACCACGCTGTACCGCCGCTGGCCCACCAAGGACCACCTCGCCCTGGCCGTCGTGGCCAGGCTGCAGGACCACGACGAGATCACCGACACCGGCGACATCCGGCGCGACCTCACCGACTACATGGAGAAGGTCGCCGCCGGGCTCAACCGGATGCGGGTCGCGGGCCTGCCGCCCGGCCAGGAGAGCCGCTCGGCGGGGACGGTGGCCGAGCTGGTCGCCGCCGCCGCGCGCCACGACGACGTCGGCGAGCTGGAGCGGGACGTCTACGCCCGCCGCAACGCGCTGGCCTGCGGCCTCATCGAACGAGCCCGCGACGAGGGCCGGCTCCGCCCCGACGTCGACCCCATGACGCTGCTGGAGCAGCTCGCCGGAGCCCTGTACTACCGCGTCCTGATCACCGGCGACCCGGTGGATCGCGCCTACGCCGCACGCCTGGTCGCCGCCGCCCTCGATGGCGCCCTGTAACTCCTCAGGAAGGACTTCTCACCATGTCGCTCATCACGCCCGAGACCGCAGTCGTACGCGCGGCCGACGCCGAGATCATCGGCGGCGGCGAAGCCCCGGCCACCGGCCGGCTCCTGCTCGACTCCAGCGCCACCGGAGGCGCCCTGAGCAGCCTCCGCATGACCCTCACCCCGGGCGCCGACGGCGCGGTGCCCCACCTGCACACCTCCTCCAGCGAGCTGTTCTACGTCCTCGGCGGCGCCGCCCAGGTGCTGGCGGGCGACGAGGTGCTCACCCTGGAGGAGGGTGACATGGCCGTGGTGCCCCCGAACGTCGCCCACGCCTTCGCCGCCGCCCCCGGCTCCGAGGCCGACCTGCTGATCGTCATCACGCCGGGCGTGGAGCGCTTCGAGTACTTCCGCCTGCTGGCCCGCCTGCGCACCGGCGAGGCCACCCTCGAGGAGCTGCTCGATTCGCAGGAGCTGTACGACAACCACTTCCTCGACAGCCCGCGGTGGAAGGAGGCCCGCTCGCTCGGACAGGGCTGACGATCAGGACTCCACGGGCGGCTTGGGCGGCTTCCGGTCCCACCCCTGGCTGCCCTTACGGCCCAGCGACCACATCTGCATCCCGCGTTCGATCTCCAGCGCCGACGGCCAGGACACCGCGGGCGGGCCGAGTTCGAGGGTGGCGCTCTGCTTGATCCGCCGGGCCAGCTGGGGGTCGGCGGCGGCCATGGCCACGAGCCGGGTGGCGGCGTCCAGCATGGCGTGCGGCTCGGCCACGTCCCAGGCCAGGCCGCGGCGTACGGCCTCGGCTCCGGACAGCGCCGCGCCCAGGACTCCGAGCGCGATGGCGTGCTGATATCCGGCCGCGCGGCCGAGCAGGGCCAGGTGACCGCCGCCCGGATGGATGCCGCGCGCCACGAACCCGCTGTCGAGCACCGCGTCGTGGCTGACCAGCATCAGGTCGGTGGCCAGGGCGAGGTTGAGCCCGGCGCCGACCGCGCCGCCGGTCACCAGGGACACGCTGGGCACCGGGAGCCGCCCGACCTGCACGAACGCCGCGTACACGGCCGAGGTCCGCGCGACCGATTCGGGCGCGGCGGGATCGGCGGAGGAGGCGGCCAGGTCGCGGGTGTCGGCGCCGCTGCAGAAGTAGGCGCCCGCGCCGTCGACGAGGACGGCGCCGATGGTGTCGTCACCGTGGACGCGGGCGCAGAAGTCCTCGATGAGGGCGGCCATCTCCAGCGTGATGGCGTTCTTGCGCCGGGGGTTGTTCAGGGTGAGCCTGGCGATCCCGTCGCCGACGGTGGTGATGGCGGGCGGTTCGGCGGTCATGGTGCTGCTCCTGTCGTCAAAGGGGCCTCGATCCCGGCTCGCCGGTGACGAGCTCCCACACGTCGCCCGATCCTCTCGCCAGGTCGGCGCATCTGCGCTGCCAGTGGAGCTCGTTGCCGTGTTCCTCGCGCCATGCCCACAGCCTCCTGGTGCAGGAGCCGAGCCGGTGCTCCATCGTGAACCCGATCGCGCCGTGCAACTGGTGGCCCGCGGCGGCCACGGACCGGGCCAGCGCGGACGCCTCGGCCTTGGCCGAGGCCACGGCGAGCTCCCGGTCCTCGGCGCCGTCCCGCAGCGCCGCGACCGCCGCGTCCGCCGCCACCTCGACGGTGACCACGTCCGCCGCCAGCCGCGCGAGCCGGTGCTGGACCGCCTGGAACCGGGCCAGCGGCTTGCCGAACTGCACCCGGTCGGTGACATGCCGCGTGGTGAGCGTCAGTACGGCGCGGGCGGCGCCGGCCAGCTGCAGCGCCCGCGCCGCGGCCCCGTGCAGCTCCAGCTCGTGGCGCCACGGGCCGGGCGGCAGGGGTGTGACCGCGGCCTCGGCGCCGTCGAGCACGGCGTTGTCGCGCTCCTCCCCCGCCAGGTTCTCGCCGGGGGAAAGCCCGGCAGGGGCGGGCAGCACGGCGGTGGCCGGCCCGTCCGGGGTGCTGACCAGGGCCACCAGGTGATCGGCGGATCTCAGCCAGGGTACGCGGATCAGCGGGCCGGTGACCCGCCACCGGCCGCGGGGGCCCGGCTCCGCCACCAGATCGCCGGTGTACGCGGTCACCGTCCCGGGCGGCAGGGCGGCTCCCGACGCGGCGAGCAGCGGGCCGGCGACGAACAGGGCCTCGGCCAGGGGCAGCGCCGCCCCGGCCGCGCCGGCTTCGCGGACCACCACGGCGGCGTCCGTGAGCGTGCCGCCGCTCCCGCCCTGGGGCTCGGGAACCGTGAGCGAGGTGAAACCCAGCTCCTCCAGCCGGGCCCAGAGCGCCGGGCCTGGCAGCTCCGCGTCCAGCAGGCCCCGCACCGCATCGGCCAGGTCGCGGAGGTGGTCGGCGGTCACCGGAGCAGCTCCTCGGCCAGGTCGCGGAGATGGTCGGCGGTCATGAGGACAGCTCCTTGGCCACGATCGAGCGCAGGATCTCGTTGGCGCCGCCGCGCAGGGTGAAGGCCGGGACGTGCAGGACGGCCTTGGCCAGCATGGCCGCGAGCCCCCGGCCGCCCGGCTCCGGGCGGACGTGTCGCCGCACGGCGTCCACGACGTCGCCCTCGAACTCCGTGCCCAGGTCCTTGACCAGGGCCGCCGCCACGGCCGGACTCTCCCCCGCGGCCAGCCGCGCGGCGACCGACAGGGACAGCCGGCGCAGCGCCACCAGCCGGGAGACCAGCCGGCCCAGCTCGGCGTGCGCGACCGGGTCGTCCCCCAGGTTCTCGGGCCGGGCCCACTCCCGCAGCAGCGGCAGCGTGCTGAGGATGCGCTCGGGGCCGGAACGTTCGTTGCCCAGCTCCGCGGTGACCTGGCGCCAGCCGTCCCCCCGGCGGCCCAGCAGGCCGCCCGCCGGGATCACCGCGTCGTCGAAGACCACCTCGTTGAAGTGGTGCGCCCCGTCGATGGTGATGATCGGCCGGATCGAGACCGCCGGGTGGGGCAGGTCCACGATGAACTGGGAGAGCCCGGCGTGCCGGTCGCCGGCGTCGTCGGTGCGCGCCAGGACGACCACCGCCGTGGCGATGTGCGCGACGCTGGTCCACACCTTGGTGCCCGTCAGCCGCCAGCCGTCCTCGACCTCTGCGGCCCGGGTCCGGACCGAGGCCAGGTCCGAACCCGCATCGGGCTCGGACATGCCGATCGCGAAGAAACCTTGGGCGCGGGCGATTTGCGGGAGATACGTTTGTTTCTGTTGTTCTGTGCCGTTACGCAGGATGCTGGGTGTGATCTGCCGGTCGGCTATCCAATGGGCCGCCACCGGCGCCCCGGCGGCCAGAAGCTCCTCGGTCACCACATAGCGCTCCAGCGCGGTCCGCCCGTGCCCGCCGTACGCCGCGGGGATCGTCATCCCCACCCACCCGCGCCCGGCCAGGCGGCCGCTGAAGGCCGGATCGACGCCCGACATCCAGGCGTCGGCCTCGGGGGCGAAGCCGCCGGAGGCGATCTCGTCCTCGAGGAACCGCCTGACCCGCACCCGGAGCTCCCGTAACCCCTCCGGCAGCCCGGCGACCGCGCCGAGCGCCAGGGCCTGAGCATTCACGAGGGGATCTTATATACGCGATGCTTCCCACTCCGGGAAATGCGCGGCCAAACCGGCCGTTCCCAGGAAAACAAGTAGATCTTTTGCCCATATGTGCCATTCATCACCCCTCGACACCTAAACTTCGGGAATGCGTTATGTCCCTTTTGTCCTGGTTGCCGCTGCGACGCTGGCATACACCGCGACTCCGGCAGCGGCCATCACCAACGGTTTCACCGACGGTGACGCTCACCCGGAAGTAGGGGCTCTCATCTCCGATGAGGCGAATCCCGACGGCACGTGGTCGTACTGCACCGGAACGCTCATCTCGCCGACCGTCTTCCTCACCGCCGCCCACTGCGGTGAGCCGAAGCAGAAGACGGCCACCGTCTCCTTCACGGGCCACTACAAGCGCGGGGGCCAGGTCTACACCGGCCGTTACATCCCGGACCCCCGCTTCTCGAAGAAGTCCGACCTCCATGACATGGCCGTCGTCCTGTTCAGCAAGCCCGTCCCGAACATCACGCCCGCCCAGCTGCCGGCCGCGGGCCTGCTCGACCTCCTCAAGGCCCAGAACAAGCTGGAGTCCGCACGCTTCACCCCCGTCGGGTACGGCTCGCTCAAGCCCACCAAGAACAAGCCGCGCGGCCAGAGCTTCCACTACACCGACACGCGCCACCAGGCGACCATCTCGTACAAGAGCATGACCCCGAGATGGCTCAACCTCTCGCTGTCCACCAAGGGCGACGGGAGCACCTGCTTCGGCGACTCGGGCGGCCCGAACTTCCTGGGCGGGCTCACCTCGCACCTCCTCATCGCCACGACGATCTCCGGCGCGGACGACGCCTGCAGGAAGACCAACTACGACTACCGACTGGACTCCGCCTCGGCGCGGCAGTTCCTCGGCAAGTACGTCACCCTTCCCGGAGATGCCTGGTCAGCGGCGATCGCGGCGCTTCCGTCCCGTCCGAGCGCGGGCTGAAGATGGGGCGGGGCATCGGGACCCGCTCCGCCGCCGGCGGCGGCGCCTGATCCACCAGCGCCTGGATCGCCGTCCTGCGCCTCTCGATGCCCGCTCCGTCGATGCTGATCCGCGGCCTGCTCCGGCTCTTGTCTTCCATCACGCACGGGAGCGTACTGAGACGGACGCCAAGAGCAGGTCACGAGCGCGCCCGGTTACTCCCGTCAGTCGAACGTCTCGTGGACGGCGTCCGGGACGTCCTCGTCCAGCTCCACGCGAACCCGCTCGATCGTGCCGGTGAAGGGGAAACCGCGCGGATAGTCCCAGCTCACCGGCGACAACGCGTCGCGTCCCAGCACCAGGCCCTGCCAGCCGATCAGGTAGCGGGCGGTCGTGAGCGGCTCCTTGCCGCCGTCGGGGCGGCCGTCCACGGCCAGGGCGGCCACACCCTGGCAGGGGCCGGTCCTCGTGAAGATCATCGACAGGACGTGGTCGCCCGGCGGCAGCGGGTGCTCGCCGTGCACGCGGTAGCGGGTGCCCTGGTGGTTGTACTCGTAGTGGAGCCGGCCCTCTGCCACGTACAGGACGTGACCGCCGTTCACGTCACCCTGGGAGATCAGCACGCCTTCGTCGCCCTCGCGCAGCCGTACCTCGGCGTCGATGCGGTACGAGCGGTCGTAGATCAGCGGCGTGACCCCGCCCGGGATGCGGCTCATCTCCGGGTAGAGCACGAAACTCCGCCGCCTCCTGGGCGAGGCCGCGCTGTGGTATTTTGCGGCGCGTTCGGCGAAGTTGCGGTCGTCCAGGGGGAAGACGCCGTACCGGTCGGCCTCGGACCACCAGCGGCCGATCAGCTCATGGAGCACGTCGGGGCGCTCGGCCGCCAGGTCGTGGCACTCGGAGAAGTCGTCGTCCAGGTGGTACAGCTCCCACCGGTCGTCGTCGTAGGAGGTGCCGCGCTCGTGGTAGGCCACGGCCTTCCAGCCCTCGTGCCAGATCGCGCGGTGCCCGTACATCTCGAAGTACTGGGTGGGGCGGCTGGTCGGAGCCGTGGCGCCGTCGAAGGTGTAGCGCATGGACACGCCGTGCACGGGCAGCTGCGGGAGCCCCCGGTACGTCTGCGGCATCTCGGCGCCGACGACGTCCAGGATCGTCGGGGTCACGTCGATGACGTGGTGGAACTGCGTCCGTACGCCTCCCTCGGGGACCCGCCCCGGCCAGGAGACAATGAGCGGGGCCCGGACTCCCCCGGCATGCGTATTTTGCTTGTAGCGCTTGAGCGGGGTGTTGCCCGCCTGCGCCCAGCCCCAGGGGTAGTTGCCGTGGCAACGGAAGCCGCCGATCTCGTCGAGGCGAGCGAAATTGTCGGCGTGGGAGACGGCGTCGCCGTTCTCGTAGGCGATCGAGTTGGTGTTGCCGAGCGCGCCGCCCTCCTGGCTGGCGCCGTTGTCCGACAGGAGCACGAACAGCGTGTTCTCGCGGGTGCCGATGTGCTCCAGGTGGGCGATGAGCCGGGCGAGGTGGGCGTCGGTGTGCTCCAGCATCGCGGCGAACGCCTCGTGCAGCCGGGCGGCGACCGCGCGTTCCTCCTCGGGGAGCTCGGCCCAGGGCCGCACCCCGTCGTTGCGGGGCGCCAGCGCGGTGCCGGGCGGGATGATCCCGAGCTCGACCTGCCGGGCGTGGCGGCGCTCCCTGATCAGGTCCCAGCCCTCGTCGTAGCGGCCCCGGTAGCGCCGCAGGTACTCCTCGGGCGCCTGGTGCGGCGCGTGGCCCGCCCCCATGGCCAGGTAGAGGAGGTACGGCTTGTCCGGCCCCACCGACTTGTGGTCGGAGACGCAGGCGATGGCCCGGTCGACGAGGTCCTCGGTGAGGTGGTAGCCCTCCTCCGGCGTCCGCGGCGGCTCCACCCGGTGGTTGTCCTGGACCAGCTCGGGAAAGTACTGGTCGCTGATGCCCTCGAGGAAGCCGTAGTAGCGGTCGAAGCCCCGGCCCAGCGGCCACTGGTCGTAGGGGCCGATCGCGCTGGTCCGGTCCATGGGCGCCAGGTGCCACTTGCCGAAGGCGTAGGTGTTGTAGCCGGTGTCGCGCAGCACCTCGGCGATCGTGGCCGCGCGGTGGGTCACGGTGCCGCGCTTGCCGGGGAAGCCGCTGTCGGCGTTGGACAGCAGGGACATGCCGACGGCGTGGTGGTTGCGGCCGGTGAGCAGCGAGGCGCGGGTGGGCGAGCACAGCGGCGTGACGTGGAAGTTGGTGTAGCGCAGCCCGCCGGCGGCCAGGGCGTCCATCGTGGGGGTGGCGATCTCGGATCCGTAGCAGCCGAGGCTGCCGAACCCGACGTCGTCGAGGACGACCACGATCACGTCCGGCGCGCCCTCTCGGGGCCTGGGCGGCTGCGGCCACCACGGCGTGGAGTCCTGGTAGGTACGTCCCACGTGCCCCGAGGTCATGCATGCGTCCTTTCTTCGAGCTGGCGCAGGGTCAGGCCGCGGGTCTCCGGGGCCAGTTTGAAGGTCACCGCGGCGTTCAGCACGGCCAGGGCCGAGATGACCAGGAAGGAGACGGCGCCGAGCGCCTCGAACATGCTGGGCAGCGCCAGCGTGCCGACCACGCTGCCCGTCTTGCCGACCATGTTGACGATGCCGACGGCCCGCCCCCGCACCCCCGCCGGGAACAGCTCGGGCGCCCAGGAGTAGAAGGCCAGCGAGGTGCCGCCGTTGATCACCGCGATCGTGACGGCGAAGGCCGCCAGCACGAGCCACGAGGTGCCGAACCCGGCCCAGATGACGAACGTGCACGCGGCGGCGACGGCCGTGCCGGTGATCGCGATGAAGCGGCGGCCGATCGACTCGATCACCCACAGGCAGACGATCAGGCCCAGGATCACGGCCAGCGCCGTCGTGCAGGCGGTGAACAGCAGCGAGGTGAACGTGCTCGGCGTGACGATGCGTTTGATCAGGCTGGGCTGGTAGAGCAGGATGGCCGAGCCGTACAGGTTGTTGCAGCCCCAGTACACGCAGAGCATGACCATCATGATCGCCAGCGGCCGGCGAAACAGCATCCGCAGCGGGGCCGGCTGCCCGCCGCCCGTCGCGGCGGGCTCGGGCGAGCCCGCCTCGCCGGAGGTGGCGTACCGCCAGGCGGCCACGGCCTCCTCGTGGCGGCCATGGGCACGCAGCCAGTACGGCGACTCCGGCGTACGGCGGCGCAGGAAGAGCAGCAGCACCGCCGCGACGGCCCCGGTCGCCATCACCCAGCGCCAGTGCTCCACCCCGGAAGCGGTGAAGACCAGCAGCGTGACGGCGATGGCGGTCAGCGCGCCCAGCATCCAGGCCACCCCGCCCAGGCCGGTGAACGTCCCGCGCCTCCTGGACGGGATGAACTCCGTGATCAGGGCGGCCGAGGCCGGCATGTCCGCGCCGATCGCGAACCCGACGCAGAACCGCAGCGCGATGAGCTGCCACACGTCGTTCACGAACAGGAAGCCGAGCGAGGCCAGCACGAAGACGGCCATCGAGGCGAAGAACACCGGCCGCCGGCCGAAGCGGTCGGTCAGCGGGCCGGTCAGCAGGGAGCCGAGGGCCATCCCGACGAACGCGGACGCGCCCACCAGGCCGAGGACGCCGGGGTCCGGGGAGAGGTCGGGCACGATTCCGAGCAGGGCCCCGGACAGGACCAGCAGGTCGTAGCCGTCCACGTAGTAACCGCCGATGGCGGTCAGCGCGATCCTGCGCTGACCTCTGGTCATGCGTCCGGCATCGAACTCCACAATCTCGCTCGTCATATTCCGGGAATTTAGGACAGGCGCAACCATTCGTCTATTGCCATGGCCCGGCTCAAAACCATACGTTTTCCGGATGATCGAACGCCTGGACCTGCAGCTGAGCTGGCTGGCCACCTTCGTGGCGGTCGTGGACCACGGGGGCTTCACCGCCGCGGGGCGCGTCCTGGGCCGCTCGCAGCCCCGGGTCAGCGCGCACGTCGCCGCCCTGGAGCAGGCGCTCGGCGACACGCTGCTCATCCGTACCAGCAAGGAGGTCACGCTCACCGCCGCCGGCGCCAGGTTCCTGCCCAAGGCCCGCGCGGCGCTGGCCGCGATCCAGACCGGAGTGGACGAGGTGCGGACCCTGCGCGCCGAGCTCAAGGGCCGGGTCACGGTGGGCGGTTACCCGGGGCTGAGCGCGGTGCTCCTGGCGCCGCTGATGCAGCGGTTCAGGCGGCTGCACCCCGGGGTGACAGTGGTGCTGCGCGAGGGCGACCCGCTGCAACTGGAGGAGGCCATCGCCCGCGGCGAGCTCGACATCGCGCTGCGCACCTCGGACGTGCCGCAGGTGTACCACAACGTCCCCTCCGCGCACCTGTTCCACGAGAAGATCGTGCTGGTGGCCCCGAAAGGCCACCCGCTGGCCACGGCCTCGCCGGTGGACCTCAGGCTGCTGTCCCAGGAGACCGTCATGGTCACCGGCGACCCGTACGCCGGCTGGGCCGACTACCGCGACCGGCTCGACCGCGTCGGCGCCGACCCCGTCGAGATCATGGTGATCGCGCAGGCCACCACGATCTCGGCCATGGTGGCGGCCGGTCTGGGGGTGGCGATCCTGGGCGCGTTCGCCGCGCAGGTCGCGGTGTTCGGGGACGACGTGGTGACCCGGCCGCTGCCGGCCCCCTTGTGGCAGCGGGAGATCCGCGTCTACCGGAAGGCCGGACGCGTGTCCACCAGGCCGGTGGACGCCTTCCTCGACCTCCTCCACCAGGAGGCCCCGGCCCTGACCGCCCGCACCGCCGCCTGGCCGCAGTGACCCGCCGCTAGGAACGGCGCCGGAAGTAGCAGATCGTGGCGGTGGCCAGGGCGGCGCCCCAGATCGGCCAGAAGCACTCCGGGAGCCAGGCGCCCCATTCGTCCAGGGTGAACCGGCCGGCGATCGTGGACCTGATGTAGGTCAGCCCGGCCACGGTGACGACGATCGAGACGAACCCGGCCGGGATGACCGCCAGCAGGGGCGGCACCCGCCTGCCGCGCAGGCCGGGGATCCAGCGCGGGAAGACCTCGCCCCACCGCTGGGTCAGCCCGAGCGTGAGCACGCCGCCGAACGCGCCGAAGGTCGCCAGGTACGCGCCGGCCAGCCACAGGCCGTCCTCTCCCTGGGCGAGGAACTCCGGGGTCACGCCGAGCGGGATGCCCAGGGCCCAGGCCCACCGGGTCAGGCAGTACACCAGCGGCACCGCGACCGCCACGTACACGGCCCGGCGCCCCCGCTCGGGGGTGAACCAGCGCGCGGCGTCCCGGCCGCGGCCGTACGACAGCGCCGCGGCGGCCAGGAGCAGTCCGCCGAGCACGCAGACGAGCTGGTTGAGCACCGGCCACGGCCAGGCGTCGGCGAGGGTGACGCCGCCCAGGCTCCAGCCGAACAGCGGCGCGACCAGCAGGAGGGGCGTGTAGGCCAGGCCCATCATGAGCCGGGAGTCGGGGACGACCAGGATCAGGAGCACGGCGATCGGCCAGGCCAGGTAGAGCGGGGCTCGGCCGCCGTCGCCGCGGGCCAGCGCCAGCGCCGTCACCAGGGCGAGCAGCGCGACGGCGGCGATCCACCAGCCGAAGCTCGGCGTCGCGCCGGCCAGGACGGACAGCGCCCCGTCCGGGTCGGGGTCCGAGGCGCCCCAGGGGAAGCCGGGCGTCCCCAGCGCCCACGCCGCCCCGAGCAGGCCGTAGCCCAGCGCCCACAGCGCCGCCGCGTAGCCGCGCCGGCCGGAAGTGAGGGTTTCCATGCGATCAAGCCTTCCGGGACCCGGTCGCCGGGGCCAGATGCCGTTCGGCACCTCTTGACCCCGGCGACCGTGCCGTTCGGCACCTAGGAACGGTTTCCCACGAAGACCGGAGGAGTCCGGTCCTTCCAGGGCATCGCCTGTTCCAGGTGGGCGGCGATCCGGAACAGCAGATCCTCGCGGCCGTAAGGGGCGACGATCTGCACGCCGACGGGCAGCCCGTCGGCGTGGCCGAGCGGCAGGCTGATCGCGGGCTGCCCGGTGACGTTGAACAGCACCGTGAACGGCCCGTAGCCGTCGAGCGACTCCAGCCAGCTCGTCAGCGTGTGTTCGGGATCGTCGTAGCGCAGCGTGCCGTGCGGCGCGGGCAGGCGGGCCAGCGTGGGAGTGACGAGCAGGTCGTGCTCGGTGAAGAACGCGCCCGCGGAGCGGGTAAGCCGGTTCTGGGCGTCGAAGGCGGCGAGCAGGTCCAGCCCGGTGTACTCCCGCGCCGCCCGCAGGGCCTGACGGGAGACGGCCTCCATCCGGGCCGGGTCCGGCTGTCTGGGGGCCAGGAGCAGCGTGGAGGCGATCGCCACGCTTTCGGCCGCCAGGCTGCGCATGACCGCCTCCTGGTCCACGTCCGGGGCGGCCTCGGTGACGTGGTGCCCGGCCCGCTCCAGCGCGTGGCCCACGCGGAGCGCCGCCTCGGCCACCCGGCCGTCCACCTCGGCCCCCGACCAGGCCTTGGTGGTCACCGCCACCCTCAGCCGGCCGGGGTCGGCCCCGACCTCGTCGGCGTAGCGTCGCCGCGGGGGCGGCGCGGTGTACTTGTCGCCGATGCCGGGTCCCTGGACGGCGTCCAGGAGGTGCGCGGCGTCGCGGACGGTCCGCGTGAGCGCGAACTCGTACGACATGCCGAGCATCGCCTCGCCCGCGTCGGGCCCGCAGGTGATCCGGCCGCGGCTCGGCTTGAGCCCGACCAGCCCGCAGCAGGAGGCCGGGACGCGGATGGACCCGGCTCCGTCGCTGGCGTGCGCGACGGGCACCGCGCCGGCGGCGACCAGGGCGGCCGCGCCGCCGCTCGACCCGCCCACGCCCCTGTCCAGGTCCCAGGGGTTGCGGGTGGGCCCGTACCTGAGCGATTCGGTGGCGAAGCTGAGGCACAGCTCCGGGACGGTGGTCAGGCCCAGCGTGACCAGGCCGGCGGCCCGGAAGCGGGCCATCAGCTCGGTGTCGCGCCCGGGGACGATGCCCGGCAGGGCCCGGCTGCCGAGAGTGAACGGCACCCCCTCGGCCACCGGCCCGTGGTCCTTGATCAGGAACGGCACCCCGGCGAACGGGCCGTCCCCGGCATGGTCCAGCGCCGGCCTAAAAATTGGCAAGGCCAGGCCGTTGACCTGCGCGTCCGCCTGCTCCAGGGCCCGCCTGGCGGTGGCCTCGACCTCGTCGGCGGTGACCTCGCCCGACCTGATCAGATCCGCGATCCCGACGGCGTCGTACCTTGCGTATTCATGGAGCTCCATGAAGAGCCTCCTTCTGAGCGTCCTCGATCACATGTGGCGGTGGGCGGCGCCCGGGGCGCCGCCGATGACGAACAGCCTGAACAGCGGCGATGGCCGCGACTCGGGGGCCATCCCCTGCTGTGATCGAGGTGCTTCTACGCTCGGTACATCACGACCCATGGTGGCGGGTGCCGCCCAGGGCCGTCGAGCGGTTTTCCCCGCGACCGGGGTCCTCCCGGCGCACGGCTCGTGCGCCGGGAGGGCGGGCCGGCGTCAGTCGGCGGCGTGCCCGGAGCGCTTCCACGGGCCGGTGATGGCGAACACGTGGCCGGGCGACTGGATGTTGGCGAACAGGATGCGGCCGTCGGCGCTGAAGGTCGGGCCGGTGAACTCGCTGTCGTTGAGGTCGTTGCGGGCCAGCGGGTACGACTTGCCCTGCGCGCTGACGCCCACCAGGTGCTGGATGCCCTCGCCGTCTTCGGCGAGGATCACCCCGCCGTACGGGGAGACCGTGATGTTGTCGGGTCCGTCGTAGTTGGTGTCCTGGCTCGGGTCGGGGTTGACGCCGAAGATGACCTTGAGCGTGACCGTCTCGGTGCGCGGGTCGTAGAACCACACCTGGCCGTCGTGCTCGTTGACGCTGCCGTCGGTGTGCCGGGCGAAGCTGGCCACGAAGTACGCGCCGCCGTCGCCCCACCAGGCGCCCTCCAGCTTGCGGCTGCGGGTGACCTGGTCGTTGGCGAACTGCAGGCGCACCGACTGGGCCTTCGCGTCACGGTCGGGAACCTCGACCCAGCGGGCCTTGAAGCGCGTGCCCGGCTCGGTCGCCTCCGACAGGTCGGCGATGTGCGTGTCGTCCCGGTAGCAGCTCAGCGCCTCCAGCTTGCCCGCGGTGTCGCCGCCCTCGGACAGCGCCAGCGCCCGCAGCGCGCCCTTGCGGCCGTGGAACTTCCTCGGCGGGGTCCACCGGTAGTAGAGCCCGTTCGGCCCGCCGGCGTCCTCGGTCAGGTAGATCGCCGACGTCCTCGGGTCGACGGCGACGGCCTCGTGCGAGTAGCGGCCGAGGAACTTCAGCGGCACCGGGTCCTGGTTGGCCTCGCGGTCGAACGGGTCGACCTCGAAGACGTAACCGTGGTCCTTCTGGTAGGCCCCGCCGGCACGCTGCTCGGTCTCCTCGCAGGTCAGCCAGGTGTTCCACGGGGTCTTGCCGCCGGCGCAGTTGTTGTGGGTGCCGGCCAGGCTGACGTATTCGCGGATCCGCTCGCCGTGCGCGTCCACGTCGATGTTCGTGGTGCCGCCCCCGGCGCCGGGGTCGTAGGTGAGGCCGGGCAGCGCCGGCACCCGATACGGCTCGCTGCCTCCGATCTCGTGGTTGTTGACCAGCGTGGCACCCCGGCCGTGCGGGAAGGCCGCGGTGCCGTCGGCGTCGCTCGGGGTCGGCTCGCCGCTCTCCAGCAGCGTCACCCCCGCCTCCGCGACGACGCGGTACGAGAATCCGGCGGGCAGGGCCAGGATGCCGGCCGGGTCGGGGACCAGCGGGCCGTAGCCGAGCGGGGGCCGGGTGGCGGCGAGCGCGGCAGGACCGGCGATGGTCTCGATGCTGCCGGCTAACGCGATGCCAAGGCTCCCCGCCGCGGTGCGGCCGAGGAAGGAACGACGAGAAACAGGTGAGGACACGGGACATCTCCTCTAGCGTCTGGGCGCAGGTACACCAGCCGACCCAACGATGCCACGGAGACGGCCGCCGCGCCGCCCGCAGTCCGCATGATGAACGCCGGATGAACAACCGGTTCCGTCCGGCGCCCTGGTGAGCGGGTCGGGGTTCGAAATTCTCACGACGCGGATAACAGTTGAAGAACGGACGATGGCGGGTCCGTGGTGCGGTGCATCAGCATGGAAACGTGACAGTCATTTCCGCCAGGCGGCGATCGACCGGGCGCCGGGGGCCGTACGTGGCCCGCGCGGTGGCCCAGCTGTTGTCCTGGCCGGCCCTGGAGCTGAGCGACACCAGGCGTGGCATGGCCTTCACCGTCCGCGGCACCGAGATCCTGCGCCTGACCGGCGCGGACGAGGTGCGCCTGTGCCTGACGGAGCCCGCGATCGAACGGCTGGAACCGTACCTGCGCGACTGCGATCAGGTCCAGGTGGACGCCGACCACGCGTGGGTGACCCTGAGGGTCGAGGCCGAGCCGGACCTCGATCTGCTGCTGGCGCTGACCAGCGTGGCGATCAAGGCGCACGCCGCCTCGGAGGTCGCCTGATATCGGGCATGGGCCGCCCGCCCATGGTGACTGATTTATACCGAAAAAGTGCTCTATGGGGCGGGCTTTGGAACGTGCTATGACAAAGTCATGGCGTACGACGAGCGCCTCGAACGTGAGGCGATCCAGGACGTGGTGACCAGGCTGGTCGCCAGATTCACCGGAACGCGTTCGGCCGAGCAGGTAGAGGCGGCAGTGCGGACGGCCTATGACCGATTCGCCGACAGCCCGGTGCGCGATTTCATCCCGGTGCTGGTGGAACACGATTCCAAGGAGCTGCTGCGCGGCTCCAGGGAGCTGCTGTGCGGCGGCACCAGCTGACGGGACCGCCTGACGGGTGACGGTCTCCCTTTCCGGGGTAGCTGAGCCGGCGGAACACGACAGGCTCGGCGCGGGGAGCGGGGATGTACTACGACCAGTTGCTCAAGATCGTGGAGCAGCAGACCGGGGCGGGACCCCAGGCCGCCGAACGCGCCGTGCAGGCCACGCTCCGTACGCTCTCCGAGCGGCTCTCCAAGGACGAGAGCCGCGATCTGCTCAGGGAGCTGCCTCCGGAGGCGATGCCCTGGCTCTACACCGAACGGGACCCCGAGACCTTCGGCGTCGAGGAGTTCCTGCGGCGGGTGGCCGAGCGCGCCGGGGTCGACGTCGAGACGGCCGGGCGGCACACCCGCGCGGTCTTCTGGGCGATGGGGCAGGCGGTGAGCCCCGAGGAGTTCGCCGACATGGCGGCCGACCTCCCGGACGACTTCGAGGCCCTGGTCGCGGAGGCCGGACGCGGGTACGTCGAGATCGTGCCGGCCGGGGAGTTCCTGGCCGGGGTCGCGGAACGGGCCGGGCTCGACTACTCGGGCGCGCGCCGGGCCACCGAGGCGGCGCTGGAGACGCTCGCCGAGCGCATCGCCCCGGGCAAGGTCGAGGACCTGGTCGGCCAGCTGCCCGTCCAGCTGCACGCGCCGCTGAAGCGCGGAGTGGGCGGGGGTTCCGGCCGGGAGCTCCCGCTGGAGGAGTTCGTCCGCCGGATCGCCACGCGCGAGGGCGTCTCCCCCGAGCGGGCTCGCGAGCACGCCAAGGCGGTCTTCACCATGCTGCGCGAGTCGATCGCCGGCGAGGAGTACGCCGACCTGGCGGGCCGGCTGCCCGACGAATACCGGACCCTGCTACCACGTCCCTGACAATCACCATTTACACGAATATTTGGCGACTGTTCGAGCAGAATGCCTGTCATGGTCACCTTGATCAAGCGGCTACGGCAGGGGCTCGCCATCCGGGTGATGCGGGCGGCCAGGGCGGCGAACCGGAGTCCCCTGGCCCGCAGGCTCCTGCGCGGTCGCAGCATCCGGCGCTTCGCCCTGGTCAACCGGCTCTACCACACGGTGTTCCGGCTGGGGGTGGCCACCGGCGACCGCGACGCCGAGGCGCGTTACCGGGGCGTCGTGCTGACCGGCCCCGCGTGGGACGCGACGATCATGCCTTCGGTCTCGGCGGGGTACTACGAGGAGTTCGAGGTCGGCGTCTTCGAGCGGCTGGCCTCGATCAGCCGTTCCGTCCTCGACGTGGGGGCGAACATCGGCGTCTACACCTGCACCGGCGCGGCGCGCCTGCCCGAGGACGGCAGCCTGATCGCCTTCGAGCCGGTGCCGGAGAACATCGGTTACCTGCGGCGCAACGTGGAGCGCAACGACCTCGCCGCCCGCGTGACCATCGAGCCCGTGGCCGTGGGGGCGGCGCCGGGCCGGCTGACCGTGCACCTGTCGGGCGAGCAGACGGGCAAGCACTCGGCCGCCGCGGCGAACGTCGGCACCGCCGCCGGCACCCTCACCATGCCCATGACCTCGATCGACGCCTACCTCGCCGACGGCGGCCTGGGCCCGCCCGACCTCATCAAGATCGACGTCGAGGGGTACGAGGGCTTCGTGCTGCGGGGCGCGGCCGAGAGCCTGGCCGCGCTGCCGGCGCTGCTGTTCGAGGTGCATCCCGAGCTCCAGGAGAACTGCGGCTGCGCCGCGGGCGAGCTGCTCGACCTCGTCTTCGACCGCTACCCCTGGGTCTTCGTGATCGACGAGCTGGACAACGTCCTGCGGCCGTGCACGCGGGCCGAGCTCGACGACCCGCACGCGATCGGCCTCTACCGCTCCAACCTCGCCGCCGTCGGCAGGCCGGAGCACCTCGACGCGTTGCGGCAGTGGCACGGCCTCGGCTCACCCTGAGGGATCACTGAGGGATCACTGAGGGATCACGGCTCGGCCCTGCCGGTGGCCCAGGCCCACGCGGCGATGGCGACCCGGTTCCTGGCGTCGATCTTGCGCTGGATCGCGGCGATGTGGTTCTTGACCGTGCCCGGCGCGAGGAAGAGCTCCGCGGCGATCTCGGCGTTGGTCCTGCCGTGCGCCACCATCGCCACGATCTCGTCCTCGCGCTCGGTGAGGACGACGTGCGGCGCCGCGGGGGGTGTCTCGGGCAGGCCGCGCTGCCGGAGCAGCCGGACGGTGAGCTGGGGGCTGATGAGCATGTCGCCGTTCATCGCGGCCCGGACGGCCTCGACGAGCAGCGCGGGGCCGGAGCGCTTGAGGATGAATCCTGAGGCGCCGTGCCGCAACGCCGCGTCGACGTACTCGTCCAGCCCGAACGTGGTGACGATCACGACGTGGATGCCGCTGCCCGCCAGCGCGCGGGCCACCTCGATGCCGTCGGCCCCGGGCATGCGGATGTCGGCGAGCACGACGTCGGGCCCGATCGCCCTGGCGGTCTCGATCGCGGCCCGGCCGTCGGCGGCCTCGGCCACGACGGTCATGTCGGGCTGGGCGTCGAGGATCAGCCGGAAGGCGGCGCGGATGCCTTCCTGGTCGTCGGCGATGAGGATGCGGATGGCCACCCCGGCGATTGTGCCAGCGGCAGGCGGGCGGCCAGCGACCACCCGTCCGGTACGGCCCGCGCCACCAGGTCACCGCCCTGCTCCCGGACGAGCGCGGCCAGCGCCGGCAGGCCGGACCCGCCTCGCCGGCCGCCCCGCGTTCCCGCCACGCCGTCGTTGGTCATGGTGATCTCGAGCGCGCCGGACCCGGCGGTCACGGCGAGATCGACCCGGGCCGCCCCTGGGGCGTGCCGCCGCACGTTGGTCAGCCCCTCGATCACGATCCGGTAGGCCAGGGCCCCGGTGTCCGCGGGCACCGCCGGCAACGCGTCCATGCGCAGGCGGACCTCGGCGGGTCCCGCCTCGGAGAAGCGCTCGGCGGCGGCGCGGATGCCGTCGAGATCGCCCGCGGGGGTGAGGGGCCGGTCGTGGTGCAGCGTGTCCAGGGTCCGGTCCAGCATCGACAGGGCGCGCTGGCCGGCCGCCTCGACGCGTTCGAGGGCGTCCAGCGGATCGCCCGCCACCATGCCCGCCTGGGCGTGCGCCACCATCTCGCTGATGTCGTGGGCGACGAAGTCGTGCAGGTCCCGGGCCAGCCGCAGCCGCAGCTCGGTCCGGGCGTCGGCCGCCGCGCGCGCCTGCCGTACGTCGAGGAAGCGCAGGTAGCCGCCCACGGCGGCGGCCAGGAGCGCGCCCAGGCCCCAGAACGCGGACGCGCCCACCGCTTCCAGCCACGAGACCGGGAAGAAGAACCGCAGCAGCCAGACGGCCCCGGCCAGGCCCGCCGCCGACGCGGCCGGGGCCGCCCGCCGGGGCGGCGCGTACCGGACGACCAGGCCGGCCAGCGCCGCGAGCGCCAGCCCCTCGGCCATCCCCAGCGCGTCGGCGCCCGGCGCCGCCTCCACCGCGCCCATGACGTGGGCGAGCGTGACGGCCAGGGAGACGGCCGCGGCCAGGAGCGTCAGCTCGGGCAGGCGCGACCTGAGCCGCGGACGGAACGACGTGGAGGCCGCGAACGAGACCGCGGCCAGTGCCGGTACGGCGTCGGCGACCCACATCAAGCTCACCGGACCGACGATACGCGCAGACCGGACACCGACCGGAACTCCCCACGTGCTCACCGCAACTTTGGCGGATCCGGGGGCATCTAACCCGCCGTGGAGGCGCTGATCGCGGGGGATCCGCAGCAGATCGGGGACTACTGGCTGGCCGGGCGGCTCGGCGCGGGAGGTCAGGGGGTCGTCTACGACGCCTACGACCCCGACGGGCGGCGGGTGGCGGTGAAGGTGCTGCACGCGGCGGGCGATCGCGGGCGCTTCGCCAAGGAGGCGGCCGCGGCGGAGCGGGTGGCCTCGTTCTGCACCGCCCGGCTGCTGGCGGCCGATCTCGACGGCGGCAAACCGTACCTGGTCTCGGAGTACGTGCCGGGCCCGAGCCTGCGCGAGGCGGTACGGGAGGGGCGGCGCTTCACCGGCGACGACCTGCATCGGCTGGCGACGGCGGTGGCCACGGCGCTCACCGCGATCCACGAGGCGGGCGTCGTCCACCGCGACCTGAAGCCGGACAACGTGCTGCTCGGCCCGGACGGGCCGCGCGTGATCGACTTCGGCATCGCCAGGACGGTGGAGATGTCGCTGACCAGGACCGGCGAGCTGGCCGGAACGCCCGGTTACATGGCGCCCGAGGTGCTGACCGGGCAGCGGGCGGGGACGGCGGCCGACGTCTTCGCGTGGGGCGCGATCATGGTGTTCGCGGCCACCGGGCAGGACGCCTTCGGCGGCGAGAACCTGGGCGGCGTCATGCACCGCGTGCTGACGCACCACCCCGACGTGAGCGCGCTGCCCCCGGGGCTGGCCACGCTGATCGAGGCCGCGCTGGAGAAGGATCCGCGGGCCCGGCCGTCCGCCCGCGACCTGCTGCTGGCGCTGGTCAGCGGCGACGGGTCCGACGTGGGCGGGCTGCTGGCGGCCGGCAGCCGCCGCGCCGGGGGGATGCGGGCGCCCGACCGGGACGACCCCGCGCTGGGCGCGATCGCCGAGGACGCCTACGGCTCGCTCGGCCCGGAGGCGCGCGACCTGGCGGCCGAGGTGTTCCTGCGACTGGTGGCGGTGAACGCCGAGGGCCAGGAGACGCTGCGGCGGGCCGGCCACGAGGAGTTGTTCGGCGGCCGGCCGGACCACGAGGCGGCGGCCGTCCAGCGGATCCTGGAGGCGTTCTCGTACGTGGTCACCACCAGGGACGGGTCGGTGGCGCTGGCGCGTCCCGGCCTGGTGCGGGCCTGGCCGCGCCTGCGGACGTGGATGGAGGCCGAGCGCGCCGGGCTGGCGATGCTGGACGAGATCAACGCGGCGGCGCGGCACTGGGAGGAGCACGGCCGGCGCGACGGCGACGTGCTGCAGGGCAGCCGCCTGGAGCAGGCGCTGAGCTGGGCGGCGACCGGCCGCAGGCACCTGACGCTGACCCCGTTCGAGCGCGATTTCCTGCGTGCGGGCACCGAGCTGACCAGGAGGCGCAGCCGGCGCAGGACGCTGGTCACGTCGGCGCTGGCCGGGCTGCTGGCGGTGGCGCTGGTGGCGGGCGGGCTGGCCGTGTGGCAGCGCCGGCAGGCTGTCGAGCGGCTCGACATCCTGACCGCCAAGCAGGTGGCGGCCGAGTCCGACCGCATGCGCACCGCCGATCCGGGCCTCGCGATGCTGCTCAGCGTGGCCGCGTACCGGGTCTCGCCGCAGCCGGAGGCCCGCTCCAGCCTGATGGGCTCGCTCCAGCAACTGGAGACGGCCGCCTTCCGCGACCCCCCGGTCAAGGGCATGGGCCGGCGGACGCTGAGCCGCGACGGGCGCACGCTGGTCAGCTTCAGCGAGGGCGGCGTCAACGTCTACGACGTGCGCACCGGCAGGCGGACGGCGAGCTGGCCCGGCATGACCCTGCGCGGGACGATCATCCAGGGCCCCGCGCTCAGCCGCAGCGGGCGCCTGCTCGCCCAGACCACCTCGGACGAGCTCGGCGTCTGGGACCTGAAGACCGGCAGGACGCTGGTGCGCAGATCTCTTGAGCCGACCGGGAACGGCGGCTACGGCGTCGTGTTCGGCGAGCACGAGACGACGCTCGTCGTCACCATGGCCGACGACGTCCCCTTCCTCATCGACGTGACCACCGGGAAGCAGTTCGGCCGGCTGGTCTACGCGGACCGGACGATGGCGCAGACCCCCGCGCCGCTCGTGGATCCGACGGGGAGACACCTGCTGCTTCCCGGCTACCGGTTCGACCAGATCGGCCTGCCCGGCTGGACCACCGAGCGCCCCTTCCCCGCCTGCGTGAGGAACCACGTCCTGGCGGCCTACAGCGCGGACGGAAAGACCCTGGCCTGCTCCGACGTCGCGGGCGACATCGTCCTAGTGGACGCCGTCACCGGGCGCCCGCACAAGCTGAAGGAAACGCTGAACTGCGGGATCTGCCACGACTCCGGACGGCTCCGGTTCAGCGCCGACGGGCGCTACATCGCCGGCTTCTACGGCCGCGACCTGGAGGTCATGCGGATCAGCGACCAGCGGACCGTCCTGCGCTACCGCGCCGAGGGCGAGTTCGGCGACGTCCGCTTCGACCCCGACGGCAGGACGCTGCGTTACCTCGTCGACGACACCGTCATCAGCGTGGACCTCGTGCCGCGCACCCCGTCCGTCGCCGTGCCCGACACCCCGACGCTCAGCCGCGACGCCCACTGGGCGGTGTCCTGGACGAACGGTGCCGAGCTGAGCGTGTTCGACCTGCGGACGCGTAAGGAGGCGGGCCGCCTGCGTGTCGGGGAGGAAGGGTCCATCCTGGGCATGGACGACGCCGGCACCAGGCTGGCCGTCGCCGGCATGGACCGCACGATCACCCTGTGGGACCTGGCGAGCAGGAGGAAACTCTGGTCCAAGCGGGTGGGGGAAGGCGACTACCAGCCGGCGTACGTCAACTTCACCCCCGACGGGCGCAGGATCGCCATCACCCTCCTGCTGGGCGAGAGTCCGTTGATGAGCGTGGTCGTGCTGGACGCCGCCGACGGCCGCGCGGTGGCCGCGTACAAGACCCGGCTGAGCATCGGCCCCTTCCTTCCGGGACGGCAGGTGTTCGTCTCGGGGGACGGCAGGCTCGTCGACGTGATGACCGGCAAGGCCGTCGGCTCCGGGCTCGGCGACGCCGGCACGCTGGCCGTCAGCCGTGACGGGCTCCTGGCCGTCCAGGAGTCCGCCACCCACCGGATCGGGCTGTGGGACGTCAAGGGCCCGACCCCGCTGCGTCCCGTCCTGCCCCGCGCCGCCGGCGCCAGCGACGTCATCGTCTTCTCGCCGGACGGCAGGACCCTCGCCACGTCCACCGACGAGGGCGTGCTCGAGCTCTGGGACGTCCGGTCCAGGCGCCGGCTCGGCAGCTCGTACCGGGTCGGGGAGTTCGCCCCCTCGTCCATGGCCTTCGGCGCCGACGGGAGCGTCCTGTACGTCGGCATGCAGGACGGCCTGGAGGCCGGGGCCGTGCGCGAGGTGCCCGTCGGCGACGCGCTGATGATCGGGAAGGTGTGCGCGCGGGCGGGTCGCACGCTCACGCCCGCCGAATGGGACCGGTACCTCCCGGACGTGCCGTACCAGGACGTGTGCGCGGCCCGGTGACAGAGTGCACGCCTATTGCTCTTGCGAACTACTCGCAATTAGGCTTCGCGTATGCATCACGACGGACCTGGCATCACCGCGATATCCGCCCAGATCATCGACCTCTACCAGCGTTGCTACGCCGCCCCGCCGTGGTCGGAGACTCCCGAGCAGCTCGGCCGCTACCCCGCCAAGCTCGCCGCAGGCGCCGCCAAACCGGGTTTCAGCGCGCTGACCACGACCGATGACGCCGACCGGCTCACCGGCGTCTGCTACGGCTGGCCGACCCCGGACGAGCTGAGCGGCAACCGCGTCTATGACGCCCTCGTCACGGCCTTCGGCCTGCCCGCGGCGACCGCGCTGACCCGCGGCGCCTTCGAGGTCGTCGAGCTCTTCGTCCACCCCGGCCACCAGGGCCAGGGGATCGGCGCGCGGCTGCTCGACGGGATGACCGCCGACCGGCCCTCCGCCTGGCTCATCACCGACCCCGGCGCGCCCGCCGCCGGCCTCTACCGCAGGCTCGGGTGGCGGGAGGCAGGCCCGCTGCCGGCCGGCTTCTACCCGCAGTCGCGGGCGTCGGTCTTCACCCTGACCCGTCCGGACGCGTGATGCCCGGGTCTAGATCCAGCCGCGCTCCCGGGCCGCCAGCCCCGCCTGGAAGCGGGTGATGGCGTTCAGCTCCTGCATGACGGCGTGGATGCGGCGCTGAACGGTGCGCAGCCCGAGCCCCAGCGCCCGCGCGATGGCCTCGTCCGTCAGGCCGCCCGCGAGCAGCGCGAGCAGGTCCCTGGTCGGCTCGTCGGGCTCGCCGGGGCCGGCGGCGGGCCGGGGCTCCCCGCGCAGCGGGAACCCCCGCCGCCACTCGAGCTCGAACAGCGCGATCAGCGCGTCGAGCAGGGCGGACCGGTGCAGGATGAACGCCGCGTCGATGGAGTACGCCCCGTTGCGGATGGGGATCAGCGCGAGCGCGTCGTCGGCGATCCACATCTTGGCCGCCGCCCCGGCCACCACGCGGGCCTTCTCGCCGTGGGCCACGGAGTCCTGGACGAGCCGCAGCTTGCCGGGCAGCGCCAGCGACTCCAGGTCGTACACGCTGCGGTAGTCGATGCCCGACCTGAGCATGCGCCGCTCGCGCTCGACGTTGTCGGCGTGGCCGCGCATGACGTACGGGGGCTTGTCGATGTTGCGGAACATGGTCTGCGCGCTGTCCTGGAGCGCGTACGCCCTGCTGATGATGTTGTCGGTCCCCGTGACGACCTCGACCTGCTCGGCCGGGTGCGCCGCGTAGCGGGAGGCCAGGTGGAACGACGTGGTGAGCTCGTGGATGGCCGTGCGCACCTGGTGGAGCTCCTCCTCCTGGCGGGTGAGCAGCGGCCTGAAGGCGATGTCGGGGGCGACGGCGACGTAACGGGCGCGGCGGCCCGGCAACCTGCTGGCCAGGCCGCGCCGCGCGAAGGCCGCCAGCGTCCGGGCCGCCAGGGGCGTCGAGACGCCGCAGTGGGTGGCGAGTTCGGCGGCGGATGATCGCGGGTTCTCGACGAGCGTCGCGTACAGGCGGCTCTCTGCCGGTGACAGGCCGATCGCTTTGAGCATCGGCGACGCCCTTCCTCCCGCCGCAGGGATGGCGGGTTACCGCCACCTGGCGGGTTTTGGCCCGTTCGGCGGACTTGTGCCCTGACTCAATCCCAGATTAGGTCAGCGAGGAAACGATCTCCGGCGTTTCCCAGGTCTGGAGAAAGGTGTGCGTATGCTGTCCACCCCCCGGCGCCGCGGACTCGTGGCCTTATTCGCGTCCTTACTCGCGGCGCCGCTCGCCGCGGTCCCGCAGGCGGCCGTCGCGGCGACCGTCACGACGGCGACCACGACGGCGACCACGGGGGCGGCCACGAGGGCGAACGCGCCGGTGACCGGCCTGCCGGCGGTCAAGATCACGCTGATCACCGGGGACACCGTCACCTACGCGAAGGACGCCTCGGGCCGCGCCTCGGCCACGCTGGAGCCCGTCGAGGGTGCGGAGGCGCGGACGTACCAGGCCCAGCAGGACGACCACGGCTACTACGTGATCCCCGCTGACGCCGCCCCTTACGTCAGCGGGGGCCTGCTGGACAAGGAGCTGTTCAACGTCGACTACCTGGCGGCCAACGGCTACGGCGACGCCAAGACCGCGCAGCTGCCGCTCATCGTCCAGTACCAGCCGCAGACCAAGGCCGCCGACCTGGCGGGCAAGGCCAGGTCGCTGAAGGGCGGCACTGAGCCGATGGTGCTGGAGAGCATCGACGGCGCCGCGATCAAGGTGGACAAGAAGCAGGCCGCCGCGTTCTGGCAGTCCCTGGGAGGGGGCCGGAACGATGCCAGGGCCCTGACGAGCGGCCTGCGCAAGGTGTGGCTCGACGGCAAGGCCAAGGCGCTCGACGACGTCAGCAACCCGCAGATCGGCGCCCCCGCGGCCTGGGCGGCCGGCTACGACGGCACGGGCGCCAAGGTCGGCATCATCGACAGCGGCATCGACCTGGCGCATCCCGACCTGCAGGGCAGGATCGTCGCGTCCCGCAACTTCGTCCCGGCCGGCATGCCGGGCGGCGGCAACCCCGACGAGGTCACCGACCGGGTCGGTCACGGCACCCACGTGGCGTCGATCATCGCCGGCAGCGGCGCCGCCTCCGGCGGCAAGTACAAGGGCGTCGCCCCCGGCACCAAGCTGACCATCGCCAAGGCCCTGGACGACACGGGCAGCGGCAACAACTCCGAGATCATCGCGGCGATGCAGTGGCAGGCGGCCACCGAGCGCGTCCGGGTGGTCAACATGAGCCTGGGCAGCAGCAACCCGACCGACGGCACCGACCCGCTGAGCCAGGCGGCCAACGAGCTGACCGCCGAGTACGGCACGCTGTTCGTGGTCGCCGCGGGCAACTCGGGCCCCGGCCGGTACACCATCGCCTCCCCCGGCGCGGCGACCTCGGCACTCACCGTCGGCGCGGTGGACTCGGCCGACAAGATCGCTTCGTTCTCCAGCCGCGGCCCGCGCCTGAGCGAGGACTTCGCGATCAAGCCGGAGATCACCGCGCCCGGCGTGAACATCATCGCCGCGCGCGCGGCGGGCACCTCGCTGGGCGAGGGCAGCAGCGTCCCGGGCGGCGGCCCGATCGACGACAACTACACCGCGGCGTCCGGCACCTCGATGGCCGCCCCGCACGTGGCCGCCTCCGCCGCAATCCTCGCCGTCCAGCACCCCGACTGGACGCCCGAGCAGCTCAAGACCGCGCTGACGGGCACCGCGAAGCCGACCGACGGCACGGTCTACGACCAGGGCTCGGGCCGGCTGGACATCGGGCAGGCCGTCACCCAGCAGGTCTTCGACGACCTGGCGACGGTGCACGCGGGGTTCACCGACCCGTACACCGGCCAGACGCTGGCCAGGAAGGTGACCTTCCGCAACACCGGCAAGGACCCCGTCACGCTGGCCCTGTCGATGACGCTCAAGCGTGGTGACGCCCAGCCGCCCGCCGGGATGGCCACGCTCACCCCGTCGTCGCTGACCGTCCCCGCGGGCGGCACCGCGAGCGCGGACCTCACCATCGAGCCCACGCTCGGCGACCCCGGCTGGTACGAGGGCCGCCTGACGGCCACCGCGGGCACGACCCGGTTGACCGCGCCGATCGCCCTCCACAAGGGCGCCAAGCTGGACACCGTACGCGTCAAGCTGGTCGGAAAGCCGGAATGGACACTCAACCCGGGGGTCGTGACCGCCCTCCGGGTCAGCGACACCGACCCGCTCCTCCAGGGCGAGCCGATGACCACGGCCACCGCGAACTGGCGGACCACCGACACGCCCGGCACGGTGGAGACCGAGCTCAAGCTCGCGCACGGCGGCGTCTACTCCATCGGCGACATGCCCTGGTGGTACACCAGGCCGGACCGGCAGATCCAGTACGCCACACTGCTCGCCCCCGAGATCAAGCTCGACGGCGACACCACGGTGACCCTGGACGCGACCGAGCTCGAGCAGATCCAGGTGACCACGCCGCGCACGTCGGAGCCGGTGTTCATGAACCTGATGGTCGCCCGCACGACCGCCTCGGGCCAGATGTACGCGGGCGCGTCGCTCCTCAGCTACGAGCCCGTGAACCGGGGCAGGTTCTGGGTCACGCCGGTGCGCAAGGCGCCCACGGTGGGCACCTCCACGGTGCTGTTCGACCAGATCCGCCGGGCGCCCGAGGTCGAGCTGGCCGTGCCGGGGCTCCGGCTCAACCCGCACTACGTCAGCGAGCACGACCCGCTGGTGCCGAAGTTCGCCGCCGACCAGCGCCTGAGCCTGACCACGGGCGACGACCTGCGCGGCGGCGCGGACGCGCGCGGCAAGCTCGTCTACCTCCCGGCCAGGGACTCGCTCGACCTCTTCACGGCCGACGTGGACCTGGCGATCAAGGTGGGGGCCGCCGGCGTGGTCACCAGCGACCGGTTCGCCTGGCTGCTCAGCGACTCGCACTACACGGACCACAACAAGATCCCGGTGCTGTGGATCGACAGCGGCGAGGCGGACCGGCTCGGCAAGGCCCTGGCCCGCAAGCCGTACCCGAGCGCCGCCCTGCGCGTCACGCCGACCACCCCGTTCGAGTACAAGCTGGCCTACTACGTGAAGGGGACCACGGCGGGCAAGCTGAGCTTCGCCCCGAAGGCGCGCGACCTCACCGAGATCGACACCACCTACCACGCCCGGTTCGCCCCCCAGCCCGGCCCGTGGGGCCCGTACACGAACTTCACCGAGGTCAACCACACCTACAACCCCGAGCAGCGCTTCAGCATCCGCGGCTCGCATGCCTTCGCCGGGCCCACGGCGAGGACCGAGTACTACAACGCGCCCGGCCGGGACGTGCTGTGGGAGCGTGAGTTCACCTTCATCGACCCTGCCTCGGGCGGCGCGCGCTTCGCCGCTTCGGCCCGCGGCTTCAACCGCGCGACCAAGGAGCGGGAGGACTGGAACGAGGCCATCATGCCCTCGCAGTTCGCGGCCGGCGCCGGCCTGCCGGACTGGGTCACCCCCATCATCTACTGCGACGGCTGCCGCCAGGGCGACCGGCTGCGGCTGCGCGCGCTCAGCCCGATCGGCTTCGGCTACTACTCCGACGCCTCCGACCCGAGCCACATGTACCAGGGCGCGCCGGGGACCGAGGAGCTCCGGCTGTTCAGCGGCGCCGCCGAGGTCAAGCCGCAGTACGACGACCTGGGTGTGCCCTACTACGGCGTCCCCGCCGGGTCCGGCACGTATCGGCTGACGAGTTCGTGGAAGGACGCGTTCCCCGGGAAGCACGCCGGCACCGGTGTCGAGACCAGCTGGACGTTCCGCTCCGCCCGCCCCACGGGCGACAGCAACCCCTACCCCTGTCTGGACTCCGTGCTGTGGGAGGACAAGCAGCCCTGCGCGCAGGTGCCGATGATCCGGCTGCGGTACGAGCTCGGCCTGCCGGAGAACGACACGGTCCAGGGCGGCCGGCCGTTCGCCTTCACCGTCAGGACCGAGGGCGGCCGCTCGTCGTCGCTGCGGGCGGCCTGGATCTCCGGTGACAAGGGCGCGCACTGGACCCGGGCCACGGTGCTGCCCGGCGGCAAGGTGCTGGCGCTCAACCCCAAGGGCCCCGGCAGCATCTCGATCAAGGTCGAGGCGCAGGACAAGGACGGCAACTCCGTCCAGCAGATCCTGTCCGACGCCTACCTCGTGAAGTGAGGGCGGTAGCGGGGGCCGGGACACCCTGGCCCCCGCTACCTCGTGAAGTGACCGCGGGAGCGGGGCCGGGACGCCCTGGCCCCCCCTCTCAGCCGCCGGGCCCTCTCCGCCGGATGGGAGCGGCGTCGCCGTTCCGGGGCAGATCGCCGCGCTCCACCGGGGCCGGTGGCGAGGGAGCAGGCGGGCCCGTGCCGGTCGCCGGGCGGGCGCCCTGCGCGGCCCGCTTCAGCACCGCCCGGTCCACCTGGCCGACCGGGCAGATCAGCCGGATGTGGTGGTCCTTGCGCACGGCGACGTACTCCTGCTCGCCGCCGTTCACGACGTACCAGCCGCCGCCGTCACGCTCGCACGTGCCCGTGCGCACGTACGGCCCGCGGTCGATCCGCAGCTCCACCCGCTTGCCGTCGGGCGAGGTGTAGACCGCGCCGAAACCGTCGTCGTTGATCACGCCGACCGACTGCTCGGACACTTCGTACCCGGGCAGGTCCACCACGTACATCAGCTCGGGAGCCGCGCCCTGCCGCCGGGCCAGGTCGATGGCCGCCCGGCTCGGCTCGGTGCCCCGGCGCGACGACACGATCAGGGCTTGCGCGCGATGCCGCCGAACATGAGGCGCTGGCCCACGGTCAGCTCCTCGGGGACGTCCACCTCCGGACGCCACAACGGCAGCGGCACGACGCCCGGCTCCACCAGCTCGAACCCCTCGAAGAATCCGGTGATCTCCGCGACGGTGCGGAACCTGCCGGTGCCGAGGAGCGCGAGGTACTGCTTCTCCGCGTCGCGGGACTCCTGGCTCGAGTCGCAGAAGTGGGTGATGAAGAGGTAGCTGCCCGGCGGGACGGCGGCCATGTACGCATCGACGATCCCCTGCGGGTCCTCGTCGTCGTGCAGGTGGTGCAGGATGCCGACCAGCATCACGCCGACCGGGCGGTCGAAGTCGATGAGCTGCTTGACGGCCTCGTCGCCGAGGATCGCCACCGGGTCGCGCAGGTCCGAGGTGACCACCGCGGTGCGCTCGTTCTCGGCCAGGAGGGCCCGGCCGTGGGCCAGCACCATCGGGTCGTTGTCGACGTAGACCACGCGCGCCTCCGGGTTCGCGCGCTGCGCGACCTGGTGGGTGTTCTCCACGGTCGGCAGCCCCGAACCGAGGTCGATGAACTGCGTGATGCCCTGGTCGATCATGAAACGGACGCCGCGGTCCAGGATCTGGCGGTTGTAGGCCGCCACGTCGTAGATCTCCGGGATGACCTTGACGATCTCCGCGACGAAAGCGCGATCGACCTCGAAGTTGTCCTTGCCGTGCAGGACGACGTCATAGGCCCTGGCGATGCTGGGCCTGGTCGTGTCGATCGCGCTCTTCCACTCATCCGACTTCTCGCCCACAGGTGCCCTTCCTCACGGAGTCGATCATCAGGATCATAGGGCGGATCCGGACCGACAAATGCGCTTATCACCGCATTGTCGCCAGCCGTCTGCTTCGCCGCGCGGCACGCCGTACGCGCCGCGGCCCCGGAAGACGGCTTCGGCCCGGCCTCCCGGTCTAAGCTGATCACCGCGGTGAGCGAGCTGGCCCGCGACTGCTACGGACAGGGGGGCTGGTGGTCGAGCAGCCTCGGCATGGGCGGGGGGCGGTGTGAAGTCCGTCCCCGATGAGCCGCTGCGGCGGATCCGCACGCTGGAGGGCGAGCTGGCCGACGCCCGCCAGGACGTGCTGGCCCTGGTCGCGGAGCTGGAGGAGCGCGACGTACGGCTCAGGCGGGCCCACCGGGCGATCTTCCGCGAGCTGGAGGACGCCCTGCGCCCGCCGATCCCGCACGTGGAGCAGGCGCGGCTGGCGGTCTACTACTCCTCCTCCGAGGACGACGCGCCGACCGGCGGCGACCTCTACGACGTCGTGATCATGCCGGGCGGCGAGCTGCACGTGGTCGTGGTGGACGCGGCCGGCCACGGCGTGACCAGCACCCGCGCCGCGCTCAACATCATCCACGCCATCCGCGTGCTCTCCCTGGCCGGGCTGCCGCTGGAGAACGTCGTGGAGCGCGCCGCGGCCATCCTGCAGCCGGTCTACCCCGATCTGGCCGGCACCGTACTGGTGGCCCGCTTCGACCCCCGTACCGGCGTGCTCCGGGTGGCCACCGGCGGCCACCCGCCACCGCTGATCGTGGCGCCCGGCGAGCCGGCGACGTACCTGGAGGCGTGGGGGCGCGGCCTCGGCTACCCGGATCCGGGCAGCGACCACGTGGCCGAGCGGTGGCTGGGGCCCGGCACGCTGGTGCTGTTCTACACCGACGGGCTGGTGGAGGCCCGGCGCGACCTCAACGCGGGGCTGGACGAGCTGGCCGAGCTGGCGGGCCGGCACCGGGACCTGCCGGTGGACGAGCTGACCGACACCCTCGTACGGATGATGCGCCGCGAGGTGCTGCACAGCGACGACACCCTGCTCCTGGCCATGCGCTGGACGCCGGCGCGCGAAGGTTGACCTGGAGCGCGCTCCAGCAGGCAGGGTGGACCCATGCACAACGCCATGCGAACGCGCACCATCGGAAACCGCCAGGTCGGGGCCGTCGGGCTCGGCGCCATGCCCATGTCGGTGGCCGGGCACATGCCCGACGAGGACCAGTCGATCCGCACCCTGCTCGCGGCCCTGGAGGCCGGTGTCACCCTGATCGACACGGCAGACGCCTACACGCCTTCGCACGACGACGTCGGCCACAACGAGCGCCTGGTCGCCCTCGCGCTGGCCCGCTGGGGCGGTGACGCCGACACGGTGCTGGTCGCGACCAAGGGCGGCCACACCCGCGTCGCCGGGGGCGGCTGGTCCGTGAACGGCGACCCGTCGTACCTCAAGGAGGCCTGCGAGCGCTCGCTCAAGGCCCTCGGCGTGGAGAGCATCGGCCTCTACCAGCACCACCGGCCCGACCCGAAGGTGCCGTACGCGGAGACCATCGGCGCGCTGAAGGACCTGCACGACGCCGGCAAGATCCAGATGGCCGGCATCTCGAACGCCGATCCGGAGCAGATCAGGCTCGCCCACGACATCCTGGGTGAGCGCCTGGTGAGCGTGCAGAACGAGTATTCTCCGCGCTTCCGCTCCAGCGAGCCCGAGATCGACGTCTGCGCCGAGCTCGGCCTGGCGTTCCTGCCCTGGTCGCCGCTGGGCGGCATCGGCCGTACCGGGGAGCTGAGCCGGCGCGACGCCTTCACCGAGATCGCCGAGGCGCGCGGCGTGTCCCCCCAGCAGGTCTGCCTCGCCTGGGAGCTGGCCCGCAGCCCGGTCGTCATCCCCATCCCCGGCGCCAGCCGGCCGGAGACGATCCTCGACTCCATCGGCGCCGCCGGCCTGGAGCTCACCGAGGAGGAGCTGGCCCGCCTCGGCTGACCTCAGCCGTCACCATCCGAAAGTGACCGGGCCCGTCACGACCCGAGCGTGACCGGGCCCGTCACGAGCCTCGGGTGGACGGCGGCAGCGCGCGGGAGATGGCGCGGGCGCTGGTGCGCAGGAGCGGGGCGAGCGCGTGGGGCGACGTGCTGCCGTGGTGGACCACGAGGGACACCGCGGCCACGACGTCGCCCCGGGCGTCGTGGATCGGCGCCGCGACCGACAGGGCGTCCATGGTGACCTGCCGGTCGCTGACGGCGTAACCGCGGGCACGGGTGTCGGCGAGCGCGGCGCGGATCTGCCGCGGGGTGGTCATGGTCCGTTCGGTGTAGCGGGTCATGGGGCCGGCCACGACCTGCTCCTGCACCTCGGCCGGCGCGTACGCGAGCAGCACCAGGCCGACGCCCGTGGCCGTGAGCGCGAAGCGGCCGCCGACCCGGGTCAGCACGGGGACGGCCTTGCTCCCGGCGATCCGTTCGACGAACACCACCTCGGCGCCCTCCCGGACGGCCAGCTGCACGTTCTCGCGGGTGACCTGGGACAGGTCCTCCAGGTACGGGAGCGCGGCCTCGCGCAGGCCCAGACCGCGCGGGGCCAGCGAGCCGATCTCCCACAGGCGCAGGCCGATGTGGTAGCACCCGGCCGGATCCCGTTCGAGCGCGCCCCAGGCCAGCAGCTCGGCGGCCAGCCGGTGCACCGTGGAGACCGGCAGGCGGGAGTGCCGGGACAGCTCGCTGAGGGTGAGCGAGCGCCGGTCGGGCGTGAACGCGCCGAGGATCTGCAGCGCGCGGGCCACGACCGGGCCGGTGCGTTCGGCCGCTTGCCTGGGGGCTGGGATCTGCATCGGCGGCTCCCTGGTCAGAGTTCGAGGACCAGCTTGGGGCAGGCGGCGCGGGAGACGCAGACGAACATGGTGTCGTTCACCGCCCGCTCCTCGGAGGTGAGGAGGGAGTCACGGTGCTCGACCGCGCCGGCCAGCACCGCGGTCTCGCAGGTGCCGCACGTCCCCTCATGGCACGAGGATAGGACCTGCACGCCGGCCTCCAGCACGACGTCGAGGATCGAGCGGTCCGGGGGCACGGTGAGGGTGACGCCGGTGACGGCCAGTTCGACCTCGAAGGACTCCGTCCGTACGGGGTCGGCCGCCTCCTTGGGCTCGAAGCGCTCCACGTGCAGCGTGCCGGACGGCCGGTCCGCGCAGCGGCTCTCGACGGCCGCCAGCAGCGGGGCGGGGCCGCAGCAGTACACGAGGGTGTCCGGGGTGGCCCGCGCCAGGAGGGCGTCGAGGTCGAGCAGGCCGTGCTCGTCCTGCGGGCGCAGCTCCACCCGGTCTCCGTACGCGGCTTCGAGGTCGCGGCCGAACGCCATCGAGCCCGCCGTACGGCCGCCGTAAGCCAGGTGCCACCGGGCGCCGGCGGCGTCGGCGGCCCGCACCATCGGCAGGATGGGCGTGATGCCGATGCCTCCGGCGACGAACAGGTAGCGGGGCGCCGGGTGGAGCGGGAAGTGGTTGCGCGGGCCTCGGGCGAGGACCGTCGCGCCCGGGTGGAGATCCTCGTGCACGTACGCCGAGCCGCCCCGGCCGTCCGGCTCGCGCAGCACGGCGACGCGCCAGGTCGTGCGGTCGGCCGGGTCGCCGCACAGCGAGTACTGGCGGACGCGGTCGCCGCCGAGCACCAGGTCGATGTGCGCGCCGGGCTCCCACGCGGGCAGCTCGGCGCCTGCCGGGTCGCGCAGGTCGAGCGCGACGACCCCGTCGGCGACCGGGTCGCGAGCCTGCACGACCAGCTTGCGCTCAGCGCTCATCGGGCGGCTCCCGTCCCCGACAGGGCGTCCGGACGCGCCGCCCCGGCGTCGCTTCGCGCCATCCCGGCGTCGGTTCGCGCCGCCCCGGCGTCGGTTCGCGCCGCCCCGGCGTCGGTTCGCGCCGTTCCGGTGGGGGCGTCGGGTGGCGGCGGGTTCGTGGGGGTGTTGTGGCCGGTCGGGTGGCCGAGGAGCCATTCCCAGACCTCGACGGGCCCGTCGGCGACGTGTACGGCGCCGCAGTGGCAGGTGCCCTGGAGCAGGTCGCTCCCCGGCAGCCACACCACGCGGAGCAGCCCACGCCGGGTGGGCACGCGTCCGGGCTCCATGCCCGTCACGCCTGCCGGGCCGGGGCGCCCTGCCCCGCCAGTCCGGCCAGCATGCGCCGGGCCGCCAGCCCGCCCGTGTCGATGTTGATCGACAGCTCCTGGTAGCCCGCCGGCTCGGTCGCGATCACCCGTTCCAGCACGTCGAGCGCGGCCACGTCCTGCAGCACCACCGTGCGGTTCTGTTCGGCCAGGAAGTCGGACACGCCCTGGTCGTCCAGGGCGAAGTCGCGGGCCACCGCCCAGAAGTCGTGCGTGGAGTGCTCGGTCTCGGGCGTGATCGCGTACACGACCTCGACGTGGAAGGCGTCCGGGTCGCCGCCGCCGGCGTAGGGCAGCACGCCGAGCGGGGCGATGCGGGAGTGCAGCTTGTACAGGCACGGCGGGGTGTACTCGATGTCCTGCCAGCGCATGATGCGGCCGGTCAGCCCGGTGGACTTGGCGTAGAACGGCGGGCATTCGGCGTCGTCCATGTGGCGGCTGACGTGCACGATCCCGGCCTCCTCGTCCACCGTGGTGGTGATCGGGGTGGCGGCCACCTCGGGGGTGCCGATGTACCCGCCGTGCAGGTACGTCTCGTGCGACAGGTCCATGAGGTTGTCCACCAGCAGCCCGAACCGCGCCTGGAGCGGCTCCATCCCCGACACCGTCGTGTACTCGGGCGAGTCCAGCCAGGGCGCGCGCGGGATGCGGGCCGCGTCGGCCAGGGCGGGGTCGCCGATCCAGACCCAGACGAAGGAGTCCAGCTCGACGACCGGGTAGCTCTTCAACCGGGCGGTACGCGGCACCCTGGTCTGGCCGGGGACGGCGACGCAGGCGCCGTCGGCGCCGTAGGTGAAGCCGTGATACCCGCAGACCACCTGGTCCTCGACGAGCCGGCTGGGCGGCTGCGACAGCGGGAACCGGCGGTGCACGCAGCGGTCGGACATGGCGGTGACGGTCCCGGCGCGGGTGCGCCAGAACAGGATGGACTCGCCGCATATGGTGCGGGTGAACAGCTCCTGGCCGATCTCTCGCCCGTACGCGGCGACGTACCACTGATCGCGGGGGATGCTCGACACGGCGACTCCTTCGTGGTGCGGCGGCCGGTGGGAACGATGGTGGCTCGGCCGCCCGGAGCGCGGAACAACGATTCCCGGATGCCGGAAAACTCGCTCTTCCCGAGTGCCGGATTCTTCTTTATCCTCATGCTCAAGCAGTCTGTGAACGTTCACAGTATGCATAAGGCCGCTTTCGCCCCCCAAAGGCGCATTTTTCGGCCAGCTCGTCGCCACATGCGTCCGTGAACGTGCACACAGTCCGGAATTCGGCTCTATCAACGGGACCGATCATGACCACGTACCACTTACGAAGGATCCGGGTCACCCTCCTGCTGACACTCGCGGCGCTGATCGCGGTCGCGCCGGCGACGCCCGTCCAGGCCGCCACGCTGAGCATGCGCGGCGCCGACATCTCCTCCCTCCAGCGGAGCCTGGACCTGGGGGCCAAGTACTACAACGCCTCCGGGACGGCCGCCGACCCGCTGGACATCCTCATCGGCGCCGGAGTCAACTACGCCCGGCTGCGCATCTGGAACAACCCGGCCGGCGGCTACAACAACAAGGCGAAGGTGCTGGCCTACGCCAGGACGGTCAAGGCCAAGGGCCTCGGCCTGATGATCGACTTCCACTACTCGGACACCTGGGCCGACCCGGGCAAGCAGTTCAAGCCGGCGGCGTGGGCCAGTCACGGCATCGCCCAGCTCCAGACGGACGTCTCCAACTACACGTACGACATCTGCACCAGCCTCAAGGCGCAGGGCACCACGCCGGACAGCGTGCAGATCGGCAACGAGATCAACGTCGGCATGCTCTGGAACGACGGCAAGGTCATCAACAACGACTTCACCAACCTCAGCCTGCTGCTCAAAGCCGGCTACAACGCGACCAAGGCGTGCAACAGCGGCACCCAGGTGATCATCCACACCGCGGACGCCGACAGCCTCGCGAACGCCCGCTGGTTCTACGACGGGATCCGCGCCAAGGGCGTGCCGTGGGACATCACCGCCCTGTCGTACTACTGCATGTGGCACGGCTCGCAGTCCACCCTGTCCAGCGTGATCAACGACGTGCGGACCCGTTACGGCAAGCCCGTCATCGTGGCGGAGACCGCCTACCCGTTCACCGCGAACAACGCCGACAGCGAGCCGAACGCGATCAACGGCTCGGCGCCGTGCTCCGGCTACCCGGCCACCTGGGCGGGGCAGGCGAGCAACTTCACCGCCGTCCAGAACACCGCCCGCAACGCGGGGGCGATCGGCGTCTTCTACTGGGAGCCGACCTGGTACGCCATCCAGGGCAACGGCTGGGACCCGGCCAACATCAACGGCACCGGCGACCAGTGGGACAACATGGCCACCTTCAACTGGACCGGCGGCGTCAACCCCGGCATCAGATGGACCCCCTAGCCTGACCCGCTCCCCGGCTCGATACGGCGTCGAGCCGGGGTCCAAGACGTCCGCAAGTGAGCGCCAAGACGTTCAGGAGAAGCCTTCCGCACACTGTCTCCGGAGGACGGAAGGGAGACAGGCGATGATCACAGGCTTCACGACCACAGCCCCTGCGGGCGGGGTCCTGCCCGCGGAGGTGCGGCAGGTGTTCGAGCGCTCGTCCGTGTGCGAGTACACCTCGCTGACCCGGGCCGGCCGCCCGGTGACCTGGCCGGTCACGCCGTACGTCGGCAAGGGCGGGACGCTCGACGTCACGACCGGCCTGTCCTACCCCGACAAGGCCGAACGCGCCCGCCGTGACCCGCGCGTGGCGCTGCTGTACTCCGACCCGGCGGGCAGCGGCCTCGACCGGGCGCCCGTGGTGCTCGTCCAGGGGCGGGCCGCCGTACGCGACGCCGACCTGCAGGCCAACACCGACCGGTACGTTCGCGAGGCGCCGGCCAAGGCCGGGAGCGGGCTCGCCGACGCGCCGCTGTTCCTGCTCAGGGGGCTGACCTGGTATTTCGCCCGCGTCTACGTGGAGGTGACCCCCGAACGCGTCACCTGGTGGCCGGAGGGCGACCTCTCCTCCGCGCCCCGCACCTGGACCTGCCCGGGCGGGACGAGCTTCCCCCGGTCCGACCTGGCGCCGTCGGGGCCCCGGCTGCCGAGCCGGTCGGCGCCGCCGGTGGACTGGCGGCCCTACGCCGCGCGGGCGATGGGGCTCGGCGCCCCCGTCGTCTCGATGGTGGCCGACGGCCTGCCGGTGACGGTGCGTGCCCGCTCGGTCGTCCGCACCAGGCGGGGGTTCGAGGTGCTGCTGCCCGCCGGGGTGACGGGCTCGCCGGGGCCGGTGTGCCTGACGTTCCACCGGTCCTCGGGGACCGGAGGGCAGGAGAACGTCGTGCTGCTGGGATCGACGACGGGCTCGGGCGACCTGCTGGAGGTCGAGGTGGAACGGGCGCTGAACGACTGGAGCCTGGCCGGCGGTGCGGTGGGCCGTACGTGGTCGTTCGTCCGGCACGCGAAGGAGCTGCGGAAGCGGGTCAGGGCGGAGGCCGCCCGCCGTGACCAGCCGGTGCCCGCCGTCCGCCGGTGACGCGCCTACTACATCTGCTAGTACACTCCGTCACTATGCGCGACCCCCGGGCATCATCGCAGGTCAGGTCGGCGGAGAACTCTGAACGGGTCGCCAGCCGTATCCAAGACCAAATGGACATCACAGTTACCGGATCCGGGCCCCTCCCGGCCGGCGGCCCGCACCCGGGCCTCATGCACACTCGGGCGCCGTCGTGAGCGCCCCTCGCTCGCGGCGCGTGCTCATCATCACCGCCGCCGTCGTCCTGGTCGCGGTGCTCGGCTACGCCGTGCCCGCCATCTCGCTCTCCGGCAAGGTTCCCCCGGGCACGCGCGTGGACGGCGTGGACATCGGCGGGCTGGCGCCCGAGGCCGCCCGCTCCCACCTCGACCGGCAGCTGGCCCAGCGCGTACGGCAGCCGATGACGCTGGTCGCGGGCGGCAAGCGGGTCCAGCTCACGCCCGCCGAGCTGGGGCTGGACTTCGACGCCCGGGCCACCATCGAGGCCGCGATGGCCGGGGCCGCCACCCCGGCCGGCATCGCCCGCTCCCTCTTCGGCAGCCGGCAGCTCCCGCCCCGGGTCATCGTGGACGAGCAGCGGCTGGCCGCCGGGCTCGCCGGCCTGGCCAAGAGCGTGGACACCAAGCCGGTGCAGGGCGGCGTCCGCTACCAGGGGCTGGAGCCGCGCACGGTCCTGCCCAAGCCCGGACGCGCGCTGGACCGCGACGGAGCGGCCCAGGCGGTGCGGGCGGCCTTCGCGGCCGGGCGCAGTTCCGTCGAGCTGAAGCTCCAGGTGACG
Organism: Nonomuraea sp. NPDC049625; assembly: GCF_040675285.1. Lineage (NCBI taxonomy): Bacteria > Bacillati > Actinomycetota > Actinomycetes > Streptosporangiales > Streptosporangiaceae > Nonomuraea > Nonomuraea sp. NPDC049625. The sequence continues at coordinate 1,288,952 of NZ_JBFAOQ010000002.1, read as the reverse complement.
CCTCCCGCGCTCACCGCCGCCCAGGTCAAGGAGGTCGCCTCCGCCACGGCGCGCACCGCGATCGCCTCCCCGCTCACGCTGGCCAGCGGCGGCAAGCAGGCCACCGTGTCCAGGGAGCAGCTGGCCGCCGGTCTCCGCTTCGTCCCCGACGGCAAGAACGGCCTGCGCCCGTCGTACGACGCCGGCAAGATCGCCGCGGACATGGCCAAGTCGCTGCTGATCACGCCGCCCAAGGACGCCTCCTTCACGATCGTCAAGGGCAAGCCGAAGGTCGTCCCCTCCAAGGCCGGCCACGGCGCCGACATCAAGACGCTCGGCCCGGCCATCGCCGAGGCCGTCGCGGCGGGCAGCCGCCGCGTCGACCTGCCCGCCACGGCCCGGCAGCCCCGGGTGACCACGGCCGAGGCGGCCAAGCTCGGCGTCAAGGAGCAGGTCAGCTCGTTCACCACCCAGCACCCGTGCTGCGCGCCCCGCGTGACCAACATCCACACCATCGCCGACATCGTGGACGGCTACGTGGTGCAGCCCGGGGAGACGTTCTCCCTCAACGACGTGGTCGGCAAGCGCGACAAGGCCCGCGGTTTCGTCGAGGCACCGATGATCCTCAACAACCGGTTCGTCAACGACGTCGGCGGCGGGGTCTCCCAGTTCGCCACCACCATGTTCAACGCCGTCTTCTTCGGCGGCTTCCAGGACGTCCAGCACCGGGCCCACCAGTACTACATCTCCCGCTACCCGGCCGGGCGCGAGTCCACGGTCTCCTTCCCCCAGCCGGACTTCCGCTGGCGCAACGACTCCCGCCACGGCGTCCTGATCAAGACCTCGTACACGAGCACCTCGGTCACCGTGCAGTTCTGGAGCACCAAGCGCTACGACATCGAGTCGCAGAGCTCCGACCGCTACAACGTCAAGCCCGTCGAGACCCTCAGCGAGAAGGGGGACGAGTGCATCCCCATGGACGGCTCGGAGGGCTTCGCCATCGACGTGTGGCGCATCTTCAAGAAGGACGGCAAGGTCCTGCGCAAGCAGCGCTTCCACACCGTCTACGACGCCGAACCCCGCCTCACCTGCGAGAAGTGACCTCGGGACCGGTGAGCGCGGGCGAGGGCGGTGTCGTCATCGGAGAAGGGCGTTGAGGCCGCCGTAGTCGAGGCCGCCGTCGAGCGTCGCGTACGTGCCGCCGCCGAGCAGTTCGGCGGCCGCCCGCGCGGCGCACGCGTAGGCGGCCTGGGCGATCGCCGAGCCGACGCTGACCCGCGCCACGCCGGCCGCCGCCAGCCGCTGCACCGGCGGGGCTCCGGGCCCGGCCATCACGTTCAGCGGCAGCGGCCCGCCGGCCAGGCGGGCGATGGCGTCCAGGTCCAGCAGGCCCGGCACGAACAGCCCGTCGGCCCCGGCCTCGGCGTAGACCCGCGCCCGCTCCTCGACCTCGGCGAGCCGGTCCCCCGGAGCACCGGCCAGGTAGACGTCGGTACGGGCGTTGACGAACAGCTCGACCCCCGCGGCGTCGGCCGCCGCCCGCGCCGCGGCGATGCGCCGGGCCTGGTCCGCGGGTGACAGCAGCGGCGCGCCGTCGGGGCCGGGGGAATCCTCGAGGTTGACGCCGACCGCGCCGGCCTCGATCACCGCGCGAACGGTGCCCGCGACGTCGCCGTACCCGCCCTCGATGTCGGCGGTGACCGGCACCGTCACGGCCGCCACGATGGCGGAGACGGCGGCCACCATCCGCTCCCGGCCGAGCCCTTCCGCGTCCGGCGCCCCGTTGGCCCAGGACACCCCGGCGCTGGTCGTCGCGATCGCCCGCGCGCCCGCGGCCTCGATCAGGGCGGCGGAGGCGGCGTCCCAGGCGTTGGGGAGCACGAGGACCGTGCCCTCGTGCAGGTCTCTGAACCGGGCGGCCTGGGTGACCGTGGTCGGCGTCATGCGGATCTCCTTGGCAAAGCAGCTCTACGGACACCAAAGGATCTTCCGTGCCGCAGGCTCAGGTCCGGCCATATCCGGACATCCCGCTGTGACCGTGCCGCTGCCCACCAGAGCGCACGCGACCTCGGAAACAGTCAGGGCGCGACTGACGGGCAACTCCCCCGTCGCGCGCCCCGACCAGCGTCCCCCGCCCGGACGCGAGGCCGGTCACCCGTGACCTCCCGCCCGGTCGAGACCCTCGCGTCATGGAATCCGGGCGAGGAGCTTCTTCATCTGCGTCACCTGGGCCTGCTGTTCCTTCATGATCCGATCGGCCAGCTTCTTCGCCTTCGAACTCTTCCCGTGCTTCCGCTCGACCCGCGCCATGGCGATCGCCTCCTCGTGATGATCGGCCATCATCGTGAGGAACTCCTTGTCGAAGGCCGAGCCCCGGGCGTCCAGCAGTGTCTTGATGTTCGCGTCGGATATGCCGGCCGCCGCCTCGTGCCCCGCCTCGCTGATCGGCGTGGTCTTGCCCCACTCCTTCAACCAGCCCTGCAGGGTCTCGATCTCCGGCTGCTGCCCGGACTTGATCTTCTCCGCCAGTTCTTTGGTCTCCTCGTACGTTGCCCGCGTCGTGGCCAGCTCGGCCATCTCGATGGCTTCCTGGTGGTGCGCGATCATCATCTGCGCGAACATCACGTCGGCGTCGTCGAAAGCGGGTTTCGACTGAGCGCTCGCCGTCGCGACCGGCACGGCTCCGGACATCATGGTCGTGTCCCGCCGCGCCGGGCTACTGCCGCAGGCGGCGAGGGCGAACGCCCCCACCGCCAAGGACGTGGCCAGTGAGACGCCGTGCACTGCCGCTGGTTTTATGGTCATCGCCGCTGAACCCCCCGATTTCAGCACGTCAGCCCAAGCCGTCTACGCGGGGCTGACCTGGCCATATGTTCCCCGGGAAGGGCCGTTGCTACCGTGCTGGGAGCGTCAGGAACCGGCCGTGGAGCGCGTTCGTTGTGCGGGGCAGACGGACCACCGAGCGTCGGGGAGTTCAGCATGGCGATCACCGGCATCATTTCCGGACTCATCATCGGCATCGTGATCGGCGCCCTCGGGCGGCTGGTCATCCCGGGGCGGCAGCGCATCCCCATCTGGCTGACGATCGCGATCGGCGTCGTCGCGGCGCTCGTCGGCACCGCGATCGCCTCCGTTCTGGGCGTCGCCGAGACCGGCGGCGTCGACTGGATCGAGCTCGCCATCCAGGTCGCCCTGGCGGCCCTCGGCGTCTCGCTGACGGTCGGCCTCTACGGCGGCAAGCGGCGAAGGTAGCGGCGGCAGCCGTCCCCGTCAGGGGCCCTTGCCGCCCGCGGGCGCGGGCTCGCGCGTCAGCAGCTGGTCGAGCTTGGCGTTGACCGCCGCCAGCTCCTGCTTCACCTCTTCCAGCTCCGCCTGCGCGCGGGTCTCCGCGGGGGACGGCTCCGTCTCGTGCATGGCGTTGACCACCACCGCGATGAACAGGTTCAGCGCGACGAAGGTGGACATCAGGATGTAGACGATGAAGAAGACCCACGCCCACGGCTTGTGCTCCATCACCTCCTGCGCGACGTTGCCCCAGTCGTCGCCGGTCATGATCTGGAACAGGGTGAACAGCGAGCGCGGCAGGTCGGCGAAGCGGTCGGGCACGAGCTCCCCGAACAGCTTCGTGGAGATCACCGCCGCGATGTAGATCATCAGCACCAGCAGGCCGATGATGGAGGCCATCCCGGGCATGGCGGTCAGCAGCGCGCCCACCACGCGCCGCATGCTGGGCACCGCCGAGACCAGCCGCAGCGCCCGCAGGATGCGCAGCGATCGCAGCACCGACGTGGGCCCGGAGGCCGGGACGAGCGCGATGCCCACGATCGCGGCGTCGAACCAGTTCCACGGGTCGGCGAAGAACGACTTGCGGTAGGCGTACAGGCGGGCGGCGATCTCGACCGTGAAGATCGCCAGCGCGATCCGGTCGACGGCGTGCAGCAGCCCGCCGACCTGCGCCATCAGGTCCGCGCTCGTCTCGCATCCGATGGTGATCGCGTTGATGACGATCACGGCGATGACGCCGCGCTGCACGAACTTGCTCTCCAGGACGGCACGAACGCGTTCTGGCCCTGACAACTTCTACCGCCCCCAGGTGACGACCACAATTATTGATCATCGTAGTGGGCCGCGGCGCCCGCGCCGGCTGGGCCGGAGGTCCGGGATCGCCGTGGCGAGCGGCGCACCCGTACGATGTGGCCATGGTGGCACGGCTGATCGTCATGATCGGTTACGACGGCATCGAGCTCGTTGACGTGGCGTCCGTGACGACCGGGTTCGACCACGCCAACCAGCAGGGCGCCGACCCGGCGTACGAGGTGGTGTTCGCGACGCCGATGGGCCGGCCCGTGCGCTGCGACTCCGGGCTCGAGCTGTCCGGGCAGCACCGGATCGACCGGATGGACGGCCCCATCGACACCCTGGTCGTCTCCGGCGGGCGGGGACACGCGGCCGCCGCCGCCAACCCCCGGTTCGTCAGCCAGGTCCTGCGGCTCGCCGGGCTGTCGCGGCGGGTCGCGTCGGTGTGCACCGGGGCGACGGTGCTGGCCGCCACCGGGCTGCTCGACCACCGCCGGGCCACCACGCACTGGCACTACGCGGGGCAGCTCGCCGCGCGCTACCCGCGGGTCGACGTCGATCCGGCGCCGATCTTCATCCGGGACGGCGCGGTCGCGACCTCGGGCGGGGTCACCGCCGCCCTCGACCTCACGCTGGCCTTCATCGAGGAGGACCACGGGGCCGAGCTCGCCCGCCGCGTGGCCATGGGCATGGTCGCCTACCTGAAGCGCCCCGGCAACCAGGCGCAGGTGAGCCTGTTCAACCGGATCCCGCGCTCCGACCAGGCCCTGGTCCGGCGGGTCATCGACCACGTGATCAGCAACCTCACCGGCGACCTGAGCGTGCCCCGGCTGGCCGCGCTCGCCGGGGTGAGCGAGCGGCACCTGAGCAGGCTGTTCGTCGAGCACGTGGGCCGGACTCCGTCGCGGCTGGTCCGCGACGCGCGGCTGGAGGCGGCCTCCCAGCTGCTGGCCGGATCGCGCGAGCCGGTCGCGGCCATCGCCCGCCGGTGCGGGTTCACCTCCGCCGAGTCCTTACGGCAGGCGTTCGTGGCGTGGGCCGGCGTCTCGCCGTCGCAGTTCCGCTCCAGGGCCGTCGGACGCGAGCCCGGCCCCTGATCAGGTGAGGTCTCCGGTCACGTCCGGGACCGGCGTCTCCACCCGCGGCAGCCTCCGGTAGCCGCTGGGGGCGGGCCGCGGCGGGATCTTCAGGGGCGCCCGTCGCACCTCCTCGTACGGGATCGTGGACAGCAGGTGGGAGATCATGTTGATCCTGGCCCGCCGCTTGTCCGCGCTCTCCACCTCGTACCACGGCGCCTCGGGGATGTGCGTGTGGATCATCATCTCGTCCTTGGCCCGCGAGTACTCCTCCCACCGCGTGATCGACTCCAGGTCCATCTCCGACAGCTTCCACCGCCGCATCGGATCCTCCAGCCTCGACCGGAACCGCCGCTCCTGCTCGTCGTCGCTCACCGAGAACCAGTACTTGCGCAGCAGGATCCCGTCCTCCACCAGCAACCGCTCGAAGATCGGGCACTGGTGCAGGAAGCGGGTGTACTCCTCCTGCGTGCAGAACCCCATGACCCGCTCCACCCCGGCGCGGTTGTACCAGCTCCGGTCGAACAGCACGATCTGCCCCGCGGCCGGCAGGTGCTCCACGTAGCGCTGGAAGTACCACTGCGTCCGCTCCCGCTCGGTGGGCGCGGGCAGCGCCGCGATCCTGGCCACGCGCGGGTTGAGATATTCGGCGACCCGCTTGATCGTGCCCCCTTTGCCCGCCGCGTCCCTCCCCTCGAAGATCACGACCACCCGCTGCCCCTCCGCCTTCACCCACTCCTGCAGCTTCACCAGCTCACCCTGCAACTGGAGCAGCCGCTTCTCGTAAGGCTTGCGCCGCAATCCGTCAGAACTCATGCCTTCGGACTCCCTCCACCGGTCAGGGCGCGTGATGCTGGCGCCCGCGTGCCATCATGCGCCATCCTCGGGCGTGATCCGTTTTCTGCCCGGCCTGGCCACCCTGACCGCCTATCGGCGCGAATGGCTGCGTGGCGACGTGCTCGCCGGGCTGACCGTCGCCGCCTACCTGGTCCCCCAGGTCATGGCCTACGCCACCGTGGCCGGGCTGCCGCCGGTGACCGGGCTGTGGGCGATCCTGGCCCCGCTGGCCCTGTACGCCCTGCTGGGCTCCTCCCGCCAGCTGTCGGTCGGGCCCGAGTCGACGACCGCGCTGATGACCGCCACCGCCATCGGCCCCCTGGCCGCCGGGAACCCGGCCGGATACGCCTCCCTGGCCGCCTCGCTGGCCCTCATCGTCGGGCTGCTCTGCCTGGGCTGCCGGCTGCTGCGGCTGGGCTTCGTCGCGGACCTGCTGTCCAGGCCGATCCTCGTCGGCTACCTCGCCGGCGTGGCCGTCATCATGATCGCGAGCCAGCTCGGCAAGCTCATCGGCGCCCCGGTGACGGGAGAGTCCCTCATCGAGCAGGTGTCGTCGTTCGTCCATCTGCTGCCCCGCGCTCATCCCGGCACCGTCATCATGGCGGCCGCGGTGCTCGCCTTCCTGTTCCTGCTGCAGTGGCGGCTGCCCGCGGCCCCGGCGCCCCTGCTCGCCGTGCTGCTGGCCACGCTCAGCGTGGCGGTGTTCCACCTGGAGGCGCGGGGCATCAAGGTGGTCGGCGCGATCCCCGCCGGGCTGCCCGCCCCCTCGCTGCCCCCGCTGGAGAACCTGCTGCTGCCCGCCGTCGGCGTCTTCCTCGTCGGCTACAGCGACAACATGCTGACCGCCCGCTCCTTCGCCGCCCGCCACCACCAGGAGGTCGACGCCAACCAGGAGCTCCTCGCGCTGGGCGCGGCCAACCTGGGCGCGGGCGCGCTGCACGGCTTCCCCGTCAGCAGCAGCGGCAGCCGCACCGCCCTCGCCGACGCGGCCGGCGCCCGCACCCAGCTGTACTCGCTCATCTGCCTGGTCGCCGTCGTCGCGGTGCTCATGTTCGCCGGGCCGCTGCTGGCCGACTTCCCCACCGCCGCCCTCGGCGCGATCGTCGTGTACGCCGCCACCCGGCTCGTCTCACTGCCCGACTTCGTGCGGCTGGCCCGCTTCCGCCGCACCGAGCTCCTGCTCGCCCTCGGCGCCTTCGCCGGGGTCCTGATCTTCGACATCCTGTACGGCATCCTGCTCGCCGTGGCCCTGTCGGTCGCCGAGATGCTCGCCCGGGTGGCCCGCCCGCATGACGCGATCCTGGGCGTGGTGCCGGGCCTGGCGGGCATGCACGACATCGACGACTATCCGGCCGCCCGCACCATCCCCGGCCTGGTGATCTACCGCTACGACTCGCCGCTGTTCTTCGCCAACGCCCAGGACTTCCACCGCCGCGCCCTGGCCGCCGTCGACCAGCAGGACACCCCCGTCCGCTGGTTCGTCCTGAACGCCGAGGCCAACGTAGAGGTGGACATCACCGCCCTGGACGCCGTCGACTCCCTGCGCCAGGAGCTGGAGCGGCGCGGCATCGTCTTCGCCATGGCCAGGGTCAAGCAGGACCTGCGCACGTACCTGGACGCGTACGGCCTGACCGCCACGGTCGGCGAGCAGCGGCTCTTCCCCACGCTCCCGACCGCGGTCGCCGCCTACCGGCAGTGGGCGCGCGAAGCGCCCTGATCAGCGCTCATCGCGGGGAGGGGCCGAGCGCGCGAGGGGCGTCCACGGCGGCCAGCCTGAGTTGCAGGCGGGTGTGGAAGGACAGCGTGGAGACGAGCGTCTGGTGGCCGGCCCGCGGCATGGCGGTGCGGAACGCCTCGTGGAGCAGGTCGTCGGCGCCGGCGACGCATCTGATCTCGTGGCTGACGGTGAGAGCGCGCCGGAGGTAGCGCGTGGTCTCCGCGTTCCGCCCAGAGGCCAGGCTGGCGAACCCCATGGCGGTGAGCGCGAGGCTTTCGCTCCAGCGGTCGCCGATCTCGCGGGAGATGGCGAGCGCCTGGCACAGCGGGTGGGACGGGTCCCCGTACTCGCCGTCGATCAGCAGGCCGAGGCCGATCACGATGAGGGCCATGCTCTCCCCCCAGCGGTCGCCCATCTCCCGGGAGATGGTGAGGGCCCGGTAGAGAGGGCGGGTGGCTTCCGCGCCGTAGCCGCCGGTCAGGCGGGTGAAGCCGATGGCGGTGAGGGCCAGGCTCTCGCCCCAGCGGTCGCCGATCTCGCAGGTGATGGCGAGCGCCCTCTTGAGGTGGACCATGCTCGCGCTGTGGTGCCCGAGCTGGCGGTAGGCGTTGCCGATGCCGACGAGCGCGCGGCCCTGGCCGCACAGGTCGCCCGCCTCCCGGTAGCGGGCGAGGGAGCGCTGCTGCTGGCGCAGCGCCTCGGCGAAGTGGCCCGCGCGGTCGTGGATGAACCCCAGATGGTTGCGCGTCTTGGCCTCGCCCCAGCCGTCGCCGCTCTCCTGGTCGAGGACGAGCGCCCGGCCGTGGTGGTCCAGCGCCTCGGAGAGGTGCCCGGCCCGCCAGTACGCGAAGCCGAGGTTCTTCATCGTCTCGGCCAGGACGCGGGGGTCCCCGGTGTCGCGCGCGGCGTCGAGCGCCCGGAGATGCGTGTCGATCCAGTCGCGGACGTGCCCGGTGATGAGGAAGAACCGCCAGAGCGCATGCGCCAGCCGCCAGGTGAAGTCGTCCCAGCCGTGCTCGGCCGACAGCGCGACGGCCGCCACGAGGCCGGCCCGTTCCTCCTCCACCCACATCAGCGCGCCTTCCGGGCCTTCCAGCGCGGGCGGCTCCGCGGGGGCGCGGTCGATCACGTCGGGGAAGCGTCTCCTGGTGGGTTCGACGAGGTCAGCGGCGCGGCTCGCCGTGTGGAGGTACCAGTTCAGCACGCGACGGACGGCGGCCGTCCGTTCGGCCGCGCCGTCGGTCTGGGCGCTCTGCTCGGCGGCGTACGCGTGGAGCAGGTCGTGGAAGCGGTGCCGTTCCCGGCCCTGTTCACGGCCCTGTTCACCGCTGGGCCTCTCCAGCAGCGACCGGTCGGCCAGGACGTCGAGCAGCCGCCGCGCCTCGGCGACCGGGACGCCCGCCAGCGCGGCCGCCGCCCCCGGGCCGACGTCGGGACCGGGGTGCAGGCTCAGCAGGCGGAACATGCGGGCCGCCGGCGGCTCCAGCGCCAGGTACGACCAGGAGAGCACCGCCCGCACGCTCGCCTCGTGGTCGTCGGAGGTGTCCAGCGCGTCCAGCCGGGTCCGCTGGGCCCGCACCTCCTCGGCCAGGCTCCGCAACGGGCTGTCCGGGCGGTACATCGCGTGCTCGGCCGCGATCGTCAGCGCCAGCGGCAGGTGGACGCACGACCGAGCCAGCTCGGCGGCGGCCCACGGCTCGGCGCCGATCCGTTCCGGGCCGAGGATCGCGGCCAGCAGGGCGCTCGACTCGCCGGGCGAGAACCGGCCGAGCACGAGGGGCCGCGCCCCCTCCCGCACGGCCAGGCCGCGCAGCTGGTTGCGGCTGGTGACCAGCACGAACGAGCGCGAGCCCGGCAGCAGCGGACGCACCTGGGCCGCGTCGCGGGCGTTGTCGAGCAGCATCAGGACCCGCCGCCCGGCCAGCACGCTGCGCAGCAGCGCCGAGCGGGCGTCCGTCTCCTTGGGAACCCGTTGCCCGACCACGCCCAGCGCGTTGAGCAGCAGCTCCAGCGCGGCATGGGGCTCGACGGGGTTGCCCGGGCCGAAGCCGCGCAGGTTGAGATGGAGCACGCCGTCGGGGAACCGGTCGGCGACCGAGTGCGCCCAGTGCACGGCCAGCGCCGTCTTGCCCACCCCGCCCATGCCGCTGACGGCGGCGATCACGATCGGCGGCGACGCGTGAGCGTCCTCGCGGTCGAGGAGGGCGTTCAGGGCCGCGAGCTCGTCGCGGCGCCCGGTGAAGGAGGCGACGTCGGAGGGGAGCTGCCGCGGGCGTACCGGGCTCGGCGGCGGATCGTCCGGCTGGGAGGCCGGCGGGAGGTGGCCGTCATCGAGCACGCGCGCCGCGTCGGGGTCGCCGGCCAGGATGGCGGAGTGCAGGCGGGCCAGCTCCTGGCCGGGGTCGACGCCCAGCTCGTCGCGCAGGAGGGCGACGACGCTCCGGTACGTCTCCAGCGCCTCCGCCCGGCGGCCGGACCGATGCAGCGCGACCAGGAGCTGCGCCCACAGCCGCTCGTGGAACGGATGCTCCGCGGTCGCCTCCTTGAGCACCTTGACCATCTCGTCGTCGCGGCCGAGCCGCAGGCCGAGCTGGAACCACCGGTCGACGGCCCGCAGCCGCTCCTCCACGACCGGCGGCACCTCGTCACGGTGCAGCGACTCCGACGGAACGCCGGCCAGCACGGGGCCGCGCCACAGCCCCAGCGCGCGGCCGAGGAGATCCGCCGCGCCGGCGGCGTCCGTGCCGGCGCCGGCGCGCGCGACCAGCGCCCGGAACCGCGACAGGTCCAGCGCCTCCGGCGGCACATCGATGACGTAGCCGTCGTCGGACGTGCGGATCAGCCGGTGGGAGCCGTCACCGCCCGGGTCCTCGCCCAGCGCGCGCCGCAACCGCGCCACGTGGGTGTACAACGCGCTGCGGGCGTTGTGGGGAACGTCGTCGGCCCACAGCCGCTCGATCAGCTCGTCCGGCGAGACGTTCCGGTTGGCGCGCAGGAGCAGCGTGGCGAGCACGATCCGCTGCTTGGCCGCCGGAAGGGAGATCGGCCGGCCGTCACGTACGACCTCGAGCGGGCCCAAAATCCCGAACCGAAATCCGGCATTCGACCTTATGTCCACATTCATCCTGACGTCGCGAAGTGATGGACGACAGCACGGGCGGGTGGAGCGTCGTCGTGCCGCAACGGGTCCATCGGCACGTGCCGCTACGAACCACGGTAGCCACCGGCGATGCCATCGTTCTTGCACAAACCTTGCGTCGCGCGGGCCGCCTCCTTTCGCCGGGTTCCGGCGTGGCCCGCGCGACAGGTTCAGGACAGGTCCACGAAAGGAGCCGATGGGATCGTGAGAGCCGGACGACATCGCTGAGCCCGCTGGGAGGACTCTGTGGAAGGCATGCGGATCACGGCGCTGATGGCCGCAACGCTGTCGATGGGCCTCGTGGCGGGGATCTTCGGCCTGTACGCGCACACGATCATGCCGGGCCTCGGGCGGACCGACGACCGCACGTTCGTGGCCGCGTTCCAGTCGATCGACCGGGCGATCATCAATCCGTGGTTCATGGCGGGCGGCTTCTTCGGCGCGCTCCTGTTCACGATCCTCGCCGCGGTGGCCTACCTCGGCCGCCCGGCCCTGCCGTGGATCGTCGCCGCGCTCATCCTGTACGCGATCACCGTCGTCATCACCCTGGCGGTCAACGTGCCGCTCAACGACGCGATCAAGGCGGCGGGAGATCCCGGCCGCATCGACGTGGCCGCGGTCCGCGAGGCGTTCGGCGAGATGCGGTGGCGGAGCTGGAACCTCGTCCGCGTGGTCGCCTCCACAACCGCGTTCGGCCTGCTCGCCTGGGCTCTCACGTTGTCAGGAAAATAGAGCCGGCCCCTGACACGCCTTTCCATCCAAACCGTAGGCGTCCGGGTGATGGTTTTCCGGCCGGGGTGTCGGTCACGATGTGTGCGTGTCCATGTGGCGACTGTGGCCGGGCCCGTCAGGGTGGTCGCGGCGGGTTCCGGCGGGAGTGGCGATCCTCCTGGTGGTGCTGGGCGTGGTGGCGACCGCCGCCGGGCTGGACGCGCCGTCGGACGGCAGCGTGGTGCCGCTGGGCTGGCGCGCCGACGGCGTGGTGGTGAACGTCCCGGGCACCCCGGCAGACGTCGCCGGCACTCCGGCGGACATCCCCGGCACCCCCGTGGAGGTCCCCGGCGCCCCCGTGAGCGTGCCGGGCGCTCCCGGCGGGGTGGGGCTGCGGACCGGTGATCTGGTGACCGGTGTGGCCGGGCATCGGCTCGCCGACGGCCTGGGCGTCGTCCCCCGTCCGCGGCCGGGCACGACCCTGGTCTACGACGTGGTCCGCGAGCGGCCGACGACGGTGGCGGTCCGGGTCGGCCGCCCCGATCCGTACCCGCTGCTCATGGAGGGCTGGGGCGACCTCGTCTTCGTGCTCGCGCTGGCCGGGCTGGCCGTCGCGCTGTATCTGCGGCGGCCCGAGGAGCCCGCGACGGCTCCGCTGCTCGTGCTCGCGGCGGGCCTGCTGGGCAGCACGCTCACCGTCACCGCCGGGCTGCCCGTCCTGGCCCTGGCCACCGGCGGCGCCCAGCTGTGGCTGTTCCACCTCAACACGGTCGTGGCGTACTCGATCTCCTGGGGAGGGCTGCTGGCCTTCACGATCGCGTTCACCGCGCCCCGGCCGCTGCCGGCCCGCAGCCGGCGGGCCATGGCCGTCGCGTACGCCGCGCCGCCGGCCGCGATGGCACTCTGGAGCGCGCTCGCCGCACCGCTGGCGCCCAACGCGCTCGGCTGGCTGGGTCTGGTGCACGGCGGCCAGACTGCGGTCGTGGCGGCCGTCCTGGTCACCAGCACGGTGTGGGGCCTCGCCGCCTACCGCCGCAACCCCGATCCGCTGATGCGCGCCCGGATGCGCTGGCTGGTGGCGGGCGGCGCGGTCGCGACGCTGCTGAGCCTGGCCGGCTGGCACCTTCCCGAGCTGCTCGCCGCGGCGCGTCCCCTGCCGCCGGGAGCCCTCGGGCTGTCGGGGCTGCCGTTCGTGGTCGGGATCGGGGTGGCGCTGCGCCGCCATCGCCTGTTCGACATCGAGCGGCTGGCGAACCGGTCGCTCGTGTACGCCAGCGTGGTCGCGATCCTGGTCGCCGGGTACGCGGCCGTCGTGGCGCTGCTGGTCAGCGGGCTGGGGTTGTCGCAGCCGGTGGCCGCCGCGCTCACCGCGGCCGGTGCGGCGCTCGCGCTGGCGCCGCTGCGCGCGCTGGCGCAGAGCACGGTCAACCGGGTGATGTACGGCGACCGCCGCGACCCGTCCGCGGCGCTGACCCGCCTCGGCACCCGCTTGCAGGCGGTGCTGCTGCCCGCCGACGTGCTGCCCGCGATCGTCGAGACCGTGGCCCGGTCGCTGCGCGTCCCGCACGCGGCCATCGACCTGGTGGACGGCTCCGGCGCCGGTCACCTGGCCACGCAGTACGGCGTCCCCGTCGGCGAGGTGCACGTCGAGCCGCTGCGCTACCACGGGACGCTCATCGGGCACCTGCGCGTCTCGGCCCGCGGCAGCGACGACCCGCTCGACCCCGTCGACCTCGGCCTGATCGCCTCCCTGGCGCAGCAGGTGGGCACCGCCGTGCAGGCGGTACGGCTGCATGACGACCTGGTCAGGTCCCGCGCCGAGGTCGTGGCCTCGCGCGAGGACGAGCGCCGCCGCTTACGCCGCGACCTGCACGACGGTCTCGGCCCGACCCTGGCCGCGATCCGGATCAAGGCCGGCCTCGCCGCGCGGGACGTGCCGCCCGGCTCGGCGGCGCGTCCGCTGCTCGACGAGATCTCCGCGGAGGCCGCCGCGTCGCTGACCGATGTGCGGCGCCTGGTCGAGGCGCTGCGCCCGCCCGCGCTGGACGAGCTCGGCGTCGTCGGCGCGATCCGGGCACGGGCCGCGGCCCTGTCGGGCGCCATGTCCATCGAGGTCGTCGGCGCCGAACCGCTGCCCGCGCTGCCGGCCGCGGTCGAGACGGCGGCCTACCGGATCGCCGTCGAGGCGATCACGAACGCGGTCCGCCACAGCCAGGCGACCCACTGCACGGCCACGGTCACGCCGTCGGACGGCGGCGTGGAGGTGACCGTGCGGGACAACGGCCGCGGGCTCGACCCCGATCGGACGGCCGGCGTGGGGATCCGCTCCATGCGGGAACGGGCCGCCGAGGTGGGCGGGGCCTGGTCGATGCGCTCCCCGCCCGGCGGCGGCACCCACATCCGCGCCTTTCTGCCGACGAGCCTGGGAGGGGACCATGATCAGGCTGATCCTCGCCGATGACCACCCCGTCTTCGTGTCGGGCCTGCGGGCCCTGCTCGACGCCGAGGCCGGGATGACCGTGCTGGCCGTGGCCGCCACCGGCGCGGACGCCCTGCGCCTGGCCGTGGAGCACCGGCCCGACGTCGCCGTGCTCGACGTGAACATGCCCGGCGGCGACGGCCTCACGGTCACCGCCCGGATGCGCGCCGCCGGCCTGCCCACCCGTTCGCTGATCCTGACCATGTACGACGACGACGAGAACGTCCTGGCCGCCCTGCGCGCGGGCGCCCACGGGTACGCGCTCAAGGGCGCCGGGCCCGAGGAGATCGTGGCCGCGGTACGCGCGGTCGCCCGTGGCGAGGCGGTCTTCGGCGCCGGCGTGGCCGCGCGGATCCTGGCCCACTTCGCCCGGGTCGCGGTGGCGTCGCCGTTCCCGCAGCTCACCGAGCGCGAGCACGACGTTCTGGGGCTCGTCGCCCGGGGCCTGGACAACATGGCGATCGCCCAGCGGCTCGGCGTGAGCGGCAAGACCGTACGCAACTACGTCTCGAACGTCCTGACGAAGCTGCACGTCACCGACCGATCGGCGGCCATCGTCCGGGCCCGCGAAGCGGGACTCGGCGGCGAACCCCGATAGCGGGGCCCGGCCTCCCGGGCCGGCTGGGACATCTGCCCCGTGACGCCGGGACGCGGCGGCGCCGACGCTGGCGGTCATGAGGACGCGGGTGGCCGGCGGGCTGTGCCTGCTGGCGTCGTCGGCGCTCTGCCTGGCCGGCTGCCTGGCGGGCGAGCCGGCCCTGTGCCCGGCCGGACGCCTGGCGGGCGGGCCGGCCCTCGGGTTCGTCCGCGTCACCGGTGCGTGGCTCGCCGTCGTGGCCGTCTCGCTGGTGTACCGCGACCTGTCCGCCTGGGGACCTCGCCACGCCGGCCGCGCGCCGGCCGCCGTGGTCCTGGCGCTGCTGGGCCTGGTCGCCTCGGCGGCGACGGTCGAGGCGGCGCTCCACGTCGCCGGCCCGGTCCTGCCGCCCGCGCTGGCCGTCGGCGCGGCCTCCGCCCTCGCGGGGCTGTCGTACGTGGCGGGCCGGGCCGGGCTGGCGCACCCGGTCATCGGCGGGATCGCGGCGGTGGCCGCCCTGCTCGGCGCGCTCACCGCCGACCTCGCCGTCCCCTACCTCCTCGGCGCCGCCCCACTCGGCGCCGCCCTGCTCGTCAAGGCGCTCCGCTCCCCGTCGAAAGGACAGGAACCATGAGAATCGTCTACAAGGTCTTGGCGTACGCCGTCGCCGTCGAGGTCGCCGTCCAGGCGGCGGCGATCGTCCTGGCCATCGCCGGGCTCGGCAAGTGGGTCTCGGCCGGCAACGTGTTCGACAAGGCCGTCATGGAGAGCGACGACCTGGCCTTCCCGGAGGTCGTCGGCCTCATCGTGCACGGCATCAACGGCGGGCTCGTCATTCCGGTCGTCGCCCTCCTCCTCCTGATCGTCTCGTTCTTCGCCCGGATCCCCGGCGGGGTCAAGTTCGCCGCGTTCGTGCTGCTCCTCGTCGCCGTCCAGGCGATGCTCGGCTACTCGGGCCACGACCTGCCGTGGGTGGGCGGGCTGCACGGGCTCAACGCGATGGCGCTGTTCGCGGTCGCCCTGCACGCGGCCCGGCGCGCCCGGCCCGTCGCCGCCGAGGCGCCCGCCTCGGCGGCGGTGTGAGGGTCATGGTCCTCACCCGTCGCGTGCGGCTGGTCGCGGCCTGCGCCGCGACGCTGGCCGTCGTCGTCCCGCTGGGCTGGCTGTGGCAGGCGAGCCGGCTGCCGCGGTCGTACTCCGTCATGGACATGGGGTACGCCGACGGCGGCCGGCAGGCGGTCGCGCCGCACCACCACCGGAACGCTGCCACCCGCGACATCACCACCCTGGTCGCCGACCCGGCGCGCAGGCCGGACGTCGAGGTGACGCTGACGGCGCGCGAGCAGCGCGTGCGGCTGGCGTCGGGCCGCGAGATCGGCGGGTACACCTTCAACGGCCGCTCCCCCGGCCCGCAGATCACGGCCGTGGCGGGCCAGCTCGTACAGGTGCGGCTGGTCAACGCGTCGGTGCCCGGCGGGGTCACCCTGCACTGGCACGGCGTGGACGTCCCGGGCGGCGAGGACGGCGTCGCCGGGGTCACCCAGGACGCGGTCCGGATCGGCCGGCACTTCGTCTACCGGTTCGTCGTCCGCCGGGCCGGGACGTTCTGGTACCACTCCCACCAGCTGTCGCACGAGCAGGTCGCGGGCGGCCTCTTCGGCGCCCTGGTCGTGCGGCCCGCGCCCCCGCAGGCCGCGCTCGACGTCGTCGCCCTGTCGCACCTCTACCACGGGATCCGCACCGTCAACGGGTCCGAGTCCGACGTCACCGTCCCGGCCCCGCCCGGTGCCACGGCGCGGGTACGCGTGATCAACACCGACAACGGCCCCACCCCGGTGTGGGTCACGGGGGCCGCGTGGCGCCTGGTCGCCGTGGACGGCACCGATCTGCGCGGCCCCACGGCCATCGAGCACGCCGCCGTCCTCCTGACGGCGGGCGGCCGGGCCGACCTCGAGGTGACCATGCCGTCCGGCGGCGGCTCCGTACGGGTGCAGATCGGCGGGCCGCTGTCGGTGGTGCTCGGCCGCCCGTCCGGCGTCCCGGCGAGCGCCCGCCCGGCCGCCACGCTCGACCTGCTGACCTACGGCACCCCTGCGCCCCTCGGCTTCGACCCGGCGCACCCCGACCGCGCCTTCCGCTACGAGATGGGCCGCCGGCCGGGCTTCCTCGACGGCGTCCCCGGGCTGTACTGGACCGTCAACGGCCACATGTATCCGGACGTGCCGATGTTCACGGTCGCCGACGGCGACGTCGTCCGCATGACGATCGTCAACGACAGCGGCGAGGTGCACCCCATGCACCTGCACGGCCATCGCGCGGTGGTGCTGGCCCGCGACGGCGTGCCCGCCACCGGGAGCCCCTGGTGGGTCGACTCCCTGAACGTCGAGGACGGCGAGTCCTACGACATCGCCTTCCTCGCCGACAACCCCGGCATCTGGGTCGATCACTGCCACAACCTGCCGCACGCGCGTGAGGGGCTGCTCGTCCACCTCATGTACGAGAACGTCACCACCCCGTTCCTCATCGGCGGCCCGGCGGGCAACTCCCGAGAGTGAAGGAGGACACCGGTGAAGACAGACCCGCACCCGCTGCCCGCGTCGCTGCGCCGGCAGGCGGTGGCAAGCGGGGTCACGGGCCTGGTCGCGGACGCGTTCCTGGTCCTGTTCTACGTCGTCGCGCGGCCCTGGGCCGACGACCCCGGCGACAGCTGGCTCGGCCCGGCCAACGACGTCCTCGTCCTGCTCCAGTACCTGGCGCTCGTGCCGGTGGTCCGCGGCCTGGGCCTCCTCATGGCCGGCGACGCCCGCGCCCGCGGGTGGACCAGGGTCGGCCTGGTCGCCGCCGTCCTGGTCGTCGTGCTGCAGGCGCTGCTGCTCACGGGCCTGATGCCGTTCGAGTACCAGGTCGTCCCGGTGAGCCTGAGCGCCGTCGCCGGCATGTGCTGGGCGGGCGCGATCAGCGCCGCGGGGGCGCGCACCGGCACCCTGCCCGCGGCCGTGACCCGCCTCGGCCGCGCCATCGTGATCGGGCTGCCGGCCGCCGCCGGGGCGTTCGGCGTCGGCTTCCTCGTCACGGTCGTCTTCGACGTGTCGTGGGCCTGGGCCGCCGGCGGGATCCCGGGCGCCGTCGTCTGGACGATGTTCCCCGCCTGGACGCTGCTCGTGGGCCTGCGCCGGTGATGCCGGTGGGGGTGGGCGGCGCGGCCGGCACCGCGTCGCCCGTGATCACGGTCGGTTCAGGGTTGGTCGTAGTGGCCCGCGGCGATGTCCTCCAGGAGGGTGGGGCCGGTGGGCCGCCAGCCGAGCAGTTCGCGCGTGATCGTGCTCGTTGTTGGGAAGTCGGCGGCCAGAAACCCGCCGATGAACGGGATCTCGTCGGCGATCTGCTCCGCCGGGGCGGGCTTCGCCGGCACGCCGAGGCGGTCGGCGAGCGCTTCGGCGATCCGCCGGACGGGCACGCCCTCTTCGGCGGCGACGTGCAGGATCGTGCCGGCGGGGGCGTCCTCGAGCCCCAACCGGACCAGACGCGCGGCATCGGAGCGGTGGACGGCGGGCCAGCGGTTGTGCCCCTCGCCGGGGTAGACGGAGGCTCCGCGCCGTCGGGCGGCCTGGGCGATGATGGAGATGAAGCCGTGGTCGCCTTCGCCATGGACGGTCGGGGCGAAGCGGGCGGAAATCACCCGTACGCCACGGTCGGCGTAGGTGAGGGCGAGGTTCTCGGCACCGCCGCGCGGTGAGTCCGGGCCGACGGCGGGATTGGGATCCCGCTCTGTCGACGGGCGTCCGAGGCCGGGCAGAGCGAGGCCGGCCGCGAGCACGAACGGCCGATCGGACCCGGCGAGCGTGTCGCTGATGGTCTGGACCGCGGCCCGCTCGGCGCGGTTGGAGATCTCGGGGTGGGCGAAGTCGTGCTTGTTCGCGAGGTGGACGACGCCGTCGGCCGCGTTCGCGCCCTGGCGGATCTGGTCGAGGTCGTCGAGGTCGCCGGGGTGGACGTCCGCCCCGAGGTCCTTGATGACGGATGCCGATGCCTGGGAACGGGCCAGTCCGGTCACCTCATGACCGGCGGCGATGAGCTCGGCGACGACGGCGCGGCCGATGAATCCGGATGCTCCGGTGACGAAGACGTGCATGGTGGACTCGCTTCCAAGAATGATGTCAGGGGCTGACATCACCAGCATAGCCGTGATGTCAGGCTCTGTCATCACCTCGATTCGGGCTACGATCCGGACATGGCACGTTGGGCACCTGGAGCGTCGGATCGTCTGCAGCGGGCGGCGATGGAGCTGTTCGCCGAGGACGGCTTCGAGGCGACGACCGTGGCCGGGATCGCCGGGCGGGCCGGGGTGACCGAGCGGACGTTCTTCCGGCATTTCGCGGACAAGCGCGAGGTGCTGTTCGCCGGCGGGGAGCAGCTCGAAGCCGCCTTCGTGGGCGCGATCGCCGACGCCCCGGCGGACGCGTCCATGGCCGGTCTGCTTGCCGCGGCGCTCGACGCCGGGGGCCGGGTCCTGCAGGACGGACGGGGCCGGGATTTCTCTCGCATGCGGAACGGGATCATCACGGCGAACGAGCAGTTGCGGGAGCGCGAGCTGCTCAAGCTGGCCAAGCTCTCCCACGCCGTGACCGCCGCGCTCGTCGCCCGCGGCATCGCCCAGGCGACCGCTTCCCTGGCCGGCGAGCTGGGCGTTCTGGTGTTCAAAACGGCCTTCGCCCGGTGGATCGCGCCCGATGAGACCCGCGATCTGCTCGACCTGCAACGCGAAGGCCTCGCCGCCATCAGCGACCTGACCCGTGCCGAGACCGTGTGACCCGAGGTTGACGCTGTCGCTCTCCGCTCAGTGCGCCGGACCGGGCGGCACCCGCTGAGATCGGTGGCGGCGCCCGGGCGCTGTACCTGGACGTCACCGGTCCGGGCGGCACAGACCCCGCGTTTGACCTCAAGCGCTTGAGGTGTGTTTCGCTGACCGCATGGCAGTTTTGACCATCCATGAGGTGTCCCGGCGCAGCGGGCTGAGTGAGCCGACCCTGCGCTACTACGAGGAGGTCGGGCTGGTCGGCCCGATCGACCGTGACGAGAACAGCGGGCACAGGCGTTACCGCGACGAGGATCTTCACGTGATCGAGGCGCTGGCTTGCCTTCGCGCGGTCGGCGTGAGCATCGAAGACATGCGCACCTACCTGACGAACCGGACCCGCGGGCGGGTGGCGGCGGCCGAACAGCGCGATCTGCTGCTGCGTCACGCGGAGCGCATCGAGGCCGAGATCCTCGCCCAGCATGCCCGGCTGGCCTATCTGCGGGAGAAAGCGGCGCTGTGGGACGCTCGCGACCGCGGCGACACGGCCGCGGAGTCCGAGGCGATGCGGCGTTCCATCGATGCGGCCGGTCGCTTGGGGGTGCTGTGATGAGCCGGGTCCTGGTCACCGGCGGGGCCGGCTACGTGGGGACGCACCTGATCGCCGCACTGCTGCGGGCCGGGAGACCGGTACGCGCCACGGTGCGCCGGACGACTCAGGAGGCCGAGCTGCGTGCGGCGGTGCGCCGCGGCGACGCCGACGACGCCGGCCTGGAGATCGTCACCGCCGACCTGATGGCCGACGACGGCTGGCCCGCCGCGGTGGCCGGGTGCGAGGAGGTTCATCATGTCGCCTCGCCCATCCCGGTCACCCAGCCCGAGAACCCTGACGAGCTGATCGTCCCCGCCCGGGAGGGCACGTTGCGGGTGCTGCGTGCCGCGCGCGACGCGGGTGCCCGGCGCGTCGTGCTCACCTCATCCTTCGCCGCGGTCGGATACACGCCCAAGCCGGGCGCCGAGTTCACCGAAGACGATTGGACCGATCCCGACACGCCGGGCCTGGCGCCGTACCCGCGTTCCAAGGCGATCGCCGAGCGGGCCGCATGGGCCCTGATGGAGCGCGACGGCGGAGACACCGAACTCGTCGTGGTCAACCCGACGGCCATCTTCGGGCCCACCCTCACGACCGGCCTGCGCTCCTCGACGCAGCTGATCAAGGCGATGCTCGACGGAACGATGAGCCTCGCGCCCCGCCAGCGCTTCGGCGTCGTCGACGTGCGCGACGTGGCCGACCTGCACCTTCGCGCCATGGCGGAGCCCAAAGCCGCGGGCAAGCGCTTCCTGGCCGTCGCCGACGGCGCGACGCTGAGCTTCCTGGAGGTGGCCCAGATCCTGCGCCGACGGCTCGGCCCGGCGGGCGCACGCGTACCCACGCAGGAGGTGCCGGGGGAGGACCCGCCACGGCCGATCATCCACAACGACCGGGCCCGCAGCGAGCTCGGCTGGCGTCCGCGGCCCGCCGAGACGACGATCGTGCAGACGGCGCAGAGCCTGCGCGACCTCGGCCTGGTGTAGGCGACGGAACCGACCATCGCCGGGGTTCCGCACGGGCGGCACGGTCCGCGGGCCCGCCCGTCGTCCGGCTGCCTGCCTGGCACTGCCGGTCCCAGGGAGCTCTCGCCTAGGGCAGGGACGCCCCCTGCACGGCCTGGATGTCCAGCTCCACCTTCAGCGTCGACCCGATCAGGTTGACCCCGGCCCGCACGACCTGGTTGTACGTCATCGCGAAGTCCTCGCGGCGCAGCTCCGTCTCGGCCCGGAACGCCGCCCGCAGGCCGCCCCACGGGTCGGGGCCGGTGCCGAGGTAGGCCAGGTCGAGGTCGACGGGCCGCTGCACCCCGGCGAGCGTCAGCGTCCCGTGCACGATCCACCGGTCGGGGCCCGCGGGCGTGAGCCCGGCGCTGCGGTAGGAGATCATCCGGTACGCGGCGGCGTTCAGGAAGTCGGCCGAGCGGAGATGGTCGTCGCGGATGCCGTTCCCCGTCTCGATCGAGGCGGCCACGATGTCGGCGGCCACCGACGAGGTCTCCGGGTCCGTGCCGACCTCGATCCGCCCGGCGAACTGGGTGAACCGTCCCCGTACGGTGCTGAGCCCCAGATGCTGGGCGGTCGCCGCGATCGTGCAGTGGGCCGGGTCGAGCGTCCAGATCCCGGGCGGGGGAAGGTCGACGCCGCCCTGCCGGGCCAGCACCACCGTGCCCAGCTCGGCGGCGCCGGACCCGGTCGCGATCGCCGTCATCGCGGCCGGTGTGTATCCGGCCGCGGTGGCGACGGCCGTGTAGACGCCGGGCGCCAGCGGGCCGGTCGACACGACGCCCTCGGCGTCGGCCTCGGCCCGCGCGACCTGCTGCCCGGTCAGGTCGGTCACCGTGACGATCGCGTGCTGCACGGCCCACCCGTCCTTGGTGCGGATCAGGGCGTGCAGGCCCCGGCGGGCGGCCGGGGCGCTCTGCCGGTCCCCCGGAGTGCCCCGCTCGGTCTGCCGGCCCGCCGGGGCGCTCTGAGGGCTCCCCGGAGCGCTCCGCTCGGTCTGCCGGCTCGCCGTGGCGTTCCGCCCGGCCTGCTCTTGGCTGGTGTACATGGTGCTCCTGCTCTCCCTGCTTTCCTTGCTCGTCCCTTCGAGCGGTCGTCGCGGTGTCGGGTGTCAGTCGGCGTGGACCAGCCACAGGTCGCGGTCGTCGTCGTCGCGGCCGTTGATGCTCACGGTGTCCGCCACGGGCGGGTATCCGGTGGCGATGAGCGTGTACTGGCCGCCGGTCAGGTCGGCGAAGGCGTACGCGCCGTCCTCGCCGGTCGTCGTGGTGCCGACCACGTTCCCGGCCGCGTCCAGCAGCGTCACCCGCGCGTCGTTCAGCGGGCCGCCGTCGCCCACCCGTACGGTGCCGCGGATCCGGGCGCCGGGCCGCAGCTCGACGTCCTGCCTGGTCTGGCCGGCGCCGGCAACCTCGACCGGGACGGCGGCCGGGCGGAAGGAGTCCGCGCTGACCGCGAGCGTGTAGCCGCCCGAGGTCACGCCGGACAGGCTGTAGGAGCCCTCCCCGTCGGTCGCGCCCGTGGTGACGACCTCGCCGCGGACGTCGGTCAGCACGACGACCGCCCCGGGCACCGGCTTGCCCTCCAGGTCGCGCACCACTCCGGTCAGCTTGTTCGAGCCGGTGAGGATCAGGTTGAAGTCGACCGGCCGGTCGCCCACGACGAGGGTGGCCACCTGCGGGTCGCGCTCGGCGGCCGACGCGATCAGGACGTAGGTGCCCATGCCGGGCGTCCAGATGGCGTACCCGCCGTCGGCCAGGGTCACCGCCCGGGAGAGCTGGTGGCCACGCGAGTCGATCAGCGTCAGCGTGGCGTGGCCGACCCCGTGGCCGTCGTCGCCGCTGACGATGCCGCGGATCTCGACGCCGCCGTCCGGCGCGTCCGTCCAGGCGGTGCCCACCGGCGCGTACGCGGGCTCATCCACGTGCGCCGGCCCGTGCGCGGAACCGTGCGGGGAAGGCGCCGGGGCGGCGGCGTGCGCCGTGGTGGGGGCGGCGGCGCTCCGGCGCGGGAGGAAGGCGGCCAGGACGAAGGCGAGGAGGGCGGCTCCGGCGCCGATGCCCATGACGACGCGGAAGCCGTCCTCGGAGGGGAGGGCGACGGGGCCGAACGTGGTGGTCATCTGCGACAGGACGACGCCCGCCACGGCGCTGGAGACGGAGGTGCCGACGGCGCGCATGAGGGTGTTGAGGCTGTTGGCGGCGGCCGTCTCGGACACCGGCACGGCCCCCATGACGAGGGCGGGCATGGAGGCGTAGGCGAATCCGATGCCGGCCCCGATGATGCAGGAGACCAGGACGAGGTGCCAGAGCTCGGACATCAGCCCGATGTTGAGCGCGTAACCGGCGGCGACGATGACGGCGCCGATCATCAGCGTGACCTTGGGCCCCCTGGCCGCGGACAGGCGGGCCGACAGCGGCGCCAGCACCATCATCACCAGGCCGGACGGCGCCATCACCAGGCCCACCGCCAGCATCGACTGGCCCAGTCCGTAGCCGGTGGCCTCCGGCAGCTGCAGCAGCTGCGGCAGCACCAGGGACATGGCGAACATCGAGAAGCCCATCATGGTGGAGGCGAGGTTGGTGAACAGCACCTGACGCCGCGCGGTGGTGCGCAGGTCCACCATCGGCTCGCGGGTGCTCAGCTCCCACCAGCCCCACAGCAGCAGCACCACGACCGCCGCGGCGAACAGGCCGATCGTGAGCGGGTCGCCCCAGCCCCAACTGGCGCCCTTGGAGATCGCCAGGAGCAGGCACACCAGCGCGGCCGACAGCCCGACGGCGCCGACCAGGTCGAAGCGCCCGCCGCTGCGTACCGCGGACTCGGGCACGAGGGCCAGCACCAGGACCAGGGCCACAACGCCGAGCCCGGCCGCGGTCCAGAACAGCACGTGCCAGTCGGCGTTCTCGGCGATGAGGGCGGCGGCGGGCAGGCCCAGGGCGCCGCCCACGCCGAGCGAGGCGCTCATGAGCGCGGTCGCGGAGCCGAGCCGTTCGGCGGGCAGCTCGTCGCGCATGATGCTGATGCCGAGCGGGATCACGCCGGAGGCCAGGCCCTGCAGGGCCCGCCCGACGATCATGGGCGTCAGGGAGTCGCTGAAGGCGCACACGACCGACCCGGCGACGAGCAGGATCAGGCTGAGCAGGAGCATGCGCCGCTTGCCGAACATGTCGCCCAGCCGTCCCACCACCGGTGTGGCGACCGCGCTGGCGAGCAGGGTGGCGGTGATCGCCCAGGTGGCGTCGGACGCCGGAGCTCCCAGGAGCTTGGGCAGCTCGGGAACCAGCGGGATCACCAGGGTCTGCATCAACGACACCACGATCCCGGCGAAGGCGAGCACCACCACGAAGGTGCTCGACCGCGGGGGGTCGGCCGCGTGGGCGCGGCGGGCGGGGATGTTGGCCATGCGAGGTCTCCGTTGCGGGGTTGAGGGAAGCAAACGACGAGGTATTAGTAAATCAGTCGCTTGACTTAAGGCTAACAGCGTCGATTTACTGAACACAACCGACGGTCAGGCCCCTGAAGGAGGTCCTCGTGAGCAGGCGTGACGTTCCGGTACGGTGGTGCCGATGACCGGCAAGACCGTACGCGCCGAGCGCGCCGGAGTGACCCGCGAGCGGATTCTCGCGGCGGCGGAGCAGCTGTTCGCCGAGCACGGCGTGCTCGCCGTCTCCAACCGTCAGGTCAGCGAGGCCGCCGGGCAGGGCAACAACGCCGCCGTCGGCTACCACTTCGGCACCAAGACCCACCTCGTACGCGCGATCGCCCGCAAGCACGCCGAGCCGGTCGAGCGGATCCGTGAGCGGATGGTGGCCGAGCTCGGCGACTCCGCCGACGTGCGCGACTGGGTCGCCTGCATGGTGCGCCCGGTCACCGAGCATCTGGCGGACCTCGGCTCCCCCACCTGGTACGCCCGCTTCGTCGCCCAGGTGATGACCGACCCCGCGCTCCGCGCGATCATGGGTGACGAGACCCGCTCCTCCCCCTCGCTGCGGCAGACCGTCGAGGGGTTCAACCGGTGCCTGCCCGAGCTGCCCGCCGAGGTGCGGGCCGAGCGCGGCGACATGGCCCGCCAGCTGATCGTGCTCACGTGCGCCGACCGCGAGCGCGCGCTCGCCGAAGGCGCCCCCACCCCCCGTACCACCTGGCACGACGCCGCGACCGGCCTGATCGACGCGCTCGTCGGGATGTGGCTCGCGCCCGTCACGCGCGAGCCCTGACGGGCGCCCCTGCGACTCGCGCCGCGATTTGGGCGGAAGTTCCGGTTCGGTTCATGGTCCGGTCGGCTTCGCTCATGAGGATCAAGGCAGCAAGGTTCCTTGATGAGGAGAAGTCGATGCGCCCCCTGACCTCGCTGGCGTCCGCAGCGCTGACGATCGGCCTGTTCGGTGCCCTGGTCCCACCGGCGACCGCGCAAGACCTGCCCGCCGTCGAGCCGCGGGTCGAGACCCCGCCGCTGTTCGACGACGAGACCGGCGGCAATGCCAACGGCGACGACCCGGCGATCTGGGTCCACCCCGCCTCTCCGGCGGAGAGCCTGATCGCGACCACCGCCAAGGAGGGCGGTCTGTACCTCTACGACCTGGACGGCAGGCAGCTCCAGCACCTGCCCGCACCGGCCGCGCCGGGTCAGGACGACGAGCCGGGCCGGCTGAACAACGTGGACGTCGTCTACGGGCACGCGTCCAAGGCGGGCCGGTCGGACGTCTTCGTCGCCTCCGACCGTGGTTCCGACAAGCTGCGCGTCTACCGGATCAATCCGGCGAGAGCGGGCCAGAACCGGCAGCCGCTCACCGACGTCACCGACCCCGCCGCGCCGTTCGTCTTCAACGCGACCCAGGCGGAGGTGAACGACGCCGAGACCGTGTACGGCCTCGCGACGTGGAAGCGGGGCTCGGGCACCTACGTCCTGGTCAGCCGCCGGCACACCACGCGGCTCGCGCTGCTGAAGCTCACCGACGCCCCTGGCGGCAAGATCGGCTACACGACGCTCCGGACCATCGATCTCCCGTCGAGCTTCACCCTCCCGAACGGCCAGAGCTGGAGCCCGTGCGACGAGCCGGGCGTGGGCCCGCAGATCGAAGGCATGGTGGTCGATGCCCAGACCGGCACGCTCTACGCGGCCCAGGAGGACGTCGGCATTTGGCGCGTCTCCGGCGATCTCACCGGTTCACCGAAGCTGGTCGACCGTGTCGGCGAGTACGGCGTACCGGCCACCTACGACCCCGCCACCGAGGAGTGCTCCCCCGGAGCCGACCCCGGATACGGCGGCGACAACCTGACGGCCGACGCCGAGGGCCTCACCATCTATTACGGCAAGGACGGCAAGGGCTACCTGATCGCCTCCAGCCAGGGCAGCGACACCTTCGCCGTCTATGACCGCAGAGGTGACAACGCCTACCTCGGCTCCTTCCGCGTCGGCGAGAGCGGCGGCATCGACGGTGTGCAGGGCAGCGACGGGACGATGGTCATCAACGTGCCGCTCGGCCGCCGGTTCCCCAAGGGCCTGTTCGTCACCCACGACGGCGCCAACACCCCCGAGGCGACGGATCCGGAGGGCGAGGTGCGCGAGAACACCGACTTCAAGTATGTGAAGTGGGATGACATCGCTCGCCGCCTCGGGCTGGACGTCGACGTCGCAGGCTGGAACCCGCGCGGCTGACGTGAACGGGTCGCCGGATCACTCCGGCGACCCATTCAGGCTTTTCCGGGTCAGGTCCGGAACGGGCCGGTCACGCAGTAGGTGATGCCGCCGGACGACGACCCCGAGGTGCCGCGCTGGGAGGAGAAGTACAGCCGGTTGCCCGCGGGGTTGAAGGCCGGGCCGGTGATCTCCGACGAGCTCTGGCCGCCGATCCGCAGGAACGCGGAGATCTTGTCGTCGGGAGTGATCAGGCAGATCTCCATGTTGCCGCCGTCCTCGGCCACGTACAGGTCGCCGTAGGTGGAGCCGGTGACGTTGTCGACGCCGGTGAGCGGCGGGGTGCCGGGGCTGACGAGGCTGTCGTCATAGGCGAGTTCGTAGGTGTTGCCGGCCAGGTTGACCTGCCACACCCGGTTGTCGCCCTTCGTGGTGAACCAGACCGTGTCGTCGGCGTAGTGGCAGCCCTCGCCGCCGTTGAACGACTTGGAGCCGGACACCTGGCTGCGCGTCGCCGTCGGCGAGCCGTCCGGGTCCGGGACGTTCGCCCAGGTGAACGAGCCCGACGTGGCCGATCCCGCCACCAGCACCTGGAGGGTGCCGGAGGACAGGTCGCCCCACGTCGTGGGGACGAACCGGTAGAAACGCCCGTTGGTCTCGTCCTCGGTGAGGTAGATCACCTGCCGTACGGGGTCGGCCGCGGCGGCCTCGTGCTTGAAGCGGCCCATCGCGGGCCGCTGCACGGCGGTGCCGCCGAACGGGTAGGTCTCGTAGACGAAGCCCAGGCTGACCTCCTCGCACGACAGCCACGTGTTCCAGGGCGTCTTACCGCCCGCGCAGTTCTGCCGGGTGCCGGACAGGATCCGGTTCGCCGAGGTGACGGCTCCGCCGGAGTCGAAACGGATGGCCGAGGCGCCGCCGCCGGGGTTGATCTCGGAGTTGGAGACATAGATCCAGCCGCTGCCGTCGGCGAAGCAGGCGCCTCCGTCAGGGGCGTTGTGCCAGGTGTAGGACGTGCCCGGGACGGACTGGCCGGAGCGGGCGATCACCTGGCTGGTGAAGCCGGCCGGCAGCTGGATGCCGTTGGCGTCGGCGGCCTGCAGCGGGCCGTAGGGACCGGGGGCGTTCTGCGCCGGTGCGGCCAGGGCGGCGCCCTGCCACAGACTGCCGGAGAAGGCGACGGTGCTCGCGCCGAGCACGGTCGCGCGCAGGAAATTACGGCGTTCCATCGACGAAACCTCCTTGAGGGGGTGCGGCCTCGCCGACAGTATGTCGATCAAACCGACATTCGCCCGTCAGAGAAGTTAACGGGAATAGTGCGCTGGATCACATTCCCGTGCCCGGCGTGGCGTCGCACCCGCCGATGGTCTGAACTGGGTGGGGACAGCCGCACGACGGGGGAAGGCCGATGACCGCGGGCCGGGTCGACATCATCGAGCAGGGCCCGCGCAGGCCACGCCGGGCAGGGATCGCGGTCCTGGTCGCTCTCGCGGCGGTGTCGCTCATCGGGTCGCTCATCGGGTCGCTCATCGGGATTCTCACGAGCCGGGACACGAGCCGCCCCGCGCCGGAGCCGCCGGAGCCGGAGCCGGTGCGCGAGGCGATCACGGTGAATCCCAACGCCGTCTACCCGGAGGCGAGCGGGACGGGCGGGACCAGGACGTTGCGGGTCACGTTCCCCGACGGGTCGCGGGCGGAGGTGACCTACCCGGCCGGCCTGAACCTGGCCTCGCTGGGGGCCCGGCCGTACACCAGCGGCACCCTCACCGGCGCCGGCAAGGCGGAGGGGCACCGGTCCCTCACCGGCGCCGGGAAGGGCGGGGAGTTCCGCTCCCTGACCGCCCCGCTGTACGGCGAGGCCGAGACCGCCGCCGGCCGGCCGATGATCCGCCGCCTCACCGGCGACGTCACTCTCTGGCCCGGGCCACTCGGGGTGGACACCGCCGGCCCGGTCCTGCTCTTCGCGTTCGGCGACTGGCGGATCGCGCTGCAGGACGAGCGGGCCGGGATGACCTTCGAGCAGCGGCGGGCCTGGGCGCAGAACCTGCGCGGCACGCTCACCCCCGACGGCTTCCTCACCCTGTCGGCCGGCGGGCCGCTGCGCCTGTCGCGCCCCGGCGAGGTCCGCGACGGCGTGCTCGTCGGCCCGCAGCTGTGGCTCGGCGGGCTGAGCCGCCGCATGCTGGTGCTGGCCCCGGTCCCCGACTGCGAACGGCAGGGCCCGGTGTCCGTCGCCCTCGACCCGCGCCACGCCATCTCGGGCAGCGCCTGCCGCGCGGGCTTCTACCTGGCCGCCTCGGGTGACGAGAGCTTCGTGCGGAGCGCGCTCCGGGACGTCCGCGTCCGAGCCATCTGAGCGCGGAAACGCTTTCACGCAGCATGAAACTTTCAGCGGGCATCCCCGGCCCAGCAGGCCCGTCGCCCCGCTCCCACCACGCCACTGACAGCCGACCTTGACGCTCCCAGACTCGATTCTTACGGTTAAACCGCTTTAACCCTAGGAAGGGGAAGTCGGTCATGGCAGACATGCGCACGTCCGTACCCGCCGAGCTGAGCAGGCGCGCGGTCCTCCTCGGCGCCGGCGCGCTCGCACTGGGCGCGGGCACGGGAACGCCGGAGGCTCAGGCGGCGACCTTCGTCAAGGGCGCCGACATCAGCTGGATGCCGCAGATGGAGGCGCAGGGCCGGAGCTGGCGCAACGGCGCCGGGACCGCCCAGGACCTGTTCACCATCCTCAAGGGGTACGGCATCACCGCCATCCGCCTGCGTACCTGGGTCAACCCCTCCGGCGACCCGGTGCACGGCCACTGTGCCGTCGAGGAGACGGCCGCGATGGCCGTACGCTGCAAGAACGCGGGGCTGTCCGTGCTCATCGACTATCACTTCGGCGACACCTGGAACTCGGTCGGGGTGCAGAACCCGCCCGCCGCCTGGGCCTCGATGAGCTACAGCCAGATGCTGGACGCGATGTACGACTACGTCTACCACACCATGAACGTGATCAAGTACAACAACGTCACGCCCGCATGGGTGCAGATCGGCAACGAGACCAACTCCGGCATCTGCAAACCGGTCGGGAGCATCAGCCGCCCCGCCCAGATGACCGGCCTGCTCAACGCCGCCTACGACATGGTCAAGCACGTCTTCCCGGCCACGCCCGTGCTGGTGCACCTGGCCCAGCCGCAGAACCTCGGCAGCGTCCAGAACTTCCTCAACGCCTACCGGGACAACGGCGGCCGATGGGACATCACCGGCCTGTCCTCCTACGCCCAGGGCGGCAACGTGGCCCCGGTGCTGGACAACATGCACACCATCCAGAGCACGTACGGCAAACCGGTCATGCACGTCGAGTACGGCGGGCCGCTGAACAAGCCCACGCAGGTACGCGACTCGCTCCGCGCCTTCATCACCGGCCTGAAGAGCTTCGGCGGCCTCGGCACGTTCTACTGGGAGCCCGAGGTCTACTCGCCGTTCGCGACCTACGGCAGCGGGGCATGGGACCCCGCCACCCTGCGGCCCACCGCCGCCATGGACGGATTCCTCAACGTCTGACCCGGCAGGAGAAGACCCATGGGACAAGCGATCGAACCCGCCTCCGGCGTGCGCAGGAGGACGGTGCTGGCCGCCGCCGGCGCCCTGGCGCTGGGCGCCGCCGGGCTCACCCGCGCCGACGAGGCGACCGCCGCGACGGCGAGCGGCCGCGTGGTCTACAACCTCAACCCGGACTGGCGGTTCGTCAAGCAGGACGACGTGGCGAACGCGCAGGCGCCCTCGTTCGACGACTCGGCATGGGCGGCCGTGAGCGTCCCGCACACCTTCAACGACGTGGACTCCTTCGACAACTACATCACCAGCTCCGGCGAGTCCGCCGTCGCGATGCAGCCGGTCTGGTACCGCAAACGGTTCACCCTCCCGGCCGCGCACGCCGGGCAGAAGGTGCTGCTGGAGTTCGAGGGCGTCCGGCAGGCGGCCACGGTCTACGTCAACGGCACTCAGGTGGGCCTGTACGAGTACGGCGTCACGCCGTTCGGCTTCGACATCACCGGCCAGGTGCTCTTCGGCGCCGAGAACGTGATCGCGGTCAAGGCCGACAACACCAAATGGCGGCCCGAGCAGTCCACCGGCACGGCCTTCCAGTGGGACACCCGCGACTTCAACCCCACCTACGGCGGGCTGACCCGCAACGTGCGCATGTACGTGCTGCCCAGGACGTACTTCACGCTGCCGCTCTACACCAACCTGCGGACCGTCGGCACGTACGTCTACCCGAGCGTCGTGAACGTCTCCGGCGCGACGGCGACCGTCAACGTCGAGGCCCAGGTCCGCAACGAGCAGACCTCCGCCCGCACCGTCACGGTCTCCGCGAACGTCGTCCAGGCCGACGGCCAGGTCCGCGCCACCATCACCGGATCGCCGGTCACGCTGGCCGCCGGGCAGACGCAGATCGTCAAGCTGTCGCAGCGGATCAGCCAGTTGCGTTTCTGGGAACCCGGCCGGCCCTACCTCTACACCGTGGAGGTGGTCCTCTCGGAGGGCGGTACCGTGCTGGACGCGTACCCGATCGTCACCGGGTTCCGGAAGGCGGAGTTCAAGGGCGGGACCAGCGGCGGCGGCGTCCACATCAACGACAAGCACGTCTTCCTCACCGGCTATGCCGTCCGCGCCACCAACGAGTGGGCCGCCATCGGCGCGGCCGTGCCGGAATGGATGACGCACCTCGACGGCGAGATGATCCGCGACAGCAACGCCAACCTGATCCGCTGGATGCACGTCGCCACCACCCCGGCGAACATCCGCATGACCGACCGGTACGGCATCGTCTCCGTCCAGCCCGCGGGCGACAAGGAGTCCGACGCCACCGGCCGGCAGTGGGAGCAGCGGGTCGAGCTCATGCGCGACGTGCTCATCTACTTCCGCAACAGCCCCAGCATCCTGTTCTGGGAGGCCGGCAACAACTGGATCACCGCCGATCACATGCGCCAGGTGACCGATCTGCGCAAGACCTGGGACCCGAACGGCGGCCGGGCGATGGGCTGCCGCGCCATCTCCGACGACTCCGCGTACGGCGGGACCGCGGCGGTGGACGCCGCCGAATACGTCGGCACCATGCTCAACCGGCACTATTCGGCCTACGCCCGTGATCGCAAGCCCATCATCGAGTGCGAGTACACGCGGGACGAGGCGCCGCGGCGCGTCTGGGACAACTACTCTCCCCCGGACTTCGGCTACGTGACCGGCCCGGACGTCACCTACCACCTGACCTCCGAGGACTTCGCCGGCCCGCACGCCGCCGCCACCCGCTACGAGTTCTGGGGGCAGCGCATCCAGGGGCCCGGCGATCGCCGCTACTCCGGCGCCGCCGCCCTCGTCTGGGCCGACTCCAACCAGCACGGCCGCCAGTACAACTGGGAGTGCGCCCGGCTGTCCGGCCGGGTCGACGCGGTCCGCATCCCCAAGGAGTCGCTGCACACCTTCCGCGTCATGCAGAGCCCCATCCCGGACATCCACATCATCGGGCACTGGACCTACCCCGCCGGCACCGCCAAGACCGTGTACGTCATGGCCTCCTCCCACGTCCGCCGCGTGCGGCTGCTCGTCAACGGCGCCCAGGTGGGCGACGACACCTCCGCGACCCAGGACTTCCTGTACTCCTTCGCCGGGGTCGGCTGGCAGTCCGGCACGATCACCGCCGTCGGCTACGACGCGGCCGGTCAGGAGATCGTCCGCGCCTCCAAGACGACCACCGGCGCGGCCACCGCGCTCCGGCTGACGCCGCGCACCGCGCCCGGCGGATTACGCGCGGACGGCAGCGACATCGCCTTCTTCGACGTCGAGGCCGTGGACGCGCAGGGCCGCCGGATGCCCACCCACCAGGCCCGGGTCGACTTCACGCTCACCGGCCCGGCCGCCTTCCTGGGCGGCTTCAACCCGGGCAAACCGGGCAGCGTCCACAAGCCCTACCTCGACACCGAGGCCGGGGTGAACCGGGTCTTCATCCGGGCCTCCCGCACGCCGGGCACCATCGCCCTGCGCGCCACCGCCACCGGCCTGACCGCCGCCACCGCGAGCGTCACGTCCGTCTCGTTCGCCGTGACCGCCGGCCTGACCACCCAGCTGCCCGCCACGTACTGACCGGCGCCGCGACTCGGTCAGGCGCCGGTGAGATAGTTCTTGATCCCCTTCGCCAGCGAGTCGGCGATGCGCTTGCGGAAGGCGACGTCGGTCATCTTGGCGGCGTCGCCCGCGTTGCGCATGTTGCCGCACTCGATGAACACGACCGGCCGCGTCGACAGGTTGAGCCCGCCCAGGTCGGTGCGGGACCGCAGGCCGTCCTCGCCTCGGTAGTTCGCGTACGGCATGCCGGTGCCGTCCCGGTACGCGTCGCGGATCGCCAGCCCGAGCTTGCGGGACGGCTCGATGACCTCGTCGTTGCGCCCGGCGATCAGCCCGGGGGTGATCACGTGGAACCCGTGCCCGCTCGGCTTGCCGCTGTCGCCGTGGATGGACACCACCGCGTCCGCCCTGGCCTCGTTCCCGATGGCCGCCCGCTCGGTGACGCAGGGGCCGATGCCCTCGTCGTTGCTCCGGGTGAGCACGACCTGGGCTCCCATCGTCTCCAGGAGCGGCCTGAGGTGCTGGGTGACGCTCCAGGCGAAGGCGTTCTCCTCGTACCCGTCGGCGGTCTTGAAGCCGACGGCGTTACAGGCCTTGCTCTTGGTGATGATGTCGACCTGGCGGTCGACCTGCTCGGGGTGCGCGGCGTTCCCGCCGTTGTGGCCGGGGTCGAGCACCACGACCTTGCCCGCCAGCGGCCCCTTGCCCGTGCCCGGCGGCGCCGGGAGGCCCGCCCCGCCAGGGGCCGGCGCGGCGCCACCGCACCCACCGGACAACGCGGCCAGTACGGCTAGTGCCACGAATCCAGGTCGATGAACGCGCATGATCAGACCGTATCCGGCGATGACCCGTCACCACCGGGGATTCCGTGGGATGAGCAGCCCCCGGTTGAACGCCTCGGTGACGGCGGCGGCGCGGTCGTTCACCCCGAGCTTGGCGTAGATGTTCAGCAGGTGGGACGTGACGGTGGCCTCGGTGAGGAACAGCTTGGCCGCCGCCTCGCGGTTCGTGGCTCCGGCCGCCACCAGCTGCAGCACTTCGACCTCGCGCGGGCTGAGCGGCCCCGGGGCGGGCCGGCGTACCCGGCTCATGAGCAGGGCCGCCACCGACGGCGCGAGCACCGCCTCGCCCCGGGCCGCCGCCCGGACCGCGCGCAGCAGCTCGTCGCGGGGAGCGTCCTTGAGGAGGTATCCGGTGGCGCCGGCCTCGATCGCGGGGAGCACGTGGCTGTCGGTGTCGTACGTGGTCAGCACCAGCACGCGGGCCTCGCTGCCCCGCTCGGCGAGCTCCCTGGTCGCGCTCACCCCGTCCATGCCGGGCATCCGCAGGTCCATGAGGATCACGTCCGGACGCAGGGCCTGGGCCAGCCGGACCGCCTCGGCCCCGTCGGCGGCCTCGCCGAGCACCTCGAACTCCGGGTCCCGGCCGAACATGCCGGCGAGCCCGTCCCTGACCACCGGATGATCATCCACGATCAGCAGCCCGATCGGGCCGGCGGGGCGGCTCACGCGCTCACCTCCGCCCGCTCGGCGGGGACGCGGGCCGAGATGCCCGTGCCGGCGCCCGGCTCCGACTCGACCTGCAGCGTGCCGGACAGGCTCTCCATCCGCTGCCGCATCGCGATCAGGCCGAACCCGCCGCGATCGGCTCGGAATCCGTCGGCGGCGGCGTCCAGCAGCGCCGGGTCGAAGCCGCCGCCGTCGTCGCGGACGTCCAGGGCCGTCTCGTGCTCCAGGTACGACAGCGTCACCCCCACCCTGGTCGCCCGCGCGTGCTTGGCCACGTTGGCCAGGGCTTCCTGCGCGATCCTGAGCAACGCGGCCTCCGCCTCCGGCCGGATCGGCCGCGCCGTACCGGTCGTCGTGACCTGGACCGGGATCTCGTGCAGCGCCGACCAGCGCTCGGCGACGCCCGCCAGCGCCTCGCTCAGCATGGCCGACCGCAGCGGCTCTGGACGCAGCGCGTGCACCGACCGCCGCGCCTCCGACAGGCTCTCCCTGGCCAGCTTGGTCGCGGCGGCGACGTGCCCGCGCCAGGCCGCCGGATCGTCGCCGGCGTGCTCGGCCGCGCGCAGCTGGCTGACGATGCCGGTCAGCCCCTGCGCCAGGGTGTCGTGGATCTCCCGCGCCATCCGCTGCCGCTCGTCCTGTACGCCGGCGTTGCGCGCCTGCGCCAGCAGGCGTTCGTGCAGGGCCGCGTTCTCCGCCAGCGACGCCGCCAGCCTGCGGTTCGCCTCACGGGCTTCCTGGAGCGCGCGCTCCCGCTCCTCGTTCTGCCGGGCGCCGCGCCGGGCGAACCAGGCGAAGGCGCACATGGGGAGGGCGTTCGCGGCCACGACGGCTCCGTAGGTGGCCAGGCCGGCGACCGTGGTCTTGTCCACGCCGTACGCCTGCGCCGTGCCCGCCACCACCGCCACCGCCCCGACGCCGACCGGCTGCCACGGCCAGCGCAGGAGCCGGAAGGCGTAGACGTACCCGGCGGGGGTGAAGGCCCCGAACCACGGGTCCCTGATCGCCAGGATCGCCATGAGCAGGATCAGCACCGCGCAGAACACCGCCATCACCGGCGCCCGCTCGCGCCAGGCGGGACGGAGCGTGAAGACGCCCAGCATCCACGCCGCCATCAGCGCGCACAGCACCAGGTCGACGATCAGGGACTCGCCCGCCGAGCCCTTGATGGCCACGGTGACACCGGTCAGCAGCGCCAGCAGCGCGTACGGCCCGACGGTCAACGCCACGGACCACCGTGCCGGCGGATCGCTCATCCGCGTCCTCCTCCCCGGCGCCTGCCCCCGGCGGACAATCTAGCCCGGATGCCGGTCAACCGGCCTGGGGAGGTTCGACGGCCAGCGCGTGCCGGAAGACGTTGCGCGGGTCCCACCGGGCCTTCACCCGCTGCAGGCGCGGGTAGTTGTCCTTGTAGTAGAGCGTCTGCGCGGGCACGCCCGAGGTGTTCCACGCCGGGTCGGCCAGGTCGGCGTCCGGGTAGTTGATGTAGGAGCCGTCATTGACCTCGCCGGGCACGGGCACGCCGCCGGTGCCGGCGTACACGTCGCGGTAGAACTCGCGGACCCAGGCGAGGTTGGCCCCGTCCTTCTTCTCCTCGTCCCAGACCGCCTGGTAGACCGCCTTCATGACCACGTCGCGCTGGGCGATCGCGGTGGCCCCGGGCGCCACCGCGCGGACCTGCCCGCCGTAGCCGACCAGCAGCATGCCGGCGCCCGGCCCGCCGGTCTCGTTCTCCAGGTTGCGGTAGACGGCCGCCAGCTGGGTCTCGGTGAACGAGCGGCGCAGGTAGCCGGCCTTGATCTTGTACCGCCGGGTGATCACGTCGCCCGGCTCGCCGCTGCCCGGCCAGGTCATCCGGTGCAGCCACGGCATCGTCCGCCGCTGGTCGTACACCGGGGTGAGATCGACCCCGTCCGTCACCGCCGACACGAAGCCGGTCACCATGTCGCCGGCGCCGGGCAGGTCCGCGTCGATCTGCGCGACCAGCATGACGGTCCCGCCGGAGCGGTGCGAGGGCTGGAGGAGCCCGTACAGCCCGGCGTAAGGGGAGCCGGGCGCGCTGTTGCGCTCGTGCCAGGTCCCGAAGTTACGCATCAGCCCGGTGAGCGCCTGCTCGGTCATGTGCTCCCAGGACCAGATGACCACGTGCTGCACCATCCGCCGCGGCGCCGGGGGCAGCAGCCGGGACGGGTCGGTGCCGGTCGGGCCGGGCGAGCGCAGCCAGTACCGGGTGACCACGCCGAAGTTGCCGCCGCCACCGCCGGTGTGGGCCCACCACAGGTCGTGGTTCGGGTCGTCCGGGTCGCGGGTGGCGACGACCGCGCGGGCGGTGCCGTCGCGGTCGACCACCACGACCTCCACGCCGTACAGGTGATCCACCACCGAGCCGTACCGCCGGGACAGCGCCCCGTACCCGCCGCCCGCGAAGTGCCCGCCGGCGCCCACCTCCGGGCAGCTGCCACCGGGGATCGTCACGCCCCAGCCGGTGAGCAGCGTCCGGTAGACGTGACCGAGGGTGGCGCCGGGTTGCACGGAGAACGCCCGCCGGCCGGCGTCGTAACCGACCGCGTCCATCGGGGACAGGTCCAGCAGCATCCGCACCGCCGGGTCGGCGGTGAAGTTCTCGAAGCAGTGACCGCCGCTGCGTACCGCGACCCGCCGGCCGGACCGCACCGCCTCCTGCACCGCGCGCACCACCTGCTCGGTCGACCCGGCCACGCGGATCTCGTCCGGGCGGCCTACGAAGCGGAAGTTGTTGCCGCGCAGCAGCTGGTCGTAGCGGATGTCGCCCGGACGTACGGTCACCGGCCCGAACGCCTCCGGCGCGGCCTGGGCCTCGGCGTCGCCCGTGCCCAGCAGGGTGACCGCCGCGGCGCCCGCACCGGCGAGCACCCCACGACGGCTCACCGCCGCGCCCGTATTTCCCTCGCTCGCTTCTGGCATGTGTTCTCGCTCCTTCCGACTGGCTAGGGGCCGTCAGCCTCTCAATCCGGCAGCGAGCCACACATCCGTCCATGTCATGAATCGGCGGCTGAGCCCTTCACCCCGCCGAACGGCTGATCCGCCCCACCGACCGGCTGACCGGGGGCCGTCCTGCGGATGGCCCATTCGGCCACGGCGAGATTGATGCCCCAGGCCAGGCCGTGGAGCAGGGCCCGGGTGACGCCATAGGGATCGGCGCCCGTGGCCGCGTACCAGGCGGACAGGACCACCGCCTGCGTGCCCGCGCCCATGGCGAGGGCGTACGCGCGGATCATCCAGGCGCGGTGCCGGGCGACGTCGCGGCGCAGGATCGCGGCGAAGCCGAGGACGAGGGAGCCGGCCATGGCCGAGCCGGCCGCCAGCCGGAAGACGGTCAGGAGCCCGGCATCGCCGGCCGGGAGGTCGGAGAAGAGGGTCATCCACAGCCCGGCGAGGGCCGCGACCAGGCCGGCCGGCACCAGCACCCGTCCGGCCGCCCGATGCCAGGCGGGCCTGCGGCGGCGGAATCCGGGCGCGAACTGGAAGGCGCCCAGGACGCTGTAGACGGTGACGCCGGCGATGTGCAGCAGCACGGGCGCGGGGGCGGCGATGAAGCGGGCGTTGTCCGGGGTGATGGCGGCGCCGGCGGCCAGCTCGGCCGCGCGGATGGCGCCCGCGATCACGGGGACGGCGCTGAGGACGAGCAGTCCGGCGGGGATGAGCCGGCCCGCCTTCGTGTGGGTCATGGCTCGATGGTGACAATCGCGGGGGCGCCGGTTCATCGGCGTAAGGGCTCGTGCTGGTTCGGCCTTTCGGCCGCCGGCGGGGTAGTACTTTCGGCCCTCGGACCGATGGGAGCGTCGCACGGGCGCACGCCTGCGCGAGCTGAACGAACCGCCCTCGTCATGAGCGGCGCGCGGGTCGGGTGTGAAAGTTTCAGGCGCCCGACCTGCGAGGGCGGCAGGCGTGCTTGACACCACTCATGTGACCGGTAACCCTGACTGTCGCAGTCAAGCCCCCACCGCCGAGGTCGCGTCATGTGGAAACGAGCTCTCGTCGCCCTCCTGCTCGGTGCCGCCGCGGTACGACCCGAGCCCGTGCCCCTGGCCACGCCGACCACTCCCCCGGCGGCCTATCCCAACCCCGGACGGGTGACGGGCGACATCGGCGTGCACGACCCGAGCGTGGTCAAGCGGCCCGACGGCTCCTACCTGCTGGTGCACACCGGCGACAACATCACGATCAAGACCTCGACCGACCGGACCGCCTGGCACAACGCCGGCGTGGTCTTCCCCGGCGGCGCGCCGTGGACCACGTCGTACACCGGCGGCAGCACCAGCCTGTGGGCGCCCGACATCTCCTACCGCAACGGGCGCTACTACCTCTACTACTCGGCCTCGACGTTCGGCTCGCGCAATTCGGCGATCTTCCTGGCCACCAGCACCACGGGCGCGTCAGGCTCCTGGGCGAACCAGGGAATGATCATCTCGACCACCTCGTCGAGCAACTACAACGCCATCGACCCGAACCTCGTCGTGGACGCCCAGGGCCGCTGGTGGCTGTCCTTCGGGTCGTTCTGGACCGGGATCAAGCTCATCCAGCTCGACCCCGCCACCGGCAAGCGCCTCGGCACCTCGATCACCGGCCTGGCCCAGCGCACCGGCACGACCGCGATCGAGGCGCCGTTCATCTTCCGGCACGGCTCGTACTACTACCTGTGGGTGTCGTTCGACGCCTGCTGCCAGGGGGCGAGCAGCACCTACCGGATCATGGTCGGCCGTTCGAGCAGCGTCACCGGCCCGTACGTGGACCGCAACGGCGTCGCCATGACCTCGGGCGGCGGCACCCAGGTCCTGGCCGGGCACGGGAGCGTGCACGGGCCGGGCCACCAGGCGGTGGTCCCCGACAGCGACGCCGAGGTGCTCTACTACCACTACTACGCCGACAACGGCGCGCCCCTGCTGGGGATCAACCTCCTCGGGTACGACAGCGCGGGCTGGCCCTTCGTCTACTGACCCGCCACGGACCGGAGCACGGCGACGCCCGAGGGCGGCAGCGTGACGGACTCGACGTCCTCGCCCGAGAGGGCGTCGGTCCACTCCCCGCCGGGGGTCACGTCGTGCTTCTCGCCGGTGTGGTTCAGCAGGATCAGGAAGCGGCGGCCGGCACCGGCGCGCACGCTCGCCTGGACCCCCGGAGGCAGCCCTTCGACGGCGGGCGTGACACCCGCCTCGGCGAGCGCCCGCGCGAGGACCGCCCGCATGGCGGGCTCGTCGAGGCGGGTCGACAGGTAGCGGGCGGTTCCCTCGCCGAAGTCGTGCCTGGTCACGGCCGGGCGGCCGTCGGGGCCGTCGAAGACGACCTCGGGCTCGGCCCCGGTGAGGCGCAGGTCCTCGCGCCACAGGTCGGCCGTCCCCTCGAGGTGCGCCAGCGCACCGCAGCCCCGTACGGGGAACGTCTCGTGCTCGGCCGCCGGCCAGAACTCCTCGACCCGCACCCCGAGGACCTCACGCAGCGGCGCGGGATAGCCGCCCAGGTGGACCCGGTCGTGCTCGTCCACGATCCCGCTGAAGAACGAGACGACCAGCGCGCCGCCGCCGGCGACGTACGCCGAGACGCGCCGCGCGTCCTCGCCCGCCAGCAGGTACAGGTTGGGCACGACGACGAGCCGGTAGCCGGTCAGGTCGGCCGACGGCGGCACCACGTCCACACCCGCGCCGAGCTCGAACAGGGGTCCGTAGTGGTCGAGCAGGCGGTCCTGCTGGCGCACGCCGTCGGAGGGGTGGGAGTCGAGCTCGAGCGCCCACCAGCTGTTCCAGTCGAGCAGGATCGCCACCTGGTTGCGCACCCGCGTGCCGGCCAGGTCGGGCACCGCGGCCAGCTCCCTGCCGAGCGCCACGATCTCGCGGTAGACCCTGCTGTCGGCGCCCGCGTGCGGCACCATGCCGGAGTGGAACTTCTCGGCGCCGCCCCGTGACTGCCGCCACTGGAAGTAGAGGACCGCGTCGGCGCCGTGCGCGACCGCCTGCCAGCTCCACAGCCGCATCTGGCCCGGCTGCTTGACGGCGTTCCTGACCCGCCAGTTCACCGCGCTCGGCGCCTGCTCCATGAGGATCCACGGGTCACCGCCGCCGGCTCCGCGCATCGTGTCGTACACCAGGCCGGGGCCGAGGTGCGGCCGCTCGTCGTGGGGGTCGGGGTAGGAGTCGACCGCGACGACGTCCAGCCCGGGCGCCCAGTCGAAGACGTCCACGGCCTTCAGGCCGGCCAGGAAGTTCGTGGTGATCGGCACGTCGGGGGTGACGCGCCGCAGGATGCCGGCCTCCAGGTCGTAGCAGGCGCGCAGCGCCTCGTTACTGAAGCGCAGGTAGTCGAGCTGCTGGGCCGGGTTGGGGTACGTCGGAGCCACGCGGGGCGGCCGGATGTGGTCGAAGGTGGCGTAGCGCTGCGCCCAGAAGTCCGTCGACCAGGCCTCGTTCAGCGCCTCGATGTCGTCGCCGTACCGCTCGCGCAGCCAGCGGCGGAAGTCGTCCGCCGACACCTCGCAGTAGCAGGCGGGGATGTGGCAGCCGTACTCGTTGCCGACGTGCCAGAGGCCGAGGGCCGGGTGGCCGCGATAGTGCTCGGCCAGCCGCTCCGCCAGCAGCGCGGCACGTTCGCGGTAGACCGGGCTGGACGGGCAGAAGTGCTGCCGCCCGCCGGGGCCGAGCACGGTCCCGTCGGCGGTGACCGGCAGGATCTCGGGATGCTCGTGGACCAGCCAGGGCGGCGGCGAGGCCGTCATGGTGGCCAGGTCGGCGGTGATCCCGTGCGCGTGCAGGTCATCCAGGACCTGGTCGAAGAGGGAGAAGTCGTACGCGCCGCGCGCCGGCTCCACGCGGGCCCAGCCGAACACGCCGACGGTGACGAGGTTCACCCGGGCCTCGGCCATGAGGCGCAGGTCCTCCGCCCTGGTCTCGGCCGGCCACTGTTCGGGGTTGTAGTCGCCGCCGAAGGCCACGCCGCCGAGCCGGCGCCGGAGCCGGTCGGCCGGTGACGGGGCGCCGGCGGTCCCGGGGACCGGGCTGACATCGCGAGGAACGGCGTTCATCGTCGGCGCGGCGGCCTCGCCGGGGCGAGGTCCGCCGCTCCTCCCTTCTTTCTGGGTCACGTACGGGGCGGCGCGCCGGTGCTCTGCCGGACGACCAGCTCGGGGGCGACGAAAGCGGTGGCGGACGGGGCCGTCCCGGTCTCGATCTGGCCGATCATGAGCGCCACGATCTTCTCGGCCACCACGTCGAAGTCCTGGCGGACGGTGGTGAGCGGCGGGGAGAGGTAGGCCGACTCGTCGAGGTCGTCGAAGCCGGCGATGCTGACGTGCTCGGGGACGCGGTGACCCGCCTCGATCATCGCGCGCATCACGCCGAGGGCCATCTGGTCGTTGGCGGCGAAGACGGCCGTCACGCCGGGCCGCCGCGCCAGCTCGCGGCCCGCCTTGTAGCCGCTGGCCGCGCTCCAGTCGCCGAACAGTAACTGCGGAGTCGCGGCCCCCGCCTCCTTGAGGGTGGCGTGCCAGGACTCGGCCCGGCGCCGCGCGGCGTAGGAGTCTTCGGGCCCGGCGACGTGCCAGACGGTCTCGTGACCGAGGTCGAGCAGGTGGCGGGTGATGAGCCGGGCGCCGAGGGCCTGGTCGGTGTCCACCATGGGGTGGCGGTGGCTGACGTCGCCGTCGGCCATCACGACCGGGACGCCCGGCGGCAGCCGGAGCGAGGGGGTGTCGAGGATCTGCGCCTCGATGAGCACGATGCCGTCGACCGCCTGCACCGTGAGCTGGTCGAACGCCTCGTGCACGGCCTGCTCGGTCTGCGACTCGACGGCGATCATGTTCACGGTGTAGCCGGCGCGCTGCGCCGCCCGGGTGACGGCGTCGACGGTGCGGGCGTTGCCGAAGCTGGACAGCCCGAAGCTGATCAGGCCCAGGGTGCGGAACTGGCCGGTGACCAGGGCGCGCGCGGCGGTGTTGGGCCGGTAGCCGAGGACCCGCATGGCCGACAGCACGCGCTGGCGGGTCTCCTCCTCGACGTTGCTGCGGTTGTTGACCACCCGGGAGACCGTCTGGCTGGAGACCCCGGCCATCGCGGCGACGTCGGCCATGGACGGCCGCCTGCGCGAGCGTCGTCCCGCCGGTGATTCCTGGGTCGTCCCGTCCAACTGCCACCTCTGATCGTCCGATGCTCTCGCCAGATGTTTACGTAAACATGCCCCAGCCGTCAATGGCCACGAGAGATCGACATAAAAGACCACCAAATCGCCACGTATGTTAACTGACGGTTACCTATTGACATGATCCTGCGGCGGCTCCAGACTACGGGACACCTTCTTCATGTTTACGTAAACACACGATCATCGCAGCTACCGCAGCGGGCAGGCCCACGGTGGCGCAGGTAGCAGCGCGGCTCATCGGCCGCAGATGGCCCCCGACAAGGAGAGCTCAGTGCCAGTATTCGTGGCAGCGCGAACATCGCAGAGGAGCGCGACATGACCGCGCGGGCCGCGCGGCCCGGCCTCGACCGGCCGCTCCTGCGCCTGCGGGTCGCCGGCTACGCCTTCTTCCTGCCGTTCTTCGTGGTCTTCCTGGTCGCGGTGGTCGCGCCGCTGGCGTACGCGATCTACCTCAGCTTCTTCCAGGACCGCCTCATCGGCGGCACGGTCTTCTCCGGAATGGCCAACTACACCCGCGCCCTGGGCGACGCGCTGTTCGGGGCGGGCCTGCTCCGCGTGGCGCTCTTCCTGGTCGTGCAGGTGCCCGTCATGCTGCTCATCGCCCTGGGGTGCGCGCTCGCCATCGACAGTGGCCGGCTGCGCTGGCCGTCGCTGTTCCGCATCTCGATCTTCATGCCGTACGCGGTGCCGGCCGTGGTGGCGGCCCTCTTGTGGGGCTACATGTACGGCGACCAGTTCGGCCTGGTGGGCCAGATCGGCGACGCGCTCGGCGTCACGGCCCCCGACCTGCTGTCGCGCCCCTGGATGCTGACCTCCATCGGCAACATGGTGACCTGGGAGTACGTCGGCTACAACATGATCATCCTGTACGCCGCGCTGCGGGCCATCCCCGAGGAGCTCTACGAGGCCGCCGAGATGGACGGGGCGGGCGCCATCCGCATCGCCTGGAGCATCAAGCTGCCCGCCCTGCGCCCCGCGCTGCTCGTGGCGACGATCTTCTCGATCATCGGCAGCTTCCAGCTCTTCAACGAGCCGAACATCCTGCAGAAGCTCGCGCCCGCGGTGATCTCGACCGGCTACACGCCCAACATGTACGCCTACAACCTCGCCTTCAACGGCCAGCAGATCAACTACTCGGCCGCCGTCGCCGTGGTCCTCGGCCTCGTCACCGTCGTGGTCGCGTACGCCGTGCAGCTCATCACGGCGAGAAGGGAGCAGACCCTGTGACCGCGGTCGCCACGCGCCGGTCCGGCGCGCACCGATCCCCCACCGCCAAGCGCCGCAGGAAGAGCGCCACCCTCACCGTGCTCATGCTGGTGATGTTCGGGTACGCGGTGCTCCCGCTGTTCTGGCTGCTGGCCAACGCCAGCAAGAGCAGCGGCGACCTGTTCTCGACCTTCGGGCTCTGGTTCGGCGGGGACTTCCACCTGTTCGCCAACATCGGCGACACCCTGAGCTACCAGAACGGCATCTTCCTGCGCTGGTTCGGCAACACCGTGCTCTACGCCGTGGTGGGCGCGGGCGGCGCCGCCCTGCTGGCCACTCTCGGCGGGTACGCCCTGGCGAAGTACGACTTCCCTGGCCGCAAGCTGCTGTTCGCGATGGTGCTCGGCGCGATCTCCATCCCGGGCACGGCCCTGGCGGTGCCGACGTACCTGCTCTTCAGCCAGGTCGGGCTCGTCGACACCCCGTGGGCGGTGCTCATCCCGGCACTGTGCAGCCCGTTCGGCCTCTATCTGATGCGGGTCTACGCGGCCGACGCCGTGCCCGACTCGATCCTGGAGTCGGCCCGCATCGACGGCGCGGGAGAGTTCAGGATCTTCCGCACCATCGCCCTGCGGCTGCTGGCCCCCGGGTTCGTCACGGTCCTGCTCTTCGCGCTGGTCGCGACCTGGAACAACTACTTCCTGCCGCTGATCGTGCTGAACTCGCCGGACTGGTTCCCGCTCACCGTCGGGCTGAACCAGTGG
Organism: Nonomuraea sp. NPDC049625; assembly: GCF_040675285.1. Taxonomy (NCBI): domain Bacteria; kingdom Bacillati; phylum Actinomycetota; class Actinomycetes; order Streptosporangiales; family Streptosporangiaceae; genus Nonomuraea; species Nonomuraea sp. NPDC049625. The sequence continues at coordinate 1,244,576 of NZ_JBFAOQ010000002.1, read as the reverse complement.
AACGCCCAGGCCAACAGCGGCACCTCGGGCGCCGGCGACGCCAGCTACCAGCTCATCCTGACCGGCAGCCTGCTGTCCATCGTGCCGTTGATCGTCGCCTTCCTGGTGCTCCAGCGGTACTGGCAGTCGGGCCTGGCCACCGGAAGCGTCAAGCAGTAACCCCCGTGAGTGAGGAAACATCATGAGAAGACATGCGATGACCGCCGGTGTCGCCGCGGCCCTGTCGCTGGCGCTGGCCGCGTGCGGTGGCGGTTCTGGAGGGGGCGCCACCGCACCGGCCGCCGCCCCGAGCGCGACGGCGGCCGTCCAGGACGCGCTGAGCAAGCCGGCCGAGCTGACGTTCTGGACCTGGGTCACGGGGATCGAGAAGACCGTCGCCCGCTTCCAGGCAAAATATCCGAACATCAAGGTCAACGTGGTGAACGCGGGGCAGTCCGCCGACCAGTACACCAAGTTGCAGACCGCGATCAAGGCCGGCTCCGGCGCGCCCGACGTGGCGCAGGTCGAGTACTTCGCGCTCCCGCAGTTCGCGCTGGCCAAGCAGGTCGTCAACCTGGCGGACTACGGCGCCGCCTCGTTGAAGGACAAGTTCGCCCCCGCGGCGTGGGGCCAGGTGGCGATCAACGGCGGCGTGTACGGCATTCCGCAGGACACGGGCCCGATGGCGATGTTCTACCGCAAGGACATCTTCGACAAGCTGAAGATCAAGCCCCCGACCACGTGGGCCGAGTTCGTGGACGCGGCCAAGAAGATCAAGGCCGACAACCCGGACAACTTCCTCACCACCATCGACCCCGGTGACGCCGGCGGCGTGGACAGCATGATCTGGCAGGCGGGCGGCGCGCCGTTCAAGACCTCGGGCGAGAGCTCGGTCGGCGTCACGCTGTCCTCCGACCCCGGCGTCAAGCAGTGGGTCGGCACCTGGACCACCCTGCTCGGCGAGAAGCTGGTGGACCCGCAGCCCGGCTGGACGGACGAGTGGTGGAAGGGCATGGGCTCCGGCAAGTACGCGGCCTGGCTGACCGGCGCCTGGGCCCCGAACGGCATCATCAACTCCATCCCCAAGACGAAGGGCAAGTGGGCGGTCGCCCCGATGCCGCAGTTCGACGCGGCCAAGCCGATGAACTCCGAGAACGGCGGCTCGTCGGTCGCGGTCATCCCGCAGAGCAAGAACATCCCGGCCGCCGTCGCCTTCGCCGAGTGGCTCAACTCCGACCCGGAGGCCGTCAAGTCGCTGAACTCCGAGGCCGGGCTGTTCCCCGCCACGAAGGCGCTGCTCGACGACCCGGCCTTCCGTGACGCGCCGCAGGACTTCTTCGGCGGGCAGAAGATCAACCAGGTCCTGGGCGACGCCTCGGCCGCCGTCAACCCCGGCTGGCAGTACCTGCCGTTCCAGGTGTACGCCAACAGCGTCTTCAAGGACACCGTCGGCCAGGCCATCGACGGCGGCGGCGACCTGGCCGGCGCGCTGAAGGCGTGGCAGGACCGCATCACCGCCTTCGGCACCGAGCAGGGCTTCACGCTCACCAGCGGCTGACCCGGCGAAGCGGGCGGCCCGGCGGAATGCCGAGCCGCCCGTTTCTTTATGATCGGACCCGTGCTGTCCGCTCTGGAACGCGAGATCCGCGAGGTCGCGGCGAGCGACGAGCCGCTGCCCGGCCTGCCGTACACGGCCTTCCGCGAGTACGGGCGCACGGGAGAGCGGCTGGGTTACGAGCGGCGCTACTTCGGCCGCCGCGCCAGGCTGGCGGCCCTGGCCCTGCTCGATCCCTTTGGGGATGCGCTCGACGACGTGGTGTGGGCGACCTGCGACGAGTACACGTGGGTGCTGCCCGCCCACCGGTCGATGCCTGTCGACCTGTTCGCCTGCGAGACCGCCCACACGCTGGCCGAGCTCGCCGGGCGGGTGGACCCGGTGGTCGGCGAGCGGGCCCGCGCCGAGGTCCGGAAACGGGTCCTCGACCGGTTCCTGGACCCGCGTCCCATGGAGTGGGAGGGGTTCGGCAACAACTGGGAGGCGGTGTGCGGAGGCGCCGCCGGGATGGCGGCGCTCGCCGTGCTGGACGACCCCGAGCCGGTGCTTGAGCGGTGCCGGGCCGCGATGCGGCGGTTCCTGGACGGGTACGGGGACGACGGCGGCTGCGTCGAAGGCGTCGCGTACTGGGTCTACGGGTTCGGCTACTTCGTCTACTTCGCCGAGGCGCTGCGCGAGCGCACCGGGGAGGATCTGCTCGACCATCCCAAGGTGGCCGCGATGGCCGCGTTCCCGCACCGGGTGCGCTTCGCCGACGGCGGGCACGTGCCGTTCTCGGACACGACGGACGACCCGTTCCTCCCGGCCGGCCTGCTCACCAGGCTGGCCGAGCGTTTCGGCACCCCCGGGCCGGACGCCGTCCCCTCCTTCCACGCCGACCACTGCTACCGGTGGGGCCACCTGTCCAGGACGCTCTCCTGGTACCGTCCGGTGCCGTCACGGCCGGTGGAGACCACCAGCTACCTGCCCGACCTGGCCTGGGTGGTGGACCGGGGGGTGCACGGCCACGGCTTCGCGGCCAAGGGCGGGCACAACGACGAGCCGCACAACCACGACGACCTCGGCCACTTCGTCCTCAGGGCCGGCGGCCGCAACGTGCTGGACGACCTCGGGGCCGGCGAGTACACGCGGGACTACTTCGGCGACCGGCGCCACACCTTCCTGCACCCCTCGGCGGAGGGCCACTCGCTCCCGGTCGTCGGCGGCGTCCCCCAGCGCGGCGGGCGCGCCGAGGTGCTGGAGTACGCCGAGACGCCCGACGGCCTGACCTTCGCGCTCGACCTCAGCTCCGCCTACCCGTCGCCCGTGGTCCGCCGCTTCCGCTGGCACCGGGACGGCCGGCTCGACCTGCGTGACGAGTTCACCGGCGACGTCCCGGTCGAGGAGGTGTTCATCAGCCGGATCCGCCCCGAGGCGCGCGGAAACCAGGTGAACTGGGACGGCCTGGTCACCCTCGACCATCCCGGGTTCGCGGCGACGGTCGAGACGCTCGCCACCCGCGATCACCACGGCCGTCCCGACACCGTCCACCGCCTGCGGCTACGCGTCCCGCCCGGCCATCCGGCCGTCGACCTCCGTTTCACGTGCCATTGACCCCACCCCGGCGAGGGTGAGCTCGGCCGCGTGGTGGCAGGCCGCCCGCCGCTCGCCGTACGCGCGCAGGTCGGGCACGTCGGTGCGGCACAGCTCGGCGCGGACGTGCGCGCACCGGGTGTGGAAGCGGCACCCGGGCGGCGGCGCGGCCGGGTCGGGCAGATCGTCGGCGATCTCGTACGCGTGCCGCTCCCGCCGCCGGCCCGGGTCGGGCACCGGCACGGCGTGCAGCAGCGCCTCGGTGTACGGGTGGCGCGGCTGCCGGTAGAGGTCGGCCGTGCCGGCGTCCTCCACGACCTGGCCCAGGTACATGACGGTGACCCGGTCGCTGATGTGCTCCACCACGGACAGGTCGTGCGAGATGAACAGGTACGTCAGCCCCAGCTCCTCCTGCAGGTCGGTGAGCAGGTTCAGGATCTGGGCGCGGACGGACACGTCCAGCGCGGAGACCGGTTCGTCGGCCACCACGAGCCGGGGCCCGGTGATCAGCGCACGCGCGATGTTGATGCGCTGCCGCTGGCCGCCGGAGAACGCGTGCGGATAGCGCCGCATGTACTCCGGGCGGAGCCCGACGCGGGCCAGCATGTCCGCCACCCGGTCCGTCAGCTCGCCGCCGGAGGCGATGCCGTGGGTCCTGAGCGGTTCGCCGACGATCTGCTGGAGCGTCATCCTGGGGTTGAGCGAGGAGAACGGGTCCTGGAAGATCACCCGGATCTGCCTCCTGAACTCCTTCAGCCGGGCCCCGGTCACCGTGGCGAGATCGACCTCGTCCCCCGGCTCCGTCCGGTAGAGGATCCGGCCCGCGGTCGGGTCGGCCAGCCGCGCGACGCAGCGGCCGAGCGTGGTCTTCCCGCAGCCCGACTCCCCCACCAGGCCGAGCGTCCGGCCGGGCAGGATCGTCAGATCGACCCCGTCCACGGCGCGGACGAGCCCCGTCGGCCGGCGGAACAGGCCGCCGCCGATCGGGTAGTGCTTGGCCAGCCCTTCGACCCTGAGCAGGGGTCCGGCCGCCTCGGCGGCGGGGGCGGCCCGCTCGGCGACCTGGAGCACCGCGGCCGGGGGCTCGGCCGGGACCTCGTCGAGGTGGCAGGAGGCCACGTGCGCCTCGCCGTACCTCCTGATCGGGGGTGGCGTGGTGTCGCAGAGCCCGTCGATCGCGTGGTCGCAGCGGGTGTGGAACGGGCACCCGTCCGGCACCCGGTGCAGCGACGGCACCATGCCGCGGATCGCGGTCAGCCGCCGGCGGGCCCCGCTGCCCCGCAGCTCCGGGATCGAGCGGAGCAGGGCACGCGTGTACGGGTGGCGGGGGTCGGAGAAGATCTCCGCCACGGTGCCGTGCTCGACGATCTTGCCGAGGTACATCACGGCGACCTCGTCGGCGATCTCCGCGACCACGCCGAGGTCGTGGGTGATGAACAGGATCGCCATGTCGTTCTGCGCGCGCAGGTCCATCATCAGGTCGAGGATGCGCGCCTGGGTGGTGACGTCGAGCGCGGTGGTCGGCTCGTCGGCGATCAGCATCGCCGGGTCGCAGCACAGCGCGATCGCGATCATCACGCGCTGGCACATGCCGCCCGACAGCTGGAACGGGTAGGCGTCGAAGCGCCGCTCGGCGTCCGGAATGCCGACCTTGCGCAGCAGCGCGACGCCTTCCTGCCGGGCCTCCTGCCGGGTCAGGTCGCGGTGCAGCCGCAGGGCCTGGGAGAGCTGCGCGCCCACGGTGTACATCGGCGACAGGGACGCCATCGGCTCCTGGAAGATCATGCCGATCTCGCCGCCGCGCACCCGCCGGAGCTCCTCCCCGGCCGGGTCGAGCCCGGCCAGGTCGGTCGCGCCCTTCCAGCGGATCGAACCCTCGACGATCCGGCCCGGCCGGTCCACGAGCTGCAGGATCGAGCGCGCGGTGACGGACTTGCCGCACCCCGACTCGCCGACCAGGCAGACCGTCCTGCCCGCAGGCACCGACAGGTCCACCCCGTCCACGGCCTTGAGCACGCCTTCCGAGGTGAAGAAGTGGGTGCGCAGCCCTTCGATCCTGAGCAGCGGCTCTTCCACGAGGTCCTCCCGCGTCAGTGCTTGTACGGGTCGGCCGCGTCACGGAGGCCGTCGCCGAAGAAGTTCATGGCCAGCACGGTCACCACGACCGCGATGCCGGGGATCAGCATCCAGGGCGCGGTGGACACGGCCCGGATGTTCTGCGCCTCCTGCAGCAGCACGCCCCAGCTGATCATCGGGGTCTGCAGGCCGAGCCCGATGAACGACAGCGCGGTCTCGGCCAGGATCACCGACGGGATCGACAGCGACAGGTTGGCGATGATGTGGCTGGTGAACGACGGCAGCATGTGCCGGAACATGATGCGCAGGCGCCCGGCGCCGTCGGCGGTCGCGGCCATCACGTACTCCTCGCCGCGTACGGCGAAGAACTTGCCCCGCACCTCCCTGGCCATGCCGGTCCAGCCGACCAGCGAGATGACGACGGTGAGCGCGAAGTAGCGTTCGAGCTGGCTCCACGAGGCCGGCACGGCCGCGAACAGCGCCATCCACAGCGGGATCGTCGGGATCGACATGATGATCTCGATGACGCGCTGGATCACCGTGTCGGTCCGGCCGCCCACGTATCCCGACACGCCGCCGAGCACGATGCCCAGCACCAGCGAGAGCAGCACGCCGACCAGCCCGATCGACATGGAGACCGTGGTGCCCTGGATGATCCTGGACAGCAGATCGCGGCCCACGGAGTCGGTGCCCAGCAGGTACATGTGCCCCCCGCTCGAAGGGCCGATCAGGTGCCGGTCCCAGGGGATGAACCCGAGCAGCTCGTACGGCTCGCCCCTGACGAAGAACCCGACCGGCACCTTCTTGCCCTCGTCGGCCTCGAACGACAGCGCCAGCGTCTCCGGGTCCTGCTTGAAGGTGTACGGATGGACGTACAGCCCGGTATCGGTGTCGAAGCGCAGCGCCTGCGGCGGCGCGTAGGTGTAGTCGGCGTTGGTCTTCTGGCCGGAGCCGGGAGCGAGGAACGGCGCGAAGACCGCGACCAGGTAGATGGCGACGGTGACGAAGCCGCAGACCAGCGCGACCCGGTGGCGCTTGAAGCCCCACCAGACGAGCTTCCACTGCGACGCGACGGCGAGGGTCTCATCCTTCACGATCGGGCCCTCCTAGTACCTGAGCCGGACGCGCGGGTCCAGCCAGCCGAGCGCGAGGTCGGAGACCAGCGTGCCGACCACCACCAGCACGGCGCTGATCAGCAGGATCGCCCCGGCCAGGTACATGTCCTGGGCGAGCAGCGCGCGCAGCATCAGCGGCCCGGTGGTCTGCAGGTTGAGCACCTTGGAGGTGATCGCGTCCGCCGCGATCAGGCCGGGCAGGACCCAGCCGATGGTGGAGAAGAACGGGTTCATCGCCACCCGCACCGGATACATGATCGTCATTTTCCGTTCGGGCATGCCGCGCGCCCTGGCCGCCACCACGTACGGCTTGCGCAGCTCGTCCAGCAGGTTGGCGCGGAGGACGCGGATGTTGCCCGCGGTGCCGGCCGTGCCCCAGATGACGATCGGGATCCACAGATGGGCCACCAGATCGCCTGCCTTGGCCAGGCTCCACGGGGCGTCGCGGTACTCCGGCGACAGGATCCCGCCCGCGTTCAGGCCGAAGAACTTGAGCCCGACCCACATCAGCACCAGCGCGATCAGGAAGTTCGGCACGGCGAGCCCGAGATAGCCGAGGAAGGTGAAGGTGTAGTCGCCCGCGGAGTACTGCCGGATCGCGGAGTAGACGCCGATGGGGAACGACACCGCCCAGATGAAGACCAGCGTGACCAGCGACAGCGTGATCGTCAGCGGCAGCCGTTCGGCGAGCAGCGCGGTGACCGGCCGGGCGTAGTCGAAGGACTCGCCGAAGTCGCCGTGGAACAGGATGTTGGAGATCCACTGCCAGTACTGCACGACGACCGGCTGGTCCAGCCCGTAGCGCTCGGTCAGCCGGGCCACCTCGCCTGTGGGCACGGCGTCGCCCTGGGCGGCCCGCTGCGCGGTCAGCGTGGTCAGGTAGTCGCCCGGCGGGAGCTGGATCACCACGAACGTGATGACGGAGATGGCGACCAGCGTCGGGATGAGGACGAGGACGCGCCTGCCGAGGTAGCGCAGCATCGTCTCAGGCTCCGAAGTACCAGGTCGGCACGTTGACGAGCCCGGGCGAGAGGAACTGGAAGGCGTCGGGATAGCTGGCCGGCACGTTCTTCAGCTTGTTGCCGACGATCGCGTAGCCGTCGGTGGGCAGGACGATCCCGATGGCGTAGAACTGCTCCTTGGCGATCGCGAGGACCTGCCGGAACAGCTCCTTGCGCTTGGCCTGGTCGGGCTCGGTCCGCATCTGCCAGTAGAGCTCCATCTGGCGCAGCGTCTGCGCGGGCGGCTTCTCCCCGTCCGCGCTCTCGCCACGGGTCTGGAAGTACATGCCCCAGCGGGTGGCGTAGTTGGACTCCTCCCCGTTGGGGAACCACCAGCGCGGCTCGTCGATCTCGATGCGCAGGCCGCCGTCCCCGGCCCAGACGTTCGCGTCGTGGTCGTTGGCCTTGGCCGCCTTGCGGTCGTAGAACAGGGTGCGCTCGATCGGGTTGACCTTCATCTCGACACCGACCGCCGCCCAGTTCTGGCGGACCAGCTCGGCGGCGTTGGCCCACTCGGGGAACAGCGTGATCAGGTCGAGGGAGAAGCGCAGCCGGTCGCCGCCCGGCAGCAGGCGGAAGCCCTCGCCGTCCTTCTTGCTCAGCCCCGCCTTGTCGAGGTGCTGGTTGGCCAGGTTCACGTCGTACTGCGTGTACTGCTTGGCCATCTGCTCGTCGAAGAACTCCGAGTTGCGGTGCGGCGCCGCCTGCCAGGGCTCGCCCTGGCGCTGGTAGGCGGTGTTGATGATGTTCTGCCGGTCGATGGCGTGGGACAGGCCGACGCGGAAGTCCTTGTTCCTGAAGACCTCGCGCAGCTCCTTGTTCTTGTGGCACAGGTTCAGGGAGATGATCATCCGGTTCATCGTGGTCGGCTCGACCTTGATGAAGTGGTAGCCGCCCTTCTGGCGTCCCTCGGCCAGCACCGGCTTGTTCACGTCGGAGTTGATGTGCCGGGCGTGGAAGTCGAGCTTGCCGTCCACACCCTGGAGCAGCATCACCTCGGCCTCCTGGATGATCGCGAACTCCAGCTTGTCGATGTAGGGCAGCTGCGCGCCGCCGGAGTCGACCTTCCAGTAGTACGGGTTACGCTCGGCCACCGCCCGGTCGCCGGTGTTGAGCGGGTCGGTCACCACCCACGCGTGCAGGGTCGGGCGCTCGGGGTTGTTCCACCACTTGATCCGGTCCTCCCAGTAGGCCGCGAACTCGCCGAACCCCTTCTTCTCCATGTCCTTCTCGACGTCCTTGTTGTACGTCGGGTGGAAGTCCTTCAGGTAGTGCTTGGGATAGAAGCCGAAGTTGGCCCCCGTCCAGGTGGCGGTGCGGCAGCCGTCGACGAAGTCGCCCTTGGGCTTGGCGAAGGTGAGCTTCACCGTGTGGTCGTCGACCTTCTCCACCTTGGCGCGCTCGCCGTTCACGTGCAGCAGCGCAGGCACGCCCGTGGTGGTGACCTTCTCGTTGTAGTAGACGTCCTCGATCGCGAACATCACGTCGTCCGCGGTGAACGGCTCGCCGTCCGACCAGCGCATGCCCTTGCGCATGTGGAGGGTGTACTCGGTGCCGTCGGCGTTGGCGGCGACCTCCTTGAGGGTGCCGGGCAGCGTCGTCTTGCCGCCCGGGTCCATGCGCAGCATCGGCTCGTAGCCGATCAGGCGCTCCAGCCACGGGTCGTCGCCCTCGCCGAGGCAGGCGCCGTGGTAGGTGCCGCCGTAGCCGCCCAGGCCCTGGGGCCCGTCCACGACCAGGCGGTCGGCCATCTCGGGCAGCCGTTCGGCGAGCGGGGGCAGCTTGCCCGCCTTGATCTGGTCGGCGAGCATCGGGGCCTCCAGCGGGCGATCGGCCGGAGGTGCGCTCTTCGACGGCTGCGATCCGCCCTGTGATCCGGTGGCGGTGCACGCCGACAGCGACGTGGTGACGAGGAGGGCGCCGCCGCCGAGCCTGATCAGGTCGCGACGGCTGAGGCTGGAGGGATCGGGTCGGTAGGCCATGTCGAGACTCCAAGAACGGCTGGGGGCGGATGGCTTGGTAACCGGTTACTCGACAAGTTGCGCTGAACGTTAAAAGCCGTTGACACGGTCGTCAAGACCCGTCCGCGCGGCGAAGATTCCCGAAATTCCGGACTTAGCAGCGGGTTCACCGTGCGACTAGGCGGAGTTGTTAGCATCTCGTTACCTTCGGACAGAACCGCCCTTGACGGCGCTTGTGGCGCGTGCGTATGTTCGGCCCGAGCCGACGAGTAACCGGTTACCTGGAGGTAGTCGTGCGCGCTGACCGCCCTCGCGAGCACTGGGTGAAGACGGCGGACGGGCTGCTCGACGCCGTGCTGCCGTACGCCTCCCCCGGCTTCGCGCAGTACCGGCTGCCGGGCCGGACGAGCTGGTCGGGGCCCGGCTCCGACGGGCTCGAAGGGTTCGCGCGCACCTTCCTGCTCGCCGCGTTCCGCCTCGCGGGCGACCCGGCCGGCGCGCCTGCGGGCCTGCTGGAACGCTACGCCGACGGGCTCGCGCACGGCACCGACCCCGGCCACGAGTACGCCTGGCCGGCCATCACCGATCTGAACCAGACGATCGTGGAGGCCGCCTCGATCGCGATCGCGCTGCACGAGACCCGGCCGCTGCTGTTCGACCGGCTCGACCCCGGCGTCCAGGAGCGGGTGGTGTCCTGGCTGGGCGAGATCGTGGGCAAGCGCGCCTGGCCGTGCAACTGGGTGCTGTTCAAGGTGATCGTCGAGCAGTTCCTGGCCGGGGTCGGCGGGCCGTACGACCGGGGCGAGATCGACGGGCACCTCGCCGACGTGGAGCGCTGGTACGTCGGCGACGGCTGGTACACCGACGGCGCCGGGCAGAACTACGACTACTACTGCGGCTGGGCGATCCACCTCTACACGCTGTGGTGGGCCAGGATGTCGGGCGCCGACGCCACGGTCCACAAGGAGCGGCTGCGCACGTTCCTGGACGGCTACCGGCACTTCTTCGCCCCCGACGGCGCGCCGATGCACCAGGGCCGGTCGCTCACGTACCGGATGGCGAGCCTGGCCCCGCTCTGGCTCGGCGCGATCTTCGACGCCTCCCCCGTCGGGCCGGGGACCACGCGCCTGATGGCGGGCCGCACGCTCGACCACTTCGCCGCCCACGGCGTGCCCGACGAGCGCGGCCTGCTCACCCTGGGGTGGCACCGGCCGCACCTGCCGACGACGCAGGGATATTCGGGTCCCGCGTCGCCGTACTGGGCGAGCAAGGGATTCCTGGGACTGCTGCTCGGCCCGGACCACCCCGTCTGGACGGCCCCGGCCACCGCGCCCGGCGAGGGCGACCTCGCCCTGGCCCTGCCCGCGCCCGGCTGGCTCCTGCACCGCACCGACGGCGTCACCCGCCTGGTCAACCACGGCAGCGACGGCAACGACCCCGACTCCGCCAAGGACGACCCGCACTACGCCAAACTCGGCTACTCCACGCACACAGCGCCCGAGACCGGCCCCGGCGGCCGGGCCGAGAACGTCGACAACCATCTCGCCGTGCTGCTCCCCGACGGGCGCGCCACCCGCCGCCGCCGCATCGAGCGCATCGGCATCGCCCACGGCTTCGCCGCCTCCCGCTACGCCGACGGCGAGGTCGTCGTGGAGACCGCCTCCGTGCTCGACGGCCCGTGGGAGGTGCGCGTGCACCGCGTCACCGCCCCGGCGGGCAGCGTGGTCCGCGACGGCGGTCACGCCCTCGCCTCCGGCGAGCCGTGCGCGGTCACCCTGGCCGGGCTCACCGCGTCAGTGGCGACCGGCCCAGGGAGCGGCCCAGGGAGCGGCCCTGTAAGCGGGCCCGTGAGCGGCCTGGTGAGCGAGATCGCCGGGCTGCACGGCTGGCGCACCGCCCAGGCGGCGCTGCGCCAGGACGAGAACGCGATCGGCCCGCACTCCGCCACGCCGTACCTGATCGGCGCCCACCCGGGCGGCGCCGCGGTCTACGTCTCGGCGGTGCGGCTGGGCCGCGGCTCCCCCGCGCAGGCGCCGGGTATCCGGGTGAAGGGCGACGAGGTCTCGTGGAATGATGCCGCTGGATCAAGGGTCACGGTCGCGCTCGGCCGCGAGCCCGGCTACACCCGCAACGGACCCGTGGGGGAGCGCGTTGTCTGGACCGGCTAAACGCGTCACCATCCGCGACGTCGCCAAGCAGGCCGGGGTCTCGGTGGCGACCGTCTCGCGCACCCTGGCGGGCGACTACCCGGTGCAGCCGAGCACCAGGCACAAGGTGCTGCGCGCGGTGCGCGAGCTGGACTACGTGCCGAACGCCCAGGCCAGGGCCCTGTCCGTGGCCTCGCCCGGAGCCGTGGCGATCGTCGTCAACTCGGTGTCCGTGCCCTACTACGCCTACATCGCCCAGGGCGTGGAGGAGCAGGCCGCCGCCGAGGGTCGCCTGTCGCTCATCTGCACCACCGGCGGCGACATGGAGCGCGAGCTCAGCATCGTCCGGATGATGCGCGAGCAGCGCGCCGAGGCGGTGATCCTGGTGGGCAGCGTGATCCTGGACGACGACTACCGCGAACGCATGACGCACTACGCCCACGGGCTGGCCTCCTCGGGCTCGCGCCTGGTGCTGTGCGGCCGGCCGCCGCTCGGCGAGGGGGTCCCGGCGCTCACCGTCGGGTTCGACAACACGGGCGGAGCCCACGCGGTCACCGCCCACCTGCTGTCGGCCGGGCACCGGCGCATCCTCTACCTGGGGCTGCGCCCCGGCCACACCACGTCCGACAGCCGCGTGGCGGGTTACCGGGCGGCCCTCGCCGACCACCGGCTCGGCCACGACCCGGCGCTCGAGGTGCCCTGCGACTTCGACCGGGCCAGCGGGTACGCGGCCATGAAGCGGCGGCTCGCCGCCGGGCACGACGACTTCACCGCGGTCTTCGCCGCCACCGACGTGATCGCCGCCGGGGCCGTACAGGCGATCCACGAGCACGGCCTGCGCGTCCCCGAGGACGTCTCCATCGTCGGCTACGACGACGTGCCCCCGGCCGAGGACATCGGGCTGACGACCGTCCACCTGCCGCACGCCGAGCTGGGCCGGGCGGCCGTACGCCTCGCGCTGTCCGGCAAGGACCCGCTGGCCGAGCCGCCGATCACGCTCGGCACGCACATCGTGGTCAGGAGCTCGGTGGGGCGCCTGCGGAGCGTGCGGTGAGAGCCGCCTTCGCGATGCACGGCGCGTTGTTCGGCGAGCTGTTCCCCGATGACGTGCGCGAACGGCTGGCCGGGCTGGTCGACGCCCCCGACGCCGTGCTCCCCCACCTCGGGGGGACGCTCGCCGACGTGGAGGTGCTGATCACCGGCTGGGGGTGCCCCCGCATCGACGCGGCCGTGCTGGAGCGCGCGCCCAGGCTGCGGGCCATCGCGCACGCCGCCGGCAGCGTCAAGGAGCACGTCACCGCCGAGGTGTTCCGGCGGGGCATCGTGGTGTCGTCGGCCGCCGCGGCGAACGCGGTGCCGGTCGCCGACTACACGATCTCGATGCTGGTCCTGGCCGCCAAGTCGGTGCCGCGCCGGGTCCACGCCTACGCCACGGGCGGCTGGCCGGACGGCCCCCGCCCCGGCGGCGTCCCGGCTCCCGGCGAGCGCGCGGGGCTCGGCGCCTTCACCGTGGGCGTCGTCGGCGCCTCACGCGTCGGCCGGCTGGTGATCGAGCGGCTCAGACCGTACGGGGTGACGCCGCTGCTCAACGACCCCTACCTGGACGCGGACCGGGCGCGCGAGCTCGGCTGCGAGCCGGTCGGGCTCGACGACCTGTGCCGCCGCGCCGACCTGGTGACGGTGCACGCGCCCGCCCTGCCCGAGACGTACCGGCTGCTGGACAAGCGCCGCCTCGGCCTGCTGCCGGACGGCGCCACGCTGATCAACACCGCCCGCGGCACGCTCGTCGACACCGAGGCGCTCACCGGCGAGTGCGTGTCCGGCAGGCTCAACGCGATCCTCGACGTCACCGACCCCGAGCCCCTGCCGGCGGGCCATCCCCTGCTGTCCGCGCCCGGGGTCTGGGTGACCCCGCACGTCAGCGGCGCCCGGGGCAGGGAGCTGCGCGCGCTGGGAGAGTACGCGGTGGGCGAGGTCGAACGGTTCGTCACGGGACGGCCGCTGCACGGGCAGATCCGCCTCGCCGACCTGCCGCGGATCGCCTGACTCCCGTCGGTTCACACCGGTTTGCAGCGCACCGCCGCGACGTCGCCGCGCAGCGCGCACTTCCCGGCCGCGTACGGGACGAGCAGCGTGTCCCCGGCGCCGACCTGGAGCGGCGCGCCGTGCTCGCACTCGACGGAGCCGGCGCCGGCGGTGATCACGACGACCGAGTACGCCGGCTCCAGCACGCTGACCGGATCGGGCCGCAGCCGCTCGGCCGCGAAGAACTCGTCGGCGAGGTCGGTGAAGAGCCGCTGGACCCCGGGCCTGGCGTCGGCCGACGGGCGGCGGGCGCGGCTCAGCTCGGCGAGCCCTTCCTCGCCCCAGCCGCTCCTGTCGACGCAGGCGAGCGCCTGGTCGTAGCCGAGCCCCAGGTGCCCGGCGGCCGGGCCGTCGATGTCGAAGCCCGCCCACTCCAGCAGCACGGAGAAGTCGGTCGGCTCCTGCACCTCGACCATGAGGACCCCGGCCCCGATGGCGTGCGGCAGGCCCGCGGGGCAGAGGATGGCGTCGCCGGCCCGCACCGGCACCCGGTTGGTGGCGTCGAGCATCCGGTCGATCCGCTGCTCCGCGACCCAGCCGGCCAGCTCGCCCGGCTCGACGTCCCTGGCGAAGCCGAGGTGCACCGCAGCCCCCGGCTCGGCCGAGACGATCACCCACGCCTCGGTCTTCCCGTACGGCGAGGCCAGGTGGGCGGCGGCGAAGCGGCGGTCGGGGTGCACGTGCAGCGGCAGGCGCTCGCCCGCGTCGAGCAGCTTCACCAGGATCGCCGGGTCGGCGCCGTGCTCCGCGACGTGCCGCTCCCCCAGCCACCACACGGGATCGGCGGCGATCGCCTCGGCCAGCGACCGGCCGTCGGGCAGCGTGGTCAGCCCCGCGGGAGCCGCGCCGTGCCGGCTCGTGGTCGAGGCGATCCAGTCCTCCGGGAAGTACGGGTCCTCGGCGGGACGGACGCCGCGGAACCTGCCGATGCGCCCCTCACCCCGGTAGAACGAGCGGGGTGTGTTGGCGGGCAGCCGGTAAATGGTCATAGACCCTGCATCATGCCAGGTGACCTGGTCGACGTTCGGGGGCGGGTTCCTGAACGACGGCGCGCCGCCGTGCCGGGATCCTGCCCTGGGTGACGGCGAGGACGGCGCCGACGAGCAGCACGGCCGCGCCCAGCGCCTGCACGGTGCCGAACGACTCCCCCAGGAACAGGGCGGAGCACGCGGTCCCGACGACGGGCACGACGAACATCATGATCGACGCCGACGCCGGCCCCACGTCGCGGATGCCCCGGTAGTACAGCAGGTTCGCCACCGCGGTCGGGCCGAGCGCCACGAAGGCCACGTTCAGCCAGACGTAGGCGGGCACGTCGTGCCAGGCGACCTCGGCGGCCGACGGCGCGCTGTAGATCGCCAGGAGCACCGCCCCGCTCACCGTCGCGTACGTCGTCGCCTTGAGCGGGTCGATGCCGGCGAGCACGCGGCGGCCCATCAGCGTGAACGCCGCCCAGCAGCAGGCGCTCAGCAGGAAGAGCAGGTCCCCGGCGAGCCGGCCCTGGCCCGCGCCCGCCTCCCCGCCCGAGCCCACGAAGAAGACCACGGCGCCGGCCGCGCCGATCACCAGCCCCGCCACCCGCGCCGCCGACGCCCGCTCCCGGCCCATGACCAGCAGGAAGGACGTGGTCAGCACCGGACTCATGACCGGGACGATGGTGCTCCCGTCGATCGCCGGAGCCAGCGACAGTCCCCAGAAGAACAGCACGTTGTAGACGAAGACGCCCAGCACGCCCGCGCCGGCCGCCCGCGCCCAGTCGCGCACCGGCGGTCGCCGCCGGCCGCCGGGCTGCCGGGAGAGCCGCAGGGCGACCAGCAGCGCCAGGGCTCCGCCGCCGAAGCGGAGGGTCGCGACCACGGAGTGGGGCAGGTGGTCGACGATCACCTTGGAGGCGCCGAAGCCACTCCCCCACAGCAGCATCGTCGTGACCAGCAGAAGGTACGGCTTGGTGCCGCTCGTTACAGTGCTTGCCATGGGTTCACCTCCGCGACACGCCGTTCCGCGCCGGGGGACAGAGGAGACGGGCGCGGCGGCAGCGATCCAGCCTGCGCCCGGGGCGCCATGCCGGTCTTGTACGCTCGTGCGCGGCGACGACCGGATGGTGATGCGATGACCGGCGAGCGCCGCGGGCCCCGGGAGTGGACCAGCTACTGGCGCGCGGACGGGATGCCGCTGGAGGCCATGTACGCGAGCTTCCTGCGCCACCGCTACCACCGGCACAGCCACGAGACCTACTCCTTCGGCGTCACCGAGCACGGCGCGCAGACCTTCACCTGCCGTGGCGCCGGGCACACGAGCGCGGCCGGGATGGTGATGGCGTTCAACCCCGACGAGGTGCACGACGGGCACGCGGCCCACGAGCTGGGCTTCACGTACCGGATCGTGCACATCGGCGAGGACCTGATCACCGACGTGCTCCGGGACCTGACCGGGCGCCCCGCCGGGCGGCCCCTGTTCGCCGCGCCGGTCCTCGGCTCACCCGTGCTCGCGGAGCGGCTGCGCCGGCTGCACACCGCGCTGCAGCTCGGCGCCGGACCGCTCGAACGCGACGAGCTGCTCTCCTCCACCGTCGCCGCCCTCGTGCACCTGGCCGCGCGCACGCCGCCCGGACCGCCCGCCGCCCTCAGCGCCCCCGCCGTCACGCGGCTGGCCGCCAAGGCGCGCGAGCTGATCCACGACCGCCACGCCGAGCCGATCAGCGCCGACGACCTCGCGGCCTGGACCGGCTCCAGCCGGTACGCCGTCTACCGGGCCTTCCGCACGGCCTACGGGCTCGCGCCCAGCGACTACCAGCGCCAGCTGCGGCTGCGCGCCGCCCGCCGCCTGCTCGCCCAGGGCCATCCGGCGGCCCGGGTGGCCGTCGAGGCCGGGTTCACCGACCAGGCCCACCTCACCCGCTGGTTCACCCGCTCGTACGGCGTCACGCCCACCCAGTATCGGCTGGCACGACCGGTCTGACCTCTTCTCAGTCCGTCCCAAGTCTGCCACCATTCCGCCCCAAGTCACCCTCCCTAACGTGACTCGCGACAACACCGGACAGGGAGGATGCGATGAAAAACGTCTACAAGGTCTTGGCCTACCTGGTGGCGATCGAGGTCGCCGTGCAGGCGTCGATGGTGGTCTGGGCGGACGCCGGGCTCGGCCTGTGGGTCGAAGGGGGCGGCGTGGTCGACAAGACGCTCATGGAGAGCGGCGAGACGCCGTTCGCCGAGGCCCTCGGGCTCATGATCCACGGCATGAACGGGATCTTCGTCATCCCGGTCCTCTCGCTGCTCCTGCTGATCTCCTCGTTCTGGGCGAAGCTCCCCGGGGCCGTGAAGGCGGCCGGGCTGGTGCTGCTGCTGGTCGTCCTGCAGATCACCTTCGGCCTCGTCGGCCACAGCATCCCGCTGGTCGGCCTCGTGCACGGCCTCAACGCGCTGCTGCTGTTCACCGTGGCGCTGTACGCGGCGCGCCGGGGCGCGGCCGTGAGCCCGGCCGCCGTGCCGGGGTCGCAGCACGCGGCCCGCGACTGACGGCGCGTCCCGTGCGTCGCAACCGCCCGGGTCGCGGCCAGGTCCGCACCGCCGTCGCGTGCGCCGCGACGGCGGCCGTGCTCGGGCCGCTGATCTGGCTCTGGCAGGCCAGCCTGCTGCCGTCCGCGTACTCCGTCATGGACATGGGGTACGCGGACTACGGCGGCGGGCCGCGAGGCGCCCAGAACCACGGGGCGCATGCGATGGGAGGCGCCTCGACCCACGCCCCTGCCCAACACGGCGGGCGCGACGTGACGGAACTGGTCGCCGACGCGGACCGCCCGGCCGACGTCACGGTGACCGTGGTGGCCCGCAAGCAGCGGTTCCGGCTGTCCTCCGGCCGCGACTTCGACGGCTACACGCTCAACGGGCAGTCGCCCGGCCCGGTCATCAAGGCCGTCCAGGGCCAGCTGGTCCAGGTCCGGCTGGTCAACGAGTCGGTGCCGGGCGGCATCACGCTGCACTGGCACGGCGTCGACGTCCCCAACGCCGCGGACGGCGTCGCGGGCGTCACCCAGGACGCGGTCGGCATCGGCAAGGAGTTCACCTACCGGTTCGTCGCCGACCGCGCGGGCACCTTCTGGTATCACTCGCACCAGATGTCACACGAACAGGTCCGCGGCGGCCTGCTCGGCGCGCTGGTCGTCGCGCCGGCCAGAACCGCCGGCGTGAAAGACGTCGTGGCGCTGGTGCACCTGTACGGCGGCATCCGCACCGTCAACGGGCGCGAGGGCGACGTCCAGGTCAAGGCGGCGCCCGGCGCGCGGACCCGGGTACGGGTGATCAACACCGAGTACGGCGTCATGCCGGCCTGGGTGAGCGGCGCGCCGTACCGGCTCGTGGCCGTGGACGGCACCGAGGTCAGCGGGCCGGGGCCGGTGCGGGACCAGGCGGTCGCGGTGGCCGCCGGCGGACGCGCCGACCTCGAGGTCACCATGCCCGCCGGCGGCTCCCCCGTGCGGATCCACCTCGGTGGTCCCGCCGGTGTCGTGCTCGGCTCGACGTCGTACGACGCGCCCCCGGTGCCACGGCCGGCGGCGACTCTCGACCCGCTCACGTACGGCGCCCGGGCGCCGCTCGGGTTCGACCCCGCCAAGCCGGACCGGCGCTTCGAGTACGACGTGGGCCGCCGCCCCGGCTTCCTCGACGGGGTCCCCGGCGTGTGGTGGACGATCAACGGCCATCTCTACCCCGACGTGCCCATGTTCCACGTGACCGAGGGTGACGTGGTGCGGATGCGCATCTCCAACAACAGTGGCGAGGCGCACCCCATGCACCTGCACGGCCACCACGCGGTGGTGCTCACGCGCGACGGCGTGGCCGCCACCGGCAGCCCCTGGTGGGTGGACTCCCTCGAGGTCGGGATCGGCCAGACGTACGAGATCGCCTTCGTCGCCGACAACCCCGGCGTCTGGATGGACCACTGCCACAACCTGCCCCACGCCTCCGAAGGGCTCACGGCCCATCTGATGTACGAGGGAGTCACCACCCGGTTCACGGTCGGCGGCTCGGCCGGCAACAAGCCCGAGTGAGCCCCAATAAGTGAGCACCAGGCGCCGGCCGGCGGCGCATTCCACCGGTCCGGGGCGGCTTCGGCACGGCCCGGCTTCAGGACCAGGCGATCTCGCCATGGCGGGAGACGAAGCGTCCGGTGCCGGCGCCGGGCTCCTCGGTGGCGAGGGCGACGATCGCGTCCGTGCCCTCGGCAACGGTCTGGGGGCCGCTGTGGCCGTTGAGGTCGGTCGCGGTGTAGCCGGGGTCGGCGGCGTTGACGCGGATGCCCTTGAGCCCTTTCGCGTATTGCGTGGTCAACATCGTCAGCGCCGCCTTCGAGGAGGTGTACAGCGGCGCGATCACATGCGACTCGGGCCGGCCGGGGTCGTGGGTGAAGGCGAGGGAGCCCATGCCGCTGCTCACGTTGATGATCGCAGGGGCGTCCGAGCGGCGCAGCAGCGGCAGGAACGCGGTGGTGGTGCGGACGACGCCGATGACGTTGACCTCGAGGACGGCGCGGGCGTCGGCGGCGGTGAGGTCGCCGGGGTCGCCGACGGGGCCGTGGACGCCGGCGTTGTTGATCAGGACGTCGATCCTGCCTTCGTGTTCGGCGACGTTCGCGGCCGCGGCGGCCACGGACGCGTCGTCGGTCACGTCGATGGGGACGGAGCGTGCGCCGAGCGCGGCGGCGGCCTCCTCGCCCTGCTCGCGGTCGCGGGCTCCGACGAGCACGGTGTGGCCGTACTCGATCAGGCGGCGGGCGGTCTCGCGGCCGAGGCCCTTGTTGGCTCCGGTGATGAAGGTGATCGTCATGCGTTCGATACTGGTCCCGGCGAAGGAGGCGGACCAGGGAGGCTTCGACGGTAGGAAGACCGGTACCACCCTCGCGCCCACCCGCACGACCGGGGATGCATGAGGATGGAGGTCATGTCGACGACACCCGGAACCGGACTGGGCGCGATGATCCGCACGTGGCGGGATCGGCTGCCCCCGTCGGCCGCCGGGCTGCCGGTGTCCCGAGGACGCCGGGCGGCCGGGCTGCGGCGCGAAGAGCTGGCTGACCTGGCCGGCGTATCGGTCGACTACGTCGTGCGCCTGGAGCAGGGGCGGGCCACGACACCCTCGGCGTCGGTGGTGGCGTCACTGGCGCGGGCTCTACAGCTGTCCACCGCCGAGCGGGACCACCTGTACCGGCTGGCCCAGCTCGTACCGCCGGTGGGCGGCGCGATCTCCGACCATCTTCCGCCCGGCGTGCAGCGGGTGCTCGCCCGCCTCGGGGATGTGGCGGTCGCCGTGTTCGCGGCGGACTGGCAGCTGGTGTGGTGGAACCGCGGGTGGGCCGCCCTGCTGGGCGACCCCTCCGGCGCGCCGCCGCGGCTGCGCAACTTCGCCCGTGACAGGTTTCCGGTGGACGCCGGCCCCGCGCACCTCGCCCTGTGGCCGGTGACCGAGGCGGACCGCGCCGCCACCGACGCCGCCGTGGTCTCCGACCTGCGCCGCGCCACCGGCCGCTTCCCCCAGGACGGCCGCCTGGCCACGCTGATCCGCGAGCTGAACGCGGGCAACAGGAGGTTCGCCGAGCTGTGGGCGACCGGAGAGGTGGCCGCGCACCGCGAGGACCACAAGACGATCTACCACCCGTCGGTGGGCCCCGTCACGGTGGACTGCGACATCCTGACCGACGGCGACTCCGAGCTCAAGATCGTCATCATGACCGCCGTGCCCGGCAGCGAGGACGAGACCAAGCTCCGCCTCACCGCCGTCGCCGGCCCACCGGCCCCGGACCACGATGCCGACCTACAGGAATACATTAGGAGGAGCCCTCACTAAGTAGCCCCTGATTTCTCCCCCATGTCGTTGACCACCTCCCAAGTTGATGTTAGTAATGCAGGAAACCTTCATAATGACGGAGGTCACCTGTGGTCACGCGATTAGCCGCACTGGTCCTGCTCCTCACCGCCCTGCTGGCCGTCCCCCTGCCCGCCCAGGCGGCCACCGGCTACGCGTTGACGGCCGCGCAACTGGCTCAGGTCAGGCCGCTGGCGTTCACCTCGACCATGTCGGCGCGTGACGCGGTGGTCTCCACGCTGCCGGTGACCAAGGTGCGGATGGACACCGTCATCGCCGGCGGCTACACCACCCGCGCGATCTGCCACCCCACCGACCTCCACGTCTCCGTCCCGGTCAGCGGATTCTGCTGGAACGCCACCGACGACACGACCGCGAACTGGTTCCCGCAGGGGATCACGGGCAGCGGCGACGGCATGAACGGCTCGGTGCTCTACCCGCCCTGCGACGGCTGCGCCGGCCGGAAGATCGTCGCGGTGAGCTGGCGCAGCGGCGCCTCCCACGAGTACGGAGCCAACCGGCTCGCCAGGGTCACCTTCGCCGACGTCACCGCCGGAATGTCGGGAGCCCCCTACCGCCACGTCGTCCTGGTCGAACCCGACGGCACCGCCGAAGGTTTCCACGAGATCGCCACCCACGCCGACGGCATCTCGTGGTACGGCAAC
Source organism: Nonomuraea sp. NPDC049625 (assembly GCF_040675285.1). Lineage (NCBI taxonomy): Bacteria > Bacillati > Actinomycetota > Actinomycetes > Streptosporangiales > Streptosporangiaceae > Nonomuraea > Nonomuraea sp. NPDC049625. The sequence goes on along the minus strand of NZ_JBFAOQ010000002.1, from coordinate 1,223,563 downwards.
AAGCTCTTCCTCGTCACCGGCGGCGACCCGGACGTCTCCGGCGGCGACCGACTGGTCCGCGTCTTCGACCTCACCCATTTCTGGAAGATGAACTCCACCACGTCAGGGAACGTCGGCTGCGTGAGCGGCGTCTGCTCGGCGGCGTACTCCGGCTTCGCCCTGCCGCAGATCGGCTACTACCGGCTCAACTCCCCGGCGGTGTGCGCCAGCCTCGACCTGACCAGGCCCTGCCTGAACGGCGTCTCGCTCGACCGGAGCGGCGCCGACCACCTGACCACCGTTGAGTACAAGAGGGGCGCCTCCGGCGGGAAGATCCTGCGCTGGCCGCTCGACCCGTCCACCGCCCTGCTCAAGACCGGCTCCGACGGGCTCGTCCACCCCACCGAGGGTTGGACGAGCCCGGTCTGGGAGCTGCAGGGCGGCGTGTTCTCCGGCGACAGGGGCGTCCTCGTCGGGCTGTGCCCCGACGGCGCGCCCGCCGTCACCTACATGCCGGGCGGCACGGCGAACATCTCAGGGGATTACCGCAAGTCCTGCCTGCACCGCGTCACGATCTCCGCCGACCGCGGCACGCTCGACGTCCACTACATGACCACCGCTCCGGGCAACGCGCAGAACGTCGCCTACTGGCCGGCCGGCGGAGAGATATGGCTGGTCAACGAGTTCCGCGGCGACTACGACGCCATCTACGACAGCGACCGCCTCGTACTCGCCCTGAACTGCCCGAACCTCGACTGCTGAGACCGGCACCTCGCCGGCCACGGTGCGCGATCGATCCGGTCAGCGGGCGCTGACCGGATCGCCCACCCGGATCGTGCCCGGTTCGAGGGTGACGAGGCGGATGCCGAACCAGGTCTTGCCGTCCCACTTGTGGTACCGGGCCAGCGTCCGCAGCGGCTCCTTGCCCTTCACCTGGGTCTCCGGATCGATCGTCGTCACCGCGCAACGGTCGCAGATCTCCGAGACCCGGAAGGGGATGTCGCCGATCCGCACCTCGCGCCAGCCTTCCTCCGCGAAGGCCTCCGCGCCCTCGATGATCACGCTGGGACGGAACCGTACCCGTGACAACCGCCCGGGCGGATCCTCGCCGTGCCTGGCGGCCTCCTCGGCCAGCCACCCGTCCAGGGCGAGCGCGGACGACTCCGAGGTGAGCAGGAGCGGCGCGTCCCACGCGAAGCTCACCACCTCACCCGGCAACCCGCCGTGCGCCGGGTCGATCGACCGCCGCGTGGGGTCGTCCAGCCACACCAGCCGGGCCGGGCGCCCCAGCAGCTCGCTGAACCAGGCGTGCGCGGCGTCGTCGGCGAGCACCGCCTTGTCCAGGCCGGTGAAACCGACCCGCGTGGCCGCACCGGTGGCGGGCGGCACGGTCAGGGGTTCCATCCCGCGCGCCGCGAGCCGCAGACCGTCCTCGGCGGTGGGGTGCGCGGCGACGGACGCCAGGCGCGGGAACTCGCCCAGCCACAGGTTGTCGCCGTTCTCGTCGACGACCGCCCACCGCCGGTCCCCGTCCAGGCCCCAGGGGTGAACGACCGCCTCGGACCGCGCCCAACCCTGACCCGATTTCAGCGGATAAATCAGGATTTGATCAAGGATCACCGCCCAAGCTTATCCGGTTCAGTAACGGCCGTCAGGAGGCAAATATGTCACCACTCCCGCCTCCTCAGGCGTGGCCTCACCGCCGAAGACCGCCGCCACCCGCGCCCCCAGGGCCCGGGCAGCATCGGGATCACGCGGTCGGCCAGGTCCGCGGTCCTGCCCTCGGCGACGAGGTCGCGTAGCTCCTGCCAGGCGGGTGACGGGATCACTTGTGTCATGGGCGGGAGATTAGAGATCATCACCGACAAAGCGACCGGGTGCGGATCCGGCCGTTCACAAGATCGAGTCGGGTGGGGAAAGGCCGCGTGATCGACGACGTACTCCGTTCCATGGCCGAGAAGATCGCGGCCGCGGCGCCCCCGAAGTGGCGCCGGGCCGAACTGCGGGGGTTCGCGACCGCCGGCGGCGGGGCCGGGCACAGCGGCCTGACGTACGAGCCCGGCGCCGGCGGCGGTGACGTCGACCTGCACGCCGAGCTGTGCGCCGTGCACACGCTGGCCGGGCCGACCGGCGATCATCTGACCGTCGAGCTGGTGGTGGAGGCCAAGGGGCGGTTCGAGGCGGTGGTCAGCGAGTCGCTGGAGCGTGCCCACGGCGGCGGGTTCCTGTACGTGCTCGACCGGCACGCGCTCCCGGCCGAGCCGGCGGCGTTCCAGAAGGGCCCGGTGGAGTCCACGCAGGCGGGAGACCCGCGGGAGGCGGTCGCCCTGCTCGGCGCCTATTTACGGGAGCGGGACCGGATCCTGGGGCGGGACACGTACGCGCCGCCGCCCGCCCTGCCGGAGGCGCGCCGGGCCGAGCTCGCGATGGGGCTCCCCGACGACCTCCGTGCCCTGTACGCGCACATCGACGGCGACGGCGGCGAAGGGCTGCTGGACCGGCACCCCTGGTTCGGCCTGGAGAGGCTGGTGAGCCAGAGCCGCCCGGAGAACCGCTGGTGGGCCGCGGGCCGCGCCTGGCGTGACCACCTGCGCACCCCGTTGATCACCAGCACCGGCCCGCGGCTGGCGGTGCGCCGGGCGTCGGACCACCCGGGCTGGATCCCGTTCGCCACCAGCACCGGCGGCGACTTCCTGGCCGTGGACCTCGCGCCGGGGCCCGGCGCGGCGCTCCGGCCAGGTCATCCGCATGGGCGTGCACCACGACGACGGCCCGGTCTACGTCGCCGACTCGGTGACCGGCCTGCTGCATCGGCACGTCGCCGCGCTGCGGGCGGGCGCGTACCGGATCGAGCAGGGCGAGCTGTGGATCGACGCCGAGGAGCCGGAGGAGGAGCCCCGCGCGCTGGTCGTCGCCGGCGCCGACGCGGCCTCCATGCGCGGCATGCGCGCGGGGATCGAACGCCTGACGGTGCTCAACGCTCCCTGGGCCGACTTCCGGCCCCTGCGCGGGACGCCGACGCTGTGGCAGATCACCGTGGAGAACGTGCCCGGAGCGGACCTGGGCCCGCTCCGCGACACGCCGGTGGAGCTGCTCGACCTGGCCATGGACGCGATCGACCTGTGGCCGCTGGCGGGCCACGCCACGCTGCGCCTGCTGACGCTGCGTACCGCGAACCCCGTGGACCTGGCGCCGCTCATGTCGTGCCCGCGCCTGTACGGGCTGGACCTGTCCGAGGCCACCGTCAACGACCTCGGCGTGCTCGCCGACCTCAAGAACCTGCTCTACCTGCGCCTGCGCCGCGCGCAGTGGGAGGAGCTCTGGGAGCGGGCGGGCCACCCGGCGGGGCTGGCGGCAGCCGAGCTGGCCGCCGAGCCGCCCCGGGAGCGGGCCTGGTGGTGGTCGGTCGACAGGTCCTACCACGCCCCGGAGCCGTCGCTGAGGACGGCGGTCAAGTGGGCGGCCGACCTGGCGGGCAGGTCGGCGGACGTGCGGACCTTCGCGGGCCGGTTCGCCCGCGGCGGGTCAGCCTCTCGTTGAGATCAGCTCCAGGGCGCGCTGGTACTGCTCGGTCGACGGCTGCCGGGTCCAGGTCATGCCGGGCAGGCTGTCCGACAGCATGCGCGCCATGACCATGGACATGACGTCGGACGGCTGCGCCTGCGGCATCTGCGGGCGCATCGACCGGTATCCGGCGAGCACCCGGCCGTAGTCGTACATCAGCGTGTTCGTGAAGCGGCTGCGCTCGGCGTCGGCGCTCTCCAGCCCCGCCACGAACTCGGGCTCCGGCTCCTCGATCACGGCCTTGTAGACGTCGAGCCGGTTGCGGATCTCGCCGGGGGCGGCGTGGCTGTGGGCGTCGTCGTACATGCGGGCCACGTGCTGCGGCATCTCCACGAGCACGGTGAGCATGCCGTAGCCGCCGTCCTCGTCGCCGTAGCCGCCGACGCCGCCGTCCACGCCCTGGGCGTGCGTGGCGCTCATCATCGCGCTGGTGAAGTCGTACTTGTCCATGCCGTCGACCGGCTGGGCCATCCAGTCGTCGTCGAGGTGCAGCACGCCGCCGGTCTCGCTCTGCGCGGCGCGGTCGATCAGGTGGCGTACGGCGCCCGCCGGGTCGGCCTGGGCCTGCGGGCCCATCGCGGCGAACTGCTCGGTGAGCAGGAACAGCGAGATCATCATGGACGGGTCGTAGACGCGCAGCGCGCCGGCCTCGCGGTGCGGGTAGACCGTGCTCTCCTCGTCGTACGCCTCGAGCCCCGCCATGAAGGCCCGCTCCTGCTCGTCGTCGAGGATGAGCTCCCAGGCCCACTTGCGTTCGACGTGGAACTTGTAGAAGTCCTCGCCTCTGAGCGGATCTCGGAACTTCCACCACAGAGCCACGCCCGCGACCAGGGCGACGATCACACCCAAGGCGATCCACATAGGGGTCCGTCTCTCTTTCTCTCGGGTTTACTGCCGGAAAGGCCGGACGGTAGCAGTGAAGATCCGCCGATCTCCCGGAAACAACCGGAAAGGAAGGACATGATCACCTTCAGTAGCCCCTAGCGGGCGGCACCCAGTCGGTGGCGCCGCCCGCCCGTGACGGGGTCAGGCCCAGGCCGTGACGGCCGTGAAGGAGCTGTCGTCGCGGAACCCGGTCGTGCCGTCGTAGGCGTCCACCCAGAGCTCGAAGCCGCGGTGGCGCAGGAAACGGCCGGGATAGTTGCTCGATTCGAGGCGCACCGAGCCGCTCGCGGCGCCGGGGACGGCGTAGAAGGTGGCATCGGCCCTGAACACGGCGGTGCCGTCGTCGGCGCCCAGGCGCGCCCGCCAGCCGGAGTGGCGCAGGTAGCGGCCGTCGGCGGCGCGCAGGGAGTAGCCGTTCGGCGCGGCGAGCCCTGTCACGATCGTGAAGGTGGCGTCCTGGCGGGTCTGGGCGTCGCTGGAGGCGCTCACCTCGTGCAGGTAGCCGAGGTCGTTCTGGTGCCTGGCGTAGCGGGCGGGATAGTTGACCGAGCGCAGCGACCTGGTCGTCCCCGCCGGGAGGGTGGCGGCGCCCGGGACCCTGGCGTGCGTGAGCGTGCCGAACCCGAGCTGGTCGAAGCCGCCGCTGTTGGGCCCGTAGTCGCCGCCGCCGCCCTCCGGCCGCACCTTGGCGACGAACGCGGCCGAGTACGGCATGGCCAGGCCGCGCCTGACGGCGTAGTGGTGGTAGACGGTCTCCCAGACGGGCCGCACCTCGCCGCGGCTCGCCGAGGAGATCGCGGTGTGCGTCTGCTGGGCGCAGTTCTGGCCGGTGCCCCAGGTGTAGGCGGCGAACGGGACGTCCTCGCCCAGGTTGTACTTGGCGATGTACTCGCACGCCTTGGCGAACCGGTTGCCGTCGTAGCCGTACAGGTCGATGCCCTGGTTCCAGGCCATCTCGCAGAAGGCGCCCATCTGGCCGACGCCCATCATGGTGTGGCCCTGGTCGCGCCCGCTCTCCTGCCACTGCGCGAGCCCGCCGCTGTGCAGGAACGGGATGGCGTGCGCGATCGAGCCGTTGCCCGCGCCCGTCTTGAAGTACGTGACGGCCCGGTCGATGAGGTCCTGGCGGTCGCAGAGCACGCCGATGGCCAGGATCGAGTTCATGGAGCACAGATCCCAGTTGGCCCAGTAGTTGGTGATGCAGGCGTCGTTGTGGTTGGTCAGGAAGCTCTCGTTGAGCGGGTGGAAGACGTTGAGCATCATCCGCTGGAAGCGGGCCAGGTCGAAGCCGCCGTAACCGCGCATGATCTCGGCGACGTTGGCGAACTGGTAGCCGTAGATGCCCGCGGCCAGGAACCGGTCGGCGTTGCCGGTGACCGTGGTGAGCGTGCCGGACCAGGCGTTGAGGATGTCGCGCGCCTTGTCGCCGTGCGCGGTGCTGCCGCTGACCTTCCAGCGCAGCGCGTTCTGGTAGGCGGCGTGGATGTCGTTGTAGAGGATCCCGTAGTTCTGGCCGTCGCCGCCGCGGACGATCGTCGCCTGCGGGTTGGGCGTCCAGGTGCTCTGGGAGTGGGAGTTGGCCACGAGCCGGTCCCAGCCCGCCTTCCACGGCTGGGCTCCGGCGTTGACCATCGAACGCATGCGGTCGAAGTCGGCCTGCGTGTGCAGCAGGCCGGGGTGGCTTGCCGCGGCGGCGGGCTCGGCGCGGCCCAGCAGGGCCGCGCCGGCGCCGGCGGCGAGCACGGTGTTGAGCGCTGTCTTGAGGGCTCCGCGACGGGTGACGTGGGGGGTGCGTGCGGACATGACCTCTCCTTAGGGGGTTGGAGGGTACGGGGTCACAGGCTCGCGAGGGCGACGCGCAGCCGCTCGGCCGCGGCGTCGATCTGCTCCTGACCGCTCAGCTCGGAGCGGGCGTGCTCCAGCGCGGCGGTCAGCTCGGGGGTGCGGCGGCTCGGATCGACGGCCTCGGCCTCCTCGATGAGCAGGTCGAGCAGGGTACGGTCGTCGCTCATGGACAGGAACTCGATCTCCGCCACGTTGGTGTTGCCCGACGGGAAGGCGACGCGCAGCCACGGGTAGGCCGCGGTCCGCGGGAGCGGGACGGAGTACCACTGCGCCGCGTCTACCCCGCTGACCGTGTGCAGGTCGGTCCAGGTGGCGCCGCCGTCGGCGGATCCCCTGAACACGGCGCCGTTCAGCCGCGTGACGTGGGTGGAGCGCGGGTGGTAGCGGACCGCGTCCAGCGCGACCACCGCCGGCAGGCGCACGTCGATCCAGCCCGCCGAGGTGGTGGTGTCGGTGGCGGTGGCCAGGTCGCCGTCGAAGGCGCGCCAGCCGTTCTGGGCCTTGGTGCCGCCGCCTCCCCACGCTTCGGTGGACGCCTCCACCATGGACGGCTCGACGGTCACCTTCTTCAGCAGCGTGCCGACCGGCACGAGCTGCTCGACGGCGGCGTAGATCCGGTCGATCAGCTCGTCCTCGTCGCCACCCGCCTTCGCCTCGGCGATCGCCCGGGTGAGCAGGTAGTGGCTGCCCTTGGTGTAGTCGGCGGCGGGCAGCTTCTCCGTCTCGGCGATCACGGTGGCGAGCGGTTCGGCCGTCGCCATCAGCAGGCCCGAGCCCGGCCGTTCGGCGCCGTCCGCGCCGATCGCCGCGATCCGGTAGAAGCGGGTGCCATGCCGCAGCGGTTCGTCGGTGAAGTCGAAGGTCAGCGCGCTGGACAGCACGGGGCGCCAGGCGGCGCTCGCGCCGTCCTTGCGGTAGACGGTGAACCGGGTGGCGGCGTCCGGCTTGCTCCAGCGCAGCGTCACCCGGTCCCGGGCCCGCTCCACCCGGGCGTACAGCGTCCCCTCGCGGTCGGGCGACACCGTGACGTGGGTGAACGTGGCCGCCGTGGCCGCCGCGACCCCGGCGTACACGCCTTCGGGGAAGGGCGTGAACAGCTCCGCCACGTACGACCACGACCGGCCGTCCTTGCTCGCCCACGCCCGCACGATCTGGGCGTCGGCGTCGCGTACGAGCTTGACGAACGGGTACTCGGCCGCGGTGTAGCCCTGGATCCCGGCGTCGATCGGGCTGCGCCGGTCGTCCTGCCAGTCGTGCCGGGAGTCGCGGGTGCGATTGCGCAGGACGAGCCGGCCCGAGGCGTCCGCGCCGAAGTAGATGTAGCGGGCGTCGGCCCGGAGCATCACACCTGCAGCCGGGCCCCGCGCCTGCTCGATCCGGGCGATGACCGACCCGCTGCCGGTGAGCACCTCGTTCGAGAACAGCAAGGTGTCCTTGATGTCACGCTTGTCCACGTAGTAGTCGTCGCCGTCGCCGAGGCCCTTGCCGTCGCCCCCGGTGAGCTCGACGCGGTACCCGTCCGCCTTGACGCGGCCCGCGACCTCGCCGACGCGGTCCACCGGCGCGGCGGGCGGCTGGACGGCCTGCGAGGCCCAGCCGGAGCCGTGGCGGTTCACGCCGGTCACGGTGTAGGCGCCGGACTGCCTGCCGGCCTCGTACGTCGTGCCGCGGACCCCGGTGGCGACCACCTTGCCGTCGCGCCTGATCGTGTACGACTCGGCGCCGGCGGCGGGCTTCCACGTGAGGGTGACGCCGTCGCGGTCGCGCAGCGCCTGGACGAAGTCCACGTGGTGCGGCTTCGGCCGCTCGGCCACGGCGCCGTCCAGCCTCAGCACCATCGCGGTCTCGGGCGGCACGCTCACCGCGCCCCCGGCCACCCGCCTGCCCGAGACCAGGTCGACCGCGTCGCCGGGCACGTCCAGCGAGAACGAGCGCTTGTTGCCGTGGTCGTCCCGGGTGGTGTTGAAGGCGAACACGTAGTTCCCGTAGCGGGCGGTCAGGAAGTCCGCGTATCCGGAGTAGGGGGTGTCGAACTCGTAGTTCTCCCGCCGCACGGTGCCGACGCCCGGCTGGTAGGCGGCGGGCAGGATCTCACCGGCCAGGGCCTGCGGCAGGCCGCCGTCGCCCTTCTGCTGGTCCTCCATGAAGTCGACGTCGATGTTGTCCATCCGCAGGTTGTAGTCGCGGTAGGCGAACTGCGTGTCCGTGGCGATCTGCACGACGTTGTGGTGGTCCTTGTCCAGGACGTGCAGCCGCCCGTTCCCGGCGACGCCGCGCTGCCGTTCGAACAGCGAGCCGAAGATCCGGGTGTCGCCGTCGCGTACGGAGACGAACATGTCGTCCACGTCCGCGAACGCGAACCGCTCGTAGCGGGCCGGGTCGACGCCCAGGGCGGCGAGCTCCGCGGGCGTGTACGCGGCGAAGTCCGTCTGCGGGAGCACGGCCCCGGCCGCCGGACGGGCACGCAGGTAGGCGTAGGTCTCGGGCAGCCACATGTCGTACTTCCGCTTCGCCTCCACGGAGGAGAAGGTGTTGAAGTACTGGTTGTCGGCGATCTGCTGCTGGACGAACCCGGCCGCCTCGTTCGCGTAGCGCCGGTACGGCTCCCACTCCGCGCCCGCGTAGCGCTCGGCGTGCTCGGACATGTGCTTGTCCAGCGTGACGTACTCCATCGTGCGGCCCTCGGTGTTGCGTAGGGCGTAGGCGGGCCAGCCCGGGTAGCTCGTGTTGCGCTCGTCCACGACCATCTCCGCCAGGGCCACCCGCTTGCCGTTGTCGTCCGTGCCGGTGTAGCGGGTGAAGCCGCGGGCGTGCAGGTTCTTCAGCGCCAGCTTGAGGATCTCGTCGTTGAGCTTCTCGTCGCCCTGGTGGCCCCAGGTGCGGAAGAAGTACTCCGGCAGGTAGTTGGTGGCCTCGCCGTAGTTGGCGACGAAGGTGTTCTCCCTGGTCAGGCCGGCCTTGGTGATGCCGGTGTAGTGCTCGCCGTACGGCAGGCGGCGCACCACGCGCCCGTCGGGGCCGAGCTTGCTCCTGGCCAGGCCCTTGCCCACGATCTGCGCGAAGTCGTCGGTGAAGCGGGCGGTGGTGTCGTGGTAGAAGAGCGAGTGGTAGAGGTCCAGGTCCTTGCCGTCGGGCCCCACCAGCACCTCTTCGCCGAGGAAGGGCTCGACGCCGAGCGCCTCCAGCAGGATCCGGTGGCTCCTGGCCTTGCCCTCGTAGAAGCGCGACCCGATCACCCGCAGGCCCTCGTGCGCCTCCCACGCGCCCTCGTAGGTGTACATCACCTGGTTGTAGATGTAGGACAGGCGCGCGCGGGCGAAGTCGAAGTTGGCCTTCAGCACCCGCTCGTACGCCTCGCGCCGGGACAGCTCCCCGCCGTCCCAGTCCACGCCCTTGAGCGAGGACGGCCCGTCCTGCGTGCCGGTGACGAAGGGCTCGTCCAGGAACGCCTCGAACTCCTTCGCGCCGTACACCTCGGGGATCAGGTTCTCCACGATGTACAGCGCCTCGCCCAGGGCCCCGTAGTAGCCGCCCCAGTCGCCCTGGTGACCGCCCCGCAGCAGCAGCCGGGTGTCGGCGTAGTAGTCCTTGACGTGGTTGTCGATCGCCTTGAACAGCCGTCCCAGCGCCGCCTTCTTCAGCTCGGGCGTGTTCGCCGGCGTCCACGGCTCCAGCAGCGCCGAGGCGTAGAAGCGCAGGTCGTCCTGGTAGCGGACGATCGACAGCTTCGCCGTGGGCGAGGCGTCGAGCTGCCCGCTGTACTGGTTGAACAGGTCGATCTGGCTCTTCCGGTAGCGGTCGACCATCGCCTGCTTCTCGGCGTCGGCCGGCCCGGGCGCGGGCGTGGTGTCCGGGGTGACCGTCCCCTGCTTCTCGCCGGAGACGTCCAGGTACGCGGTGGTGTGCGTGTAGGCCCGGTAGTAGCCGCGCGAGTCGGCGGTCACGGGCTGGGCGAACCCGGCGTCGTACGTCCGGACCGTCATCTCCACGACCCGCCGGCCCAGGGTGTGGCCGAGCGGCAGCATGATCGTGTTGTAGTAGAACCGGCCCGGCAGCGCCTTGCTCGACCCGAGGTTGATCGCCTCGTAGTCGCCCGAGCGCCGGTAGCCGATCTGCTCGCCGTTGACGTAGGCGATCGTCTTGTAGGGCGAGACGTCGCTCCCCCAGAACTTCAGCGTGAAGTAGTTCTGCGCGACCGGATCGACCGCGACCCTGAACCGCAGCTCACCGCCCTTGACGGTGGGCGGCGAGGTCGGCTTGGCGACGCGGGCGGGCTCCCCCAGCGCCCCTTCGACCACCGCGGTGGAGGCCGCCTGCAGCGCGTGCGCGCTCTCGGACTCGGTGTCGCCGAACGTGACCACGTCCACGTGTCCGGCGGGCAGAGGGGCGGCCATCGCGGGGGGCGCGGCGAGGAAGGGCAGCAGCAGGATCGCGGCGAGCGGGCCGCCTAACCGGTGCCGAATGAGCATGGCGGATCTCCCGATAGAAAACGTTCTCCCCGGAGATTAGGCCGCAGTGAGATGCCCGACAAGAACCCGTTACCCAGGCGTTACATAGGTGATCAGTTCAAGTCCGACGTTTCACCAGTTCAGAGGCATGATTGATGGCCGGAAATCCAGGAATGCGCTTTCCCCTCTTGCCGACCCCGCCGGGACGCGCTTACGCTGAGCGTACTCTGATAGGTACCGTTAACTACGCTCGCTGGCTCAGAAGGTCCAGAACTCGTTCGCGTTCTCCTTGGTCGCCAGCTTGACCGGGACCGCCACCGTCTTGGCGACCGTCTGGCCCTTGGCCACCTTGATGGCGTCCTGCACCGCCTGCCAGCCGATCAGGCGCGGCTGCTGGGTGACCGTGGCGGCCATGCTGCCCGCCCGCACCGCCTTGATCCCGTCCGGCGTGCCGTCGAAGCCGACGACCTTGACGTGGCCCGCCTTCGGCCCCAGGGCCTGGATCGCGCCCAGCGCCATCTCGTCGTTCTCCGCGAACACCCCGTCGAGGCCAGGGTGGGACCGGATGAGGCCCGTCATGACGTTCAGGCCCTTGGCCCGGTCGAAGTCGGCCTGCTGCGTGGCCACGACCTTGATCTTCGGGTACGCGGCGATGCCGTCGGTGAAGCCCTTGCTGCGGTCTCGGGAGGCGGAGGTGCCGGCCGTGCCGCGGAGCACGATCACCTCGCCCTTCCCGCCGATCTGCTTGGCCAGCTCCTGCGCGCCGAGCTTGCCTCCGGCCAGGTTGTCCGAGGTCAGGGTCTGCGCCACCGAGGCGTGGTTGATGGCGCGATCGGCCGCGATCACCGGGATGCCGGCCAGGTTCGCCGCTCTGACCTCCGTGGCGAGCGCGTTGGAGTCGACCGGGTTGATGATGACCGCTTTCAGCTTGCGGCTGGTGAAGCCCTGGATCTGCGTCGCCTGCCGGGAGGCGTTGTTCTGGGCGTCGGCGACGGCCAGCTTGGCCCCGAAGCGCTGCGCGGCCGCCTCCGCCCCGTCGCGGAACTGGACGAAGTACGGATTGTTCATCGTCGAGACCGACAGGCCGATGGTGAGGCCCTCCGTGGCGTCGCCGTTGGCGGGCACGCCACAGGCGGCCGCGCCCAGAGCGAGACCGGCAATGGCGTACGCGAGACTTCGCATGATCATATCTTCTCGTTGGGCTTCAGCCCCGCTGCGAAAGGGCACCGACGCGGGCGGCGAGCGCGCTCCACACGCACCCGTGACCGCCCGGCCGCTGCGCTGAGGCCGGGCAGCGGCACGAACGGCCACCACGTAACCGCTGGTCAGAGTGTATGTGATGGTCTTCACGTTTGCCGAACCCGAGTTGTGAGACCGTCATCACGGCGACGGCGCGAACCCCAGGAGACTCAATGGTCCCAGCCGGCCACCAGTTCCACGAACGTCGCCGGATGCTCCACGTGCAGGAAATGCCCGGAATCCGGCCACACCACGGTCCTGGATCGCGGGTGACCGGGGAGATCCGCCTCCCACCGCGCGGCCTCCGGCACATTGTGCACGGCGAGCACCGGACAGGCCCGTCTGGCCAGATATCGCTCCGATTCCCGCCGCACCCCGAACGCACCCGGCACGGTGTACATCCCGGCGTAGCACTCGGCCAGCACGTGACCTGGCGTGGCCAGCAGCTGCCCGGTGATCGGCGCGGGCAGCGGCCCGAGCTGCCGCAGCGCGGCGGCCACGCCGTCGGCGCGCAACGCCGCCAGGCGCCCGGGGATGAGCCGTTCCTCCTCCTCGTCGGCGCCGTAGGCGGGGGCGACCACGACCAGCCCGCTGACCAGCTCCGGGTGCTCGACCGCCAGCGCGGTGACCACCTGGGCGCCCATGGAGTGCCCGACGGCCAGCACCGGCTCGTCGAGCAGCGGCACCAGGTCGCGGGCCAGGTCGACGGGCCGGTACCCGGTCGCCGGGACCGGGGAGCGGCCGTGGCCGCGCAGGTCGGGGGCGATGACCCGGCGGCCCCCGAAGTCCAGGGCCCGCCACAGCCGGTGGTCGCCGCCCCAGCCGTGCACCAGGAGCAGCGGTGGGCCGCCCTGGCCCCAGGTGTCGACGTGCAGCCTCATGGGATGCCCCAGGTGCTGGAGAGACCGGTGTTGCTCATGTGCGGTAGATGATCTGCTCGAAGCGCGCCGAGCAGCCCTCTCCCGCCAGGTCCTGCACCCAGAACCCCACGAACGCGCCGGTGAAGCCGAAGGCCCGCACCTTCCCGTCGATGAACTCGTCGGCGTGCTCGTCCGACAGGATCGTGGCGTCCAGGTCCTGGCCGTGGTTGAAGCGCACGACCGGCCCGTCGAACTCCACGCGCAGCTCGACCTCGCCTCCCACGGGGCCGAGCAGGCGCTCGGTGCGGGTCCCCTGGTCGCTGGTGGTCAGCACCAGGCCGTCGGCGGTCACGGCCAGGTAATGCCAGTTGCGCGAGTTGTAGTAGGCGACGATGCCCGCCCACTGGTGGACGCTGTCCGGCTCGAACCGCATGACCGTTTCCAGGGAGCACTTCCGGTCCGTGACCCGGCGGGCGACCAGGCTCGGGGTGCGCAGGCCGTACGGGGACTGACCGCCCTGGACGGTGAGCCCGCCCTGGTCGGCGGTCAGCCAGTCGGGCGAGGCGGGCCGCCGCAGCGTGCTCCAGTCCGGCCCGAGCCCGCCGGGGGACGGCGAGCCGCCGTTCCAGCCCTCGCTCGCCGGCCACGGGTGCGCGGGCAGCTCGGGGGCGGCCACCTCGACGGCGGGCACGCCGCCCGCCACGCGCGGCCAGCCGTCCTCCCAGGTCACGCGCTGCAGCGCGGTCTCGCGCCCGAGCACGCACCTGCCGTTGTGGTACGGCCGGGCCATCAGGTGGGACAGGTACCACTCCCCCGTCTGCGTCTCCACCAGGCAGCCGTGCCCGGCCTTCTGCAGCTCCAGGCTCCGGTCGTGACGCGAGGTGAGCATGGGCCCCGCCGGGTCCTCCTCGTACGGCCCCGACATCGAGCGGGAGCACAGCACCGTGACCCCGTGCTCGTAGCCGGTGCCGCCCTCGGCCACCATCAGGTAGTACCAGCCGTCGATCTTGTAGAGGTGCGGGCCCTCGGTGACCTTGCGGTTGGGCAGGATGAGCTCGGGTTTGCCGCCGTCGAGGGGCTGCAGCTCGATCCCGGCGAACCCGCGGCCCGGCCGGGAGTCGAAGACCATGTTGAGCAGCCAGCTCCGGCCGTCCTCGTGGTAGAGGGAGGCGTCGAAGCCGCGGCCCGGCAGCCGGACCGGGTCGGACCACGGCCCCTCGATCGAGGGCGCGGTGATCAGGTGGTTGGCGATGTCCTTGTAGCCGAGGGCGTAGTTGTCCATCACGCCGTAGACCAGGTGGAACAGCCCGTCGTGATAGGTCAGGTCGGGCGCCCAGACGCCTCCTGAGTCGGGCACGCCGGACAGGTCGAGCAGCTCGCGCCCGGTCAGGATGCCGCCCAGCGGGCGCCAGTTGACCAGGTCACGGGAGTGGTGCACCCGGACGCCCGGATACCACTCGAAGGTCGAGGTGGCCAGGTAGTAATCCTCTCCCACCCGCACGATCGAGGGGTCAGGGTCGAAACCGGGCAGGACGGGATTGCGGATCATACGATCTCCACACTCTTTCCAGCAGGAAGCTCAACTTCTCGGCGCAGGCCCGAGGCACGGTGAACAACGGTAACGGTCTGGTCGATCAGCGAGATGGTCCCGGCCCGGACACCGTCGCCCCAGGGGGCGCGACGGGCCGGGCAAGGAGTGCATCAGTCCTCCAGGAAGAGCACCACGGTGCTGAGGGGCGCGACCTCGATCGGGGTTCCCAGGCGGACGCGGCGGCCGGTCACGAGGTCACGGGCGTGGCCGGGGCCGGTGGTGTGCAGGCGGCGGGGCCGGTCCTCGGAGGTGTTCATGCCGATGAGGTAACGGCCGTAGGAGCAGCGGTAGAACTGGGCCTTGCCGACGAAGAGCTTCTCCACACCCGGGAAGTCCACCCCGAGCGCGGGGTCCGGGACGTCCGCGGGATACGGCCCGACCTTGAGCACCTCGCCCGCGAAGGCCTGGTGGACCTGCGGACCGGGGGGCGGGAAGCCGCCGGGCGGGATGTGGGAGGCGGCGGGGTCGTTGATGGCGAAGGAGAAGCAGACCCAGTCGGCCTCGGTCCAGGTGTCGCCGGTGGGCGTGACCTGGCACTGCTGCCGGACGGTGGCGACCCGGTGGGTGTCCGGGGTGATGTGGTGGACCCGGGCCAGGTCGTTGACGGCCTGCCGGGCGCGCCAGTAGAGGGAGGCGTAGAGGATCTCCTTGCCGTTCTTGATCGCGACGACGCCGTTCTCCTCGTCGGAGAAGACGAAGGCAGGGGCGTCCCAGTCCATGGGGAACCGCGTGCCGCTCGCCGGCAGCGCCTGGAAGGCGGGCCAGTCGCGCTGCACGAGGCGCAGGGCGTTGAGCCCCACGCGCGGCCAGGTGTTGGTGAGCAGCAGGTCGAGGTGGCCGAAGAACTGGTTGTCGGCGATCATGCGCTGGGCGTGCCCGGCGATCGCGGGGTCGCCGAGCACGGCGGCGGCCATGGCGGGGTGGCCGTCCCAGGCCAGGCGCTGGGCGTAGACGACGTCGCCGGGATAGTGGTCGTCGCGCCAGCCGACGGCGGCCTCCATGCGCATGGTGCGGTAGCCGTCGTTGTCGACCTCGGGGTAGCGGAAGACGGCCCGCGCGTTGATCATCTTGATCAGGTGCGCCTTCAGCTCGGCGTCCTCGACGCCGTCGAAGCGGGTGACGGCCTCGTAGAGCAGGACCAGCCAGTCGGTCACCTCGCCGTAGTTGCCGACGTAGCCCAGCTCTCTGGTCAGGCCCTTGCGGGTGACCTGGTGGAAGTGCTCGCCGAGGATCTTGCTGGGGGTGCCGGAGGCGTCCTCGCGGCCGAGGAAGGGCTTCAGGCCGACGGACTGGTGGATGTAGTCGCGGGCCTTCTCCTCGGTGAGCGGCGCCTTTCCCGGATTTATCAGCATCAGGGCGCGGTTGCAGCGGTAGATGCCGAGCGCGCAGATCATCGTCTGGTTGCTGTAGTGCGGCATGTGCTGGCGCCAGTACGAGATCGACTCGGCCAGCATCCTGGTGTACGCGTCCCGCCGTACCGGGAGATCGCCCTGGACCGGCGGGGTGGCCCCGTCGAGCGGCGTGACCTCGACGTCGTCGAACCAGGCGGTGCCGCCGCCCTCGACGCGGACGTCGAGCCGGAGCTCGACCGCGGTGGCCGGGGTGGTCAGCTCGGCGGTGATCTGCGTCCAGTCCCGGGTGCCGGCCGGGGCGTAGAACTTGTTGTCGGTGCCGACGATCTTGCCGGCGGCGTCGTAGAAGAGCACATCGAGGTAGGCGCCCGGGGCCACGACGTCCTCGGTCCTGACCCAGACGCCGTAGCGGTGCCGGCCCTGGCCGATGAGGGTGCGGTTCTGGGCGGTGTTCCAGCCCGCGGCGGCCCCGGCGGCGACGGTGACCTTGACCGAACGCGAGCCGCCGCGCTTGACCGTGTCGTCCCAGAGCCAGGTGGCCGTGCCGGCCCACCGGGCGGTGTTCCAGGAGGCGGGGGCGGTGCCGCCGCGCTCGAAGCCCGGGTTGGGCGCGCCCACGGGCCGCCCGCCGACCGGGCGCTCCAGCCGGTCGCCCAGGACGTCGCGGAGCAGCAGGAGCGCCGTGCCGACCTTGGCGAAGCCCTCCCACTGCTGGTCGGAGGCGGTCAGCACGGTCGGGTCGGCGAGCCACTTGGTGTAGCGGGCGTCGATGGCGGCCAGCACCTGGTCGATCGCGTCCGCAGACTGGTGGGCGGGGCTCTCGGGCCAGAAGTAGCCCTCGGCCAGCCCCTGGAAGGCCCAGGAGTCGAGCGAGGCGGGGTTGCCGTCGAGCCAGTTGCGGTGCTCGCGCAGCACCCTGGCCTTGATGTCCGCCAGCACCTCGGGGCCGGGCGCGGGCCGGACGGGCGCGTCGGGCGCCGGCCCCTGGATGCCGTCGCCGGGGAAGTACGGCTCGGTATGGGTGTAGATCCGGTAGAAGGGGCGGCTGGGCTTGTCCATCGAGCGGTAGAACTCGGCCGCGTTCTGCCCGTAACCCCAGATCCGGCCCATCGACCGGATCTCCAGCGTGACCTGCTCGCGGTCGCGGGTCATCGCCTCGGGCAGCGGCAGCGTGTGGAAGTGGAAGCGGCCCGGCGAGTGGGCGTCCTGGCTGAGGATGTCCAGCGGGTCGACCGCGCCCAGGTGGTAGTGGCCGACCTGCGCGCCCGCGCAGAAGAGCTGGAGCCGGGACTGGTCGGCCTCGCTCGCGGCCCGGTCGCCGCCCCACAGCTTGATCGTGACGTACGTGGTGCCGCGCGGCGCGCACTTGACGGTGAAGGAGACCGTGCCGCCCCAGACCCCGGCGGACTCCTGCGGGTTGAGCACGCGGGCAGAGCGGCCGAGCGCCCCGGCCACCACCGCCGACCGGTCGGCGGTCACCGCGTGCGCGCTCTCGGAGGCCTCGTCGCCGAAGACCACCACGTCCAGCGGGGCCTCACGGCCCGTCGTGGCGGCGGCGGCCTCGCCGTTCCATAACCACGTGGCGGCGGCCAGCGCGCCGGAGGACGCCAGCACGGTCCTCCGGCTGATGGGGAGCGCCATCGTCACTGGCCCTTCAGGTAGGCGTCGGCCTGCTTGGCCATCTCGGCCTGGACCTTGGCCAGGCCCGCCCGCTCCAGCGCCTTCTTCAGCTTGTCCAGCCCCTGGTCGACATCGACCGCGCCGATGAACAGCGGGTTCGCGAACTGCGTCATGGCCGCGGTGACCTGGGTGTTCTCCCGCTTGATCGGCTCCGGGTCGGGGACGAAGCTGGCGTAGGGATCGACGGTGAAGTTGTCGATGTCCTGCGCCCAGTCGAACCACTTGGCCTCGGACTCCGTCATGCCCTTGACCCGGCGCTCCAGCTTGGCCCGCCAGGCGAGAGCGAAGCCGGGGAAGGTGTAGGTGGACAGCTGCTCGTACTTGTCGTCGCCGACGGGGTTCCAGTCCTTGCCGGGGAGGCCGTAGTTGATCAGGTCGTGGTTCTCCTTGATCGACACCCAGTCCTGCAGCTGCATGGCCTTCTCGTTGCTCTCACCCTTGGCGTTGAGCACGACGAAGTTGTCGCTCTGGAACGTCTGGTACGGCTTGGCGCTCTCGCCGCCCTTGAGCGGCATCACGTTCGCGATCATCGCGCCCGGCACGTTCTTGGTCAGCTCGGACAGCCCCGTGGAGGACAGGCCGTCGGTCATGGCCCAGCCGGTGGCGACGCGGCCGGCCTTGAACTGGGAGTCCAGCGCCTTCGAGTCCAGGGTGAGGGCGTTCTTGTTGATCAGCCCGTCCTGGTAGTACTTGCGGATCTTGCGCAGCGCGTCCACCGTGCCCGGGGCCTCCCACCACGGGATCGGGTTGGACGAGCCGGTCTGCTTGCCGTCGGCGGCCAGGACGAAGTTGAGCGAGTCGCCGGTGAAGGAGGCGATGCTCATGGTGGGGTTGTCCCACATGTAGGGGTTGAGCCAGCCGACCGGGTTCCACGCCACCAGCAGCTTGGGCATCCGGGAGCTGACCCCGATCGGGATGATGTCCTTGTTCTTCTGCTTGACGTCGTACCAGAACTTCTCCAGCCCGGCGAAGTCCGTGATGTCGCTCATGCCGAGCTTCTCCGCCAGATCCTGGCGGATGCTGAAGTGGTGGAAGCGGGCGACCGAGTTGATCTGGGGCAGGCCGTAGAGCTTGCCGCTCCACCGGTTCAGCTCGATGATCTTCGGGTCGATCGTGGCGGTCAGGTTGGGGTACTTGCCGCTGGACAGCAGGCTGCTCAGCTCGACGATCGAGCCGCTGGCCGCGAGCTGGGTCATGTTGAGCCAGCGCGCCTGCAGCGCGGTGTCGAACTTCTCCCCCGCGGTGAACTTGAGCAGCGCCTGCTGGCCGTAGCTGGTCCACGGGATGAACTGCGGCTTGATGGTGAAGCCCAGGTCCGCCTGGAGCTTCTTGTTGACCTCGGCCAGGACGGCGTCCCAGCCGGCCGGAACGTCGCCGGGGAGCAGCAGGCTCAGCGCGAGCGCGCCGGCGCTCTGGGCGCCGCCGGTGGCCTGCGGCTTCTGGGAGTCGTCCGAGCAGGCGGCGAGGAGGGCGGCCAGGGACAGGCCGCCGCCGGTGGCCAGCAGGCGGCGCCGCGACATGAGGTGGTGGGACACGGTAACTCCTGAGGTGGGGGGAGCGGGATCAGCCCTTGGTGGCACCGAGGGTGATGCCCTTGACGAAGTAGCGCTGGGCGAAGGGGTAGGCGAGCAGGATCGGGCCGATGGCGACGGTGGTGAGCGCCAGCCGGAGCTGGTAGACGGGGGTGGCCGCCTCGGCCAGCTGCGGCAGCATCTGCGTGAACGAGATGTTGGAGATGAGGTTCTGCAGCACGAGGGGCAGCGGGAACTTGTGCACGTCGTCGATGAACAGCAGCGCCATGAACCAGTCGTTCCAGTAGTGCACGGCGTAGAAGAGGCCGACGACGGCGAGGATCGGCTTGGACAGCGGGATCGCGATCGTGAAGAAGATGCGCAGCTCCCCCGCGCCGTCGATCTTGGCCGACTCGAAGATCGACTCCGGCAGCTGGCGGAAGGCGCTGACCTGGACGAAGACCAGGAACGGCATGACCAGCAGCGGCAGGATCACCGAGAAGTAGCTGTTCTGCAGCTTCAGGTACTGCGTGACCAGCAGGTAGAGGGGCACCAGGCCGCCGGAGAACAGCATCGGCAGGTAGGAGAAGACGGTCAGCGGCCGGCTGAGGCCGGGCAGCCGCCGGGCGATCACCCAGCTCAGCCCCGAGGTCACCGCCAGGGACAGGGCCGTGCCCACGACCGTGATGAAGACGCTGGCGAAGTAGGCGTTCAGCACCGCCGGACCCGTGAAGATCATCTTGTACGCGGTGAGGTCGAAGGCCGCGGGGAACAGGCTGTAGCCCGTCGTGGCCAGCTCGGACTCGCTGGTGAGGGACCCCGAGATGATCATCCAGAACGGGATCGCGCAGGCCAGCATGGCGAAGGAGACGCCGATGACGCTGACGATCGTGAACGGTTCCAGCTTCTTGCCGCTCATAGGATGCTGGTCTCCTTCGAGTACTTGCGCTGGATCAGCACCGCGATCACCACGAGGACGAAACCCACCACCGACTGGAACAGGCCGATCGCGGCGGTGGTGCCGAAGTCGCCGAGCTGGCGCAGGGCGCGGAAGACGTAGGTGTCGATGACGTCCGTGCTGTCGAACAGGGTGCCGTTGTCCCCGACGATCGCGTAGATGGTGCCGAAGTCGCCGTAGAAGATCCGGCCGACCCCCAGCACCAGCAGGACCGCCGCGGTGGGCTTCAGCAGCGGGAGGGTGATGCGCCAGGCCATCTGGGCCCGCGAGGCTCCGTCGATCATCCCGGCCTCGTAGACCTCCTCGGGGATGCCGGTGATCGCGGCCAGGAAGATGACGCTCAGGTAGCCCCCGAGCTGCCAGATCTTCACCACGGTGAGGATCCACGGCCACGGCCCCGGCTCCGTGTACCAGTCGACCGAGGGGAACCCGAGGCCCCCGAGGGCGTCGTTGACCGCCCCGCCCCCGCCGGAGGCCCCGGCCAGCAGCACCTGCAGGATGATGCTGATCACGACCGGGGAGACGAAGTAGGGGAAGAAGACGACGGACTGGGAGACCCGCTTGAAGAACGTGCTGCGGATCTCGTTCAGCATGATCGCCAGAACCATGCCGGCGGCCAGCGTCGCGACCAGGAACAGGATGTTGAGGAAGAGGGTGTTGAACAGGATCCTCGCCGCGTCCCCGGACTCCAGGAAATAGCTGAAGTTCTCCAGCCCGTTCCACGGGCTGCCGAAGATCCCCTGGCTGACGTCGAACTCCTTGAACGCCACCACCAGGCCGGACATCGGCAGGTAGCTGAAGACAAGGAAGAAGGCGACGGCCGGCAGGGCGAGCAGCCCGATCGTCCAGTTCGTACGGACCGCCCTGCGTCGGACGCGGCGCCTGTCCGGCGGCCCGGAAGGCGGTCTCGTCTGAGGCTCTGGCCTCGTCTGTAGCGTGCTCATCACCGAAGTCCCGTCTGAGGCGGCAGCAGGTGGTTCTCTAGGTTGATAGAAACCGGTCGCTGCGAACGCTACGTCCGACCGGCCAGCACGTTCAAGGCTGCGTTACAGAGACGTTACAGATCAGCGCAGGCCAGCCGGGAGATCCTGGTAAGACGCGCCTTCGAGTTAATCGGGGATTGCCCGTTGACCACAGAGGGCTGCGCTCCTAGTTTAGAAACCGGTCTCTATCGAATGGAGGGCTTCCCCCGTGTCCCCACGCCCGAAGGCGCTGTTCGCCATGCGCGAGGAACATCTCGCTCTGCTCTTCCCCGCGCCCTTGCTGCGGCGGCTGGACACGCTGGCCGACATCGACGTCGCCGTGGTCGCCGAGCGGTTCGACGACCCGCGCGTGGCCCTGGCCGACGTCGAGATCCTCATCACCGGCTGGGGCTGCCCGCCGATCGACGAGGCGCTGCTGGCCGCCGCGCCCCGCCTGCGCGCCGTCCTGCACGCGGCCGGCTCGGTGAAGGGCATGATCAGCCCCGCCTGGTGGGAACGCGGCCTGCTGGTCTCCTCGGCCGCCGAGGCCAACGCCGTCCCGGTGGCCGAGTACACCGTCGGCGCGATCCTGCTGGCCGGGAAGGGGGTCTTCGCCCTCAACCAGCGCTACCGGCGCGACCGCTCCTTCACCCTGGCCAAGATCGAGCCCGGCATCGGCAACAACGGCCGCACGGTCGGCATCGTGGGCGCCTCCCGCATCGGCCGCAAGGTGCTCGAACTGCTGGCGCCGTACGACCTGGACCTGTGCCTGTACGACCCCTACACCCGGGTTCCCGGCGTACGGCAGGAGTCGCTGGAGGAGCTGCTGCGCCGCAGCGACATCGTCAGCCTGCACGCCCCCGCCACCCCCGAGACCGAGCACATGCTCGACCGGGCGCGGCTGGCGCTGATGCCGGACGGCGCGGTCCTGATCAACACCGCGCGCGGGTCGCTGGTCGACACCGACGCGCTGATCGGCGAGCTGAAGTCCGGGCGGCTGTCGGCGGTCCTCGACGTCACCGAGCCCGAACCGCTGCAGCCCGACTCGCCCCTGTTCGACCTGCCCAACGCCTTCCTCACGCCGCACATCGCCGGCTCGCACGGCAACGAGCTGTCCCGGATGGGCGCCGTCGCCCTGGACGAGCTGGAACGGCTCATCGCCGGGCTGCCGCTGGCGCACCAGGTGACGCACGAGGACCTGGACCGGGTGGCCTGATGGAGGTGACCTGGCGCGACCTCGTCCTCGACCTGACCACCGGCGCTCCGCCCCGGCTGCTGGCGATCGGCCCGTTCCGGGGCAACGGCCGCTCGGCGCTGCCGGTGGTGCAGATCGAGGTGACCGGCCGGGGCAGGAGCGGCACGTCGGGCAAGCGGCACGTGGACGGGCTGAAGCTGCGCTACGAGAGCCACCGCGCCGAGGACGAGCGCCTGACGATCCGCTCCGGCGGCGACGGCGTCTCCGTGACGACCGTCTTCCAGGCGGTCGGCCCAGTGATTGGACAGGTGATTGGACAGGTGATTGGACAGGTGATTGGACAGGTGATCGGACAGGTCGTCCGGTGCTGGTCGACGGTGACCGCGACGGACGAGCTGGTCCTGGAGCACGTGTCGAGCTTCGCGTTCGCCGGGCTGCCCTGGGATCTGACGGTGTGGAGCGCGCGCAACCCGTGGAGCGGCGAGTTCCGCTGGTCGGGCCGGCCGCTGGAGCTGCACGACGTCGGCATGACGCGTTTCGGCCAGACCGGGACGAAGAACCGCGTCGCACTCACCAGCACCGGCTCCTGGCCGTCCTCCGAACACCTGCCGACAGGGTGGCTGGAGTGCGCCGGCGGCACGCTCGCCTGGCAGATCGAGCACAACGGCCCCTGGCACGCCGAGCTGGCCGACCGGTTCGACGACGTCTACCTGGCGCTGTCGGGACCGTCCCAGCGCGAGCACGGCTGGTCGGCGCGGCTGGCGCCGGGCGAGAGCTTCACCACCGCGACCGCCGCGTTCACCGTGGCCGGCGACCCCGTCGCCGCCCTGACCGCCTACCGCCGGGCCGTGCGCCGGCCGCACCGCGACAACGCCGAGCTGCCGGTGGTGTTCAACGACTTCATGAACTGCCTGATGGGCGACCCCTCGACCGAGCGCCTGCTGCCGCTGATCGAGGCCGCCGCCCGGGTCGGCGCGGAGTACTTCTGCGTCGACGCCGGCTGGTACGACGACTCGCTGGCCGGGCCCGGCGACGGCGGCGTGCCGGGCTGGTGGGACACGGTCGGCGCGTGGGAGCCGTCCACCGTGCGCTTCCCCGGGGGAATCGGCGAGGTCATCGACGCGATCAAGGGCCACGGCATGGTCCCGGGGCTGTGGCTGGAGCCCGAGGTCATCGGCGTACGCAGCGGGGTCTCCCTGCCCGAGGAGGCGTTCCTGCGCCGGGCCGGAACCAGGCTGGCCGAGTGGGGCCGCCACCAGCTCGACCTCAGCCACCCCGCCGCCGTCGCCCACCTCGACGCCGTGATCGACCGGCTGATCCGGGAGCACGGCATCGGCTACTTCAAGTTCGACTACAACATCGACATCGGCCCGGCCGATCGGCTGCTCGAACACAACCGCGCCTACCTGGCCTGGGTCGAACGCCTGCTGGAGCGCCACCCCGGCCTGGTGATCGAGTCCTGCGCGGCCGGCGGCATGCGGCTGGACGGCGCCACCCTGGCCAGGCACTCCATCGCCTCGCTCACCGACCAGCAGGACGAGCTGCTGCTGCCCGCCATCGCCGCCGCCGCGCCCGCCGCGGTGCCGCCGGAGCAGGGCGCGATGTGGGCCTACCCGGCCGAGCGGGTCGCCTGGTCCATGGTCACCGCGATGCTCGGCCGCATCCACCTCAGCGGCCGGCTCGACCTGCTGGACCCGGACCAGCTGGCCGAGGTCGCCGAGGCGATCGGCGTGTACAAGTCCTACCGCGGCGAGCTGGCGCACGGCCTGCCATGCTGGCCGCTCGGGCTGCCCGGCTGGCAGGACGACCGCCTCGCCCTGGCCGTGGACTGCGGGGACACCGTCTACCTCGCCGTGTGGCGCAGGGGCGCGCCGTCCGCGACGATCGAGCTGCCCTGGCCCTCCGGCTGCGAGGTGACCCCGCTCTTCCCGTCGGCGACCGAGGCGGGCTGGCAGGCGGGCATGATCGGCGTCGTGTTGCCCGAGCCGTATTCCGCGGCGCTGCTCCGCCTGACGAAAGGTGCGCCTTGCCACGAAAGCTGACACCACCGAAGCCGGACGCCGCCGCGCGGAAGGCCGCGCCGCCGAAGCCCGACGTGCGGGAGACAGCACCGCCGAAGCCCGATGCGCGGGAGGCCGCGCCGCCGAAGTCCGATGCGCGGGAGGCGGCGTCGCGGAGGGCCGATGCGCGGGAGGCGGCGTCGCGGAGGGCCGCGCCCGTGGATGATCTGGAGCGGGCCACCATCCGCGACGTCGCCGCCCGCGCCGGGGTCTCCGCGTCCACGGTCTCCCGGGTCCTCAAAGGGGACTATCCGGTCGCGCAGGCCACCCGGGCCCGCGTGCTGCGGGCCATGCGCGAGCTGGACTACGTCCTCAACGTGCACGCCCGCGCCCTGTCCGGGGCCGGCACCAAGATGGTCGCCTTCGTGCTCGACGACGTCACCGGGCCCTCCTTCGCCTATGTCGCCAAGGGCGTCGAGCAGCAGGCCACGGAGGAGGGCCGGCTGTGCCTGGTGTGCGCCACGCACGGCGACCCGGCGCGCGAACTGGCGGTCGTCGAGGCCATGCGCGAGCAGCGCGCCGACGCGGTGATCCTGGTCGGCGGCGGCTCGGCCGACGACGCCTACCGCGCTCGGATGTCGCACTTCGCGCACGCTCTGGACAAGGCGGGCTCCCGGCTCGTGCTGTGCGGGCGCCCGCCGCTCGGCGACGACGTGCCGACCACCGTCGTCGAGTACGACAACGAGGCCGGCGCGTACGCCATGACCGGCCACCTGCTCTCGCGCGGCCACCGCCGGATCGTCTATCTCGGCGCCGCCACCGCCGACGACCAGAACACCACCAAGATCGACCGCGTGGCCGGCTTCCGCCGCGCGCACGAGGACTACGGCGTCCCCTGCGATCCGGACCTCGTCCTGCCCGGCGACTTCTCCCGCGGCGCCGGTTACGAGGGGACCAGGCGGCTGCTGGCGGCGGGCACGGAGTTCACCGCGATCTTCGCGGGCACCGACATGGTCGCCGCCGGCGTGCTGGCCGCGCTGCGCGAGGCGGGCCTGCGCGTGCCCGAGGACGTGTCGGTCGCCGGCTACGACGACATCCCGCTCGCCGCCGACCTCGTGCCCGGGCTCACCACGGTGCACATTCCCACCGAGGAGCTGGGCCGTACCGCCGTGCGGCTGGCCCTGGACCCCGGCCAGCCGCAGCACGTCATCCTGGGCACGCACATCGTGGTGCGCGGATCGGTGGGTGAGAGGATCGTCAGTTGAAGGGGTTGTCGTAGGTGAACGACTTCCTCTTCCAGGTGGCCTGGTTCTGGCCGTTGAAGTTGACGCCCTCCACCTCGACCGTGACGTTCCTGACGGTGCTGCCGACGGAATCCGTCGTGCCGTACAGCTGGGCCGGATACAGGCACTCGGGTATCGTCGTGTCCCCCCAGTTCAAGCTGTACGAGGCGCGGAGGGTGGCGCGGTCGTTGATCAGGACGTACCCCCCGGCGGCGCTGTAGCTCGACTCGCGGCACAGGTAGAACTGGTAGGTGTACGTCGTGCTGTCGTTGAACTCGATCCAGCCGTAGATGCCGGCCAGCTTCCGGCTGTTGTCCCCGCGTACTTCCAGGAAGATCGGGACCTGGGCGGCCGAGTGGGCCGGCACGACCGGCACGGCGACCGCGGCCAGCAGCGTGAGAACGACGGTCAGGAGCCTGGTCGTGCGGCGTCGCAGGATGTCGGGTAACAATTCCCGCCCCCTTCTGTCTGACATGGCGTCGGCATCACCCTGCGCTGGGGGCCGTCGAGCCGTCCACTAGAGGATTCGTCGGGCCGGAATCGGGCGCGCGCTAACCTGGCCGAACGCCCGGCTGATAAGGGGGCCGGTCTCTCCTTTCACCGGCGGTTTTGGGGTGGCCGCGGGGCCCGGGGCGCAGATTCCTGTTCGTGAAAGTTTCAACGGCATAATGCGCACGATGAAGATCATGCGCGGTCTCGCGGCGGCGACGGCCTGCCTGAGCCCGCCGGCCGCCTGCGCCGTGGAAGGGTTCCCTGCACCACTTGACCGCGTTCGGCAAGGACGACGTGTGGGCGAGCGGCACCGACCCCCTCCACCCGGGCAAGGCGATCCTCCTCCACTGCGACGGCACGTCGTGGACGCGGGAGACGATCAGCGCCGGAGGCACCGGTTACGCCGCCATCGCGGCCATCCCCGGCACCTCGGACCTGTGGGGTGTCGGTTCCGTCGGCGAGGAGACCGACTCCGAGCAGCCTTTCATCGTGAGACGGCGCTGACCCCCTATTTCCTGCCGACCCCGCAGAATCCATCCACTTCCGGGACGTCGTCGATGTCGGGACGCCAGCGCGTGGTGGAGACGATGCCGGGGGGCAGGATCTCCAGGCCGTCGAAGAAGCGCCCGATCTGCTCGGGCGAGCGGATGGTCAGCTTGGGCGTGCCGTGCTCGTTCCAGTGGCGCACTTCCTCGCGCTTCGCCTCCGGGTTGAAGAACGCGGTGATGTGGACGAGCGCCAGGTGGCTGCCGGAGGGGACGGCGTCCAGCAGGCGGTTGATGATCGCGTACGCCTCGTCGTCGTCGTTGATGAAGTGCACGATCCCCAGCAGCATGATCGCGATCGGCTGGGTGAAGTCGAGCGTCTCGGCGGCCGCTCTCAGGATGGTGTCCGGGTCGTGGAGGTCGGCCTGGATGTAGTTGGTCCTGCCCTCCGGCGTCCCCACGAGCAGGGCCTTGGCGTGGGCGAGGACGACGGGGTCGTTGTCGACGTAGACCACGCGCGTCTCCGGAGCCAGGCTCTGGGCGATCTCGTGCGTGTTGCCGGCCGTGGGCAGCCCGGTGCCGATGTCCAGGAACTGCCGTACCCCCGCCTCGGCCACCAGATGGCGCACGGAGCGATGGAGGAAGGCGCGGTCGGCGCGGGCCGTGAAGGCGATGTCCGGATTTATCCGGCTCAACCGGTCGCCGACTTCCCGGTCCACCGCGTAGTGGTCCTTGCCGCCCAGCCAGTAGTTCCAGACCCGCGCCGAGTGTGCCACGGTCGTGTCGATCTCCGGCGGCCACCGGTCCGTGGTCGAGTTGTCTGCTGTCATTCAGAGGTCTCCAGGCTTGAGCATAAGGTCCCACCTGCGAGGTGATCATACCCATTTGCAACGAAGAGGCGGTTATGCACTTCTCTCGAATCTGAATCTCACACGACTGGACAAATCACCCACCGAGGGCCTTTCATCCAAAGGCGCTCACCCGAAATGCCGGGCGCTCGACAAAGCATGGTAAGTTCCGGGAATTGTCTTCCGCGCGCGCAGGACCAGCGATATCGGAACAGCGCTTGACATGGTTTCTGCCGCGAATATTCGATCGCCGCACATCGGAAGGATGGCACCATGCGCGTGCGCCGGCCACGGCATGCGGGACGTAACACGGCGAGGACCACAGCGATTCTCGGGCTGTTCCTCCTGCTCGCGGCGTGCACCGGCACGCAACAGACACCCCAGCCGAAACCGGCGGCGTCGGGGAATGCCAACGACCCCACCGACCTGCGCGGCGTCTGCCCGGCCACCATCGTGGTGCAGACCCAGTGGACGCCGCACATCACCGTCGAGGGCGGGATGTACCACCTCCTGGGCGCCGATCCCGCCATTGACGCCGGCAGGAAGCGGGTGAGCGCGCCGCTGGTCGTCCGGGGCAAGGACACCGGGGTCACGCTGGAGCTCCGGGCGGGCGGGCCGGCGATCGGCTTCACCCAGTCGTCGGCGCAGATGTACACCGACCCCGGCATCACCCTCGGCGTGCTGGGCGGCATGGACGAGGGCATCCAGATGTCGGCCACCCAGCCGACCCTCGCGGTCATGGCGTTGCTGGAGATCCACCCGCAGATCATCCTGTGGGACCCGGCCACGTACCCCACCTTCGACACCATCAAGGACATCGGCCGGACGGACACGAAGGTGCTCTACTTCGGCGGCAACACCTACATGGAGTATCTGGTGGGGGCGGGGCTGCTGAAGCGCAGCCAGGTGGACGGATCCTACGACGGGTCGCCGTCCCATTTCGTGGCCGCCGGGGGCAAGGCGGCGGTGGCCGGCTATGCCAACGCCGAGCCGTACATCTACGAAAAAGACGTGCCGCAGTGGCGCAAGCCGGTGAAGTATCAGCTGGTGTACGACGCCGGCTACCCCAACTACGGCCCGCCGCTGGTGATCCGCCCGGCCGACAAGCAGAAGCTCGCGCCGTGCCTGCGCAAGCTCATTCCCATCTTCCAGCAGGCGCAGGTCGACGTGCTGGCCGAGCCGGGCCCCACGATCGATCTCACCCTGCGGCTCAACCAGGCGTACAAGGTCGCCACCCAGTACACCAAGCCGAGCTCGGAGTTCTCGGTCCAGCAGATGAAGGCCCTCAAGCTGGCCGGCAACGGCCCCGACGACACCGTCGGCAACTTCGACACCGCCCGCGTGCAGCGGCTGATCGACATCACCAGACCGATCTTCGCCAAGCAGAACAAGCCGGTGAAGGACGGTCTGCAGCCCTCCGACGTGGTCACCAACGACTTCGTCGACCCGAAGATCGGCTACGGCGCCGGCTGACCGATCGGCGTGTTGCCCGTGTCCTGTCCGATGTGGTCTAGTGGCCCGGTGCTCGGTGAGGCCGCCCCCTCCGCGCTGTCCTTCTCCGGCGCGGGCAAGCGCTACGACGACGGCACGCAGGCGCTGGACAAGGTCGATCTGACCGTCGCCCCCGGCCAGTTCGTCGCGGTGGTCGGCCCTTCCGGGTGCGGCAAGAGCACTCTCCTGCGCCTGGCCGCGGGGCTGACCGACGCCACCGAGGGCTCGGTGCGCCGGGACACCACGTCCGTGGGCTACGTCTTCCAGGACCATGCCCTGCTGCCGTGGCGCACCGTCCGCGCCAACGTGGAGCTGCTCGGCGAGCTGCGCGGGCTGTCCAGGGCGGAGCGGCGGCGGCGCGCGAACGAGGCGATCGACCTGGTGGGGCTGGCCGGCTTCGCGCACCACCGGCCCCGGACCCTGTCGGGCGGGATGCGGATGAGGGTGTCGCTGGCCCGCGCGCTCACCATTCAGCCCGACCTGCTCCTGCTCGACGAGCCGTTCGGCACGCTGGACGAGATCACGCGCGAGCGGCTGCAGTCGGAGCTGCTGCGGCTGTTCGGCTTACGCCGCTTCGCCGCGGTGTTCGTCACCCACTCCGTCGGCGAGGCCGTCTTCCTGGCCACGAGGATCATCGTGCTGTCGGAACGGCCGGGGCGGATCGTCGGCGCCTGCGACGTGCCGTTCCCCTACCCGCGCCCGCCCGAGCTGCGCTTCAGCCCCGACTTCGCGCGGATCGCGGGCCAGGTGTCGGCCTGGCTGCGGGGGGCGGCCGCATGAGGTGGCTGCGGTGGGTGCCGCCGCTGCTCGTCTTCGCCCTGGTGATCGCCCTGTGGTACGCGGTCACGTACGTGCTGCTGACCCCGGACCGGCGGTTCCTGCTGCCACCGCCGGACGCCGTGGTGCGGGTGGGGCTTTTCGACCCCGTCAACCGCGCCGAGCTGTTCGCCGGCCTGCTGCTGTCCGGCCAGGTCGCGCTGCTGGGCCTGGCGATCGCGGCCGTGACCGGCGTCGTGTGCGCGATCGCCATGGCGCAGGCGAGCTGGCTGGAGCGGTCGCTGCATCCATACCTCGTGATCCTGCAGACGATCCCGATCCTGGCGCTGGTGCCGCTGTTCGGGTTCTGGTTCGGGTTCGGGTTCTTCACCCGCGTCCTGGTCTGCGCGCTGATCGCGCTGTTCCCGATCGTGACCAACACGCTGTTCGGGCTGCGGTCGGTGGAGGAGGCCCACCACGACCTGTTCACGCTGGCGCGGGCCGGGTGGGCGGCCCGGCTGTGGAAGCTCCAGCTGCCGTCGGCGCTGCCCCACATCCTCACCGGCCTGCGCGTCTCCGCCGGCCTGTCGGTCATCGGCGCGGTGGTCGGTGACTTCTTCTTCCGGCAGGGTGAGCCGGGCATCGGCACGCTCATCGACCTGTACCGGTCCCGGCTGCAGTCCGAGCAGCTGTTCGCGGCGGTCGCGCTGGCGTCCCTGCTCGGGCTGGCCGTCTTCCTCGGCTTCGGCGCTCTGGCGCGCAGGGCGACGAGCTGGCACACGGCCGCCCGGGACGTGGCACGCTAGCCGCTCAGAGCTCTTCGAGCATGCCCTTGAGCAGCGACGGAGTCGCCTCCTTCGGAGCGGCCTGGATGGTCAAGGTGTTCATCACCTTGCTGTAGTCGTCGATGTCGGTGGGCTTGTCCAGGTACATCGCGCTGGTGAGATGCTCCAGATAGACCACGTCGGGCAGGTCGGGGGCGTCGAAGCGTAAGAGCGTGAACGGGCCACCCACCGCCGCGTGCCCGCCGATGTGGAAGGGCACGATCTGCAGGGTGACGTTCGGCAGGTCGCAGGCCGCGAGCAGATGCTCGAGCTGGGCCCGCTGGACGTCGCGGCCGCCGATCGGCCTGGTCAGCACCGCCTCGTCCATGATCGCCCACAGGATGGGCGCGTCGCTGTCGGTGAGCAGGTCCTGGCGGCGCATCCGCATCGCCACCCGGCGATCGAGGTCGTCGGGGTCCGCGTCGCCGTGCCGGATGCCGATGACGGCCCGCGCGTACGGCTCGCACTGCAGCAGGCCGTGCACGAACTGCGCCTCGTAGTTGCGGATCGTGCGTGCCGCCTGCTCCAGCCCGAGGTAGGGCTCGAGCCAGCCGGGGAGCACGTCGCTGTACTGGTGCCACCACCCCGGGGCGCTGGCCTGGCGGGCCAGCTCCAGCACCTTCTCCCGCTCGTCGGGGGCGGTGATGCCGTACAAGGTGAGCAGATCGGCCACGTCACGCTGCTTGAAGGGGCTGCGGCCCAGCTCCATCCGGCTGATCTTGGAGTGGCTGGCGCGGATGGTGTCCGCGGCCTTCTCGCCGGTGATGCCCTTGGCCTCGCGCAGCCGGCGCAGCTGTGTACCCACCATGATCCGCAACGCGGTCGGCCCGCTCCGGGCACCACGTACGACGCCGGCGGGGACGCCGTCTCCGTCAGGCTCTGCAACGATCATCATTGATCCTTTTGCCGGGCGAGGCACACATTGCTCCTTACGTTACCTACTGTTTCATGCTCTTTCTGACCATGCATCGATATTCGCGCCGCGCACTTCACCCCATACAACACAGAAGACGACATGCCCTTGTAAATGGGACTCTCCATCCCTTTCCCCCTTTCAACGCGCAGCCGGTGCACGTGCATATGCAATTTTCTTGGAATGCATGTGCAGACGTACTTGCATCGGGGAATGCCGAGTGGGAAGGATAAGCGTCCGCACGCACCACGATCTACCCCCTCGATGGAGATCTTGATGCCAGCACCCATGCCGCCCGACCGGGAAGAGCCCACCCGGGAAGACCTCACGGAGAGATCGCAGCGACCCCGCCATCGCCGCTCGCGCGGTGGACCCGCCCAACCGCCCCCGCGGCAGGACGCCGGTGCCTCCGGCTCCTCGGCCGCCATCGATCGCGACCTGAACGCCCTGCAGGCGCGGTGGCCGGGCTGGGTCATCACCTGGGGGGCCTGGCGGCAGGCCTACACCGCCTTCGAATGCCGCGACCCCCTCCGCTGCACCGTCCTCGAGGCCGGCAGCCCCGACCAGCTGCAGGCCGCCATGGCCAAGGCCGAACTCGAACTGAAGGCCCGCTGGCCCCGATCCGACGAGCGCCCCTGACGCACGGGCGTTCGCGCCGGCCCTTCCGATCGGTCAGGATGTGCGCTAGAAAGAGGCAGACGCAAAATGCTACAAAATCCTGACGGCGATGCGTGCTGGCGTAGGAGATTAGGATGCGTTTCTCGGTCGAGAAGGACGTCATGGTGCCGATGCGCGACGGGGTGACCCTCGCCACCGACCTCTGGATCCCCGAAGGACCACCCGCGCCCACGCTGCTGGTGCGCGTCCCCTACGGCAAGGACGCCCTGCCCGGCCTCGGCGGATCTCCCCTCACCCCCAACCTGCAGGCCCTGCTCGAAGCCGGGTACGCGGTCGTCTGGCAGGACACGCGCGGCAGGTTCCGCTCCAACGGCGAGTTCACCCCCCACACGGACGACCCGCACGACGGCGCCGACACCGTCGCCTGGCTCCTGGAGCAGCCGTGGTGCGACGGCAACATCGGTAGCTACGGCGCCTCCTACCTCGGCTTCGTGCAGTGGGCCGGCGCCTCGCAGGCCCCCGCCGGGCTCAAGGCGATCGCCCCGACGGTGACCAGCACCGACTTCTACCACGCGCCCTGGTACTCCGCGGGAGGCGCGCTCTCGTGGCACACGGCCTGGACGTGGACCACGATGATGACGCTGACGGCGGCGCAGACCGCGGGCGACTTCGGCGCTCTCATGGAGGCGGCCGGCATGGCGGCCGATCCGCAGCCGCATCTGGCCACCCTGCCGATCGGCGACCAGCCGCTGCTCAACAAGCGGTCGCCCTGGTGGGCCGAGTGGCTGCGGCACCCGGCCCGCGACCGGTTCTGGCAGGACCTCGCCGTCGCCGAGCGGTTCGACCAGGTGACCGTGCCCGCGCTCAACGTGGGCGGCTGGTTCGACCTGTTCGTCGACAGCACCGTCCGTACCTACACCCGCATGCGCGCCGAGGGCGGCAGCGCCGAGGCCCGCGAGGGGCAGCGGCTGATCATCGGCCCCTGGGACCACCTGTACCAGGACGGGGCCTACCACGACCGGCGGTTCGGGATGAGCGCCGGCGGCATGGCGGCCGACCTGACCGGGGCGCACATCCGCTTCTTCGACCGCTGGCTGCGCGGCCGCACCGACGTCCTGGACGGCACCGCGCCCGTACGGATCTTCGTCATGGGCATCGACCAGTGGCGCGACGAGCAGGACTGGCCGCTGCCCGATACCGAGTACACCGACTACTTCCTCGACGGCGCCGGCCGGGCCAACACCGCCGGCGGCGACGGCGTCCTCCGCCCTCGGCCGCCCACGGCGGAGGCGACCGACACCTACACCTACGACCCGGCCGACCCGGTGCCCACCCGCGGCGGCCGGATCATGATGCCCGCCGCCGTCAACGGGGCCGGCCCGGTCGACCAGCGCCCGGTCGAGGCCCGCGACGACGTGCTCTGCTTCACCACCCCCGCGCTGGAGGAGCCGGTCGAGGTCACCGGCCACGTCTCGCTCGTCCTCCACGTCACCTCGTCGGCGCGCGACACCGACTTCACGGGCAAGCTCGTCGACGTCTTCCCCGACGGACGGGCGATCTACCTCACCGACGGCATCCTGCGCGCCCGCTACCGCGACTCCCTGGCCGAGCCGGAGCCCCTCACCCCCGGCCAGGTGTACGAGGTCACGCTGGACCTGTCGGTGACCTCCAACGTGTTCCTGCCCGGGCACCGGATCCGCCTCGAGGTCTCCTCCAGCGACTTCCCCCGCTACGACCGCAACACCAACACCGGCGGGACCATCGCCGAGGACACCGCCGACCAGGTCGTCGTCGCGACCAACAGCGTGCTCCACGGTCCCGGGCACCCGAGCCGCCTGATCCTGCCCGTGATCCACCGCTGAGACATGACGACGAGGAAAGAGGTCGCGGTGCTGCCGCCGAACGACACCGTGAAGATCGAGGACGGGCCCGACCGGATGCTGGTCCGGCTGGACCGGCCGCAGGTGCGCAACGCGATCGACGCCGGCATGGTGACGGACCTGCACGCGGTCTGCGCCGAGCTGGAGCGGCGGCCGCGCATCCTCGTGCTCACCGGCTCCGACGGGATCTTCGCCGCCGGCGCGGACATCCGCGAACTGCGCGAGCGCCGCCGCGAGGACGCGCTGGCGGGCATCAACAGCGGCCTGTTCGACCGGATCGCCCGGCTGCCGATGCCCACGATCGCCGCCGTCGACGGCCCCGCCCTGGGCGGCGGCGCGGAGCTGGCCTACGCCTGCGACTTCCGCCTCGCCACCCCGCGGGCCCGATTCGGCAACCCGGAGGGGGGCTCGGCATCATGGCCGCCGCCGGGGCCTGCTGGCGGCTGCGCGAGCTGGTCGGCGAGCCGCTCGCCAAGGAGATCCTGCTCGCCGGGAGGGTGCTCTCGGCCGAGGAGGCGCTGGCCGTCCGGCTGGTCAACGAGCTGGAGCCGCAGGACGAGCTGCCGGCCGCGGCGGACCGGCTGGCCGCCCGGATCGCGAAGAACGCGCCGCTCGCGCTGCGCCTGACCAAGCTCGCGCTGGCGGCCCCGCCCGGCGCGCACCCGCGCTTCGACGACGTGGCGCAGGCCGTGCTGTTCGAGACGGAGGAGAAGCACGAGCGCATGACCGCGTTCCTGGAGCGGCGCCGCTGACGTGGGAGAAGATCAGGGGTCGAGCCGGCGCAGCTCGTGGCGGTAGCGCTTGGCGTTGGCACGATACTCGTCCACGCCGAAGCCGATCCACTCGCTCTGCGCGGCCCCTTCCATCGGCTTGGGGCGGGCGGGCACGCCGAGCGCCATGTGGCCGGCTGGCACCTCCACCCCTTCGGGTACGAGGGCCTGGGCGCCCACCACCGACCCCGTACGCACCACGGCGCGGTTGAGCACCACCGAGCCGGAGCCGATGAGGCAGCGGTCCTCGACCGTGCAGCCTTCGAGGTGGGCGTTGTGCCCGACGACGCAGTCGCTGCCGATGACGGTGGGCCATTGCTCGGTGGTGTGCAGGATGGTGCCGTCCTGGATGGAGGTGCGCTCGCCGATCTCGATGCGGCCGAAGTCGGCGCGCAGCACGGCGGACGGCCAGACCGACGACTCGGCGCCGATGACGACGCTGCCGATGACGACGGCGTCGGGGTGGACGTAGGCGTCCGGGTGGATCCGGGGCACCTGGTCGCCGAGGGCGTAGACGGGCATGGTCACTCCCCCGTGCGCAGGCCGGCGTACACCTTCGTCGCGTTCCCGGCGAGCACGGCCCTGGCCACCTCGTCGGGCAGCAGGCCCGCGACGGCCCGGGCGTTGGCGGCGGTGCCGGGGACGCCGGGCCAGTCGGTGCCGAAGATCCATTTGCGGCCGAGCCGCGTGAGGTCGTACTTGGCGTAGTACTCGGGCAGCCGCTTGGGCGGCAGGCCGGACAGCTCCAGCCACACGGTGTCGTGGGACAGGGCGAGGAAGGCGGCGGCGTCGTACCACCAGCCGCGTCCGCCGTGCGCGAGCACCACGTTGAGGCCGGGGAAGTCGCGGATGACCGGGATGAGGAAGCCCGGGTCGGCGTTCTCGTTGGCCGCGCCCGGGAAGGAGCTGGTGCCGCAGTGGACGACGAGCGGGACGCCGCGCTCCTCCAGCACGTGGTAGGCGGGGTAGAGGGCGGCGTCGTCGCAGCGGAACCCGCCGTGCACGGGGTGCAGCTTGAGCGCGGCGGCGCCGAGGTCGAGCTGGCGGCGCAGCTCGTCGGCGAGCGGGAAGTGCAGGTGCGGGTTGACGTTGGCGACCGGCCGGAAGCGGACCGGGTTGTGCTCGACGATCGGCAGCAGGTCCTCGAACGCCTGCGTGCCGGTGGCCTTGGGGCTGTACTCGCAGAACAGCAGCGCGACGTCCACGCCCTGGGCGGCGAAGAGCTCGTCCAGGCGGTCGGGGCGCGGCCTGCCCGCGGAGTCCCAGACGTCCTCCAGCACGCCGTGCTCGCCGAAGTCGCGGGCCCAGCGCAGCCAGGCGGGCTTGAGGGTGCCGAGCAGCGGCACGTGGACGTGCGCGTCGATGAGGGGGATGCCGTCGATCATGCTCCTTACCTGCCCGCGACCATGGGGGTGTCCACCCCGATCCGGCCGGTTCTGCCCGAACCGCCGGGCGCGCCGAGCGGCGCGTCGCGCCCGTCCAGCACCTCGATGAAGAAGCGGCGATTGTCCTCGACGAACTCCGCGTGCTCGTCGGCCACCCGCCGGTCCTGGCTGATCGCCTCGACGGGGCAGACGGGTTCGCAGGCGCCGCAGTCGATGCACTCCTTGGGGTTGATGTAGAGCTTGCGGTCCCCCTCGTAGATGCAGTCGACCGGGCACTCCTCGACGCACGACTTGTCCATGACGTCGATGCAGGGTTCGGCGATGACGTACGGCATGGTGAATCTCCTGGTTACGGACCCGGGGCGGGGTTGTCGGTGGAGTGCCCCGGGAAGAGCTGGGCGGCGGGGTCGAGGTGCACGGCGGCGTTGTTGACGGCCGTGGCCACCTCGCCGAAGCCGACCGCGATCAGCCGGACCTTGCCGTCGTGGTCGGCGATGTCGCCGGCGGCGAAGATGCCGGGCACGTTGGTGCGCATCGCGGAGTCGACGACCAGGTGGCGGTTGTCGTGCAGGTCGAGGCCCCACTCGCGCAGCGGGCCGAGGTTGGCGGTGAAGCCGAGGGCGGCGACCAGCCGCTGGCACGGGAGGGCCCGCCCGGTGCTGAGCTCGACGCGTTCCAGCCGGTCGCCGCCGAGGGCGGCGGTGACCTGGGCGTTGACGACGACCTCGACCGGCGACGCGGTGAGCCGTTCCACGGAGCCGTGGTGGGCGCGGAAGGCGGCGCGGCGGTGGACCAGCGTGACGCTGCGCGCGACGGGGTGGAGCATGAGGGCCCAGTCCACGGCGCTGTCGCCGCCGCCGACGATGACGACGTCCCGGCCCGCGTAGTCCGCGGACTCGGGCACGAAGTAAGCCAGTCCCCGGCCGAGGAACTCCTCCCCGGCCGGGAGCGGGCGGGGCGTGAAGGTGCCGATGCCGCCGGTCACGATGACGGCCCCGGCGGTGATCTCGGTGCCCGCGCCGGTCTTGACCACGAGCCGGCCGCTCGGGGCGCGTTCGAGCCGCTGGGCCTCCTCCCCGAGCACGTACGCCGGCTCGTACGGGGCGGCCTGCTCGACCAGATTGGCGATGAGGCGGCGGCCGGAGACGGCCGGGAACCCGGCGATGTCGTAGATCTGCTTCTCCGGGTACATGGCGCTCACCTGGCCGCCGACCTGGCCGAGCGAGTCGACCACCGCCGTGCGCAGGCCGCGGACCCCGGCGTAGTAGGCGCCGTACAGGCCCACGGGACCGGCGCCGATGATCAGCACGTCGACGTTCACGCGCGGGCCTCCTCGGCGAGGAGCTCGCGGACCCGGAAGCGCTGGATCTTGCCGGTCGCGGTCTTGGGCAGCCGGTCGAGGAAGACCACCCGGCGGGGCCGTTTGAAGGCGGCCAGGCCGTCGCGGCACCACTGGACGAGCTCCTCGGCGGTGACCTGCCCCTGGGCGACGACGCAGGCGACCGGTTTGTCCAGCCCGTGCTCGTCGGCCACGCCCACCACGGCCGCCTCCAGGACCGCCGGGTGCTCCAGCAGCCGGCTCTCGACCTCGGCGGGCGAGACCCAGATGCCGCCCGCCTTGAGCAGGTCGTTGCTGCGGCCCAGGCAGGTGTAGTAGCCCTCGGCAGAGCGCGTGTAGGTGTCGCCGGTGTTGAGCCACTGGCCCGCGAACACGGCGCGGCTGGCGTCGGTGCGCCGCCAGTAGCCCAGGGCGATGGACTCGCCGCGTACGTGCAGCGCGCCCGGCTCGCCGTCGGCGACGAGCCGGCCGTCGGGGTCGCGCAGCTCGATGTCGTACCCGGGCACGGGACGGCCGGTGGTGCCGGGGCGCACGTCGCCGGGCCGGTTGGACAGGAAGATGTGCAGCGCCTCGGTGGAGCCGATGCCGTCGATGATCTCGACGCCGAAGCGGCCGGTGAACCGCTCCTGGAGCGGCGCGGGCAGCGCCTCCCCGGCCGAGGCGCCCAGCCGTACGGAGGCGAACGTGCCGGCGGGCAGGCCGGCGGCCAGCAGCGCGGCGTAGAAGGTGGGGACGGCGAAGAACAGGGTCGGGCGGTCGGCGGCCATCCGTTCGGCGGTCACGGCGGGGGCGGGGCGGCGCGGCTCCAGCACGGTCGCGGCTCCGGCCGAGAGCGGGAAGAACATCGAGTTGCCGATGCCGTAGGCGAAGAACAGCTTCGCGACGGAGAAGCAGACGTCGTCGGGCCGGATGCCGAGCACCTGGTCGCCGTAGGTCTGGCAGACGTGCCTGACGTTGGCGTGCCGGTGCATGGCTCCCTTGGGGACGCCGGTGGTGCCGGAGGTGTAGAGCCACAGGGCCCAGGAGTCCTCCAGGGTGGGAGCAGGCTCGCGCCGCTCTCCCCCGCCCGCGCGGAGCAGCTCCTCCCATGTCAGGGACGTGCTCCCTGGCGGCGGGTCGCCCTCCCACACCACGTGCCGCACCTCAGGGGCCGCGGCGAGCGCCTCCTGGACCTGGGGGGCGTACTCGGCTCCGGCGACGACGACGGCGGCGCCGGAGTCGGCGATGATCGCGCCGAGCTCCTTGGCGCCCAGCATGGTCGAGACCGGCACGGCCACGAACCCGCCGCAGAACGCCGCCAGGATCCCCGCGAACATGGGGACGCCGTCGCTGGTGACGAAGACCACGCGGTCGTCGCGCCGCAGGCCGAGTGCCCGCAGGGCGGCGGTGGCGGTCGCCACGAGGTCCGACAGCTGCGCGTACGTGAGCGTGACGCCGCCGCGGACCGCCACCCGGTCCCCGCGCCCCTCGCGGACGTGGCGGTGGACGAGCCAGTCCCCGGCGTTGAAAAGAGTCATGGTCAGACCCTCTTGGGGTCGTAGTCGCCCTTGCGGCCGGTGCCGTAGCGGCGCAGCGCGCCGTCGGGGCCGGAGGCGTTGGGCCGGACGAAGATCCAGTTCTGCCAGGCGGTGAGGCGGCCGAAGATCTTCGTCTCCAGCGTCTCCGGGCCGGCGAAGCGGTGGTTGGCCTCCATGCCGGTCAGCGCGTCGGGCGAGAGCGAGGCGCGTTCCTCCAGCACGATGCGCAGCTCGTCCTCGAAGTCGATGTCGTCCAGGGCGAGGGTGACCAGGCCGAGCTCCATCGCGGCGGCCGCCTCCAGCGGCTCGCCGAACCGGGCGCGGGCGGCCTCCAGGTCCCGGTCGTTGCCCCAGAAGCGGGAGCGCAGGCGGGACAGGCCGTTGCCCATCGGGAAGAGGCCGTCGTTGGACGGGGTGAGGACGAGGGTGGCGGGGACGGCGGCCTCGTCGCGGTCCTCGTAGACGCCCTCCAGCATGTACTGCCGGTCGGCGGCCAGGGCCAGCTCGGCGAGCAGGCCCGCGAAGGCCGTGCCCGGCTCGATGACGGCGATGAGGCTGCGGCTGGTGACGTCGAGGCGTTTGAGCGTGCGTTTGTAGTAGTGGCGCACCTCGTTGACGAACCAGTGCCCGGCCCGCTCGCGGAGCTGGGCGTCGTAGGCCAGCACCCGGTCGGGGTCGCCGGCCGCGCGCAGCACCCAGATGCCGAGCTCGGGCTCGTTGGTGCGCAGGTGCAGGATCAGGTCGTCCAGCGCGCGGGTCACGGCGAGCGGCCAGTAGCCGGCGCCCTGGTCCGCGGGTTCGGCGGGTGGGGTGTCGCTCGGGCCGTCCACGGTGATCTCGACCCGGCGGCCGGCCCGGTCGATCCGGGCGGTCACGTACGGGTACGTGATGGCGTCGCCGTCGTCCTTGCGGTCGAGCGGCGTCAGGGCCACCCCCGTGGCGTCCGAGGGCCGGGCGGAGGCCGCCACCGCCGCGTCCGTCCGCCTTGTCACCTCCTCCTCGAACGAGTGGCGCGGCACGGCGGCGTCCACCAGGCCCCACTCCATGGCCGTGCGGCCGCGGAAGCCCTCGGACTTTGTCGCGAACAGGTCGGCCCGGTCCTTGCGCACGTGCCGCTTGTCCACCACGCGGGTCAGGCCGCCGGTGCCCGGCAGCACGCCGAGCAGCGGCACCTCGGGCAGGGAGACGGCAGAGGAGCCGTCGTCGACCAGGACGATCTGGTCGCAGGCCAGCGCGAGCTCGTAGCCGCCGCCGGCGGCGGTGCCGTTGAGCGCGGCGATCCAGGTCTGGCCGGAGTGCTCGGTGGCGTCCTCGATGCCGTTGCGGGTCTCGTTGGTGAACTTGCAGAAGTTGACCTTCCACGCGTGCGTGGACTGGGCCAGCATCCGGATGTTGGCTCCGGCGCAGAACATCCGGTCCAGGCCGCCGGTGAGCACGACCGCCCTGACCTCGGGATGCTCGAAGCGCAGGCGCTGGACGACGTCGTACAGCTCGATGTCGACGCCGAGGTCGTAGGAGTTCATCTTCAGCTCGTAGCCGGGGACGAGGCCGCCGTGCTCGTCCACTCGGAGCGTGACGGTGGCCACCGCCCCGTCCACCGCGAGAGTCCAGTGGCGGTAGCGGTCTGGGGAGGTCGCGAAGGTGACAGTCAATGCGTGCTCCGGGAGGGCGTGGGACCTTGGTCCTAATATTCGACGTCTATCATGAGTAGCGTCAAGTGTTTGTAGTGCTTCTGCCTGGATGCGAATCCGCGAGGGTGCCCGACCTGGCAGAATGCGCGTCACGAGCGTGTCGAACGACGGGAGGGCAACCGTGCCGGCCGAGTCCGCGGAGCGCCCGCGCGAGAAGGCGTCCGCCAGCGCGCGGTCGACGCTGCTGACGGTCCTGGGCGAGTTCGTCCTGCCGCGCGGGGGCGAGGTGTGGACGGGCACGCTGGTGGCCGCGCTCGGCGCACTCGGCGTGGAGGAGAAGTCCGCGCGCCAGGCCCTGGCCCGCACCGCCGCCGAGGAGCTGCTGGAGTCCGAGCGGCACGGCCGCAAGGTGCGCTGGAGGCTGACCGAGGCCGGCGACCGGCTGCTGCGCGAGGGCACCGAGCGCATCTACGGCTTCATGCGCGCCCCCCACCAGTGGGACGGCCGCTGGCTCGTGCTCACCGCCGGCGTGCCCGAGACCCAGCGCCAGCTCCGCCACCGGCTGCGCACCAAGCTGACCTGGCTCGGGCTCGGCTCTCCCTCCCCCGCGCTCTGGGTGATCCCCGACGCCTCCAAGGAGGCCGCGGTACGCGAGGTCATCCGCGAGCTGGACCTGACCGACCGGGCCTACGCCTGGACCGGGCCGTCGGCGGGCATCGGCGACACCGCCAAGCTGATCTCGGCCGCGTGGGACCTCGACGACGTGGAGAAGCGCTACGTGAGCTTCATCGAGCAGTTCGAGGGCCGCGCGGTCGCCTCCGGCCGGGAGGCGTTCGTCAACCAGGTGCTGCTCATCCAGGAGTGGCGCCGCTTCCCGTTCCTCGACCCCGACCTGCCGGCCGAGCTGCTCGACCACGCCTGGCCGGGGCCCCGGGCGGCGGCCGTCTTCCACGACCTGCACAACCGCTGGCACCGGCGCGCGCAGGCCGAATGGGACCTCATGGACGAAGAGGCCGCCGCCCGGCACTAGAGGAGCCCCTCGTCGGCCAGGTGCACGTAGTCGAACTCGACCGGCTGGTCGTTGATGCCGGTCTTCGGCGGGGCGATCCAGCCGGCGAACTTGCCGTACTCGTACTCGGGGACCATGAGGGCCGCGACCTGCTCGCGGTCCTCGGGGGTGGGCAGCCACCCGTGGGCGCGGGCCTGCCAGGCGGCCTCGTCGAGGACCTCGCCGTGCGGGGTCACGTGGTGACCGGCGTAGACGCCGACCTTGCGGTTGAAGCCCTCGTGCGGCAGGTACAGCCGCTCGTCCAGGCCGGCGTCCTCCAGGGCCTGGTTCCAGCGGCGCACGCCGTTGGCGCAGTCGGCCACGTACTCGTCGCGCAGATCCAGGTTGAGCGCGCTGAGCATCGGCACCGTCCTGACCCTGATCTGGCCGTCCTCGACGTGGCGCAGCTCGCGGGTGTCCTCCAGCAGCACGTGGTCGTCCTTGCGCCGGGTCTCCATCCAGCGGCCCTTCAGCCCGGAGGTGAAGTAGTTGCCGGCGTTGGTCGACTGCTCGGAGCCGAACAGGTCCATCGAGACCGAGAACTGGAAGTTCAGGTACTTCTGGATGACGTCCAGCGGGATGCCGCCGTACGGCAGGACGTCGGCCGTGCCGTGCTCCTTCATCAGCTCGGCCGTGCGCTCCAGCACCCGCTGCACGCCCGTGGTGCCCACGAACATGTGGTGGGCCTCCTCCTTGAGCATGAACTCGCACGTGCGCGCCAGCGGGTCGAACGCCGACTCCTTGAGCGTGCCGAGCTGGTACTTGCCGTCGCGGTCGGTGAAGTACGTGAACATGAAGAACTGCAGCCAGTCGGTGGTCTCCTCGTTGAACGCGCCCAGGATGCGCGGCGAGTCCAGGTCGCCGGAGTTGCGCTTGAGCAGCTGCTCGGCCTCCTCGCGGCCCTCCCTGCCGAAGTAGGCGTGCAGCAGGTAGACCATGGCCCACAGGTGACGGCCCTCCTCCACGTTGACCTGGAAGAGGTTGCGCAGGTCGTAGATGCTGGGAGCGGTGTTGCCGAGGACACGCTGCTGCTCGACGCTGGCGGGCTCGGTGTCGCCCTGCACGACGATCAGCCGCATCAGGTCGGCCCGGTGCTCGCCGGGCACCTCCTGCCAGGCGGGCTCGCCCTTGTGCTTGCCGAAGTTGACCTTGCGGTCGGGGTCCCGCTCCGCCAGGAAGATCCCCCAGCGGTACTCCTCCATGGGGACGTGGTCGAAGTGCGCCCAGCCGTCGCGGCCCACGGCCACCGCCGTGCGCAGGTAGACGTCCTTGGTCGGCAGGGCCGGGCCGAGCTGCTTCCACCAGTCCAGGAACTTCGGCTGCCAGCCCTCCAGCGCCCGCTGCAGGCGGCGGTCGCCCGCGAGGTCGACGTTGTTGGGGATGCGCTCGCTGTAGTCCACGCGGCTGAGCGGGCCGCTGGGCAGGGGGGCGGCGCCGGTACGGGAGTCGGTGCTCATCGCTGCTCTCTCTACGCTTGTTTGTCGTTACTTCAGGATGGAGTCGAGTGTCGCCGGGCTGCCCTGGAGGGCGGTCCGCTGGAGGTGGGCGTGGACGGCGCGCAGCCCGCCCTCCTCCTCGCCGCCGCCCGCCCGGCCGGGGCCGCCGTGGACGAGCTGGGGCATGGGCGTGCCGTGCCCGGTGGACTCGCCCGCGCTGTCGCGATCGAGCACCAGCAGGCGGCCGTGGTGCGCGGCGGCGCCGAGCACGACCTTCCGGACGAAGTCCGCGTCGTACGACACCACCGAGCCGGCCAGCGAGCCCTCGCCGCGGGCGATCAGGTCGTTCAGCTCGGCGACCCCGCTGTAGGGCATGAGCGTGCTCACCGGCCCGAAGGCCTCGATCTCGTGCGGCTCCGGATGGACGGTGTCGTCCACGCGCAGGAGCAGCGGCGACAGGAACGCGCCGCGCTCAGGGTCCGCGCCGACCACCTCCACCGTCTGCGCGTCACCGAAGACCACCGTGCCGGCCGACGCGAGCCGCGCGACCGCGGCCCGGACGTCCCTGCGCTGGGCCTGCCCGACCAGAGCACCCATGGTCACGCCTTCGGCGCCGGGGGCGCCCACGACGACCTTCGCCAGCCTGGCCGCGATCGCCTCCGCCACCGCGTCGATGAGCTGGGCGGGGACGAACGCGCGCCGGATCGCCGTACACTTCTGCCCCGCCTTGACCGTCATCTCGGTCACCAGGGCGTCGGCGAACAGGTCGAACTCCGGCTCCCCCGGCACCGCGTCCGGGCCGAGCACCGAGCAGTTCAGCGAGTCGGCCTCGGCGTTGAAGCGGGCCGAGCGGCGGGTGACGGCCGGGTCGGACCGCAGCCGGGCGGCCGTGGCCGCCGAGCCGGTGAAGCCGATGTGGTCCTGCCCGCCGAGCAGGTCGAACAGCCCGGGCACGCTCCCCGCCACGAGCTGGATCGCCCCCGGCGGCAGCGCGTCGGCGATGATCCGCACGGCGTGCGCGGCGATGTAGGCGGTCGGGGTGGCGGGCTTGACGATCGCAGGCAGCCCGGCGAGCAGCGCGGGCGCGAGCTTCTCCAGCATGCCCCAGACCGGGAAGTTGAACGCGTTGATCTGCAGGGAGAGGCCGCGCGGGGTGGTGAGGACGTGGCGGCCCGCGAACGTGCCGCCCCTGCCGAGCGGGATCGGGTCGTCCTCGACGATGAGCGTGTGGTCGGGCAGGCCCTTGCGGGCCAGGCTCGCGTACACGAGGGCCGTGCCGATGCCGCCGTCCACGTCCACCTGCGCGTCCCGCCGGGTGGCGCCGGCCCGCGCCGACAGCTCGTACAGCTCCTGCCTGCGCTCCTGCAGTGCCAGGGCCGCGGCCTTGAGCGCGGCGGCGCGCTGCGGGAAGGTCAGCTCGCCGAGCGCGGCCAGGCCGGTGCCTCGGGCGTACGCCACCGCGGCGGCGAGGTCGAGCCCCTCGCCGCTGACCCGGGTGACGATCTCGCCGGTCACGGCGTCGGCGACCGGGACGCCTTCGCCTCCTCCGGCGCGCCAGGCCCCTTCGAGGTAACTCTCCAGCGTGCTCACGACTCGCTCCAGTCGTAGAAGCCCTTACCGGTCTTGCGCCCCAGGTGGCCCTGCTCGACGAGCCGGACGAGCAGGTCGGGCGGGGTGAAACGGGGGCCGAGCTCGCGTTCGAGGTAGCGGGCGATGCCCAGCCGGACGTCCAGGCCGACGAGGTCG
Source organism: Nonomuraea sp. NPDC049625 (assembly GCF_040675285.1). Classification (NCBI taxonomy): domain Bacteria; kingdom Bacillati; phylum Actinomycetota; class Actinomycetes; order Streptosporangiales; family Streptosporangiaceae; genus Nonomuraea; species Nonomuraea sp. NPDC049625. Next base: position 1,179,032 of record NZ_JBFAOQ010000002.1, on the reverse strand, counting down.
GTCAGGCGCAGCGGCCCGGTCGGGTGTCCGTAGCCGAGCGTCATCGCGGCGTCGATGTCCTCGGCCGAGGCGACGCCGGACTCGACCATGCGGATCGCCTCCAGCCCGAGGGCGACGCCGAGCCTGCTGCTGGCGAAGCCGGGCGAGTCGCGGACGACCACGGCCACCTTGCCGATGGCCTCGACCCACGCCACGGCCCGCTCCCGCAGGGCCGGATCGGTGGCGGTCGCGATGACCACCTCGACGAGCCTGCTGGCCGGGACGGGGTTGAAGAAGTGCAGCCCGAGGAAGCGCTCGGGGCGGGCGAGCGCCTGGGCGAGCGTGTCCAGCGAGATGCTGCTGGTGTTGGAGGCGATCACGGCCTCCGGCCCGACCGCGTCCTCGGCGGCGCGCAGCGTGACGAGCTTGAGGTCGACGTCCTCGGGCACCGCCTCGATCACCAGCCCGGCCGCGGCCAGCCCGGCGGGCTCCGTCACCGTGGTGAGGCGGGCCATCGGCGCGCCGGCGTCCTCGATCAGGCCGCGCTTCGCGCTGCCCTCGACCGCCCGCGCCACCCGGTCCCGCGCGGCGGCCGCGGCCTCGCCGTCGCGCTCCACCAGCGTGACGTGGCAGCCCGCGAGGAGCAGGGCGTGGGCGATGCCGGCGCCCATGCGCCCGCCGCCCACCACCCCGCACCGCTCCGGCAACGTCTGGGTCATCGCAGTCCTCCTGTGGCGAGCTCCTGGGCGCGGGGCGCGGACGCGCTGGATGCGGTCATGCCCCGTACGCTCACAGGTACTCAACTTGCCACAGTTTCATGGCGCTGCGAAAGACTGGTGTAGCAGATTTATGTCTGGCCTAGTTCGGATTGCCCGCGTGGGTGAGGGTCTCCCAGGCGACGAAGAGGTTGTTGGTGCCCGCCGGGCGCTGCTGTTCGGTGAGGGCCTGCGTGTTGCTCATCGCGATGCCCATGCGGTTGTGCAGGGCGTTGAAGCCGACCTCGGTGACCGGCCCGAGGCCCAGGGTGAGGCTTCCGCCGCACAGCCACGCCGGCACGGCCGTGCCGAGCTGGTACTTGGCGTGCAGGCCGAGCGCGTGCCGCAGCCGGTCGGCGATCTCGGGGTAGAGGTCCTGGCCCTGGATCCGGGCCGTCTCGGCGATGTGCGCGATCGACGCCAGGCCGTACCCGGTGTGGGTGAAGTCGCGGCACGTCTCCTGGGAGAGCCCGTCGACGAAGGTGTCCTGGCCCTGCCAGTAGTCGACGACCTCGGCCCGGGTGTCGATGCCGCTGCCCGCCGGGCCCTTGGGGAAGGCGCCGTCGGTGGCGAGGTAGATGTAGGCGGGCACGCGGGCCCGGAACGTGCTCACGGCCTTGTCATAGGCCGCCTTGTCCTGCAGGAACACCGCGATCCCGATCGTCGCGTCCATCATCGTCAGCTCCCAGTTGCCGTTCGTGCGGGCGCTGCCGTTGATGATCTCGGGAAGGTAGACGTCACGGAGCATGGTCGTGAAGCGGTTGACGCCCGTGGCGGACCACCCGGTGTAGGTGTAGCGGATGATCTCGGCCGCCCTGGGCCAGGACGATCCCGCCCAACCGGTCTGGAGCGGCGCGTTGCTGTTGGTGTGGTCGGTGATCACGGCCGACCAGGCGTCCATGATCTGGATCGCCTTCTGCGCGTACCGGCTGTCCCCGGAGATGTACCAGGCCAGCGCGTCGGTGTAGGCGGCCAGCGCGTCCTGGCGCTCGTCCGTGCAGCCGTTGTTGGGGTTGGAGTACGGGCCGCACTCCACGACGGCCCGCGGCTTCGGGGTCCGCGACAACGACGCGAGCGGACTCGCGATCATCTGGTCGTAGGCGCCCTTCCACGGCTGGGCCCCGGCGTTGACCTTGGTGCGGACGAAGTCGAGCTGGGCCTTGCTGACGAGCACGCCGGGATGCGCGAAGGCGGCCGGCGCCGTCCGGGCCACGGCGGCGGGCGGGGACAGGACGGCGGTGATCAGGGGGATCGCCAGGGCGATGGCGAGCGACGACAGGATCCCGCGACGACGGGGACGGACCACGGACCCCACTCCTTATTTAGGAAAGTTTCCTAAAGGTCGGTGTGATCGTAGCCCTGACAACGAACCCTGACAAGTGATGCGGCCCGCTTGTGTCCCTGGTAAGCCCTTCTCATGACGCGAATGCCTGAGGCCGAGCGGAAGTTCACCGAGCACCGGGGTCTGCTGCACGCCGTGGCGTACCGGGTGCTGGGCAGCGTCACCGAGGCCGAGGACGTGGTGCAGGACGCCTGGCTGCGCTGGAGCCGCGTCGACGTGGCCACCGTCGCGGACGCCGAAGGCTATCTGGTGCGGGTGGCCACCCGGCTGGCGATCGACCGGCTGCGCAGCGCACGCGTACGGCGCGAGTCCTACGTCGGGCCGTGGCTGCCCGAGCCGATGCTCACCCTCCCGGATGTCGCCGAGGACGTGGTGCTCTCCGACTCGGTGTCGACCGCGATGCTGCTCGTGCTGGAGGTCCTGTCGCCGACGGAGCGCGCGGTGTTCGTGCTGAGCGAGGCCTTCGGCTACAACCACGCCGAGATAGCGCACTTCGTCGGGCGCAACCACGCGGCGGTGCGGCAGATCGCGCACCGCGCCAGGAAGGCCGTCGAGGAACGGCGCCACCGCTACGACGCCGACCCGGCGACCAGGCAGCAGGCCACCGAGCGGTTCCTGGCCGCCTGCCTCGGCGGCGACCTGGAAGCCCTGCTGGAGGTGCTGGCACCGGACGTGACGATGGTGAGCGACGGCGGCGGCCTCACCGGCGCACCCCGCAAGGCCATCCACGGACACGAGTACGTGGCCCGCGCGATCGTCATCCTCTCCAGGCGCATGCCCGGCGACTCGCACGCTCAGGTGCTCCAGGTCAACGGCGGTCCGGGGATCGTCGTCCGCTCGGGGCGCACGCCGGTGCTGGCGATCACGTTGCACCTGCTGGACGGAGTGATCAAGACGGTGCACGTGGTCAGCAACCCGGAGAAGCTCGCGGGCGTGGCGGCATGACCTAAGTCACATGAGCACGTTGTCACTCCCCGGGGCGCTGCCCCGTCCGTGAGGCGATCGACCTGCCGTCGTCCTCATGGAGAAGGAGACCTTCGTGTTCGCCGCCTACCTCGTCATCACCCTCCTCGCCTCGGCGATCATCGGCCTGGCCGCCGTCGCCAACCTCATCGGCCACGACTACCCGAAGCGCCAGGCGGACATCATGCGCGTCCCCCGGTCCTGGACGCTCCCGTTGGGGCTGCTGCTGGGGGCGGGCGCGGTGGGGCTGCCGGCCGGGTTCGTCGTGCCGGCGCTGGGCACGCTCGCCGCCGCCGGCCTCGTGCTGTACTTCCTCGGGGCGTTCGCCGCCCACCTGCGGGCCCGCGACTATCACTTCGGCGCGTGGGCCGTGTTCTTCTCGCTGGCGGTGGCCGCTCTGGCCGTGAACCTGGCCTACCACGGGCTCGGGTGACCACGCTGAGCCGCTGGACGCCGGGCAGAGTGGCCAACCGCCCGTCGTAGAGCTCCTGGAAGGCGAGTAACGGGCCACTCCTGGCTGCGGCGTGCCGTCCTCGTTACGGGCTACTCCTGGTTCGGCCGGCGGCTCGCGAGCCGGGCCAGGACTTTCGCCAGGAGCCCGCCACCGGCCGCCGCCCGCTCGGAGGCGCGGACGGCGGCGAAGCCGAGCTCGGTCATCTTGCGCTCGTAGCCACCCACCGCCTCGACCAGCGGCCCGCCCGCGCCGACGGCGCGGCACAGGAGGGCGGCGTCCAGGAGCGCGCAGTTGGCCCCCGAGCCCTGGGCCGGGCTCATCGCGTGTACGGCGTCACCGAGCAGGGTGACGTTGTCCGGCCCCCACGGTTTGAGCGGGACCGAGCTCCTGACCGGGACGTAGAAGGTCTGGTCGGCCCGGGCGGAGGCGACCAGCTCGACGAGGTCGGGGTGCCAGCCGGCGACGTGTCCGGCGGCCAGCTCGTGCAGGTGGGCGCCGTCGGCGGCGGCCAGCTCGCGGTCGGTGCCGGGGAGCGCCGCGGCGGGCACGGCGAGCGCCCACATCACGTAGTCACCGGCCCAGTCCAGCCGCAGGCCGGGCCAGAGCCGCGCCGCCGCCTCGGCGGGGTTCTCGCGGGGCCGTACCAGGCCGAGCGCCAGTCCGGCACGGGCCGACCTGACCGACATGAAGCCCTCCGCCAGCGCGGGCGGCAGCAGCCCCGCCACCCGGTCGTCGAGGGTCGTCCGGCCGTAGAGGCAGCGAACCCCGAGGTCCTTGACCCGGGCCTGGGGCAGGCGCTGGCCGCGTACGCGCGAGCCGATGCCGTCGGCGCCGACCAGCAGATCGCCCGCGGCGGTCGAGCCGTCGGCGAAGAAGGCGCGCACCCGCCCGCCGTCCTGCTGTTCGTAGCGGACGAACTCGGCACCGAAGCGAACCTCGTCGAGCCCGGCGAGCAGGATCGTGCGCAGCGTCATCCGGTCCACCGCGGCGTTGAACGTCTCCGGGGCCTCGCCGGACGCGCCGTCGCCGAAGCGGACGGCATGCAGCTCGCGCAGGTGCTCGTCGACGATCGTGACCCGCCTGCTCGGCTGCCCGGACATGGCGGTGAAGAGCTCGTAGAGACGCGGCGGCAGGCACTCGCTCAGCGCGCGGGCGGCCCTGGAGTCGAGGTGGATGCGGTAGCCCTGCGGCCGGTGGCCGACGGAGGGATCGCGTTCGTGGACCGTCACGGCGACCCCCGCCGCCTTGAGTCCCTGAGCCAGGCACAGGCCGCCCAGACCCGCCCCGATGACCACGACCTGCATGGCGCACTCCCCTCAGCGGCGAGCCGGCTCGGACGCGAAACCGGGTCAATGCTAGGCGGTGCGGTCAGGATGGACGCGCGGCGACGTCAGCGCGGCGCACACCTCCGTGGCCATGGCCGCGCTGAGCTGGGCCGACAGGGGGACCTTCGTCCGGGGCGGGCGGTCCCACTGCTCGCTCGCGAGGACGAGGCCGTCACGGCCGCACGACCGCCACAGGTGTTCGGTGCTGCCCAGCACGAAGGCCCTGACCTCGGGCACCTCGGCGACCTCGACGAGCTCGCGGGCGTAGCGGTAATAGATGCCCTTGAACAGTCCCTCGTCGCCGCCCTCCCCCTCGGCGGCGAACACGCCGTCCACGCCCAGCTCGGCGATGGCCGTCCGCGCGGTCCGGGCAGCGCGGGAGAGGTAGAGGTCAGGCTCCTTACCGAGGCCGAGGCCGAGGCCAAGGGCGCGGGCGAGCTCGACGCACGCGCCGACGTACAGACCCTGGTTGTACGTGAAGCGCCAGTCCTCGTCGACCGCGTGGTCCTCCTGGCGGTTGACGCCGTCGTGCACGAACCCGTCCGGCCGTACGAGCGTGCGCTCCAGCCAGTCCATGACGAGCCGCGCCTGCTCCAGGTAGCGCCGCTCGCCCGTGTGCCGGTGCAGCCGCGCCGAGAGGATGACGAACGGGGCGTTGGCCGGGGTGTTCTTGTAGTACGGCTGGGAGACGCGCCACGCGATGCCGCCGCCCTCGTGGTCGTTCCAGCCCTGGTCGAGGACATGCTGCCAGAGCTCGACGGCCTCGCCGTACAGCTCGCTCTCCCCGGTCGCCTCGGCCAGGCGCAGGGTCGCCAGGGCGAGCCAGAGCATGTCGTCGAAGTAGTCGTTGAACAGCTCTCCCCCGTTGCGCCGCAGGATCCCGTCGTGGATGTGCCTGGCCTGCTCCAGACGTGCCGGGTCCGAGGTCCGCAGGTACGCGTCGATCCGGACGTCGATGGCGTGGGCGAGCCACCAGTAGTTGAAGACGTCGTTGTCACCGGGCTCCAGCGGATGCCAGTTGTTGAAAAGCTGCTCCCCGGGGGCGGCGAAATAGTGGTCGATGCTGCGCTGGGCCAGGTCGGCGCGGTGGTTCCACACGTCGGTCAAGGATTCTCCGTTCATCAAACGGGCTCGACGATGGTGAAGGGCACGATGGATCGGGCGGGGACGGGCTCGCCGCGCGTCTGGGCGAGCAGCAGGTCCACCGCGCGCCTGCCCATCTCGCGCTGGTCCTGCCGTACGTGGAGGAAGGCAGGGCCCGCGACGGGGTCGAGCGGCGAGTCGAAGCACGCGATGACCGGGCCGTCGATCGCCCGGTCCAGCACCCGCGCCAGGTTGTACTCGCAGACCACGAACGCGGTGACCTGGGGTTCGCGGGCCTGGAAGGCGCGGATCCGGTCGATGTCGGCCCGCACGTTCTCCGGGGTGAAGGCGCCGGGCAGGGTGCTGGACAGCTCGGTCAGATGATGCTGATGGTCGAGCGGCACGCCGCGGGCGGCGCAGGCGGCGCGGAAGCCCTCCAGCCGCTCCTCGATGCTGGAGGTGTTCTCCGGCGGGGGCGAGGCGAAGGCGACGTGCCGGTGCCCCTGGTCGAGCAGGCGCTCGGTCAGCGCGCGGGCGGCGGCCGCGTTGTCCGTGTGCACGGCGCACACCTGGATCCCGGCCAGGTAGCGGTCGACGAGGACCAGCGGGTGGCCGTCGAGGATGGTCCGCAGCAGGCCGGCGTTGTAGTACTCGCCGTGGACGGGGAACACGATCAGGCCGTCGGCCAGCCCCGAGTCCACCATCGACTCGATCGCCTTCTCCTCCTCTTCCTGGCTGCCGCGGGTGCGCTTGATCACCAGGGGGATGCCCCGCTCGGCGCAGCGCTCCTCCACCGCGCACAGCAGTTCCAGCCCGTACGCCTCCGACGCGTCCGGATAGATCATCACGATGGCCCCGGGGACGCGCTCCCCCTCGGCGGGGCGCGCGGCGGGGGTCAGCCGGTCGAGGTCGGGAAGGTCCGTGGCCACGAACGAGCCCTTGCCGCGGATCCGATGGACGACGCCGGCCTCCCGGAGGAGTTCGAGCGCCTTCTTGGAGGTGATGCGGCTGACCTTGAACCGCTCGGCGAGCTCCATCTCCGAGGGCACGCGGTCGCCCGGGGCCAGGGCGCCTCGCCTGACCTCGTCCAGCAGGTAGTCGACGATCCGCTCGTACAGCAGCGGGCCTCTCTCAGCCACTCTTCCCCTCGCCATTCAGTTGGTATGTCAACCCATCCAGATATATATCATCTTATATCTCGATGTTTCAGACATATTGACTTATGACAACTTGATTCTTACGTTTCCCTCAAGCGATGTCGAAGGGAACCGTGTGAAAGCCGTACATGATCTCGCCGACAAGGTCGAGCCCAGGCTCGCCCGGCGTCACCCCGAGGCCGCCGCGATGTTCCGGCAGTGCCTGCTCAACACGCTGGAGAGCACGGTCAAGCCGCTGCCGGACGGGACGACGTTCGTGCTCACCGGCGACATCCCGGCGATGTGGCTGCGCGACTCCGCGGCCCAGGTCGAGCCGTACGTGCGGCACGCGGCCTCCGACGACGAGGTCCGCCGCATGGTGCGCGGGGTGATCCACCGGCAGGCCAGGTACGTCGCGATCGACCCGTACGCCAACGCGTTCAACGAGAGCCCCGACGGCCAGGGCCACCACGACGACGTGCCGCGCGCGGGGCCGTGGGTCTGGGAGCGCAAGTGGGAGCTGGACTCCCTGTGCCATCCGATCCGGCTGCTGCACCTCTACTGGGAGGCGACCGGCGACGTCTCGGTGTTCGACGAGTCCGTGTACCGCATGCTGGTCACCGTCGTCGGCACGATGCGCGCCGAGCAGCGGCCAGAGCGCTCGCCGTACCGCTTCGTCCGGCCGGATCCGGGGCTGCCCACCGACACGCTGGTCAACGAGGGGAGCGGCCCGGCCTGCGGATACACGGGCATGGTCCGCTCCGCATTCCGGCCAAGCGACGACGCGTGCACGTACGGCTTCCTCGTCCCGGCCAACATGTTCGCCGTCGTCGTGCTGGGCCAGCTGGCGAAGTTCGCGCGGGAGATCTACGCGGACGCCGGCCTGGCCGACGACGCCGTACGGCTGCGTGGGGAGATCGACGAAGGCATCCGGCGGCACGCCGTCGTCCGCCACCCCGTCCACGGCGAGATCTACGCCTACGAGAGCGACGGCCTCGGCAACCACCTGCTGATGGACGACGCCAACATCCCCAGCCTGCTCTCCATCCCCTACCTGGGATACCGGCCGGCGTCCGACCCGACGTACCGCAACACGCGCGCCTTCGTGCTCGGCCCCGGCAACCCGCACTACGCCGAGGGCAGGTACGCGCGGGGCGTGGGCAGCCCGCATACCAAGTCCGGACATGTCTGGCCGTTATCGCTGATCATGCAGGGCCTGACGTCCACCGACGCGTCGGAACGGGACGAGCTGCTGGCCGTGCTCGCGGCCACGACGGCCGGCACCGGATACGTCCACGAGAGCTTCGACCCCGACGACCCCGGCGTCTTCACCCGCCCCTGGTTCGGCTGGGCCAACAGCCTGTTCGCGCAGTTCGCCATGGAGGTGGCACAGACATGACCCAGACGCTCGCCGGCCGGTCCGCGGCCGGCCGCGCATCCCCGGGCCGCGCCCGGCCCGGGGACTCCCTGCTGAGCCGGCACCAGGCGCGGGCCGGGGCGCTGTTCGCCGCGCCGCCGATGGTGCTGTTCCTCGTCTTCACCGTGCTGCCCGTCATCGGCACCCTCGGCCTCAGCTTCACCTCGTACGACGTGCTGACCCCGCCGACGTGGGCCGGCCTCGCGAACTACGCCAGGCTGCTGAAGGACGCCACCTTCGCCCTCACGCTGAAGAACATCCTGCTGTACTGCGCGATGTTCGTGCCCGCGATGATCGCCGTCTCGCTGCTGCTCGCGGTGGCGCTCAACAGCAGGCTCCCGGCGATGGGCGTCTTCCGCACCGTCTTCTACATCCCCGTGGTCACCTCCCCCGTGGCCGCCGCGACCGTGTGGACCTGGATGCTCAACAGCCACTACGGGCCGGTCAACGAGATCCTCGGCTTCCTGGGCATCCCCGGCCCGGCGTGGGTGGGCGACAGCAGCACCGCCATGCTCTCCATCGTGCTGGTCACCCTGTGGCAGGGGGTCGGCTCCAACATGCTGATCTACCTCGCCGGGCTGCAGAACATCCCCGGCCACCTGTACGAGGCCGCCGCCCTGGACGGGGCGGGCCGCTGGGCGGCGTTCGCCCACATCACGTGGCCGCAGCTGCGCACCACGACGATGTTCGTCACGACGCTGTCGCTGATCGGCGCGTTCCAGCTCTTCGACCAGGCGTACGTGATGACCAAGGGCGGTCCGGGCAACTCGACCCTGACGCCCGTCTACCAGATCTACGAGACCGGCTTCAACCGGCTGCACATGGGCTACGCCTCGGCTCAGGCGTTCACGCTCTTCCTCGTCATCGTGGCGGTCACCGTGCTCAACATGCGGCTCAACCGGAGCGACGAGACATGATCCGGACGATCAGAATCACCCTGTTCTACGCCGTGCTCACCGTCGTCGGGCTGTTCATGCTGCTGCCGTTCCTGTGGTCGCTGAGCACGTCGCTCAAGCCGGACGACGAGATCATCTCCCTGCCCATCACGTGGCTGCCCGGCACGATCACCTTCGAGCACTACGGGGCGGCGTTCACCACCGTCCCCTTCGCCCGGCACTTCGCCAACTCGCTGCTGCTCGCCGTGGCCGGCGTCGCCACCAACCTGCTGCTCGGGTCGCTGGCCGGCTACGCGTTCGCGCGGCTGCCGTTCCGCGGCAGCCGGGTGCTGTTCCGGCTGCTGCTCGCGTCGATGATGGTGCCGTCCGTGGTGACCCTGGTGCCGTCGTTCCTCATCGTCAAGAACTTCCCGCTGGCCGGGGGCAACGATCTCGCCGGCCAGGGCGGCTTCGGCCTGCTCAACACGTACTGGGCGGTCATCCTGCCGGGGGCCGTCGGGGCCTTCGCGGTGTTCATGATGCGGCAGTTCTTCCTCGCGCTGCCCAGGGAGCTGGGCGAGGCCGCCCGCGTCGACGGCTGCCCCGAGTTCCGCATCTTCTGGCGGATCTATCTGCCGCTGTGCCGTCCCGCCCTGGCCACCCTGGCGGTCTTCACCTTCGTGGCGGGGTGGAACGGCTTCCTGTGGCCGCTGATCGTGCTCAACGACCCGGACATGAGCACGATCCAGATGAGCCTGGCCGCCTTCTCCTTCAACCGGCAGACCGACTACGGGCCGCTCATGGCCGGATCGATCGTCGCCATGCTGCCCACTCTGCTGCTGTTCGCCTTCGGGCAGCGCTACCTGACTCGCGGCCTGGCCTTCACCGGCTCCGGCCTCCAGTGACACCCCCTCCCAGAAAGGAGCGCGCCGCCGATGCACTCGACCCTGGTCAAGCGGCTGGCCGCCACCGCCCTCGCCGTACTCTTGACGATCACGACCGGCTGCGCCTCGTCCGACGCCCCCTCCTCCTCCGCGGGAGGGGTGGTGCGGCTGAAGTTCTGGGGCGACTGGTCGGGCGAGGGCGAACAGCAGTTCAAGACCATGACCGCCGCCTTCAACAAGACGCACCCCAAGATCCAGGTCGAGTACGTCGTCCAGGAGGACATGCTCACCAAGTTCCTCACCGCCTCGACCTCCGGCCAGGCCCCCGACGTCATGTTCTGGGACCGCTGGCGGACGGCGAGCTACGCGCCGAAGGGCGTCCTCACCCCGATCGACGACCTGCTGAAGAAGGACGGCATCGAGCGGGAGCGTTTCTACGGCGAGGCGCTGCGCGAGCTCACCCACGGCGGCAAGCTGTACGGGCTGCCGCTCACGGTCGACGCGCGGGCCCTGTTCTACAACAAGGCCCACCTGAAGGAGGCCGGGGTCGAGCCGCCGCGCACCTGGGCCGAGCTGGAGCAGGCGGCGGTCAAGCTGACCAGGCGCGAGGGCGGCAAGCTCGTGCGCGCCGGCCTGTCGATGGACGACACCGGCCTGTTCAGCATGTACCTGCGCCAGGCCGGCGGCCAGATGGTCAGCGACGACTGCTCGCGCACGACCTTCAACGGCCCGCAGGGCCTGCAGGTCCTCGACCTGTGGAGCCGCCTGATCAAGGCGGGCGTCTACCAGAGCGGCTTCGAGAAGGGGCTCGGCGAGGGCACCGACGCGTTCGCGACCGGCAAGGTCTCCATGATCCTGACGGGTCCCTGGAACATCACCACGTACCAGAAGTACGGCAAGGACCTCGACTTCGGCATCGTGCCGCCGCCGGCCGGGCCGCAGGGCGGCAGCGCCAGCCTCATGGGCGGCTTCGGCCTGGTGATCCCGCAGGCGGCCAAGCACAAGGACGCGGCCTGGGAGTTCGTCAAGTGGTGGACGGCCGAGAAGGACAACGCGCTGCTGTGGGCCAGGACGAGCCTGAACATCCCCGGCAACGTGCAGGCGGCGCAGGATCCCTTCTTCTCCGGCGACCCGTTCTGGAAGCCGATCCTGGACACGCTGCAGTACGCCAAGATCCGCCCCGCCTGCGCGGGCTACGCGCCGATGGAGGAGGAGTCCCTCATCCCCAACCTCCAGCTCCTCATGGAGGGCAAGACCACCGCCCAGCAGGCCCTGGCCAAGGCCCAGGAGCAGGGTGACCGGGTGCTGACGGAGAACAACCAATGAGAGCGCGCGCGGCGGCCGCCGGCCTCGTGCTGACAGCGGCCCTCACCCTCGCCCCCGCTCCCGCGCACGCCACCGTGCCCGCCGACGCCGACGCGGCGATGTCGGCCTTCGTCTCCGCCTTCTGGGATCCGGCGAAGAAGTACTTCTACACCAACAGCGACCACCAGATCCATGCCGAGCACGCCCACGGCCCGGAAGGCGGCCTGTACACCGACTTCTGGTGGGAGGCCCAGCTGTGGGAGCTGGTGATGGACGCCTACCAGCGCACCGGCGGCGCCGCCTACCGGCAGCTGATCGACGACGTGTACGCCGGTTTCGTCGCCTACTACCCCACTTTCGCCAACGACTTCAACGACGACCTGGGCTGGTGGGCCCTGGCGTGCGCGCGGGCGTACGAGATCACGCGTGACGCGACGTACCTGAACCGGTCGCGTGCCCTGTTCGACCAGATCTGGGCCGAGCAGGACACCACGTTCGGCGGCGGCATCTGGTGGCGCAGGAGCGTGCACACCCAGAAGAACGTGGCCACCAACGCCCCGGCCGTGATCACCGCCGCCAAGCTGTACGCCGCGACCGGCGACGCCGCCTACCTGACGCGGGCGCAGAGCCTGTTCGCCTGGATCAAGGCCGATCTTCAGCAGTCCGGGCACGTCTACGACCACATCGAGGGCTCGGGCACCCTCGTGAAATGGGACTTCAGCTACAACTTCGGCACCTACATCAGTGCCGCCGCCGCGCTCCACGCCGCGACCGGCACCGCCTCCTACCTGACCGACGCCCGCGCGGCGGCGGACTGGGCCACGACCTACCTCACCAACGGCGGCACCATGATGCACGAGGGCTCCGACGACGCCGGGGGCTTCAAATCGCTGCTGTTCCGCTCGCTCAACACCCTCGTCACCGAGCACGGCCAGACCCAGTACCTGCCCTTCCTCCAGCGCAACGCCACCCAGGCCTGGCGCCACCGCCGCACCGGCGACGGCCTCGCCGGCCCCGACTGGTCCGCGCCCGCCCCCGCCACGTACCTCCAGAGCCTCACCGCGGCCGCCGCCGTCAGCGCGCTGCAGCTCGTCCAGCACGACGGCAACACCGGGCTCCAGCCGGAGAACGGCCGGTACGAGGCCGAGAACGCGCTGTCGTCGGGCATCGGCGCGGAGAGCACCCAGCCCGGCTTCAGCGGCCGGGGCTACCTCGCCGGCTGGAACGCCTCCGGCCAGACCCTGACCTTCCACGTCAACGTGCCGTCCGCCGGGGCGCACGAGCTGCGCTTCCGGTACGCCGCCGGCGCCGGGGACGCCTCCCGCCGGATCATCGTCAACGGCGCCCAGTCCGACCAGTCGTTCCCGTCCACCGGCGGCTGGGGCACCTGGAACACCGCCGTGCTCAACGGCGTCACGCTGGCCCGGGGTCACAACGCCATCCGGGTCGAGCTGGGTTCGGGCAACTACCTCAACCTCGACCGCCTCGACGTCTCCGCCCAGCTCCAGGCCGAGTCGGGCACCCTGCACGGGGTCGGCACCGAGTCCACCAACCCGGGCTTCACCGGCACCGGTTACGTGGCCGGCTGGAACGCCGACGGCCAGTGGGTGGACCTGCGGCCCGACGTCAGCCGGGCCGGCACGTACGAGCTCACCTTCCGCTACGCGGCCGCCGCGGGCGACGCCGTCCGCCACGTCTTCGTCAACGGCGCCGGAGCCGTGGACGCCCTCCGCTTCCCCTCCACGGGCTCGTGGAGCACGTGGAACACGGTGACCGTGCCGAACGTCGCGCTCCAGGAGGGGGCCAACACCGTCTCCGTCATCTTCAACGCGTCCAAGGGCAGCGCGAACTGGCTCAACCTCGACGAGCTGACCCTCCGCTACGTCAGCGGCCCTTCGTGAGCCCGGGGATCGGAGAGGGCTTTCAAGCAACTCATGTTGACTAAGGCCGGATTAGTCAACTAGCGTTGCTTGTCGCCGCCGGCGCCTCTGCCCGGTGGATGACCACGCCCTTTCCGACCTCCATGGAGGCTCCATGTCCATGCTCCGTACCGGCCTGCTCGTCGCCGCTCTGACCGCGACGGCCACCACGATGACGATCCCCGCCGCCGCGGCCGACCGGGGCCACGCCAAGCTCCAGCGCGCGCTCGACCGGGCCGTGGCCGACGGCGGCGGCCCCGGCATCGTCGCCGAGCTCAGGGACGGCGACGCGGCACCGTGGTTCGGGACGGCGGGGGTGGCCGACCTGGAGACCGGACGCCACCGCCGGCCGGGCGAGCACTTCCGCATCGGCAGCTTCACCAAGGCGTTCGTGGGCACGGTGGTCCTGCAGGTGGCGGCCGACGGCAAGCTGAGCCTGGACGACACAGTGGCGAAATGGCTGCCCGGCGTGGTGGAGGAACACCTCGGCGGGGACGGCACCAAGATCAGGATCAGGCAGTTGCTCAACCACACCAGCGGGCTCCCCGACGCCGTCCCCGGCCAGGAGACCCCGCGCCCCGAGGAGCCCGGCAAGCGCTTCATCTACTCCAAGGTCAACTACAACCTCGCGGGGCTGATCGTCGAGCGGGCGACGGGTTCGACCATCGCCGACGAGATCGACCGCCGCATCGCCCGCCCGCTGCACCTGACGGGCACGTACCTGCCCGGCGCCGACAACACGATCCGCGACCCGCACGCCCGCCACTACTCGAAGTTCGACGAGGCCGGCCGGCCCACGGAGGTCCACGACGTGACCCACGCGGACCTGAGCTGGGCCGGGGCCGCCGGCGGGATGGTCTCGACCACCTCCGACCTGCACCGGTTCCTGCGGGCCCTGCTGCGCGGCCGCCTGCTCGCGCCCGCGCAGCAGAAGGAGATGTTCACCACCGTCTCGACGGAGGGCGCGGACTGGGTCCCGAACACCAGGTACGGCCTCGGCGTCTACTCCCAGAAGCTCCCGTGCGGGGTCACGCTCTGGGGCGGGGGCGGCTTCATCCAGGGCTCGGTGACGTACGCGATGGGCGACCGCGAGGGCACCCACACGCTGGTCGCCAACCTGAACGGCGACTGGAACGACTTCTTGACGACGTTCGCCACGCTCTTCGAGACCCGCTTCTGCCCGCTCACGTAGCCTTCTCGGCCGGCTTCAGGCCGGCCAGCAGGTTGAAGGAGCCGGTGAGCAGGTTGAGGGCGACCAGGCCGGGGATCTCCGCGATGATCCGCTCGCTCCAGCCATGAGCCCTCAGCTCGGCCACGTCCTCGTCCGTCAGCGACGACGGCTCGGCCAGCACGCGGGTGGCCACCGCGATGAGCGCCGCCTCCCGGGCGTCGGTGGAGGTGCCCTGGCGGGCGAGGGCGATGTCCGTCTCGCTCAGCCCCGCCGCCCGGGCGCCCGCCGCGTGCGCGTCGAGGCAGAGCCCGCAGCCGATCCACTCCTGCAGGGCGAGCGAGATCTTCTCGCTGAGGGCGCGGGGCAGCTTGCTGCGCTTCATGGCCCGCGACAGGTCAAGGTAGCCCTGGAGCATCGCCGGCGAGTGCGCCATGGTGGAGATCATCTCACCGGCCGAGCCTGTGCGGCCGATGATGTCGTTCAGCAACTCCCGGGACTTCTCCGGGGCTTCGGCGGGGTCGAGCGCACCCAGCCTGGGCGCCGCGTTCATGACCGGCTCGCCACCTCGTAGCCCGCTTCCTCGACCGCGGCCACGATGTCCGCCGCCTCCACGGGGCTGTCGCTCTCCACGGTCAGCAGTCCGCTCGCCAGGTCAACCTCCACCGAAGTGACCCCGGACACCTCACCGACCTCCTCCTTCACCGAACTCACGCAGTGCCCGCAGGTCATGCCCGTGACGGTGTAGGTAGCGGTAGCCATATCGATCAACCCTCTCCAGTGATGTCCGTCAGGAACGAACGAGCCGCGCGATGGCGTCGGAAGCCTCTTTGACCTTCGCCTGAGCCTCCGGCCCGCCCTGGGCGGCGGCCTCGGCGACACAGTGCGCCAGATGATCCTCCAGCAGGGAGATCGCGACCGACTGCAGAGCACTGGTGGCCGCCGACACCTGCGTCAGCACGTCGATGCAGTACTTGTCGTCCTCGACCATCCGCTGCAACCCCCGCACCTGACCCTCGATCCGGCGCAGCCGCCGCAGCTGGTCCTGCTTGCTGCCGCTGTATCCGACCATGTCTCCCCCTTCCGACTCCTCGAACGTACCATACCCCCCTACCGTATTCAAAACATGAGCTTGTCCGGGGTGATGGGCAGGGATCGGACGCGTTTGCCGGTCGCGTGGTGGACGGCGTTGGCGACGGCGGCCGCCACGCCCACGATGCCGAGCTCGCCGATGCCCTTGGCGCCCAGCGGGGTCTGCGGGTCCGGCCGGTCGACGAAGCGGATGTCGATGTCGGGCACGTCGGCGTGCGTGGGCACGTGATAGTCGGCCAGGCTGTGGTTGACGATCAGGCCCGTGCGCTCGTCGAGCAGCGCCTCCTCGGTCAGCGCCATGCCGATGCCCATGATGATCCCGCCGCGCATCTGGCCGGCGGCCTGCTTGGGGTTGACGATCCGGCCGCCGTCGAACGCCCCGGCCCAGCGCGTGACGCGCGTCTCGCCGGTGTCCTCGTCCACCCGCACCTCGCAGAAGTGCGCGCCGTAGGAGTAGGTGCCGCGCTTGATCGTCTGGTACGGCAGCGCCGACCTGCCCTCCACCTCCACCCCGTCCACCCCGGCCCTGGCCAGGATGCGCTCATAGGTCTCTCCACCCCGGGGACCGAACAGGCCGCCGTCGCGGGTCTCCGCCTCGCCGGGCGACAGTCCGGCCAGCGGCGAACCGGTGCCGCGCGCCAGTTTCAGCAGCTCGCGGACGAGGTTGTCGCGGGCCGACCAGATGGCCGAGGCGAGCGTCGTGGTGGCGGCCGAGGCGCCGGGGATGCGGGTCCTGGCCACGTCGGAGTCGCCCTGTTCGAAGCGGACCCGGTCGAGGGGCAGGCCGAGCCGGTCGGCGGTGGCCTGGCTCTGCGCGGTCGAGGTGCCGGCGCCCAGTTCGTTGGTGCTGCTGCGGACGGTGACCGTGCCGTCGGCGGACAGGCGGAGCCTGACCCCGGCGATGAGCACGGCGTCGGGATTGATCGCGGCGGCCATGCCGTACCCGATGAGCCAGCGGCCGTCGCGGGTCGCACGGGGCACGGGCGGACGCCGGGACCAGCCGAACGCGTCCGCGCCGAGCAGGTACGCCTCGCGCAGGTGGCGGCTGGTGAACCGGTTGCCCGCGGCCGGGTCGCGGTCCGGCTCGTTGCGCAGGCGCAGTTCGAGCGGGTCCAGGCCGAGCCGCCAGGCCAGTTCGTCCATGGCCGACTCCAGGGCGAAGGAGCCCGGCGCGACGCCGGGGCCGCGGAAGAAGGCGTTCTGGATGCGATCCAGGCGTACCACCTGCTGGGCGCTGTGCAGGTTGGGGCAGGCGTACAGATGCCGGGAGGCGATGACCGCGGCCTCGGCGAACTCGTCGGCGCTGCACGACGACACGGCGTGGTGCTCCAGCGCGGTGAGCCGCCCGGAGGCGTCGGCGCCGAGCGAGACGCGGCTGCGGGTCGGGGCCCGGCCGCCGGTCATGGCGAACAGGTCGGCGCGCGACAGGACGAGCTTGACCGGCCGGCCGGAGAGCCTGGCGGCGGCCACGGCGAGCCAGACGTGCGGCCAGGCGACGGCCTTGCCGCCGAAGCCGCCGCCGATGAACGGCGCGAGCACGCGGACGTTCTCCTCGGCCAGCGAGAACTTCCTGGCCAGCATCTCCTTGACCCCGTAGGGGTATTGCGAGGTGTCGTGGACGGTGAGCCGGTCACCCTCCCAGTGGGCCACGGTGGCGTGCGGCTCCATCGCGTTGTGGTATTCGAGCGGCGTGGCGTACTCGGCCTCGACGGTGACCGCCGCCGGGGCGGTGCGGGGGTCGCCGATCCTGGTCACCGGCTCTTCCAGTACGGCGTGCGCGGGCGTGAAGGGCCGCTGCCCGGCCATCGACAGGGCGGCGGGCCACCGCTGGTAGTCGGCGTGGATCAAGGAGGCCGCGTACCTGGCCTGCTCCGGAGACTCGGCGACGACCACCGCGATGGGCTGGCCGTACCAGAAGATCTCGTCGGTGTTGAGCACGGGCAGGCTCATCGCGGCGGCGCCCAGCGGGCCGCGGAGGGTGGCGTAGGCGGCGGTGCGCTTCATCGCGGGCGCGTTGTGGTGGGTCATCACGAGCAGCACGCCGGGCGCTGGAGGCACGTGGATGGCGGTGACGCGGCCCCTGGCGACGGTGCTGCCCACCACCACCGCGTGGACGAGGCCGGGGAGCCGGTGCTCGGCCGTGTAGCGGACGGCGCCCGCGGCCTTGGCGGGGCCGTCCAGCCGGTCGGCGGGGCGGCCCAGTTCGGCGCGCTGGTGGGCCAGGGGGTCGGGCCTGCCGTCCGGGAGGAGCCTGGCCAGTCCGGCCATCACCTTGCCGGCGAGGGTGAAGCCGCGCGATGCGAGGGTCATGAGTGGGCTCCCTTCAGGGCTCGGCGGATCAGCCGCCTGGCCAGCTCGGGCTTGAACGC
Source organism: Nonomuraea sp. NPDC049625 (assembly GCF_040675285.1). Classification (NCBI taxonomy): domain Bacteria; kingdom Bacillati; phylum Actinomycetota; class Actinomycetes; order Streptosporangiales; family Streptosporangiaceae; genus Nonomuraea; species Nonomuraea sp. NPDC049625. The sequence goes on along the minus strand of NZ_JBFAOQ010000002.1, from coordinate 1,160,966 downwards.
GTTATGCTCGCGCGGCCGCGCGTCCGCCAGGGCCCGCTCGGCGGCCTGGTCGATGAGGTGATCGTCGAGCGAGGTGCCGGTGAGGAGCCGTTCGGCCTCGTACGCGCGCCACGGCTTGGGCGCGACCCCGCCCAGCGCGATGCGCACCCGGCTCGCCCGCCCGTCCTCCAGGTGGGTGAACACGGCCACGCTCACCAGCGCGAAGGCGTAACTGGCCCGATCGCGGACCTTCAGGTAGACCGAGTGGCCGGGAGGGACGGGTGGCAGGTCGATCGACGTGACCAGCTCGCCCGGCCGGAGCACCGTCTCCACGTGCGGGGTGTCCCCGGGGAGGTGGTGGAAGTCCACCAGCGGCACGGGGTCGCGGCCGGCGATGTTGACCACGGCGTCGAGGGCGGCCAGGGCCACGCACATGTCCGACGGGTGCACGGCGATGCAGCTCTCCCCCGCGCCGAGGACGGCGTGCATGCGGTTGAACCCGTCGAGGGCGTCGCAGCCGGCGCCCGGCTCGCGCTTGCCGCAGGCCGAGTGGCGGTCGTAGAAGTAGCCGCAGCGGGTCCGCTGCAGGAGGTTGCCGCCCACCGTCGCCCGGTTGCGCAGCTGGGGCGAGGCGCCGTTCACGATGGCCTGGGACAGCAGCGGGTAGCGGTCGCGGACCCGGTGGTCGGCGGCCACGCGCGTGTTGCGGGCCAGGGCGCCGATCCGCAGCCCGCCGCCGGGCAGGTCCTCGATCCCGGCCAGCGGCAGCCGGCCGATGTCCACCAGCCGTTCCGGCGTCTCGATGCCCTCGCGCATCAGGTCGACGAGGTTGGTGCCGCCCGCCAGGTATGTCGCCCCCTCGGCGGCGAGGGCGCGGGCCGCGGCCGGGTCGGTGGCGGTGACGTAGGAGAACGGGTTCATCGGGCGACCTCTCTCACGGCCGCGAGGATCCCGTTGTACGCGCCGCACCGGCACAGGTTCCCGGCCAGCCGCTCCCTGATCTCGGCGTCCGTCAGGCTCGCCGCCCCGACGGCGCTCGGCACCCCCGCGTCATGCTCGGCGAGCATGGCCACCGCCGAGCAGATCTGCCCCGGCGTGCAGTAGCCGCACTGCAGGCCGTCGTGACGTACGAACGCCTCCCGCAGCGCTCGTCCCGGCTCGCCGAGCCCTTCGATGGTCGTGATCTCCGCGTCCTGGCACTGGGCGGCGAGCACGAGGCAGGAGTTGACCCGCTCGCCGTCCACCAGCACCGTGCAGGCGCCGCAGGCGCCCTGGTCGCATCCCTTCTTCGTCCCGGTCAGGGCGAGGTGTTCGCGCAGACAGTCGAGCAGGCTGACGCGGGTGTCGAGCTCCAGCTCGTGCCGGCGGCCGTTCACCGACAACAGCAGCTGTATGGATGGCATCCGAAAACCCCTCTAACTCGTACATTCATGTACGGCTTACTGGGCCGACTATACCCCTCCTCCGTATGAGCGCTGTTCCGGAACTACGACCGCGGATAGCATTCGCGTCATGACGCGCGGCCTAGGAGAGCTCGAATCCACCATCATGGAGCGGATGTGGGCCCGGCGGCAGCCTGCCTCCGTCCGGGACGTGCTGGAAGAACTGCGGCAGGAGCGCACCATCGCCTACACGACGGTCATGACCGTGATGGACAAGCTGCACACCAAGGGCCTGCTCAAGCGCGAGCCCGTCCGCCGCGCCTACATCTACGAGCCGGTCGCCTCCAAGGAGGCCTACACGGCCGACCTGATGCGGGCCGCGCTGGCCGGCAGCGGCAACCAGGCCGCCACGCTGGTGCACTTCCTCGAACGGCTCACCCCCGAGGAGGCGACCGCCCTGGAGGCGGCCCTGCAGGTGTTCCCGCCCAAGGGCGGGCAGGCGTGATCGCAGCCGCCGTCCTGGCGCTCTACACGGTGGTCGCCGCGATCTGGCTGCCGCGGCTGATGCGGACCGCGCGCTGGGCCGACCGGGCGCCCCGGCTGGCGATCGCGATGTGGCAGGCGGCCGGCGCGTCCGTGGTCGCCTCCGCCGTCCTGGCCGCGTTCGCCTTCGCCGTGCCCGCCGACGTCGTGGGGCACGGGCTGGCCGGGCTGTTCGAGATCTGCGCGGCGATGTTGTCGGACGGCGACGGCCTGACCGTGGCCGGCGCCGGCGCGCTCCTGGCCGCGGGCGCGGTGCTGGCGCGGCTGCTCTCGTGCGGCGCGGCCGTCCTGGTCAGGACGAGCATGGAACGACGTGCGCACGCGGCCATGCTCGGCCTGCTCGGCCGGCGCGACCGCGACCTCGACGCGATCGTGCTCGACCACGACGAGCGGCTGGCCTACTGCCTGCCCGGCAGGCGCGCCCAGACCGTCATCACCACCGGGGCCCTGCGCAGCCTCACCCCCGAGCAGGTCGCCGCCGTCCTGGCGCACGAGCGCGCCCACCTGCGCGGCAGGCATCACCTGGCGCTCGCCGCGGCGCACACTCTGGCCAGGGCGTTTCCGAAGGTGCCCGTGTTCGGGGCGGCCGAGGCGGAGATCGTCCGGCTGATCGAGCTGCTGGCGGACGATGTCGCGGCGCGGCGCCATCCCCGGGTGCAGATCGCCGCCGCGCTCGTCGGCCTGGCCACCGGGCGGGCACCCGCGTTCGCGCTCGGCGCCGGCGGCGACACCGCGCTCCTGCGCGTACGCCGCATGCTCAACCCCGCCTCCCCGCTCAGGCGCGTGGAGCGCCTGGCCGGGGTGGCGAGCGTGGCCCTGCTGCTGAGCGGGCCGGCGGCGGTGGCGCTGGTGCCCGGCTTCGCCTCGTTCGTGGCCCACCACTGCCATTCCCTCCTCACCTTCTGAGCCCGCGGCCCGGGAACCGTCCGGCCCTTTTCCGGTGTATGCCGGGCATGAGATTGCCGGTCGTCCTCACCCTCGCCGCCGTCCTGTCCTGCCCGGCCTGCTCCTCCGGAGCGGGCCCCGGCGACTGCCCGGTGACGCTGCCCAGCCCCGCCCCGACCTCCTCGAACGGCACGCCCGGGCCGTTCTTCGGCAGGGAGAGCTCCCACGGCGCCGGGAGCCTGTGGGTGGGCGGGCTGGAGCCGGACGGCGTCATCGAGGCCGGCGCCGATTTCGTCCGGCCGGACGGCTCGATCTCCATGAAGTACGGCTGGTGGCGGGGGGTTGCGGGCAAGCTGGCGATCAGCGGGCGGCGGCTGGACGGACCGGCCGCGCCGCTGCGCAGCGACGTGCCCGACGGCTACGGCGCCACGGGTTTCCAGGCCACGGGCGTGTACTTCCCCGTCGAAGGCTGCTGGGAGGTCACCGGCCGGGTGGGCTCGGCCCGCCTCACCTTCGTCACCCTCGTCACTCGCGCCGGCGCGACCTCCTAGGCGCGGTAGTCGACCTTCCACATCGCGGGTGTGCGGACGGGCGACGGGGTACCGTCACCGCGTGGACGCGCCCGCAGCACGGATCGCCTTGTACGACGACGCCGTTTTCACCCGCCACACTCTGGTCGTCATCGACTTCGAAGGGCTGACGCCGCAGGGGCGTCCCCTGGTGCCGGTCGAGGTGGGGGTGTGCGCCGTCAAGGCGAGCGGCGGCGACCTGGCCGAGGTGTGGCGGTTCGAGTCGCTGATGGCCCCGCCGGCGGGCGTGGCCGTCACCCCGTGGGACGTGCGGCAGACCGGCATCACCGAGGCCATGCTCGCCACCGCCCCACCGGCCGAGCAGGTCATGGCCGCTCTCGACGACCGCCTGACGGCGCCGCCGTACCGGCTCGTCGCCCATCACGCCGCGACCGAGGCGGCCCTGATCGCCGGGCTGCGGTCGTGGTGCCCGCGGCTGGCCGCCGTCCCGCTGCTCGACACCGTACGGCTGGCCCGCCACCTGTATCCGCGGCTGCCCTCCCACAGCCTGGACACCCTGCTCGCGCACCTGGGCATCCCCCGCCCGGCCGGTCGCCACCGGGCCCTGCCGGACGCCGAGGTGACGGCGCGGCTGCTGCGGCGCCTGCTGGCCGAGGGGGGCCGCACGCGCTGGCGGTCCCTGTACGACCTCGACGCCATCGGCGGCCTCGCGCCCAAACGGCCGCCGCACCGGCCGAGCGAGCAGCCGGGCCTGTTCTGACCCTGTTGCCATCGCCCTCTCTTATACGTAGGCTTATACGTATACACGAGGAGGGCGGCCATGGTGCGCGGCACGACGATCGAGATCCCGGACGAGGACCTTCCGCTGCTGGAGCGGGCGCAGGGCCTGGCGGGCGGCACGCCGGCGGCGGCGATCAGCGAGGCGCTGCGGCGCTACGTCGAGGCGGAGGAGGGCCGCCGGCAGGGATACGACGAGATCGTCATCCAGGTCGCCGGGGACGAGCGGCGCTTCTCCGGGGTGCTGCTCGGCGAGTGGGGCCGCACCGGCCGCAGCGGGCGGGTGGAGACGTTCCGGGTGTACCGCTCGGGCAAGGGCACGTTCGTCCTGCACGTCGATCGCTCGCCCGGCTGGGTGAGCGGCTCGGAGTCCGACGACTGGCTCGGCTACCTCGGCCTGGGCGAGACGAGCTGGGGCTTCGTGCCAGGCGATGCCGTCGTGGAGGTCGTCGGCACGATCGAGGAGCTGCGCGGCAGGATCCCCGCCGAGTTCTACGACCGGATCGCCGGGATCGCCGAACGCCCCGTCGTCGAGGACCTCGACCTCTGACCGGCGAGCCGCCACGACCGAACAGGAAGGCAACCATGGAACTCCGGACGCGAGTCTCCGACGGCGACCGCGACATGGTCGTCCAACGACTTCAGCAGGCCTTCGCCGACGGCCGGCTCGGCTCCGCCGAGATGGAGGAGCGGCTCGAACGGGCGCTCACCGCCGCCTCCCACGGCGACCTGGAGGCGGTCACCGCCGACCTGCCGGAGCTCCCGGACGAGACGGTGGAGCTGAGCTCCACCGGCGGCCGCATCAGGCGGGCGGGCGACTGGCAGGTCCCGCGCCGGTTGCGGATCGAGTCCGAGTACGGCCAGGTACGGCTGGATCTGTCCCGGGCCGTCATCGCGCATGCCGAGATCGAGATCGGCCTCCGGCTCGACTACGGATCCGCCACGATCGTCCTGCCGCGCGGCGCGACCGCGAACACCGACGGGGTGCGCACCGACTGGGGCCGCGTGACCTGCGAGGCGCCGGGCCGTCCGCGTCCCGGCGCTCCGCACGTCCTGGTCACCGGGACGCTCCCCTACGGCCGGCTGCGGATCCGCGTCTCCCGGCGGTGGCTCAGCCGGTGAGGGCTCACTCGGCCAGGCGCTCGATGGCGAAGGCCGCCAGGAATCCGATCGTGGTGATGAGCCCCGTGAGGGTGTGCGCGCGCTCGAAGGCTTCGGGGATCATCGTGTCGGCCACCATGGCGAGGATCGCGCCCGCCGCCACCCCCATGATCACCGCGGTGAACGCGGGCGAGGCAGACTGCATGGTCAGGTTGCCGAGCAGCGCCGCCAGGCCGCTGGCCAGCGCGATCCCACCCCAGATGCCGAACACGTAGCCGGGGCCGCGGCCCGCGCGCTTCATCCCGGCGGCGCTGGAGAGCCCTTCTGGGACGTTCGAGATGAACACCGCGGCGAGCACCGCGAGCCCGATCTTCCCCCCGCCCACCAGGGACAGGCCGAGCACCACGGACTCGGGGACACCGTCGAGCAGCGCGCCGATGGCGATCGCCGCGCCGCTCCCCTGGACGTCGGCCTCGCTCGGCTGCTGATCGCCCGAACGCTTGCGGTGCCGCGCGCCGTACCGGGCCAGCAGCGCGTTGGCCGCCACGTAGGCGCAGGCTCCGGCGAGGAAGCCGGCGGCGGCCGGTAAGAGCCCGCCGGCGCGCTCGGCCTCGTCCATCAGCTCGAACGACAGCGCCGAGATCAGCACACCGGCCCCGAAGGCCATGATCATGGCGATCCAGCGCGCCGGGACCTTCACCGACCAGGCGACCGCGGCTCCCACGACCAGGGCCCCGCCGGCCACCGACCCCCACAGCCCAGCCTCCAGCCATTCCGGCATCACCGCACCTCCACCCGCAGGACTGTACGCGCCGCACGACCCCGTCCAGCCGGAGGGGGCTGCACGACGCGCGGGCCGTACGGCGCACGAGCCGCCTGAACAAGCGCGGGATCCCCATGGTCGCGCTCGCGGTCAGCATGCTGGGCGGCATCGCCTCCCTGCTCACCAGGGTGATCGCGGCCCAGACCGTCTACCTGGCGCTGGTGTCGATCGCCGGCTTCGCCGTGGTCGGGGTGTGGATGTCCATCGCGGCCTCGCAGTTCTTCCACCGGCGCGTGTTCCTCAGGGCCGGCGGAGATGTGCGGACCCTGGCCTACCGCACGCCCTTCTACCCCGTCGTGCCGGTCCTGGCGTTCGGGTTGTGCGCGGTCTCCCTGGTCGGCGTGGCCCTGGACCCGGCCCAGGTCGCCGCCTTGTACTTCGGCGTCCCGTTCGTGGCGATCTGCTACTTGTATTACCACCTGCGCCACGGACGCCGTAGGCGTCCCGCCCTTGTCCAGACGAAGGAGAACCAAGCTCATGGAACCCCCTCTGTGGTCGGCCTACCGCGAGCTCACCGCTAAGACGACCTGCGTGGACCTCACCCACGCCTTCCGCCCGGGGCAGCCGCACTTCGCCGCGTTCCCGGACGAGCGGCGCGAGAAGGTCTTCGACATGGATCGCGGGGACGGCTTCAACGTCCACCTGTACACGCTCGTCGGGCAGTGGGGCACGCACGTGGACCCGCCCGTGCACTTCGTGGCCGGCGCGCGGACCGTCGACGAGATCCCGGTGGAGGAGATGATCCTGCCGCTGGTGGTGCTCGACATCACCCAGCGCGTGGCGGCCGATCCGGACGCCACCCCGACGATGGAGGACGTCACGGCATGGGAGCGGCGCAACGGGCGGATCCCCGCCGGGGCGTTCGTGGCGCTGCGGACCGGTTGGGGCCGGCGCTGGCCGGACCGGGACGCGATGGCCAACAAGGACGCTGCGGGGGTCAGCCACACCCCTGGCTGGTCGGCCGACGTGCTGCGCTACCTGTTCGAGCAGGCCGGCGTCACCGCGATCGGCCATGAGCAGACCGACACCGATCCCGGGTCGGCCACGTCCAACGGCGACTTCAGCCTGGAGCTGTACGTCCTGGCGCGGGACCGGTGGCAGATCGAGCTGATGGCCAACCTCGACCAGGTGCCCGAGACGGGCGCGCTGATCGTGGCGACCTGGCCCAAGCCCCAGGGCGGATCCGGCTTCCCGGCCCGCGTCTTCGCCCTGTGCCCGACCGGCTGAGAGCGGTGCTTCCGGTCGCGATCATCTCGCTGTAGTGCGGATGTGACAGCGAACCCGCCTCAGGCCTCCTCGCTGCGCACGGCCCTGCGGATCGTCAACGCGGTCCTGGAGCGGGAGACCTGCGGCCGGGCGGGGTTCAACGTCGCCCGGCTCGCCCACGAGGTCGGCATCGACCCCAGCAAGGCCTCCCGGATCACCCAGGAGCTGTGACACCGGGGCCTGCTCGAACGCCGCGAGGACGCCACGCGGAGTCGACGCCGGAGCAGTGGCCTGCCCGGGCTGATCGGGGTGGGCGGCCCGAAGGCCGCCCACTCCGCCGAGGAGCTGGTCGCGGCCAACGACCGCGACCGGCCGGACGGCATGGTCGCCGCCCACGGCGAGTTCGAGCACGGCGTCACCGAGTACGCCGCCCCCGTCCGCGACGGCGGCGGCCGGATCCGCGCCTCCGTCGCGCTCCTCGGCCGGCAGCCCGACCTGATGCCGCGCGCGGAGACGATCCGCGCGGGCCTCGCCGCCGCTGCCGCCGCGCTGGAGGAGCTCGTCGGCGTCAGCTCGTGACGGCCCGCTGTCTCGGCAGCGCCGCCGTCGCCGTTCCCCAGGACTCGAGCCGCGTACGGATCTCCTCGCGTACGGGGTGCGAGAGCGCGTCGTGGTAGGCGCGGTCCAGCAGCGCGTCGATCTCGACGCGCTCACCCGTCTCCGCGGAGCGGACCGCCGCCTCGACCATCGCGAGGCTGCGGACGTTGCCCGCGATCGCCCCCGGCGGCTCCACCCCCGCGCGCAGCGCCGCCACGAACTCCGCGAGCGCCCCGGCGATCTGCTCCCGGTCACCCCGCGGCACGTCCACGGCGCCGCCGGCGCTGGACGTGACGCGGTCCTCACCGTCCCAGGTGGCGGTGCCCTGGGCGCCGCTGGCCAGCCACTCCCCGTTCCAGGACGTCTCCGCCCCCTCCGCGCACCAGCTGCCGGTGAACACGTAGCGGGTGCCCTCCTCGAACAGGAAGGTCGCCGTCGCCGCCGCGTCGCCCCGGTACCAGCTCCAGGGCGGGTTCCAGCTCTCGCAGCCGACCGAGACCGGCTCCGCGCCGAGCAGGTGGCGGGCGGCGTCGAAGGCGTGGATGGCCATGTCGACCAGCAGCGGCTGCTCCATCTCGTCGCGAAAGCCGCCGAAGCGCGGGGCGCGGAAGAACCCGGTGGTGAGCAGCCCGATCGGGCCGAGCTCGGCGATCCGGCTCCGGTACGCCTCAAGGGCGGCGAAGTACCGGCGCGACTGGCTGATCATCAGCAGCCGCCCGGTCGCCTCGGCGGCGGCGGCCTGGACGAGCGCCTCGGCGAGGGTCGGCGCGGCCGGCTTCTCGCACAGCACCGGCAGCCCGGCGAACAGCGCCTCGACGTTCACCGCGGTGTGGGCCACCGGGATCGTGACGTTCACGACCGCATCCGGCCCGGTCGCGAGGAGCTCGCTGAGCGAGGCGCCGACCTCGGCGTCCACGCCGACGGCCCGTACGGCCTGCGCCGCCCGGTCCGTGTCGAGGTCGGCCACCCCGACCAGCTCGACGTCGCCGGACTCCGCCAGGATCCGCAGCCAGGCGACGCCCATCGCGCCCGCCCCGACCTGCACGATACGGAGCGGGCGCGCGCCCGAACGGTTCACTCGGAGTGCTCCTTGTTGTGCAGGGCGCCGCGGTAGCCGTGCCCGTTGAAGAAGTCGCCCGTCTCGTAGCGGAGCAGGATCGGCAGCTCGCGCCGCGACCGGTCGCCGGCCGCCCACTCGGCGCCGTTGGCGATGACGTGCAGCACGTCCGGGTGGTGGTAGACGGGGTAGTCCTGGTCGCCGGGGCTGAAGTAGAAGATCTTGCCGTTGCCGCGCCGGAAGGTGCAGCCGCTGCGGAAGACCTCGCCGCCGCTGAAGGAGCTGATGAAGATCAGCTCGTCGGGCGTGGGGATGTCGAACTGCTCGCCGTACATCTCCTGGGCGGGGATCTCGATGGGGTGCGGGATGCCGCGGGCGATGGGGTGGGCCGGGTTCACCGTCCAGACCAGCTCGCGGTCGTTCTCGCTGCGCCAGCGCAGCGTGCACGTGGTGCCCATGAGCTTGGTGAAGATCTTCGACCAGTGGCCGGAGTGCAGCACCACCAGCCCCATGCCCGACAGGACGTGCCGGTGCACCCGCTCCACCACCTCGTCGGCCACCTCCGCGTGGGCGGCGTGACCCCACCAGATGAGCACGTCGGTGTTCGCGAGCACCTCCTCGGTCAGGCCGTGCTCGGGGTCGTCCAGCGTGGCCGTGGCGACGGTCGCGCTGTCACCCAGCCAGCCCTCGATCCCCCGGCGGATGGCGTTGTGCATGCCGTCCGGGTAGATCTCGGCGACCCGGGGTTCGCGCTGCTCGTGGCGGTTCTCGCCCCATACGGTGACGTGGGTCTTCACACAGGTTCCTTTCTCATTTGATCGCGCCGTTGATGGCGCCGGACGCGATGTAGCGCTGGGCGAAGATCAGCAGCAGGCCCGCCGGGATGGAGGCGAGCACCGAGGTGGCCATGACGGCCGACCAGTCCTCGCTGTTGGCGTTGATGTAGTCGTAGATGCCGAGCGTGATGGGCCGGACTTCGGGGGTGCTGGTCAGGGTGAGCGCGAACAGGAAGTCGCTCCACGCCCTGAGGAAGGTGAAGAGCGCGGCGGTCACGATCGCGTTCTTGCTGATCGGCACGACGATCGAGACGAACGCCCGGAAGTTGCCCGCGCCGTCCACCAGCGCCGCCTCCACGAGCGCCCTGGGGATGGACCCCATGAACGCGCGGATGAGCAGCACCGCGAACGGGATGTCGCCGGCGGTGTTGGCGAGGATCAGGCCGAACACGTTGTTGAGCAGGTTGAGCGAGTTGAACAGGGGATAGAGCGCGTTCGCGATGACCATGGCGGGGATCATCTGCGTGACCAGCAGCACCAGCACGAACGCGTTGGCGCCGCGGCTCCGGAAGCGGGACAGGCCGTAGGCGGCGGGGGTGGCGACGAGCAGCGTCAGCACCACCGCCCCGAGGGCGATGGTCAGGCTCGTGACGAAGTTCGGGCCCTGCTCGGAGATCGCCGTCGCATAGCCGGAGAACGTCAGGTGGATCGGGAAGAAGTCCGTGGTCGCGGCCCCGGAGCTGGCCTGGAGGCTGCTGTTGACCATCCAGTAGACCGGGAAGATCATCACTGCCAGGAAGACGATGCCCAGCACGGTCATGGGCAGCCGGCGCGCGGTCGATGAGGTGTTCACTCGTCGGGCTCCCGGCGTGAGAGGTAGAGGTAGACCATGGCGAAGACGAGCGACACCACGATGAGGATGTTGCTGAGCGCGGCGCCCTGTCCGAAGTCGAACTCGACGAAGGACTTGTTGTAGGCGTTCGTGGCCAGCGTCTGGGTGGAGTTGGCCGGGCCGCCGCCGGTCAGGCCGAGGATGATGTCGACGACCTTGAGCGTGTAGACGACGCCGAGCACGAGGACGACGCTGACCACCGGACGGATGCTCGGCCAGGTGATGTGCCGGAACGCCTTCCACCCGACTGCGCCGTCCAGCGAGCCCGCCTCGTAGAGCTCCCGGGGGACTCCCTGCAGGCCGCTGTAGAGGATCGCGACGTTGAACGGGATCCCGAGCCAGATGTTCACGCCGATGACGCCGACGAGCGCGAGGCCCGGGCTGACCAGCCAGGGGATCGGATCGACGCCGAACAGGCCGAGAAACTGGTTCAGAGCCCCGCTCTCCTGGTCGAGGATCCATTTCCAGACCGCGCTGGAGGCGATCAGCGGCAGCAGCCACGGAAGCAGCAACAACGAGCGCAGGAAACCGCTCAGCGGGAAATTGCGTTTGAAGAACAGCGCCAGGGCGAGCCCGATCGCGAATTGGAAGGAGATCGACCCGACCGTGAACAGGGCCGTGTTCACCAGGGTGGTCGTGAAAAGGCCGCTCGACAGGGACTTCGCATAGTTGGCCAGGCCGACCCATGGCGCCTCTCCCGTGTAGAAGGTCGAGGTCGTGTACTCCTGGAAACTCATGACGATGTTCTGCACGATGGGATACCCGAAGAACACCGCCACGAAGACGACGGCCGGCAGCGAGAAAAGCCACTGCGCGCCGTGCCGCATCAGGCGGGCCGTTCTCCGGCGATCCCTTTCGAGGGGCTCTCCGGTTGCGGCGAGACGAAGGTCGGCCGAGCTCACGAGCCACCCCTACTGCTGGTTCTGCGCCTGCTGCAGCGCTTCCGCGGGAGCGGCCTTGCCCGTCAGGGCGGCCTGCACGGCGGTGTAGATCTTCGTCGCCGCCTTCGGCCAGTCCGGGCCGAGAATCGCGGTGCGCGCGCGTGCGGTCTTCACCGCCGTGACGAACGGCGCGATCACCTCGCTGGTCTTGCCGAACTCCGCGGCGACGCTCAGCGTCGACGGAATGGTCTGCTCGATCTTCGCCGACTCGAGCTGCTTGTCCGGCGAGATGAGGCACTTCACGAACTCCCCGGCCTTGCCCATCTTGGCCTTGTCACCGGTCCGCGGCACCGCGTAGGCCTCACCGCCGAGCGGCGCGACCGTGGTCTGCGACGCGAGCCGCGTGGGGATCGTGAACACCGCCCACTTCAGGTTCTTCTCCTTCTCCAGCTGCGGGATCACCCACGGGCCGTTGACCACCATCGCGGCCTTGCCGGCGACGAACTGGTTGACCACGTCGCCCTGGCCCCAGTTGATGGAGCTCTTGGAGATCGACCCGTCGTTCTGCAGGTCGAGGAGGAACTGCAGCGCCTGCGCGGTCTCGGGGGTGGCGATGTTCTGCTCGGAGCCGCCGTTGCCCCACATGAACGGCAGGAACTGCCACGAGCCCTCGTAGGTGTTGATGTTGCTCATGGCGAAGCCGTAGCGGCCCTGCTGGGTCAGCTTCTTCGCGGCCGCGCGCAGTTCGTCCCAGGTCTTGGGCGGCGCCGTGATGCCGGCGGCGGCGAACAGGTCCTTGTTGTAGAAGATGCTGAGGGTGTTCACGGCCGGCGCGAGCCCGTACAGCTTGCCCTCGTACGTGCCCGCCTTCACCACGGCGTCCACCATGCCGTCGCCGTTCAGCCCGTAGTCGGTCAGCGGGGAGAGCGCGCCGGAGGCGGCGATCTGCTGCACGTCGGGATTGTCGAGCATCAGCACGTCGGGAAGGGTGCGCGAGGAGCTCTGCTGGAGCACTTTGGAGATCAGCCCGGCGCCCGGGATGTGGTTGATCTTGATCTCGACGCCGACGCTCTTCGCGCAGGCTTTGTAGATCGCGTCGTGCGAGGGTTCGTAGTAGTCCTGGACGGTCAGCGATCCGGTGCCGGAGGAGGCCGACCCGCCGCAGGCGGTCAGGGAGAGAGGGACGAGGGCCGCTGCCGCGACAGCTACTTTGGGCGCCTTTCCTGGGCACTTTCGCGCTGTCTTCATGTGAGCTACTCCTTGGCGGCATAGGGGGGTGGTTCTTGCAGGCCACTGGCGGATGGAGTCACGGAGAGAGCCGGGGATGCGTGAGGCATCGCTCCCGAAACATGGACATCTGTCGGTAAAGCGCTTAACCGCGCTTGCTTGTGAAGTATGTTGCGCTCATCGCACTGTGATGTCAATAACTAGTTAAGCGATTTACCGACGACGCCGCGATAGAGTTGCTCGCGCGTCCTCACAAGGTGGGAGGCGGGACAGTCCATGGTCACGATGCGCGATGTCGCCGAGCGAGCCAGCGTCTCCATCGCCACGGTCTCCTTCGTCATCAACGGCACCAAGCGGGTCGCTCCGGAGACCCGGGCCCGCATCGAGGCGGCCATCCGGGAGCTCGGCTACCGGCGTAACGTCGTGGCCCGCGCGCTGGCCAGCTCGCGCACGCGCATCCTCGCGCTGCTGCACCCCTACCTCGAAGCGCGGCCGATCGCCACGGCCAACCAGTTCCTCATGAGCGCCGCCCACGGCGCCCGCGAGCGCGGCTACGACCTCGTGCTGTGGCCCGTGAACGACGACGAGCAGATGTCCCACCTGCTCGCCGGCGGCCTCGTGGACGGCGCGCTGCTCATGGAGGTCCAGCTCCGCGACCCCCGCGTGGACCGGCTGATCGCGTCCGGGCTGCCCTTCGCGCTGATCGGCCGGACCGAGGACGAAGACCTGCCGTTCGTCGACATGGACTTCACCACCACGATCGACCAGGCCGTCGGGCATCTCCGTTCCTTCGGCCACCGGCGCATCGCGCTCGTCACCCTGCGGATGAGAGCTTCGACCGGGAACGAGCCCGGCTGGATCATGCGGGTGAAGTCCGCGTACCTCGACGCGATGGCGGCCGCCGGCGAGCCGCCCACCGTCATCACCGTGGAGGGCACGTCGGCCGGAGGGCGGAAGGCGGCGCGCCGGCTCAGCGAGGACTTCCCGGAGGTGACGGGCGTCGTCGTGGTGAACGAGGGCGCCTCGGCGGGGCTGGTCAAGGAGACGCGGGCGCTCGGCCGCAGCGTGCCGGACGACCTGTCGATCATCTCCGCGGCCACCACCGCCGAGCTCGGCGAGATGATCGAGCCGTCCCTGACCGTCATGACGGCGCCGGCCACCGAGCTGGGCCGCCTCGGCGTGAACGCGCTCATCGACCAGCTCGAAGGGGTGCCGGACGCCCCTCCGAACATCCTCATCCCCTGCACGCTGGTGCCGGGCCAATCGGTCGGCCCTGTCCCGGCTCTATGATGATTTTTTCATTACTCATGTATATATTTGCGACATGTCACGAGGAGCGAGGATCGCGGATGTCGCGCGGCTGGCGGAGGTCTCCGTCCCGACCGTGTCGCGGGTGCTCAACGGCTCCTCCGGGGTGCGGCCGGAGACCGTGGCACGCGTCATGCGGGCCGTCAAGGAGCTGGACTACCGCCCCAAGGGCGTGGCCAGGACGCTGATCTCGGGGTCGCGGTCGATGATCGCCGTCATGGCGTCGCACCTCAACCGCTACGGGTACGCGGAGGTGCTGGCCGGCATCGAGCGGGCGGCGCGGGACAACGACTACGCGGTCACCGTCTGCGTGATCGACCCGATGATCGGGCCTGGGGACGGCGACATGGAGGGGTCGATCCGGCGCGCGCTCAGCCAGGAGATCGCGGGCGTCATCGTGATCGACTTCGACGCCCAGGGCGAGCGGGTCATCGGCCGGATGCCGAGCTCGGTGCCGATGATCGGCGTCACCGGGTTCGACGGCCGCCCGGGGCACGTGCCGTACGCGGTGATGGACGAGCACTCCGGCGGGCGCCTGGTCACCGAGCACCTGCTCGACCTGGGACATGACACGGTGCACCACGTCACCGAGCCGCCGTTCGGCCGGCCGTCCGGCCGTACGGCGGGCTGGCGCGCGGCCCTGGAGGCCCGCGGGATCGAGCCGCCGCCGACCTGGGCGGCCACCTTCGACCCGCGCAGCGGATACGAGCTCGGGCTGGAGCTGGCGCACCGCGACGACGTCACCGCCGTCTTCTGCGCGACCGACGTCGTCGCCGCCGCCGTGCTGCGCGCCTTCCGCGACGCCGGCGTGGCGCTCCCCGGCGGCAAGTCGGTGGCGGGGTTCGACGACCAGCCCTTCAGCCGGTTCCTCTCCCCCGCCCTGACCACGGTGGAGCAGGACTTCCAGCGCCTGGGCTGGCTGGCGTTCCGGCAGCTGCTGCACCTGCGCGACGGGCAGTCACAGCCACCCGATCTCGTCGTCAGGCCCGCGCTCGTCGTCCGCGAGTCCTCCGCCCGCCCCCACCTCTGAAGAACCAGCCTGGAGTGCCATGTCAGCGCCACCCGTCCAGCCCTCGCACGCCCTGCTCCAGCCAATGCCCCTCGACCGGGCCCGGCCGGCGGAGGGATTCTGGGGACGGCTCCAGAGCGTGAGCCGCTCGGCGGTCATCCCGCACGCGGTCGAGTGGATGGAGCGCCTCGGCTGGGTGGCCAACTTCGACCGGGCCGCGAGCGGCGCCCGGTACGAGCACCGGGGCCGCGAGTTCGCCGACTCGGAGATCTACAAGATCATCGAGGCGATCTCCTGGGAGCACGCGTACTCGGGTCCGAGCGCGCTCGACACGATCGCCGACGACCTGATCCGGCGGATCGCCGCGGCGCAGGAGCCCGACGGCTACCTGCACACGCTCTTCGGCCGCCCGTGGCAGGCTCCCCGCTACAGCGACTTCACCTGGGGGCACGAGCTGTACTGCTCCGGCCACCTGATCCAGGCGGCGGTCGCGCACCACCGGGCGTACGGCACCAGGTCGCTGCTCGACGTGGCGGTCCGGCTCGCCGACCACGTGTGCGTCATGTTCGGGCCGGGCGGGCTGAACCGGGTGTGCGGGCACGCCGGGATCGAGGTCGCGCTCGTGGAACTGTTCCGCACCACCGGGGAGCGTCGCTACCTCGACCAGGCGGCGCTGTTCGTCGAGCGGCGTGGCACGGGCACGTTGCCGCTGATCGAGTTCGGGCGGGCCTTCGCGCAGGACGACCTCCCCGTCCGCAAGGCCGACGTGCTGCGCGGGCACGCCGTACGCGCGCTCTACCTGGCCGCCGGGGCGGTCGACGTCGCGGTGGAGACCGGCGACCGGGAGCTGCTGGACGCGCTGAGGACCCAGTGGGACAACACCGTCGCGCGCAGGACGTACATCACCGGCGGGATGGGCTCGCACCACATGGACGAGGCCTTCGGCGAGGACCACGTGCTGCCGCCGGACCGCTCGTACTGCGAGACCTGCGCGGGCGTCGCGTCGATCATGTTCAGCTGGCGGCTGCTGCTGGCCACCGGCGACCCGCGCCACGCCGACCTGATCGAGCGCACCCTCTACAACATCGTCGCGACCTCGCTCGGCGAGGACGGCCGCTCGTTCTTCTACGCCAACACCCTGCACCAGCGCCACCCGAGCGGCGACGTCCCGCTCAACGACGACGGCGTGTGCATCCGCGGCGGGGCCGGCCTGCGCCAGGCCTGGTACGAGGTCTCCTGCTGCCCGCCCAACCTCGCCCGCACCCTCGCGAGCCTGGGCGGCTATCTCGCCACGACCACGTCCGACGGCATCCAGATCCACCAGTACGCCTCGTCCACCCTCGACGCCGTCGTGGCCGGCGAGCCGTTCGAGCTGGACGTCACGACGGACTACCCGCACGGCGGCGTGGTGACGATCACCGTACGGCGGGCGCCGGCCCGGCCGGCGTCGATCACCCTGCGCGACCCGGAGTGGTCCCAGGACACCCGCCTCAGCCTCAACGGCGCACCCGCCGAGCCCGCCGGCATGACGCTGACCAGGACCTGGCAGCCGGGCGACCGGCTGGAGCTGACCCTCGACCTGCGGCCCCGGGTCGTCCGCCCGGACCACCGCGTCGACGCGATCCGCGGCTGCGTGGCCGTCCGGCGCGGGCCGGAGGTGCTCGCCATGGAGTCGATCGACCTGCCGCCGTCGTGGGCGCTGGAGGACGCGACGCTGCTGCCGGACACCGTCGCCGCGGAGCACGGATCCGTCGTGGTCACCGCCCGGCACCACCGGTCCGGCGAGGACCGCACCGTGCCCCTGATCCCCTACCGCTCGTGGGCCCGCCGCGGCCCGTCGGCCATGCGCGTCTGGATCCCGGAGGTTCGCGACTGATCGGACCGCGTCCGGCGCGCAAATATCTTCAAGACCGCCCGGACGCGCGCGGCCGATACTCGGCCGCATGACCGCCCTCGTTCCTCCCGCCGTGACCGTCGCCCGCCGTGGCCCGATGCTGGCCGTGCTGCTCGCCGGCCAGGCCATGGCGTCCATGGACGGATCGATCGTGTCGGTGGCGGCGCAGACCATCCGTGACGGACTGCACGCCGGCAGCACCGCGATCCAGCTGGTCGTGTCGGGCTACCTGCTGACCACCGGCGTGCTCCTGGTCACCTGCGCGCGGATCGGCGACATCGTCGGGCACCGGCGCGCGTTCCTCGTCGGGCTGGGCTGGTTCACGGTGGCGTCGCTGCTGTGCGGGCTGGCCCCGAACGCGCCCCTGCTGGTGGTGACCCGCGTCGCCCAGGCCGCGGGGGCGGCGCTGCTGATGCCGCAGGTCTTCTCGCTCATCCAGCGGCACTGGGACGGGCCGGCCCGCCGCCGGGCGATCGGCCTCTACAGCCTGGTGCTCGCTCTGGGAGTCGCGCTGGGGCAGGTGATCGGCGGGCTGGTCGCGGGCGCCGACCTGTTCGGCCTCTCCTGGCGCCCGGTGTACCTGATCAACGTCCCGATCGGCGCGGTGCTGCTGGCGGTCGGACCGCGCGTCCTGCTGAGCTCCGGCCCGGACGAGCGGGTACGCCTCGACCCGGCCGGAACCGCTCTCCTGACCGTCGCCATGGCCGCGTTCACGATGCCGCTCATCTTCGGCCGGGACCAGGGCTGGCCCGCCTGGGCATGGGTCTCGCTCGCCTGCGGAGCCGCCCTGCTGGTGGCCTTCGTCCGCTACGAGACCCGGGCGCGGCACCCGCTGCTGGACCTGGCGGCGCTGCGGCCGCGCGGGGTGAAGCCGGGGCTGGTGGCCTGCTGGATCGTCATGGGCTGCTACACCGTCTTCCTGCTGACCCTGACCCTGCATCTGCAGTCCACGCTGCGCTTCTCCCCGCTCCAGGCGGGGCTCGCGTTCGTCCCGTACGCCGTCGGCTTCGGCGCGCTCAGCCTGACCTGGAACCGCTATCCCCGGTGGCTGCGGAACGCGCTGCCGGTGGCCGGGCCGATCGCGTTCGCGGCCGGGGCCGGCCTGCTGGTGCTCCTCCATCGCGACCAGTGGCATCCGTACGGCACCGTACCGCTGCTGCTGCTCGCGGGGGCCGGGCACGCCGCCGGCTACAGCCCGCTGATCGCGCGGATCACGTACCTGGTGGAGCCGCGGCTCTCCTCGGCGATCTCGGCGCTCAACTCCACCGGCCCGACGCTGACCGGGGTGACGGCCGTCGCCGGACTCGGCACCGTCTACTTCGCGGCCCCCTCCTCCGCCGAAGGTCTCCTGCGGGTCGTCGCCGCCGTCGCCGCCCTCCTCGTGGTCGGGGCGGCCTGCGCGCTGCGGGTCACGCGGGCCCGCCGGGGGTCGTGATGCCGGAGGCCGCCTTGGCCCGGACGGCGTCGAGCGAGTCGGCCACCGCCGTGACCTGCTCCGAAGCCGCCGCGATCACCGGGTCCGTGGCGGCGTGGGACGCGCAGCGCTCGGCGATCTGGCGCAGCCGTTCGATCAGCACCGTCCAGGCGGCCTCGCGCCAGGGGACCACGTTGTCCATCAGGTAGTACATCTCGAAGGCCGCCCCGGCCGTGCGTCCCGGATGGGCGGGGCCGGCGGGCCGCCGGCTCAGCTCGGTGCCGAGCGGCCGCAGCACGGCGGCCATCGTCGTGATCGCCGCGCCGATCAGGACCTCGAGCTCTTCCTCGCTCTCGTCGGTGTGCGTGAAGTAGCGGGTGAGCAGCCACAGGATCGCCTCGTAGGCGAGGTTGCACAGCTCGGCCAGCGCCAGGGTCCTCGGGTCGCCGATGAGCGGCTGCGGCTCCCGCACGTCGAAGGGCTGGCGGGTGAAGGCGCCGAGCGCGGGGTGGGCGGGTTCGAAGGCCGGGTCGGCGGCGCGCAGCGCGTGGTACTCCTCCCAGATCTTCAGGAAGCGGCCGTAATGGGCGTCCTGCCAGGCGCCCTGCGCTCCCTCGCCCTGCTCGATGATCTCCTCGATGGCGGCGCACGCCGACGCGAGGTCGGTCACCGCCACCATCTCGGGCCAGCGGAACAGCTCCGGGGTGGCCTGGGCCCGGGGCGAACCGCAGAACACCTGCTCCTCGCCGTACTTGGCGACCAGCGTGGTCAGGCCGTCCTTGATGCCGCGGTAGAGATGGCCGACCGTGGCGAACTCCTGCGCGCGGGGGAAGATCTCGCCGGACGCGATGGGCTCGGGCGGCGGATCGCAGGAGATGAACTCGGCGGCGTCGCGCCGCTCCATGCCCTCGGGCCGTTCGAGGTAGAGGAAGTGGGCCAGGGCGGCCTCGCCGAAGGGCAGCAGCCGCATCTGGATCGAGGGCGGGAACGCGCCGCAGGACTGCGGGAAGTTCGGCCTGCCGAAGGTGGGCGCGGCGCCGATGGACGACATGAGGTTGGCCACCAGGGCGAGATGGAGCATCTCCTGTACGGCGATGCCGTGGAGCTCCTGGCGCCAGCGATCGACCGCGGCCTGCTGCTCGCCGGTGAGCCCATCGGTCTTGAGGCTGAACTCGGCGAAGAGGTACTGGCACATGATCATGTGCTCGAGCTGCGAGGCCTGGACGAGCAGGTACCACACGTGCTCGCGGTGCTCGATGACGATGGGGGGCTCGGTCATGCTTACAGACTTACACAGCGGCCGCGCCTGCGGCAGGGCTTCGCCGCAAGGCCCGCGCCCGCTGACGGGCGGCGGGTACGAGCTCGCGCGGGCCGGTCAGGCACTGGCGGACCTGGCCGCCCGCCGTACCGTCGGAAAGATCATCCTGCGAAATCAGGTAACGATGCGATAACGACGCGGCGGCGTGCGCACTAGGTTCGAGCCTGTGAGAGACCGTCTCGTCGTCAAGGGCGCCCGCCAGCGCGCCGCCCTGGCCAGGCGCGTGCACCGTGCGCACAGAGTGCCCGGCCGGCACCGCGACATCACCGGGGCCGCGGCCTTCTTCGCCGAGCACGCGATCATCACGCGGCACCTGCGGGTCCTGGCCGACGTCGGGCTCGGCTACGTCAAGCTGGGGCAGCCCGCCACCACGCTGTCCGGCGGCGCGGCCCAGCGCGTCAAGCTCGCCGCCGAGCTGCAGCGCCGCTCCCGGGGCCGCACCCTGTACGTGCTCGACGAGCCGACCACCGGGCTGCACGCCGACGACGTCCGCAAGCTGCTGGCCGTGCTCCACCGGCTCGTCGACTCCGGCAACACCGTCGTGGTGATCGAGCACGACCTCGACGTGATCAAGCGCGTCCCCCGTCAGCCCGCGGCGAGGTCGCGGCGGCGCAGCCCGTACAGGCCGAGGGTCGCCAGCGCCGCGGCGAGCACGGTCAGCACGACCGTGGCCACCGGGGCGAAGGACCCCAGCGGGTGCCAGGGCAGGTGGGACAGCACCGACGTGTTCACCAGCCACCCCGGCAGGTTCATGTAGGACCCCAGTACCTGCATGAACCCGCTGTAGACGAGCACCGCCCAGGCCGCGTTCACGGCCCGCGGGGCGATCCCGAGCAGCGCCGCCGGGACGGCGAGCAGCACCAGCACCTCGGGGGCGCGGATCAGGCTCGCCCAGGTGACCTCTCCCACGAGGCCGGGCTCGCCGGTCGACAGGGCGGCCCCTACGCCGAGCGCGGCGCCGTACACCACCGGCAGGACGACCACGGCGAGCGCGGTGACCAGCAGGGACGACCAGTACCACGTCGATCTGCCGGTCGGCCCGGCCAGCACGGGAGCGATCCGGCCGCGCACCTCCTCCGCCCGCAGCCGGATGACCGACAGGACCGCGAAGACGCCGGTGTAGAGGGACCCGGTGAACACCATGAGGCTGATCCAGGCCCGCCCGAAGTCCGCGCCGGAGAAGATGGGGAGGTCGGTTTCGGCCATGCCCCCGGTCATGGCGCCCAGGACGAGGCCGACCGCGAGGAATGCGGCTCCCCACGCGAGGACGGCCGCCTGCTGGAGCCGCAGCGCGAGCGTGAACGGCGAGCGCAGCCAGGAGGGCGCCGACGCCCGGCCGGGACGCGGGGCCACCAAGGAGGCGCCGAGATCCCTGCGGCTCGCCAGCGCGAAGGCGCCCGCCACCAGCAGCCCGGCGAGAACGACCGAGAGTCCGAGCGGCCACCAGCGCTCGTCGCCCAGCACCCGGCTCTGCTGCGACCAGCCGATCGGCGACAGCCAGAACAGCGGGCCGCCCTCCTCGCTCTGCAGCGCCCCCGCGCCGCGCAGCAGCCACGCCGTGAAGAGCACGAGGCCCGCGAGCCCGTTCGCGCCCCGGGGGTGCTCGGTGACCTGGGCGGTGACCGCGGTGACCCCGGCGAACAGCAGCCCGGTCGCGGCGAGGGAGGCGCCGAACAGCAGCGCGCTGCCGGCGGGGAACCCGATGCTGACCGTCGCGGCGGTGGTGAGGGCCGCGAGCGCGGCGTTGCTGATCACGGCGACGATCAGCGCCGCGGTCAGCTGGGCGTGCCGGCCCACGACGGCCGCCCGGATGAGCTCGGCCCGGCCCGTCTGCTCCTCGGCCCGGGTGTGCCGGGTCATGAGCATCATGTTCATGATCGCGGCGGCCAGCAGGAACTCGACCCAGTAGGCGGCCAGGAAGTAGCTCTGCGTGCTGACCTCGCCGAACAGCGGCCCGCCGAGCACCCTCATGAAGGAGACGCGGATCATCTGCGAGGCCGAGGCCAGGGCCTCGGGCGTCGGGACGACCGCGTTGACGGCCGCGTAGTAGAAGCGCGGGACGAGCGCCGTGATCGCGACCAGCCAGAGGGTGAGCTTGATCCGGTCGCGGCGCAGCGCCAGCCGTACCATCGCGCCGGTGCCGGTCAGGTGGCTGCTCCCCACTCTCGATCCGGTACGGCCGCGCGTCCCCGTGACCGTCGTGGTCATGCCGCCTCCTTGTGCGCGTAGTGCCGGAGCATGAGCTCCTCGAGCGTCGGCGGGTGGCTGACCAGCGCGTCGATGCCGAACGTGGTGAGGTGCCGGATGGCGGAGTCGAGGTGCTCGGCGTCCACGCCGAACCGCACGCTCCCGCCCTCGGTCTTCGCGTCGTGCACGCCGGGCAGCCGGTCGAGGCCGGTCACCGGGGTGGCGGTCTCGGCCACGACCGTGGTCCGGGTCAGGTGCCGCAGCTGCGCCAGCGTCCCCGACTCCACGACCTTTCCGTCCCGGATGATGGTGACCCGGTCGGCGAGGGACTCGACCTGGGCGAGGATGTGGCTGGACAGCAGGATGGTCCGGCCGGCGGCCTTGGCCTCGGCGACGACCTGCTGGAACACCGCCTCCATCAGCGGGTCCAGCCCGCTCGTCGGCTCGTCGAGGATCAGCAGGTCCACGTCCGCGGAGAGGGCGGCGACGAGGGCGACCTTCTGGCGGTTGCCCTTGGAGTAGGTCCGCGCCTTCTTCTTCGGGTCGAGCTCGAACCGCTCGATCAGCTCGTTCTTGCGCCGGTCGTCCAGGCCGCCGCGCAGCCGGCCGAGCACGTCGATGGCCTCGCCTCCGGTGAGGTTGGGCCACAGCTCGACGTCGCCCGGCACGTACGCCAGCCGCCGGTGCAGCGCGACGGCGTCGGCCCAGGGGTCGCCGCCCAGCAGCCTGGCACTGCCGGAGGTGGCCCGGATCAGGCCCAGCAGGATGCGGATGGTGGTGCTCTTGCCGGCTCCGTTCGGGCCGAGATAGCCGTGCACCTCTCCGGGGTTCACGGTGAGGTCGAGCCCGTCGAGGGCGCGCGCGGGCCCGTAAGCCTTGACGAGCCCGGAAACGGCGATGGCAGGGGTCATGGGTTTCTCCGAATTGCGGTTCTCGTGGAGCCGGAGTTATCTGAGGGAGCCGGTGATGCGCGCGTCGAATTCGCGGTCCGGCAGGGACCTGTTGAGCTGGAGGAGGGCTTCGGCCTGCCAGCCCACGACGTAGCGGGTCTCCGGCCGGTCCGACTCGACGGCCTCCCGGATCGTCGCCCCGACGACGGCGGGGTCGGTGGCCTGGTCGCTCTGGTGGCCCGCCGGCGTCTCGGCGGCGCCGGCCATGGCCTCGGCCATCTGCCGGTAGGGCCCGTTCCCGGAGATCTCCCGCAGTTGCCGGGCGGTCCCGGCCTCGAAGTCGGTCTTGATGATGCCGGGCTGGATGACGACGACGTGGACGCCGAACTGCGCGGTCTCCATGCGCAGCGAGTCAGAGAAGGCTTCCAGGGCGTGCTTGGAGGAGTAGTACCAGGCGCCGAGCGGGAAGGCGAGCTCGCCGCCGATCGAGGAGACGTTGACGATCGTGCCCGAGCCCTGCTGCCGCATCGGCGGCAGGACGAGCTGGGCCAGCCGGGCCGCGGCGAACACGTTGACCTCGAACAGGTCTCGCGCCATCGCCAGCGGCGTGTCCTCGACGGCGCCGTGGACGACGGCTCCCGCGTTGTTGACCAGGACGTCGATCCGTCCGTGTTCGTCCAGAACGGTGTCGACGGCGCGCTTGAGGTCTTCCTCCTTGGTCACGTCCACCGGCAGCGGGCGACCGCCCGCGTCGCGCAGCGCCGCCATCCTGCCCACCCGCCGCGCCGCGCCGTACACGAAGTGGCCGCCGTGCAGGAGCTCGAGCGCGGTGGCGTGGCCGATGCCGGACGAGGCACCGGTCACGAGGCATACTTTGGCAACCATGCCAGGGGTCTCCTTGAGATTCGAGGGTGATGTCGTTCAGGCGTCCCAGGCGACCGGGAGCCGGTGGACGCCGTGAACGCTCATGTCGGTGCGCATCGCCAGGTCCTCCGGCGGGACGATGCGCCCGCTGAACCGGGGGTCGGCGAGCACGAGCCGGGCGAGAGCGTGGCCGGTCACCACCCATCCCACATGTCCGTCCGGGTAGCTCAGCGGGCCCTCCTCGCGGAGCCGCGCGAGCCCCGGAGGAGGATCCAAGGGGCGCTCGGTCGGCAGCGCGGGATGTGGCTGGGTCATGTCGGTTTCCCTCCGCGTGAACGGCGATCGTTCACGCATGGAGAAACGCTACGAATGCGTTCGCGGATTCGGCAAGTTACGAACGCCGTTATCCCAGGTCAGAGCGGATTAACTGGCGCAACGACAGTGTCGGCAAATGCAACAATCCCCGATGCGGTGTCGCAATCAGGTCCACCGGGGGCGATACTTGCGCCTGACGATGACGTGCCGGGAGGGCGCATGCCGGGAGGCCACCTGACGTACGACGACCGCCGCAAGATCTCGGAAGGGCTGGCGGAAGGGCTCACCTACGCGGAGATCGCCCGTCGCCTGGGGCGGCCGAGGTCGACCATCGGCCGCGAGATCGCGCGCAACGGCGGCCCGCACGGCTACCACGCGGGCCGGGCGCAGCAGGCGACCGGATGGCGCGCCCGCCGCCGGCCGGCCGCGCCGGCGAGCACGGCCGCGGGGGACGCGGGCAGGCGCGACCCCCAGGCGGTGCGGGAGTTCGAGGAGCGGCTCACGACGACGTTCGGGGGTGTGCCGACGATGGCGGCCAGGGTGATGGCCTGCCTGTTCACCAGCGACACCGGCAACCTGACCGTCACCGAGCTGACCGAGCGGCTGCGGGTCAGCCCCGCGTCGATCTCCAAAGGCGTCGGCTGGCTCGAACAGGTGGGGCTCGTCAGGCGCGAGCGGGACAACCGGCGCGAGCGCTACATCATCGACGCCGAGGTCTGGTACCGGGCGTGGCAGATGGGCACCCGGTCGATGATGTTGTGGACCGAGACGGTCCGGGAGGGTGTCGACATCCTCGGCGCCGACACCCCGGCGGGCGTCCGGCTCGCGACCGCCAGCCGGTTCTTCGAGCTCATCAGCGCCGACATGGCCCAGGCGGCCGAACACTACCGGCAGACCTTCGCGCCCACCGGGGACGTCCCGCGCTGACCGCCGTACGCGACCGGCCGCCTCAGACCGCGGCTCGCCCGCCGTCCACCGAGAGGGTGGCGCCGTGGATGTTGGCGGCGTCGTCACCGGCCAGGAAGACCACCGCCTTGGCCACCTCCTCCGGGGTGCTGGGCCTGCGCGAGGGGATGGCGGCGATCATCGGCGCCAGGTACTCCGCCAGCGCGGCGATCTTCTCGGTGAACGTCGGGCCCGGCGCGACGGTGTTGACCCGCACGCCGGAGGGGCCGTACTCGTCCGCCCAGGACTTGGTCAGCGAGTGGACGGCGGCCTTCGTGGTGCTGTAGAGGGCGGAGCCGCTCGTGCCGAACAGCCCGGAGATGGACCCGAGGTTGATGATCGCACCGCTGCCGCGGGCCGCCATGGCGGGGGCGATCAGTCCGGTGAGGAGGAAGGCGGCCTTGACGTTCACGGCCAGGGCCTGGTCGATGAGCTCCTCCGCCACCTCGGCCGTGGGGGCGGGGTTGATCAGCAGCGCCGCGTTGTTGACCAGGATGTCCAGCGGGCCGCCGGCCAGCCGGTGCGCGGCGTCGGCGAGCTCTCGGACGGCAGGCAGCCCTCCGGCGAGGTCGGCGCGGACGAACGAGGCCCGCCCGCCCTCCTCGGCGATGGACGCGACGACCTTCTCACCCTTGGCCGTGTCCCGGCCGCTGACGATGACGTGGGCGCCCTCGGCGGCCAGCGCGCGGGCGATGGCCGTGCCGATGCCGTCGGTCGAGCCCGTGACCAGGGCCGTGCGGCCCTGCAGACGTGCGGACATGGTGATTCTCCCTTGCGAAAGTGCGGATTCGCGGTCCAGGATGCCGAGGCTAAAATGGACCAGCAAGTCCAATCTGGGAGGTCTCCATGCCTATGCTCACCCGCAAGGGGGCCGCGACGCGGCAGCGCATCCTCGAGGGCGCCGCCGCGCACATCCGCGAGTTCGGCGTGGCCGCCACGACCCTGGACGACGTGCTGGCCGCGACCGCCACGAGCAAGAGCCAGCTCTTCCACTACTTCCCCGGCGGGCGGGAGGAGCTGCTGCTGGCGGTGGCCCGCCTCGAGGCCGGCCGCGTGCTGGAGAACCAGCAGCCGGCGCTCGGCGAGCTGACCTCGTGGACCGCCTGGCAGCGGTGGCGTGACACGGTCGTCGACCACTACCGCAGCCAGGGCCGCCGGTGCCCGCTCAACTCGGTCACCTCGCAGCTGGGCAACCGCACGCCCGCCGCCCAGGCCGTGGTCATCGAGCTCATGCGCCGCTGGCAGGCCGAGATCGCCACCGGCGTGCGGCACATGCAGGACGCCGGCGAGATCGACCCGGGCCTGGACCCCGACCACGCGGCGGCCGCCCTGCTCGCCGGCATCCAGGGCGGCGTCCTGATCCAGATGTCCACCGGCGAGGTCACGCACCTGGAGGCCGCCCTGGACATGGGCATCGCCCACCTCCGCGGCTCTCGCGCCTGAGGCCGCCGCACGGCTGGTGGCCGCCTGTAGCCGGCGCCGTCAGATCAGCAGCAGGGTCTTCCCCAGCGCGGTGCGGTGTTCGATCGCGGCGTGCGCGTCGGCGGCGCGCTCCAGGGGGAAGGTCTGCCCGATGACCGGCCGGACGAGCCCCGCGGCCGCCTGCGCCATCATCTGCTCCGCCCACCGCACCACGTTCGGGCCGAAGTCGAAGAGCTGCTCAATGCCGATCACATCCACGTCCTCGCGTCGCGCGGGATCGACGACGGTGACCTCGCCGCTGGAGGCGCCGTGCACCGAGAACCGGCCGCCACGGGCCGTCACCTCGAACGCGGCCCGCCCGATCTCCCCGCCGACGCC
The DNA here is from genome assembly GCF_040675285.1 of Nonomuraea sp. NPDC049625. Taxonomy (NCBI): domain Bacteria; kingdom Bacillati; phylum Actinomycetota; class Actinomycetes; order Streptosporangiales; family Streptosporangiaceae; genus Nonomuraea; species Nonomuraea sp. NPDC049625. The sequence goes on along the minus strand of NZ_JBFAOQ010000002.1, from coordinate 1,134,366 downwards.
GTCGAAGACCACATCCGGCCCGGCCCCGCCGGTCGCCTCCAGCACCCGCCCGGTCCAGCCCGGTTCGGAGTAGTCGACCGCGGCTTCGGCGCCCAGCTCCCGGATCAGGTCGAGCTTCCGCGATCCGCGGGCGGCCCCGACGACGCGTGCGCCCGCCGTACGGGCCAGCTGCACCAGCAGGCTGCCGACGCCGCCGGCCGCCGCCTCGACCAGCACCCACTCGCCGGGACGGACCTTGGCGCCCTCGATCAGTCCCTGCGCGGTGCTGCCGTCGCTGTGCAGGGCGACGGCCTCCGGCAACTCCAGCCCGTCCGGCACCGGGAACAGGTCCTCGGCCACGGCCACGGCCCGCTCGGCGAAACCGCCGGTCTCCCCCGTCCCGGCGATGACCCGCCGGCCCGCCCACGCCGGATCCACCCCTTCTCCGGCCGAGCTCACCCGGCCGGCCACCAGCCCGCCCGGCACGTACGGCAACTCCGGCCGGGCATGCCACTGGTCGGTGCCGCGCCGGATCTGCGTCTCGACGAACGTCACGCCCGCGACCGCCACCTCGACCACGACCTGCCCCGGCCCGGCCACCGGATCCGGCGCCTCCCCGGGCACCAGCACCTCAGGCCCGCCGAACCCGGTCACCCGAACCACCCGCATCGCCGCTCACTCCTGCCCTCTTTCCGACATGACCCCCATAGCGTGCAACCTCAACCGGAATTGAGGTCAACCGGCGGGCGGCGGCGGTGGCGGGCCGAATCAGACGGCGAAGACCTGGGAGTCGTCGGCGAACGCCTTGAACTCCAGCGCGTTCCCCGCGGGGTCGAGCAGGAACATCGTCCACTGCTCCCCCGCCTGCCCCTCGAAACGCACATAAGGCTCGATGACGAACTCGACGTCCGCCGCGCGCAGCCGGTCGGCGAGCCGGTGGAACTCGGGGATCGTCAGGATCAGGCCGAAGTGCGGCACCGGGACGTCATGGCCGTCGACCGGATTGTGGATCCGCTGCGCGCGGGCCGGCGCCAGGTGCGTCACGAACTGGTGGCCGTGCAGGCTCCAGTCCACCCAGGTGTCGGCGCTGCGGCCCTGTTCGAGGCCCAGCACCTCGCCGTAGAAGCGGCGCGCGACGGCCAGGTCGTCGACGGGCATGGCCAGGTGGAACCGGGGGATCGAGGTCATGGGGACTTCCCTTCTGCCTAGAATGTCCGAATGTTAACATCACGACAAACGCTCGCGGTAGGGGCGCCCGTGAGAGGCTGGAGCCATGAGTGAACAGGGCAGGGTGGCGCCGGCCCGCCGCCGGGGGCTGGCCGACGAGGTCGCGGACCGCATCCGGGAGGCCATCTTCGCCGGGACCTACGCCCCCGGAGCGCAGCTGCGGGAGGTGGAGCTGTCCGGCGCGCTCGATGTCAGCCGCGGCCCCGTACGCGAGGCATTACTCCGGCTGGAACGCGAGGGCCTGGTCCGCAGCGCATGGCACCGCGGCGCCACCGTCACCACGCTCTCCCCGGCGGACGTCACCGAGCTCGACAGCCTGCGCGCCGCCCTGGAACAGCTCGCGGTCCGGCAGGTGGCCGCCCATGCCTCGGACGACGACCTCGCGGCCGTCGAGCAGGCGGCCGAGCGCATGAGGCGCGTCGAGGACGAGCACGAGATGGTGCGCTGCGACATCGCCTTCCACGACGCCGTCTACGCCGCGGCCCGGCACCGGCGCCTGGAGGAGGCGTGGCAGGCCATCCGCTCGCAGGTCCACCTGTTCCTGCTGACGCGGATCGGCGTCCGCTCCGCGGACTACCTGGCGCACATCCCCGAGGAGCACCGGGAGCTGGCCGCCGCCCTGCGCGCCCGTGACACCGGGCGCGCCCTGACGCTCTTCGCCGCCCACCGCCTCCACGCCTTCGACGTGCTCACCGGCCCGGACCCGAGGACCTGACCCCCGCCCGGGGTCGTCAGCGGGTGGACTCGCGGACCACCAGTTCGAAGGGCGCGGTGTGCTCGCCGGCCGGGCGTGACGGGTCCTGGATGCGGGCGGTCACCAGCTCGACCGCCTTCGCGGCCATCCACCGGTGGTCGGGGGCCACGGTGGACAGCGAGGGCACCATGTACGCGGCTTCCGGGATGTCGTCGTACCCGACGAGGCGGATGTCGTCGGGCACCCGGACGCCGCGGTCGGCGAGGCCCCGGAAGACCCCCTGGGCGACGGTGTCGCTCACCGCGACCACGCCGTCGACCTCGAGACCTGAGTCGACGAGCCGGTGGGCCGCCTCGCGGCCCCCTTCCAGCGTCATCCCGCTGACGGCGAACCGCAGCGCCGGATCGGGGTCGAGCCCCCGTTCGGCGAGCCCGGCGAGGTAGCCCCGGTAGCGGCGCGTCACCACGTTCACGCCTTCGAGGGACCTGCCGGTGACCATCGCGATCCGGCGGCAGCCGCGGTCGACCAGATGCGTGGTCGCCGCTTTGGCGCCTTCCTCGTTGGGCATGGCGACGTGGTCGAGCCGCGCGGCGAAGTCCTGCTCGCCGAGCATCACGATCGGATAGTCGCCGCCGGTCAGCCGCGAGTCCTGGGGGTCGATCCCGACCGCGCTGAGGATCAACCCGTCGAACTGCAGGGTGGACGAATGGGAGATCGCGTCGATCTCCCCGGCCGCGGCCGCGCCGGTCTGCTCGATCGCGACGTGGAAACCGCGTCCCCGCGCCTCGTCGATCACGTGGGCGGCGAGCTGGCCGAAGTAGGGCCGGTCGATCTCGGGAACGGCCAGCCCGATGACGCCGGTCCGCCCGGACCTGAGGGTCCGGGCGGAGACGTTGACGCGGTAGCCCGACTCGCGGATCGCTTCGAGCACGCGGCGGCGGACCTCGTTGCTGACCCCGGCGCGGTCGTTGATGACGTTGGAGACCGTCATCTTCGACACCCCGGACAGCTTGGCGACGTCGCCCATGGTGACCATGCCGCTCCTCAGGTCCTGCCCCTTCGGCCGGATCCGATCCGGCCGCTTCCGACTGTGGCCGCCGCTGCCCCGAGCCTACTGCGCCCCGCAAGGGTGCCGGTTATGCGACGTCGACCTGCACGGTGACGAAGGAGTGGGCGGGCAGGTGCACCCGCACGCGCGTACCGGTGACCGTGACCTGCTCGTGGGAGCGCGGGGCGACGGCGGCGGGCGCGTCGGGCGTGTTGTGGGTCTGCGGCGCCCCGGCGGTGAGGATCCGCGAGACGACCCCGCCGACATCACCCCCGCGCAGGTCCAGCTCGACGTCGGCAGCGTCGGCCGTGTCCAGGTTGGACAGCGAGATGAGCACCTTGTCGTCCTTGCGGCTGGCCGACAGCGAGACGGTCGCCAGCGTGTCCGGCCCCACCTCGCGGGTGGGCACGTCCGAGAGGAGATCGACCCGCAGTGACGTGGCGTCCTGGTGCCCCTTGTTCATCTCGAACACGTGGTACGTCGGGGTGAGCACGAGCGCCCCGGTGTCGGGATCGGTCAGGATCATCGCCTGGAGCACGTTCACCGTCTGGGCGATGTTGGCCATCACCAGCCGGTCGGCGTGGCGGTGGAAGATGTCGAAGTGCAGGCTCGCGACCAGCGCGTCGCGCAGCGTGTTCTGCTGGTAGAGGAAGCCGGGGTTGGTGCCCGGCTCGACGTTCCACCACGTGCCCCACTCGTCCAGCACCAGGCCCACCTGACGGCCCGGGTCGTAGCAGTCCATGACGTTGGAGTGGCCGGTGAGGAGCTCGTCGGTGTGGGCGGCCTTGACCAGGGTCCGGTAGTACTCGTCGGTGTCGAACACCGTGGCGGCGCCCTTGTCCTGCCAGGTGCCCGGGATCGTGTAGTAGTGCAGCGACAGCGCCTGGTAGAACGGCTGGGGCCGGTAGGCACAGCCCAGGTCGCCCAGCTGCTTCATGAGCGTCTCGGTCCAGGCGTAGTCGTCGCTGTTGGCGCCGGCGGCGATGCGGTACAGCCGGTTGTCGCCGTGGTTGCGGCAGTAGGTGCCGTACCGGCGCGCCTCGGCGGCGTACTGCTCGGCGGTCATGTGCCCGCCGCACCCCCACGCCTCGTTGCCCAGCCCCCAGAAGCGCACCCGCCACGGCTCCTCACGCCCGTTGGCCTTGCGCAGGCGGACCATCGGGGAGTCGCCGTCCCGGGTGAGGTACTCGACCCAGTCGCTCATCTCCTTCACCGTGCCCGAGCCGACGTTGCCGCTGATGTACGGCTCGGCGCCGAGCAACTCGCACAGGGCCATGAACTCGTGGGTGCCGAAGTGGTTGTTCTCCTCGACGTTGCCCCAGTGGGTGTTCACCATCGCCGGACGCTGGTCCTTCGGGCCGATGCCGTCCATCCAGTGGTACTCGTCGGCGAAGCAGCCGCCGGGCCAGCGCAGGTTGGGGATGTTCAAGGCGCGCAGCGCTTCGACGACGTCCAGCCGGATCCCGCCGGCGTTCGGGATGTCACTGTCCTCGCCCACGTAGAAACCGCCGTAGATGCACCGGCCCAGGTGTTCGGCGAAGTGGCCGTACACATGTCTGCTGATCACGGGGCCCTTGACGTCGACATTGAGCACGGCGGACACGACAGCGTCACTCATGGTTAGCACCTTTTCTCGGTAAGCGGCGGCGGCTACTTTATCGATAAAGCATCGCGTGGGAAAGAGCCTCTTCCTTGCCTGCCGGCTCGGGAATCCTCGCCCGCTCGCCTATGTGCGACCGGCCACGCGATGCGTACGGTGAGGCCATGTGCGATCTGAACGCTGCGGAGACCCGCGAAATCATCGCATCACTCAGCGCGGTGACCGGCCTGTCCGGCCAGGTGACCACTCACATCGACGACATCGGCAAGACGTCGTACATGGACCACGAGAACCTGGCCGAACTCCTCGCCGCACTGCGCGATCGCGCCGAGGCGGCCAGGGAGTGGGTCGCCGCCAAGCCTCAGCAGCACGCGGGCCACTGACCTGGGCGCCGGCCGGCCCCTGGACCGGCCGGCGCACTTTCACGGTGCGGGTGAGGCCACGGCGATGTGCGGGCGGCCGGTTATCGGGTGCGGGCTGATGTGCGCGCGTACGCCGAAGACCTCCTCGATGAACGCCGGCGTCAGCACCTCCAGAGGCGGGCCGTGCCCGGCGACCCGACCGTCGCGCAGGACGACGACCTGGTCGGCGTAGGCGGCGGCCTGGTCGAGGTCGTGCAGGGCGGCCAGCAGGGTCAGGCCGAGGGAGCGGATCAGGTCCAGCAGCAGGAGCTGGGAGCCGACGTCCAGATGGTTGGTGGGTTCGTCGAGCACCAGCAGCGGCGCCTGCTGGGCCAGCGCTCGGGCGAGCAGCACGCGTTGCCGCTCCCCGCCCGACAGCGTCGGCATCAGCCGGTCGGCCGCCCAGGCCATGCCGACCCGTTCCAGCGCGGTGGCGACCGCCGCGCGGTCGGCGGCGTTCTCCCGGTCGAGCAGCCGCTGGTGGCTGTGTCGGCCGGTGGCGACGACGTCGGCGGCGGACAGCCCGTCGGCGACCTGGCTGTGCTGGGGCAGCACGGCGCGGTGCCGGGCGGCCTGGCGGGGCCGCATCCCCCACAGGTCCTGGCCGTCGAGCCGGACCACGCCGCCGGACGGGCGCAGCGACCGGTAGACGGTCCGCAGCAGGGTGGACTTGCCGCTGCCGTTCGGTCCGATGAGCGCGACGAGCTCCCCCGGCCCGGCGGTCAGACTCACGTCCTCGACGATTGGGCGGGCGTCGATCCGGGCGCTGACTCCGGCCAGGTCAAGCCGCATCGGTGCCTCCACTTGATCGGCGGCGCAGCAGCCACAGGAAGAACGGAACGCCGAGCCCGGTGGTGAAGATGCCCACCGGCAGCTCGTTGGGCCGGTCGGCGATCCGGGCCGCCAGGTCCACCAGCACCAGGAACAGCGCCCCGGCCAGCAACGACACGGGCAGCACCCGGCGGTGGTCGGCCCCGACGACGAACCTGGCCATGTGCGGGATCATCAGCCCGATGAAGCCGATGCCGCCGACCACGCTGACCACGGTGGCGGTCAGCAGCGATCCGGCCACGAGCAGCCCGATCCGCAGCACCGCCACCGGCACGCCGACGGCGATGGCGGCCTCCTCCCCGGCCAGCAGCGCGTTCAGCGCGCGGGCCTGCAGGGACAGCCAGGCCAGGCAGCAGACGACGATCAGGGCGGGCACGCCCAGGTCGGCCCAGGACGCGCCGGCGACGCTGCCCATCAGCCAGAACATCATGCCCTGCAGCTCGGTCGGGTTGAGCTGGAGCTGCACGAACGTGGTGGCCGCCGCGCACAGGTAGCCGACGGCGACGCCGGTCAGCACCAGCCAGGAGTCCAGCAGCCGGCCCGCGCGCTGCGCCAGCACGTACACCAGCAGCGCCGACAGCAGGGCGGCGGCGAAGGCGGCCCCGGTGACGCCCAGCGTCCCGGCGAGGGCGGCGCTGCCCAGCGCGGGGACCAGCACGGCCCCGAGCGAGGCGGCCGAGGACACGCCCAGCACGTACGGGTCGGCGAGCGGGTTGCGTACGAGGGACTGCAGCGCGACCCCGGCCACCGACAGGCCGGCCCCGGCGAGCGCGGCCAGCAGCGCCCGAGGGGTGCGCAGATCCCAGACGACCTGGCTGAGCAGCGGATCCGCCTGCGCGCCGCGCCCGGTCAGGTGGGCCCAGACCACACCCCAGACCTGGCCGAGCGGAAGGTTGACCGAGCCGACGGAGATCCCTGCCACCAGGGCCGCGACCAGCGCGACGACCAGCGCGGCCAGCAGCAGCCCGGTGGCGGGCCCGGAGACGAGGTGCGGGCGCCGCGACGGCGCGGCCCTGGTCGCCGGTGCGGGTGTGAGGATGTCAGTCACCGGGGTGGACCACCTTGGAGAGCTTCTCCACGGCCACGGCGTTGAGCGGGCCGAGATACACCCCGTCGGAGACCACCGCGTACGTCCTGGACTTCGACGCGGCCCAGTGCGGGTAGGCGGCGAACAGCTTGGCCGCCTCCGCCTCGGGCTGCTCGTCCGGCGTGAACTGCCCGACCACGAGCACGTCCACCTGGGCGGTGGCGAGCTGCTCGGTGTTGAGGGTGCGGGTGGTGTCCGAGCTCTGCCCGGCGAAGGCGTTGACGCCGCCGGCCGCCTTGATCACGTCGTCGTAGATGCCGCCGGTCATCACGGCGGGCAGCCCGTTGGCGTTCATCATGGCCATGCCGGGATAGGCGATGAGGACCTTCTTGGCGGGCCGGCCCGCGACCCGCGCCCGTACGGCCTCGACGCGGGCGCGCAGCTTGCCGATCAGGTCGGCGGCGCGGTCCTGGACGTCGAAGACGCGCCCGAGCAGCGCGATGAACTCCAGCGAGGAGTTGATCGACTGGTTGCGGTAGGCGCGCTTCTCCTCCTCCGTGGCCGCGGGCTTGCCCATCGCGCAGTTGACCGGGTTGACCAGCGAGGTGATCCCGGCGGCGGCGAGCTGCTCGCGGGTGGCGAAGCCGTTCTTGGCGTCGAACCCGCCGGACCAGGTGGACACCACCAGGTCGGGCTTGAGCTTGAGCACCTGCTCGGCGGGGACGTCGAAGTTCTTGTTCATCGTCAGCCCGCCGGTCGGCAGCGCCTTGATCCTGCCGATCATCGCGGGGTCGTCGGAGACGCCGTAGCTCTGGGCGTTGGCCAGGACGCTCTTGTCCAGGCCGAGCATGATGAAGCTCTCCACCTCGGCCACGCTGGTGCCGTTGAGGATCAGCACGCGCTGCGGCGGACGCTGGAAGGTGACTTTCATGCCGCAGTTGTCGAAGGCCAGGGGGTAACCGGACGAGGTGGGGACGGCGGCGGATCCGCTCACGGAGCCGCCGGGGTCACCGCAACCGGTCAGGGCCATCAGCGCGCAGAGCGCGGCGGCCAGCGGGCGGCGCACATGACAGGGATTCATCGATGTTGCTCTCTTCGAGGTCGAGTCTGGAGGCACGCGAGACCGGCGCGGGTCACGACGGTGACCGGCGCATCGCGGCAACGCGCGGCGCCCGGGCGGCGCTACGGCACGCCCGGTGTCAGGCTTATTCGGGAAAAAGGCATGGGGAAACGGCCCCGGGAATCGGCGCTGACGGCCGACGCCGGATCAGGCGGTCCCTGCGTGCGCTCCAGGAGGTGCCCGCCCCACGAGGGCATGTCGGAGGAAGGCGCGAATAGGCGGGGTTTCGTCCTCACCCGCGTACGCGATCGACCTCGGACCGGTGGCCGTGCACCCGGCCACCGTGAAGACCAGGACCAGCAGCGGGCGCAGCACCCGTCCGGCCACCTGCCGGACCAGGGCGCACAGGCCCGACTCGACCCACCGCAACCAGGCGGAGGTCAGCAGCACGCCCAGCGCGTGCATGACCAGCATCCCGAAGCTCGGGGAGCCTCCATGATGGAGTTGCGCCTCGCCCGGGACGGCCCCGAGGGAGGCCATCGCGTGGTGGGCGGCGCCCTGACTCAGCAGGACGTGCAGGACGACCTGCGACAGAGCAGTCGCGGGCAGGATGGCGCCCAGGCTGCGCTCACGTCCGGTCAGGGCCAGCGCGACCGGCAGCAGGAGCAGAAAGCCGCCCAGTGTCGACACCGCGTCGAAGTAGCCCCCGCCCGCCAGGTGCCCGAGCATGGCCAGGGCGGCGCACGTGGCGGCGAAGCTCGCCGCGCGCACCCACCGCACCACCGACAACGGACCCATCGCGGACAGATCTTCGCACACCGGTGCCGCCGTCCTCAGTTCAGGCGCCTCTCGCCACGGACGATCAGGAGGCCACCCTGTATCCCGCCTCGACGATCGCCGCGCGCACCTGCGACTCCTCGAGCAGCGGGCCTCCGCTCACGGTGACGCGGCCCCCCAGCACGTCCACCTCCACCCGCTCGACGCCCCGCAGTGGCAGGACCTGTGCCCGGATCGTCGAGGCACTGCAGCCACAGCTCATTCCCTTAACCGCGACGGACAGGGTCATTGGCGCGAACCTTTCCCGTAATACCACCAGGCGCGCTCACGGCTCGCCTTTAGGTGGGATACGCAGGTTCCTGAGGCTGGGTTCAAGCGACAGGCAATGTTTTTTAAGATCCAAATTCCGTATATACGAATTCTCGATCACATGGCACTATGACCGGGTGCATGTCGGCCGGCCCTTCTTGCGCGCAATACGCGCCGCGGTGTTCGCGGCGGTCTGCGTGCTGGTTTCGGCTGCCCTGCACGGACTGGCCGGCGGCGATCCGGTGCGCGCGGGCACGTTGCTCGGCGCGCTCGCACTGACCTGGACGGGCGCGTTCCTGCTCGCCGGCCGCCAGCGCGGCATGGAGGTGCTGCTCGCGGCCTGCTTCGCCGCCCAGTACGGCATGCATCTGCTGTTCGGCGCGGGCGCCGCCGACGTGCCGCCGCCTCATGAGCACGCCACGGGCGTGGGCATGTTCCTGGTGCACGCCATGACGGCGGTCATCTCGGCCTGGTGGCTGGCGCGGGGCGAGTGCGCGCTGGCCGCGCTGCTCCATCTCGCCGTCGCGTCCGTCGGCCGCTGGTGGAGCGTCCTTTCGGTCCTGACGGGCGGGCTGGTCGAGCCGAGCCCGTACGGTGTCCGGCCCGCGGCGTGGGACGACCACGACGCCTTCCTCCAGCGCCTGTTCGCGGCGGCGAACTTCCGGCGGGGCCCGCCGGCGCGCCTCTCCCTCATCTGATCCTTTCCGGGCCACCGGCCCGTGTCCCGCCACGCCCGGTGAACGGCGCGGCGGACCTCGAATCCTTGTCGAGAGCGCGCGCATCCGTGTGCGCTGTGAGTGGAGAACGCCTGATGACCTCGACCGCCGACGTCGGCAATACCGTCGATCACGTCCCCCCGCCGTCCCGTGAGCGAACCGCCTGGGCCGCGCTGCGCCCGCTGGTGCTGCGGCTGCACTTCTACGCGGGCGTCCTCATCACCCCCTTCCTGCTCGTCGCCGCGTGCACCGGCCTGATGTACGCCGCCTCGTACCAGATCGAGCAGGTCGTCTACCAGCACGAGCTCACCGCGCCCGCCGGCCGGACCAGCCTGCCCCTCAGCGCGCAGGTCGCGGCGGCCCGCGCGGCCCACCCCCAGGGCACCGTCACCGCGGTACGGCCCGGCGCCGAGCCGGGCCAGACCACCCGCGTGCTGATCAACCAGCCGGGCCTGGCCGAGAGCACCCAGCTGGCGGTCTTCGTCGACCCCTCCACGGGCCAGGTGCGCGGCACGCTGGAAAGCTACGGCAGCTCCGGAGCTTTGCCCGTACGCGCCTGGATCTCCACCCTCCACCGCCAGCTCCACCTGGGCGAACCCGGACGGATCTACAGCGAGCTGGCCGCCAGCTGGCTGTGGGTGGTCGCGCTCGGCGGCCTGGTCCTCTGGGTCGCCCGGCGCCGCCGCAACCGGCGCCACCTGCTCGTCCCCGACCGCGCCGCGAGCGGGCCCCGCCGCACGCTGTCCTGGCACGGCTCGATCGGCCTGTGGGCGGTGCTCGGCCTGCTGTTCCTGTCCGCCACCGGCCTGACCTGGTCCAAGTACGCCGGAGCCAACGTCGACGAGCTGCGCGCGACACTCGACTGGACGACCCCGTCGATCGACGTCTCGGGCGGCTCGGGCGGCGACCACGCCGCGCACACCGCGACCGCCGGACACCACGCCGGTGGGGCCGACGTCGGTGTGGACCGCGTCGCCCAGGCGGCCGCCGCCAAGGGACTGTCCGGCCCGCTGGAGATCACCTGGCCCGCCAAGGCCGGCGCGCCCTACCTGGTGAAGGAGATCGACAAGACCGCGCCCACCCGCCTGGACCAGGTCGCCGTCGACGCCACCTCCGGCCAGGTGAGCGCCGAGCTGCGCTTCGCCGACTACTCGCTGGCCGCCAAGCTCGCCCGGTGGGGCATCGACGGGCACATGGGGCTGCTGTTCGGCCTGGCCAACCAGATCCTTCTGGCGCTCCTGGCCGTCGGCCTGATCGCGCTGATCGTGCTCGGCTACCGCATGTGGTGGCGCCGCCGGCCCACCCGCGGCTTCGGCAAGCCGTACCCCCGGGGTGGCTGGCGGAACGTGTCCTGGGCCCTGCTGGCGCCGCTCGCTCTGCTGGCCGTGGCCGTAGGGGTCTTCCTGCCGCTGATGGGCATCTCGCTGGCCGCGTTCCTGGTGGTCGACGTCCTGCTCGGGCTGCGCGCCCGGCTGGGGTCTCAGACGTGATCCTCCGAGCGCCGGGGCAGGAACAGGCCCGACACGCACATGAAGGCCGCGACCAGGAACAGGCCCGTCCGCGTGCCGAGCGTGCTCGCGACCAGGCCGCCGAAGGCGATGAAGAGCGGCTGGGTGACGTTCGTGGCGAAGATCCAGAGCGTCGACACCCTGGCCAGCAGGTGGTCCGGGGTGCCAAGCTGGCGGTAGGTGGTCATGGTGGAGTTCGCCAGGCCGGAGAAGAACAGCACGCCCGCGAAGCCGGACCCGCAAAGGAGCAGGCCCGCGGTGCCGGGTGAGGCCAGCGGGATGAGCGCGTACCAGGGGCCGCGCCAGAGGCTCACCCACCACAGGCCGCGGACCATGCCGAACCTCCTGCTCAGCCTCGGCGTGAGCCGCGCGCCGAGGAAGCCGCCGAGCGAAGGGAGCCCCATGAGCAGGCCGTACTGCCAGGGGGTGAAGCCCAGGTCGCGCAGGTAGAACAGCGAGCTCAGCGGCGTCGCCATCGCACTCGCGCCGGCGAAGACGAGCCAGCTCGCGAACATCCGCCGCAGCACCGGATGCCCGCGCACGAAGCCCCACCCGGCGAACAGCTCCGCCCGCCGGGAGGGGCTCGGCTCGGGCGCGGGCGGGGGCGGCTCGGGCGTGCGCAGCGACCGGATCGACCAGGCGCTCACGACGAACGACACGGCGTCGACGATCAGCGCGCCGACCGCCGACAGGACGCCGATGAGCGGACCGGCCAGGGACGGGCCGACCAGCACGCTCAACCAGCGGGTCGACTCCAGGCGGCTGTTGGCGCTCATGAGCCGCTCGGCGGGGACGAGAGCCTTCAGATGCGCCTGCGCCGCCCCGGACGAGGCGATCTGGCCGGCGGCGTTGCCCAGCGCGGCGACACAGAGGTGAGCGAATGTCAGCAGCCCGGAGAACGCCGCGATCGGAATGCTGAACAGCAAAATACATTTGGCGATATCTGACCAGATCATGACCGGGCGTTTGGCCCGGAATTCGATATACCGCCCCGCGGGAAATGCGACGACGACAATTGTGACCGCCTGAATCACCGACAACAAGGCGACCTGGAAAGCCGAGGCGTCCAGCACGGTGATGGCGACCACGGGCAGGGCGACCATGCTCACCCCCGAGCCCAGCTGGCTCACGGTCGTGCCCGCCCACAGGCGCCGGAAGTCTCTTTCGCCGGCGAGATCCCCGCCAGCCCGGGTCATGTCATGGCGCAAGGTACCTCCTTCAGCGATCATCATCGCCGACGGATCAGCGTGCCGCCAACGGTGACGGCACACCGATCCACGGCGATCCCCGGCGATCAGCCGCGGCCGGGGCGGGGCTTGCGGCGCGCGGCGAGGACGACGGCCGCGCCACCCGCGAGGACCACCGCCAGCGCCGCCCACAACCATCCCGGCAGCCCCGACGTGCGGTCGGCCCGGGTGGCTGCCACCGGCGACGAGGAGGGCGGCTGCGCGGAGGCGGGTTGCGGCTCGGGAGAGCTCGCCGGAGTGGACGTCTCCTCCGAAGGGCCGGGCGAGGGGTCCGGGGCGGTGATGGCGAAGGCGAGTTCCCCTTGGATCGGGTGGCCGTCGGAGGAGACCACACGCCAGGCGATCCGGTAGCGACCTTCCTGCAACGTGCCGGTGGGCCGGGCGAAGACCTTGTTGCCCTGAACGCGTGGCTTGTCGAGCGGGACCGGCTTGCCGCCGGGGCCGTCGAGCACGATGGTGGGCAGCTGCATGTGCGAGGTGAACTCCAGCTCGATCGTCTCCAGGCTCTTCAGCTTGGCGCGGTCGGCCGGGTTGCTGGCCTTGAGACGGTCGTGGGCCAGGGCGGCGGGCGAGGTCAGGAGCAGCACGAGTACGGCGCCGACGGCCGGAACGAGGGCACGCCGAAGAAAGGTCATGGGGAACTCCGAAGTCATGGGGCCCCGGCGGCATGCCGGAGAAGGTCATGGCGCCTGTCGGGGAGGCGCCGGATCAGGCGTTCGGGGACCCGCGGGTCAGCCGCGGGCCGCCGGGAAGGCAGGCGGCCCGCGACGGGGCACGACGACGGCCAGCAGGGCGGAAACGCGAGGGGCCGGCTCCCGCCGTACCGGCGCGGAAGGGGGACGCCCGATGATCGCGAGGGGCGCCAGGACGGTGATCACGGCCGCGAGCAGGGTACGCACGCCTGCCACGCACACGGCGTTCAGATGCAGCAGCATCACCAGGGCCAGCTCGCCGCGAGCCAGCCACCAGCTCGAGCACATCGCCGCGGCCAGGTGGATCATCGGCATGGCGAGACCGGGGCCGTGCTCGTGGCCGGAGGAGAAGACGGGGCTCACCGGGGAGGAGCCGGAGAAGAGCTGGTGCAGGCCGTACTGGGACACCGCGCACAGGGCCAGCAGCTCCGGCCATTCCCGCCGGCGACCGGCCAGCAGGTAGGCGCCGGCCCAGATCGCCGCCATCGCCGCCGCGAGCCCGCCCGGCCGCATCCCGCCTCCGCCCACCAGCACGTGCAGGGCGGCGGAGGCCAGCACGCAAACGGCCGTGAACACCGCGGCGCGCAGCGCGCGAATCACGGGATGGCCGACATGCACGCCGCCATGCTGCCAGAGCACACCGCCACCGTCAGGGCATTCGGCGCATCGCCTCACAAAGGCCATCGTTCTTTGTCCAAACGATCGATAGAATAACTTCGTGACAACACTTCCGGGTCGCCGCGTGCGTACCGTCCTCGGAGACGTCGAACCGTCCGAACTCGGCCACACGCAGCCGCACGAGCACGTGCTGTCCGACATGTCGGCCATCGTGCGGCCCTGGGGCCTGGAGCCGGTGGCGGGCGACGGGTCGCCGGCGTCGTCCATCCGGCAGGAGTTCCCCGCGTCGGTCCGCGCCCGCGTCGCCGAGCCCGTTCGCCTCGACAACCACGACTGGATCAAGCGCGCGGTCCTGAACATCGACAACCTGCGACTGCTGTCCGAGCAGGACGCCACCGAGGAGTTGGCCCTCTACCGCGCGGCCGGCGGGGGCGCCGTGGTGGACTCCACGCCGGTCGGGCTGGGCCGGGACCCGCTCGGGCTCGCCCGCGTCTCGCGCGGCAGCGGGGTCCACATCGTGATGGGCAGCGGCTACTACTGCCGCGACTACCATCCGGCCGGGCTCGCCGAAGCGCCACTCGAAGCCGTCCATGAGGAGATCGTCGCGGACGTGCGGGACGGCGTCGGCGACACCGGCGTGCGCGCGGGGCTCATCGGCGAGATCGGTCTGAGCTGGCCCGTGCATCCCGTCGAGGAGAAAGTGCTGCGCGCCGCCTGTCGCGCACAGCAGGTCACGGGCGCGCCCCTGCAGATCCACCCCGGCCGCCACCCGCAGGCGCCTCTCGAAGCCGTGCGCACGGTCCTGGACGCGGGCGGCGACCCCGCTCGGGTGATCATGTCCCATCTCGACCGCACCCTGTGGCGGTCCGAGGACCTGCTGGAGCTCGCCCGTACGGGTTGCTACCTGGAGCTGGACCTGTTCGGGCAGGAGTCCAGCTACTACGCCTTCAACCCCGAGGCCCGCCGGCCCAACGACCGCACGCGCGTCGAGTGGCTCCAGATGCTGATCGAGGCGGGCTTCGGAGACCGGCTGCTGATCGCCCAGGACATCTGCCAGAAGGTCTACCTGCGCCGCTACGGCGGCCCCGGCTACACGCACATCCTGGAGAACGCCATCCCGCTGATGCGCCGCATGGGTCTGACCGAGGCGGAGATCACGGCGCTGACGGTGACGAACCCGGCGACCGCCCTGGCTATGGAATAGTTCAGGATCATGGCGACCACCAACCAGCCCGGAGGCCAGCGGAGCAGCGGTGGCCGGATGAAGGCGAAGTCCTCCCGGCGCGCGCGCTCGGTGCGCACGGAGTTCCAGCTGCTCCGCGCCGCCTGCTGGCTCTTCTCCGAGCGGGGGTTCCACGGCACGGGCATCCGCGACATCGCCGAGACCGCGGGAGTCGCGGTCTCCGGGATGTACTACTACGCCTCCTCCAAGGACGAGATGCTGGAGGCGGTCACCCGCCGCGTCATGGACGTGCTGGTCTCCGGCAGCGAGGAGACGCTGCGCGACATCGACGACCCTGCCGAGCGTCTGGCGGCGCTGATGGCCGTGCACGTCGCCTTCCACGCGCGCAACCCGCGCGCCGCCAAGGTCGCCGACCACGAGTTCCAGGCGCTGACAGGCGAGGCCCGCGAGGACATCCTGCGGCTGCGGGACGCCTACGAGGCGGTGTGGGCCGACACGTTGCGGGCCGGCGTGCGCGACGGCGTCTTCCAGGACCGCGGCAGCGTCGCGCGCCTGGCGCTGCTGCAGATGGCCACCGGGATCGCGCACTGGTACCGGCCGGACGGCGAGCTCGGTATCCCGCAGCTGTGCGAGCGGTTCGCCGACATGGCGCTGTCGCTGATGGGCGCGCAACGCGAGGGGCGCCTCCTCCAGGTCCAGGACCTCGCCATGCCTGACCCGGACCTGCTGCTGGAGCGGGTCGAGCTGGCCATCGAGCCGCGCGAGGAGCCCTCCGGCGACTGAGTCCGGCGCGGGTCCGGGTCTTGACATCGCGTGTTTTTTGAGCGATCGTTCGATCATATTCGGGAGGGGAGACGCCGTGACAGAGCTGGACCGCGCCGCCGAGATCGCCATGCTCCGTACCTGCCTCTCTAGTTTTTTTATCGTTCGATCGATTAAACTTTGTCCATGGTAAACGACTCAGACCCGCGGGTGCGAGCGGACGTCGCGGTACTCGGCGGCGGCACGGCCGGCGCGGTCGTCGCCGGGCGCCTGCTCGAGAACACGTCCCTGTCCGTAGTGGTCGTCGAGGCCGGACCCGACTACGGCTCCTTTGGCTCGGGACGGTGGCCTCACGAGCTTCTCGACAGCTCGACGCTGCCGGACACGCACGACTGGGGATACCGCGGCCCCGGTGCTGTTTCCACCCGGGAGCTGGCCTTCGAGCGGGCGCGGGTCATCGGCGGCTGTTCTTCCCACAACGGCTGCTCCCAGACTGTGGGCCATGCTTCCGACTACCGCTCGTGGGGCCTCTCCTGGACCGACGCATCGCTCACCGGTCTGCTGAAGGAAGGCGCGGCCAAGCTGCGCGTCAGGCACTACACGGATGAGGAGCTCACCCCCTTCCAGGCCGCGGCGATGGACGCCATGGTCGACTGTGGGATCCCGCGTACGGACGATCTGGACGACCTCTCCGGCGGTGCCGGCTGCGGGCCCTCACCCGTGAACAACCCCGGCGGCGTGCGCTGGAACAGCGGCTTCGCGTATCTCGACCCGGTTCGGGGCGACGGCCGCCTGCGCATCGTCGACCGGGCGCCGGTCGACCGGCTGGAGTTCCGCGGCTCGGCCGTCCTTCGCGCCCATGTCCTGCGGGGACGGGAGCGGCTGGTCGTCGAGGCCGACAGATTCGTGCTCTGCGGCGGCGCCTACGGCAGCCCCGAGGTGCTGCTGCGCAGCGGGGTCGGCCCGGCCGGCGAGCTGCGCGCCCTCGGCGTGCGACCGTGCCTCGATCTCCCCGGCGTCGGTCGCAACCTGCACGACCACCCGACCCTGGAGCTGCGCTTCGCGGCGAGCGACGAGCTGGCGCGCCGGCTCACCGCGTACGAGCGGCTGCGGCCGGTGCCGGACGAGCAGGTCATCGGCAAGGCCCGCTCGACCGGCGGCCATGCCCCGTACGACCTGCACCTCCTCCCGTGGACCACCCGCACCACCGACGGCTGGGCCTGCGTGCTCCCCGCCGCCTGCCTCACCCCGCGCTCCCGGGGCACCTTCCGGCTCTCCTCCCCCGACCCCGGCGCCAGGCCCGTCATCGAGCACGCCTACCTGGCGGACGGCGACGACCTGGCGGTGCTGCGCGACGGCATCGAGCTGTGCCGGAGCATGGCCGCCTCCTCGGCGCTGGCGCCCCTGCTCGGGGCGCCGCTGGACGAGTTCAGCGCGGACCCGCGAGCCGGCGAGGCTTCACTGCGCGCTTCCGCCGCCCATTACTGGCACCCGGTGGGCACCTGCGCGATCGGCGCCGATCCGGCGGAGGGCGCCGTCGTGGACGGCACCGGGCGGGTGCACGGCAGCGACAACCTGTGGGTCGTCGACGCCTCGATCATGCCGGTCATCCCGCGGGCCACCACGAACCTGCCGGTCGTCGCGCTCGCCGAGCACCTCGTCCGCACCCTGGGGTGAGGGCCGGCCTTGACCGATGACCCCGCATCGGTGCTCATTATCACCACCGACACACACCACACTCACCGTCACCACCGACGCGGCATCGCGCGAGGCGGCCCCCGTGTCAACGCCTCGGCGAGTCGTCGCCTTCAGCCACCGCAGCCGCCGATCAGGCGAATGCGCAAGAGAGCGGCCGCGCAGCCGGCGTACGACGGCCTCGCCTTGGGCGTGGCGCCGTCGGATGCGGGCCCGCGGTCTATATAGTGACCGGCGCATCGAACGGCGCGGCGTTCGGCGCTGTGACCAGGCATTATGCCCCGAATCGGGGCACGTCCGGCGGTCGCATGGCAAGGTGGCCGACCGCGGACGTTATGGGCCGATCGTAAGGGGATGTCGATGCTCGACCAGATAGCCGCCGGCACGTCGCGAGCGAGCGCGGACGACCTCGATCTGGCCGAGGCGGGTGTCGTCGGAGTCACGATCGTCTGGGCCGACAACAACGGGATCCCCCGGTCGCGCACGGTGCCCGTCGGTCAGTTCGGCGCGGCGGTCGAGCGGGGAGTGGGTGTCACGCCGCTGTTCGCGGTGTTCGACTCCCACGACGGCATCACCTTCGGGCATCCCCCGCTGGGCACTCCCTCGGGCGACATCCGGCTGATGCCGGTCGCCGACCGGCTGGTCCGGCTCGCCGGTCAGCCCGGGTTCGCGTGGGTGCCGGGCCGGCAGGTCGCGGCGGATGGTTCGGCGTGGCCGTACGACCAGCGCGGCGTGCTGGAGCGCCAAGTCGCCCGGGCCGCGGCTCTCGGGCTGGACTTCCTGGCCGGCTACGAGATGGAGTTCCACCTCAGCCAGGCGGACGGGGGCGACGGCGACGACGTACGCCCCATCTACGAGGGGCCTTCCTACGGGCCGGCCAAGATGCTGGCCGTCGACGCCTTCGCCGAGCAACTGCTGCGCGACCTCGACCGCAACGGCGTGCCCGTCGGCCAGCTCCACGGCGAGTACGGCCCGGGGCAGTTCGAGTTCAACATCGCCCCCGCCGACCCGGTCACCGCCGCCGACCGGCAACTGCTGGCCCGGCAGACCGTTCACGCGGCCGCCCGCGCGCACGGCCTGCGGGCGAGCTTCGCCCCGTTGGTCACCCTCGGGCAGGTGGGCAACGGCTGGCATCTGCACACCTCGCTGTACCGCGCCGGGACGAACCTGCTGTCCGGCGGCAACGGGCCCGCGGGCATGACCGCCGAGGGCGGCGCCTACCTGGCCGGCCTGCTCCGCGACCTGCCCGCCATCGTGGCCGTCACCGCGCCCAGCCTGTCCTCGCTGCAACGGCTGCGGCCCGGTTACTGGTCCGGCGCGTACACGTTCTGGGGCGTGGAGAACCGGGAGGCGGCGCTGCGGCTCGTACCGGCCACTCCCCTGCTCGGCGCCGCGCACGCCAACGTCGAGCTCAAGCCGTCGGACGCCTCGGCCAACCCCTACCTCGCGCTCGCCACCGTGATCGCCGCGGGCCTCGCCGGCATCGAGGACGGCCTCACGCCCCCCGACCCGGTGCAGGAGGACCCCGGCACCTGGACCGACGGGCGGCGGGCCGAACGCGGCATCCGCCGGCTGCCCACCACCGTCGAGGAGCAGCTCGGCGCGCTGCTGACCAACGAGCGCATCCGTTCCGCGCTGGGCGAGGAGCTGGCCGACGCCTTCCGGGCGGTACGCGTCTCCGACGCCGCCTGGGCGGCCGACCGCGACGCGGCTGCCGTGGTCCGCTCCCACCGCTGGCTGTACTGAGCCGCCGCATGGCTGGACGTTTGGGCTGAACAGGGGGCGACAGGTCCGTGTGCCGTCGGTGTTAAATGATCACGTCGTCGCAGAGGATCGCGATGAGACCCGCCTCCCGTACGGCGCCGAACCGGCGGGAGATGAGCGGGCTCGGACGTCCGGCCTGGACCTCCCGCTCACGACCGTGAGCGGCCCGGCGTCGAAGCCGACACACGACCCCGGATCCCCCCGCTCATCACCATGACCGGCCCGACCCCGAAGCCGAATCCCCCGCTCATCACCGCGAGCGGCCCGACCCCGAAGCCGGATCCCCCTACTCGCGGCCGTTTTCACCCATCGCCCAGCGGCAGTTCATCCAGTGACAGTTCGTCCAGCGGGAGGGACCGCAGGAAGTCCTCGGCGTCGAAGAGCTCCCCCGCGGTGACGACCCCGGTGGACCGGCCGCGGCCGGTCAGGATCCGCTCGGTGGCCTCCACCACGATCGGCGCGGTGATGGCGTAGATGTCACGGCCGCGCGCCGCCACCCGCCGCCGCTCGTCCCCCCGCCGGACGACGACCTCGACCAGGAAGACCTGAGCCGATCGCCCATCGGCGTCGGCCGCCTGCGGTCCCTTGGTCTCCGGGTCGCCGAGGTCCTTCAGCGGGGCGACGTTCAGGAAGGCGTCGATCCGCGGGGTGTCCAGGTGACGGGAGACGGTGACCACGTCGGCGTTGGAGAACTGCCCCACGACGTCCTGGGTCCCGAACGGTTCGGCGAACGTCCACGTCCCCTTCGGCGGCGGCTCGTCGCCCGCGACGACCCGCAGGTGGTGGTCCGAGAAGACCACCCGCCGCCCGGCCCGGCGCTGCCCGGCCAGCACGGTGCCCCGGGTCGGGTGCCAGCTGTCCAGGGCCACCGCGATCGAGATGTCATCGGCCGCCGGCCAGTCACCCATCGCGACGGTCGCGAGCAGGTCGCCCAGCGCACCGTAGAACGCCATCACCGGCGCCACCACGATGCCCGCCTCCTTCACCCGCGGGTCATCCCGGTAGGTGTCGAAAGTGTTCATCGCGACCAGGGTCTCGCCGGTGACGTCCAGGTAGTGGATCCCGGCGCGCAACGCGGCCTCGATCAGCGGCGGCGCGGTGTCGCCGAACGGCCCGGCACAGTTGATCACCGCTGCCGTGCCGGCGATCGCGCGGTCGAGCGAGGCCGGGTCGTCGACCGAGGCGATCCGCCACTCCACGCCGGGGTGGGCGGCGGCCGCCGCCTCCAGCTTCACCGCGTCCCGCCCGGACAGCACCGGCGTCCAACCGCGCTCCAGCAGCTCCGCCGTCACGAACCGGGCGGTGTGCCCGTAGGCGCCGAACACCGCCACCACCGGCTTCGCGCTCCCGCGACCGGGCCGGCCGTCGATCTCCGTCATCAGGTCTCCTTCAGCTGTTCAGGCTCCCTCCGATCTTGCTGAACGGTGCCGCCGAGAGCCACCGTCGCGTACGTCAACGTGCGCTAGATTCGCGACATGCGCGCCCATCGCGTCGTCATGGCCGTCACCGACGACATGCCGATCTTCGAAGCAGCCGTCCCGTGTCAGGTCTTCGGCGTCGACCGGCCGCACCTGGCCGATCCGTGGTACCAGTTCTCGGCGGTCCCGGTCGGTGACGCGCCGGTGCAGCTGAGCCCGGGATTCACCCTCGCCCCGGTGAGCGGTGGGTGGGATCTGGACTCGACGGACACCCTCGTCATCCCGGCCTGTACGAATGTGCACGACGACCCACCGGCCGAGTTGGTGGACGTCGTCCGGGAGGCGTACCGGCGCGGGATCCGGATCCTGTCCATCTGTTCCGGCGCCTTCGTCCTGGCCGCCGCCGGGGTGCTCGACGGTCGCCGGGCCACCACCCACTGGCTGCACGCGGAGGAGCTGAGCCGCCGCTACCCTGCCGTCCGGGTCGACCCGTCCGTGCTTTACGTGGAGGACGCCAACGTGATCACCTCCGCGGGAACGGTGGCCGGGATCGACGCCTGCCTGCACGTCGTACGGGTCGACCATGGTGCCGCGGTGGCCGCCGAACTGGCCCGCCGCCTGGTCACCCCGCCGCACCGGGACGGCGGGCAGGCCCAGTACCACCGTCCCGCCTCGCCGGTGGTCCGCGACGACTGGCTGGCCGCCCTGCTGGACTGGGCCACCGAGCAACTGCATCTGCCGCTCTCCATCGCCGACCTGGCCGCCCAGGCCAATGTCAGCGTGCGCACCGTCGAACGCCGATTCGCCGAAGCGCTCGGGATGTCGCCGCTGCGCTGGCTGCTGCAGCAGCGGGTACGCCGGGCCCAGCAGTTCCTGGAGACCAGCGACCGGCCGATCGGATGGATCGCCGACAGCTGCGGATTCGGCGGACCGGCCAGCCTACGAACACACTTCGCCCGAATCGTCGGGGTCTCCCCCACCACCTACCGCCGAACATTCCACGAACGAGCAAGCACAACCCGCATCGCCAGCTGACCACCCCAACGGCGCGACCCGCACCGCCAATCGACCGAACCCGACACCACGACCCCGATCGCCATCCGACCAAGCCCGACAG